>CAXYYO010000187.1:0-1508 GCA_964293305.1 uncultured bacterium | reverse complement strand
AAACTCAATAATAATTCAGGAAGATCGTGATGAATCCCAAAGAAATGACAGGGCTACAACTTTTACAAGCCATGTGCGCTGGCAAAATTCCAGCTGCAAGTATTAGTGAAACCATCCCTATGCAGCCATATGAGGTTTCTGAAGGAACCATCCACTTCAAAGCTAAAGCAGATAGCCGTCATTTAAACCCACTGGGTGGTGTGCATGGTGGTTTTGCAGCAACGGTACTCGATTCTGTTACAGGCTGCGCGGTACACAGCATGTTAGAAGCGGGTGTTGGTTACGGCACAATCGACCTAAATATTAAAATGTGCCGCCCCATCCCGCAAAATAAAGAGCTTATTGCAATTGGCACAGTCATTAACATCAGTAAAAACTTAGGTATTTCTGAAGGTAAAATTATCGATGAAAATGGCAAGTTATATGCGCATGCCACTGCAACCTGCATGATTATCCGTTAATTTAATTTTTAATAGCTTAAGATATTTAACCCAGTATTTTGGCAAACCCTTATTGGTTTGCCATTACGACATGCTCTTTTGTTTATATTGCTGTTTTGAAGTTTTTAATCAGGCTGTCCTGAAAAATACTCGGACGATGTGTACCTTTAAAAATACACAAGTATTTAAATACACTATCTAAAGATACAGAAAGCTTTTTCTGCTCAGACACAGACCAAACTTTCGAATTGTTTCGTCCTGATAATGCACTGCCATTTAATTGATAAAGATATAAATCATGGTCACGCTGTAACGGTTTTTTACGCCCATTTGAATAACTTTCCAATAGCAATTGGCATGGTGAATTAATCAACCATTTATCACTAAACCAAAGTTGCAATAAATCACCAAGATAAAGCTGTTCAGTACCCACTGGCCACACTTGAATATAAGCGTCTTCCACCACAGTTCGATACTGTACAGAATCTTGAATAATTGAAAGGTAGTTGTCTTGATAAAAAGATAAATTTGAAAAAATTTCGGCAATCGTTAGCGTATGCATTCGCTTTCTCCTGTTTAGCCATTTTAGTGCTGGCAAGTTGGTTTTAAATCCACACTGTTTGAATTTTCATTCAAACGTTCTGTTATGGATTTAATCTAACAACTCATTTTTGGCCGTGCAAGTTTTTTTAACTATTTTGATTTATTTGTCTAAATAAAAAGCATACAGTGCAAAAATGAAGGAAAGGTGACAACTTTAGCTTGACCCTCTGAAAAATCCCCTTATAATCGCATTCAGATTCTCCAATAGCTCAGTCGGTAGAGCGACGGACTGTTAATCCGCAGGTCCCTGGTTCGAGCCCAGGTTGGAGAGCCAAATACTAAAAAGCCCAATCATTTTGAATTGGGCTTTTTTTATGCCTATAATTTAAATATACTGCGCCAAATCATTCTCTTAAAAATAAAAAATGCTGATTAAAACAGATTTAAAATCCAATCAAGCCGCATTGCTGCGCGCTAAACTCGCCACTTTCGTACTTCTATTTTTAAGTATTCCCTTTGTCATTT
>CAXYYO010000186.1:0-1510 GCA_964293305.1 uncultured bacterium | reverse complement strand
ATTTTGAAATTTAGCATGAGAGAATGAGATATTTGGAAGGTAAGGAAACGTAATATCATAGCAGACAGTATTTTTATGATAAGAAATCTTCATTGAAACATAAACTAAAATTAGTTGTTGTTAAGCATGGTTCTGAAATAATTGGTGGTTCCTTATTTATGACTGAGAGTAATATCATTCAGTATCATTTATCTGGCACAAGTTTAGAGGGGCGTAAGTTTCAGCCATCTAAGATTATTTTAGACCATATGATTTATTGGGGAGTTGAAAACAAGTATACATGGCTACATCTCGGTGGTGGCTTAGGTGGCACTAATGATTCCCTATATAAATTTAAAAAGGGCTTTTCAGCTGATGAATATCCTTTTTTTACTGTTAGATTAATTACTAATGATAAAATTTATTCGCAGTTGTGTAAGCAATGTGGTTATTTAAAAGAAGAAATAAACAATATTGATGATTTTTTTCCTCTTTATCGTAAAAGTAAGACACAGGTTGATTAAACAGATGATTAGAAGCAATTTATTAGCACTACGTCCTATTGAAAAAACAGATGATTATCTACTTCAAGTATTAATGAATAATCAGTTGATATCTGAAAACGTAGTGGGATGGACTTTTCCTGTTTCATTGTTTTCACAAGCTAAATGGATTGAAAATAATGTAAATGCAGCAAATTATAGGTTGATTATAATTGATATTGAAACCGATGAACCAATAGGTATTACAGGTTTATGGGATATTGATTGGCATAATCAAATGGCATTATCTGCAATAAAGCTTATTCCTGAAAAGGTAAAAAAAGGCTTTGGTACAGATGCGATTATGTTAACTATGGCTTGGGCTTTTTATAATGTAGGATTAAGGCGCCTTTATAGTTCCATATTAGATTTTAATGGATCAAGTATGGGAGCTTATGTTAAGAAATGTGGCTGGCGTGTTGAAGGTCGACAACGTGAAGCGATTTTTAGAAAAGGGCAATGGCATGACTTGTATAATGTCGCTATTCTAAAATCTGATTTTGATAAATTGCCGAATGCTAGTAAGTACATTGATTATGTATGCCCAGTAGATACAACGCCAAATATCAATTTAGATTTGAAAAGCTTTATGTGAGGTTATAATAATGCTAAACACCCAGTTTTCACCCTGGCCTAGCTTTACCCAAGAAGAAGCCGATGCCGTTTCACAGGTGCTATTATCCAATAAAGTCAACTACTGGACGGGCACTGAATGTCGAGAGTTTGAAAAAGAATTTGCCGCATGGGCAGGGACAGACTACGCGGTGGCGCTGGCAAATGGTACATTAGCACTCGATGTTGCGTTACAAGCCATGGATATTGTCGAGGGTGATGAAGTGATTGTCACGCCACGTAGTTTTATCGCCAGTGTCTCAACGGTCGTCAATGCTGGCGCAATGCCGGTGTTTGCAGATGTAGATAACAATACGGGTAATATTTCTGCCACGACAATTGCACCAAAAATCACGGATAAAACCAAAGCCATCATT
>CAXYYO010000185.1:0-1511 GCA_964293305.1 uncultured bacterium | reverse complement strand
AAGCAGCACGCCGCCCAATGTGGCACGGTATTCTACAGAATGAAACCCGCCTTCGGGGCAGCCTTCCTGGAAAACCACGTAATTTTTAGGCAGTGATAATTTAATGGTGGTATCAATAGTGATTACCTGTTTGCCACTGTAAAAACCAATTTCATTATTTAGGGGATCGGCAACAGGAACCCCGTTTTTATTAACTAAGATGACCGAGTAGCAGGATTGAAATGATAAGCATAAAAAAATCAACACTGCAAAAGCAGAATGGGTTGTTTTGGATGATTTCATATACTGAGGTTTTAATTAGCGTACTAACAGGGCTTTGTTGCAAACTACGGATGAATTATAAAGGCATATCGCCAACGTACCTTACTATGCACTGTTAAATTTACAAACAAAAATTTATTTATGTAACTGTTTACTTATTAATATTCTCAATTAAATTTCACACTGCGCAAAAATGTTTATTTATCTTTTGTATCCAAAATCACTGGTGTATTGCCTTTGCCCATTACAATTATTTTTGCATTGGCCGATTGTGCCAGCGCAAGTTGCGCTTTTATGCTTTCGTACTGCAACTGTTTGTCAGTAAGGCTTTCGCTGATTATGCGCTGGTAATCTGCAATACCCTGGGCCTCTACTCTTTTTCTTTCTGCTTCCTGTTTTTCTTTCTGCAAAACAAACTGCATTTTTTGTGCATCCTGCTCTGCATTTATCTTTTGCTCAATGGTGGCTTTTACACTTGCTGGCAAAGTAATATTACGCACCAAAAGATTTTCGAGTATCAATCCACGTGATTTAAAATTTTTTTCAATACTGTTGAAAATGCGCTGCTGAAATTCGTCGCGTTTAGTAGAGTAAAGGGCAACAGCATCGTAATAAACAGCGTTATCGCGTATGCGGGTACGGGTTATGGGGCGTACAATTTTATCTTCATAGTCTGCGCCGGTTTGCTGCAGTAATTTTGGCGCTTCGGATGGTGTTACATGGTACAGCACCGAAAGGTCAATAGTAACTTCAAGCCCGTCTGCGGTTAAAACACGAATGGCATCATCACCGGTTTTCATGCCTTCATCGTGTACGCCGCTCATGGTGTAGTTGAGGGTTTTTACATCAAGCTTTTCCACTTCCATTAAAGGGTTTATAAAATTGAGGCCGCTGTTAAGCACATCGTTCTGCACTTTGCCGAATAATTTTTTTACGCCAACCTGGCCTGCATCAATCTGTATTACGCAGGAAGTAAGTACACCAATAAGTATCATAACAACACCAACAATACGCAGTGGATTTGTGAAACGGGTTAATTCATTATTGCTGCGGCTAAAACTAATGCCAACAATAAATGCAATTACCCCAAGAATAATGAGTATCATTTTATTTTTATTTAAGATTTTAAAATTCTGTACACCGAAGGTATTCTATTACAAAGTTACACAGGTAAGTATATTAACCCTTTATTGGTAGCCGTTCTGCCGCAAATATTACAGTGCATTTTTATATTAAGTTTTAAATACAAT
>CAXYYO010000184.1:0-1518 GCA_964293305.1 uncultured bacterium | reverse complement strand
TATATAAAGAGAGGCTAATCAATAATAATAGAATGATTTCACGTAAAAATTTAAGCCACATTGGTGCTTCATAACCTATTTCAGGATTGCTTTTCATAGCAGGAATAAACCCATCGTTCACAAAAGCAACTGATAAGATAACACCTAACAAGAATAGGAAATTAATTTTACCTGTAATACGAATAGGTTCAACCTCACGTGTATCAGCTGATAAATTGACCCAATCTTCTTTTTTGTAATAATAAGAATCTACTAAATAATATACGATAAGTAATATGGCACCAACAAAAGCCCATTCTGGAAGTAGATGTAAGAACCAAGTGAAAGGAGCTCCACGTAAGAATAGCAAAAAGAGCGGAGGGTCACCAAGAGGTGTTAAAAGTCCACCACAATTGGCCACAGCTGCAATAAAAAATAAAATGGTGTGTGCTTTGTGAGAACGTTGTTGGTTGGTGCTAATCACAGGACGAATAAGTAACATGGCTGCACCTGTTGTTCCCATAATTGATGCTAAAAAATAACCAATACCAATGAATAGCGTGTTGATAATTGGTTTTGCTTTAATGTCGCCGCTGAGATGGATACCACCTGTAATAACAAATAACGACGCTAAAAGAATGATAAATGGAACATAATCATACATAATTTGATGTTCCAAATTGTGAATTAACCCCTCATTAATTAAATAAATAGCGGTTGGAATAGCTAACGCTAATGCCACAATTAACTTGTGACGGTTACGTTCCCACCACGATTCTACAATCAGAGGTAATACTGCAATCGATAGTAACATGATTGCAAATGGGATTGACGCCCATAATGGCACATCCGGTAGGGATGGCGCAGTTACATTTAATAAAAGCATAATGATAAAAAATTAAGGATATAGATTTAAAATACAAAAATGCAATAAATTATTTTGGTTATATAGTGGTTGCTACATCTCATTCTGTATATTACAAGGGGTTTTTAATCCAATTTTAAAACCTCTAAGAATGCTTTTTGTGGCACTTCTACATTGCCAATTTGTTTCATACGTTTTTTACCTTTCTTCTGTTTTTCCAATAATTTGCGTTTACGCGATACGTCACCTCCATAACATTTGGCAGTTACATCCTTACGAACGGCTTTGATTGTTTCGCGTGAAATAATTTTAGCGCCAATGGCCGCTTGTACCGCAATGTCAAATTGTTGTCGTGGAATTAACTCTTTTAATTTCTCGCACATGCGTCGACCTAGAGGAATAGCGTTGTCTACATGAATAAGTGACGAAAGGGCATCCACAGATTCGCCATTTAATAAAATATCCAATTTGACCAACTTTGACGGGCGAAATCCATTCATGTGATAGTCAAAGGATGCATATCCTTTAGAAATACTTTTGAGACGGTCGTAAAAGTCAAATACAATTTCACCTAAAGGAAGATCGTAAAGTAACTCCATACGGTTACCCGATATATAATTTTGTTTTACTAATTCACCTCGTTTCCCAAGGCAAAGGGTCATTATTTGTCCGAT
>CAXYYO010000183.1:0-1528 GCA_964293305.1 uncultured bacterium | reverse complement strand
AGTAAGAGCACCGCCAAAGATCATGAGAAGAACTTTTTCGTCTCGGCTCATGGCACCCATAGTGATTAATTCTTTTCTTGCCATTTCTTTAGCTTCAGGTGTTTTTTTCAATTCTGGCGGATAAATTTTATACAAAATATATGGTATTAAGATAGTACATACTATACCAGGGACGATACAAGCCATAAACCACTGAGACCAAGTGATGGTTTGTCCGAATAGTTCTTGGGTTAACTTCATAACAACGACATTATTGGATGCACCAGTCAAAAATACGGATGCCGAAATAATAACGCTATTGTACGCACTAAATATCAAAAACTTTCCGACTCTACCAGCTGTAGGGCCGGGTTCAGAATCAAAAGCTGTGCATAAACTGCGGGTAATGGGATAGATAATTCCGCCACCTCGTGCCGTGTTCGATGGCGTAAATGGTGCAACAATAAAATCCGTTGCAGCCATAGTATAAGCCAACTTTAAGGTGCTATCGCCAAATTTGCTCATGAGAATATAGGCAATTCGCCGACCAAGACCAGTTTTGATAAAACCCTTGGCAAACATAAATGCTGCTACAATAAGCCAGATGACCGTATTACTAAATCCTTCAAGAGCTTGTCCAGGAGTCAGAACACCAGCAATCACGACCGTTGTTAACCCAATGATGGATGCTGTACCAATGGCCACGGGTTGTAAAATAAAAGCTGCTATCGTCGCCGTAAAGATAGCTAACAAATGCCATGCTGCAGGTTTTATCCCTTCAGGAATCGGAATAAACCAAATCACTAATCCAATAAAAATACAAATTAAACCTCGTACTATTTTAGGATTCAATCAACTGTACCTCCCACGATCATTTTCTATCACGTTGTATATTGAAATTCATTATGCAGTATTTTGTATACAAAAATGAGATAAAAAAATTATTTGTATAAAACTGCGTTTTTTCATCTTCCTCCTTGTTTATTTCTGTAAGTAAAATCTATCATGTAATCTATAAAATCCAATATAAAACTACAAAATTTTCGAAAAAAATTATAAAATTCCGATAAGTTCACAAATTTATTTTTTATCGTGTATAATGTATTATGTATAAAAACAGATTCTTTTTTACGGCTACATAGGCTTCGATTTTTACTCAAGGACGTGTATCGAGAATGAAAAAAGAATGGCTTACCGTGTTGTTAATGATCTTACTTGTTCCTTTGGTTGGTGAACTTAAATTTTATCCTTTTGACGATGAACTTAGCTCCTTTCGTGTTAGTTTTGGCTCACCAACATTTTTATTTTTTTTATTATGGCTGCGCAATACCTCCTTTGCATTATCTGGTTTATTAGTAGGCCTCTCTGTTTTGATGTTTCGCATGGCAGTAGATTGGTATACTTTTGATATCCCTTTTTCCTCCAGTTTTACAATCCGTGTCCCAGCTGCTTTTTATTACGTAACCTATGCCCTTATTTTTAACTTGGCAAAAACCAAGGATTTATATCATCATCCATTACGCATCGGGTTGTTGTCCACCTTTGCGGA
>CAXYYO010000182.1:0-1533 GCA_964293305.1 uncultured bacterium | reverse complement strand
GATCCATCTGTAGATTCTTTACAAATATCAATGGAGCAGCGCAGAGACATCTATCTCATTTTTAAAGAAGCAGTAAACAATGCAGTAAAATATTCTGGCTGCCACAGTATACGTACGGGTATTGGTTTGCAGCAGCATAAACTGCAGTTACTGATAAGCGATGACGGGATTGGCTTTAATACAAGCTTATTAAAAAAAGGTAACGGCCTTTCGAATATGCAAAAACGTGCAGAAGCACATAAGGGCATATTCACTATTCATTCAGAAAAAAATGAAGGCACAGAAATTATGGTTTCTTTTCCTGTATAATTTTTATTGCACCAGCGTACTTAAAGGCATAAGAAATACAGTGAAATAAAATATAAGATTAAAGATGGGAACCACAATTCCAATATGGTCAGGCAGTGCTGCTGTCCACCAATGTTCAGAACGATGAACTGAGCGTAGCAAGAAGCGATGCCCAATGGTGCAAATGCCGGTAACATAATATTAAAAAAAATGC
Organism: uncultured bacterium; assembly: GCA_964293305.1. Classification (GTDB taxonomy): domain Bacteria; phylum Bacteroidota; class Bacteroidia; order Chitinophagales; family Chitinophagaceae; genus CALAGJ01. The sequence continues at coordinate 1,031 of CAXYYO010000182.1, read as the reverse complement.
GGCGGTGCTGGCTGTAAAATACTAAAGCAACTGCTAAATAAAGCTAAAATGGGGCAACACTTAATGTGGCTATTTTTTTTATTGACCCGGCAACATTACTGCTATTAAGCCCAGTTGCGTCGCACTCTTCATCGTTCTGTTCTTTATTAAGCATTGTGCAAAAACGCTTACTAAATGTTGCACTCTGTAGTAAAATGGGGTTTTAAAACCAGAACAAACAGGCATCTGTTTTAATTGTGTAAATTTGAGAATAACCAATATAAATATGCTGCCTTACAGGTTACCTGCAAAAATTCTTTTGAGCATTTTTGTATTTATTATGTATACCGGTACTTTAAAAGCACAAAACAACTTCTATTTTGAAAAAATTACTTCACCCGGTTTATTAACACCCATAACCAGGGCAGTTGCCACAGATGATTCTGGCTATGTATATATTGGCACCAATGATGGTTTATACAAATATGATGGATATGCATTTGAGAAGTACCCAGTTACCGGGCCTGATTCACTTTCCTGCCCGGTTCACAACATAAGGAATGTGCATTTTGACGGCACCAATATATGGGTTGGCGGTGTAGAAGGGCTTGCCAAATTAAACCCTGTTACCGGCAAATTCAAATATTTTAAACCCGTTGCGGCAGAAGTGGAAGCCGGCAACCGGCCCCTGGTAACCCGCATAAAACAAATTGGGGGTAATATATTTATGGGCACCTATCGAAGCGTTACTGTAATTGATATTGCTACTGATAAAATAACGGAACTGCCATTACCTGAAACAGCAAAAAGCCTTTACACGTATGGGTTTTGCCGCGATAAAAATGGTAAAGTGTGGGTAGGTACGGCACATGATGGTATTTATATTTATAACCCGCAAAAAGGCAGCCTTCAGCCTGCAGGCAACTATTTTAAAAATTTTATTCAACTGCCGCAGCAAAATATCTTTAGCCTTATGGAGGCAGATAATGAAACCATTTGGGCAGGTACAAAACAGGGGCTATTTTCAATTAATACTTCAACCGGCGAATGGA
>CAXYYO010000181.1:0-1534 GCA_964293305.1 uncultured bacterium | reverse complement strand
GCGTTTTGTGGGTACACTGAACTGTGATACTCTGTTGATCTTAGATAATTTTACTGTCACTGCTACACAAGACAGCTTTCAGTCAGTAGTATTAAAATATCGCTGCCAGATTTTGTTTACAACCAGAAGCAGACTGGATGAATACTGTACTCTGCCATTAAAAGAAATATCAGATATGAACGCTCTCTTCCAACTGGCATCAGTATTTTATTCAGCGGCAGACACGTACCGGGCAACAGTTGAAAAAATCATTGCTGCAATAATACCTTTTGGAATATCTTTTGCAGGATTTTTTGCTTCTTCTGCGGCTAAAGGTACACCTTCAACTGCTAAAAATAACCACATACCAAATGGAAGTGCTGCCCAAACTCCATACCATCCAAATGGTAAAAATTCACTTGCACCTGTTGCTTCCGCTGTTACTGCAATATCAAATAATTTAGTTGCATCAAAATTTCCTATTAAAGCAACTGCTGTTGCAATAATTGCAAATACAGCTAAAGCACTGATAACTATCATTGTTTTTAAAGCTTCACCTGCACCAAACAAATGAATAGAAATAAAAACTGCATAAAATAACGCATATACTAAAGGACCATTAAATCCTGTTAATGCCTCAACCGCTGAACCTATAAAAATTACAATTGCTGCGGGAGCTAGTGCATATTCAATGAGTATGGCAAGTCCTGTTAAATATCCACCTGCTGGTCCCATTACTTGTCTTGCAAAACTATATCCTCCACCTGCTGCTGGAATTGATGCTGACATTTCAGCTAATGATAAAACTAAACAAAAATACATTATTGCCATTAAACCAGCGGCAATTGCAAATCCACCCCAACCAGCATGTGCAATACCAAAATTCCATCCTGCAAAATCACCTGAAATTACATAAGAAACTCCTAAACCTGCTAATAATATCCAACCTGCTGTTCCTCTTTTTAATTGTCTTTTGGCAAGATAATCTTTATTTATATGAACTTTACTCATTTTATTCCTTTATTTAATTAAAAAATTTTCTTCATTTATATTATTTTCTATAACATCATTAATTGTTCTATCTTTTAAATTCACTCCCGATAACTCTAATCTTCGTGATTCTTTTAATAAATACATTGTTTTTTTTACAGCCTCCTCATAAGATAATCCTTCACTTCTAATATTTGATATACAATTTCTACTAGCATCACTTAAACCAACTTTTGGATTCCAAGTTAAATACAAACCTAAACTATCAGGTGAACTTAAACCTGGTCTCTCTCCAATTAAAACTATTGAAATTTTTGCTTTTAATAATTCTCCAACTTCATCACCAACTGCAACTCTTCCTTGTTGAACTATTGAAAAAGGTGATAAATTCCATTTTTGTTTATCTTCTTTTAATGCTGTCATCAATTTTTTTATAAAATTAATTGCATTTTCTTTTATTGCCAATGAAGATAATCCATCAACAATAATTATTGATAAATCATAAAAAGTATTGAGCCCAAGCGGTCTTAGGAAGACAATCATTCCAGACAACTCCTTGGCTCAC
>CAXYYO010000180.1:0-1537 GCA_964293305.1 uncultured bacterium | reverse complement strand
TACTTTGCTCGCCGGATTTTTTGCTATGTTACTTATTGGTGGTATTACCATTGCCTGGCAAACCTGGCGCATAGCGGCGCATAACCCTGTAAATAGTTTGAGAATGGAATAGTCCTGTTTCCTAAACGTGTATAAAAAAAATAGCGAAGTTGATAAAACCCTTTTAGGGGATGGGGGCTTATGGACCAAACAGAGTATGTGAATTAAGCATCGTCGCACTCTTCAACTGCCATAGCATAAGGAGCAGTGCGGATATAGCACGTTATGTACACTTACCTTAAATTGGGCAAATAGAAATTTTAGTCTTGTTCATCAGCGTACAACAGGTGTCCGATATCGTACACCTGATTTTATTTTTTTATTACAGCCTGTTGAAAAACAGTTAGTTGCATATTGGCACAGGCGTTGGGAACTTTCACGGGTAAGGGGAATGGGGTCAGGCTGTTTGCGTCATTAAATATAAAAGTGCACCCGGCATTTTGCGGTATGCTGTATTTATTGTTGAATAATATTACAACTGTACAAGTATTCCGCTTTGAGAGGCGGGATGAAACAAGTGACACAAGAAACGATCAGTAAACATTTTATAGCTGATAACTAAAATAAAATATACATGTTTAAGAGTTATACAAAAATTGCATGGCGCAATTTATTCCGCAACAAGGCTTTTTCGCTTACCAATTTACTGGGCCTTACCATTGGTATTACCTGTACTGTACTCATACTGTTATGGGTGCGGGATGAGCTTGGCTACGATAAGTTTCATAAGAACTATGATGATGTGTACCAGGTAATAGCAAACCGTGATTTTAATAACCAGGTATTTACAGACAGGAGCATGGCCATGCCGCTTGCAAGTGAACTTGAAAACAGTTCACCGCAAATAAAGCATGCGGTTGTTACAACCTCTGAACAGCAACCTGTGCTTACTTATGGGGATAACAAAATAAAAAAACAGGGCTATGTGGTAAGCGAACATTATTTTGATGTGTTCTCCTGGAAATTTTTAAAGGGTAATGCAGCAACTGCACTCAAAGACCCAAACTCCATTGTGCTTACCGAATCAGCAGCGAAAGCTTTTTTTGGCAATGAAGACCCAATAAATAAAGTATTGCGTTTTGATAATACCCATGATGTAAAAGTTACCGCAATACTGGAAGATGTGCCCGGTAATTCAACATTTCAGTTTGACTGGATTACCCCATTTAATTACAATGATGAAGACACCAAAAGGGCAATGAATGAGTGGGTAAACTCATCATGGAATGTGTTTGTGCAGGCTGCGCCGGGAACAGATACCGCGCAATTAAATAAAAGTATCACCAAAATAAAAAGGGCACACGGCCAGGATGAAATAAGCACCTACTTTGCTTTTCCTATGAGCAAATGGCGCTTATACAGCGATTTTGATAATGGCATAAATACCGGTGGCATGATCGGATATGTGCGTTTGTTTTCAATTATTGCATTGATCATACTGGTTATTGCCTGCATCAATTTTATGAACCTTTCCACGGCAAGGTCTGAGAAAAGAGCC
>CAXYYO010000179.1:0-1541 GCA_964293305.1 uncultured bacterium | reverse complement strand
AAGTCCTGCTGTAATGCCAGTCGAGATGTAAAGATATTTCAGTAATTTTTCTTTCGAAATAGATTTGTTAGCTATCTCTTTTAATGCCAAGAAGCCTAACAATGGCATAGTTATTTCGGCTACAACTAAGATTGATGCCACGGCTCTAAACTTATTGTACATCGGGAAGTAGTTGAAGAAGAATTCAGTCAACGACATAAAGTTATGTCCCCATGACAAAAAGATGGAAAATAACGTAGCTACTAATAAAGCCCATTTGTAAGGTCCTTTTACAATTAATAAACTAAGTACAAATAATAGACAAACAATGGCTCCAATATATACTGGCCCTGAAGTAAAAGGCTGTGTTCCCCAATAGGTTGGTGCTGCGCTACAAAAATCAGCAGCCGATGGGCGAGGAACGCCGTTTGCTACCAATTCTTTATAAAGTGTTGATTCTTTGCCCACATTGTAGCCCGAAGAACCTCCCATGTAATTAGGAATCAAAAATGTCATGGTTTCTCCAATGCCATAACTCCAAGCGGTGGCATAATCTAAGTCAAGTCCATTGCCAGCACTTGGTTTGTCGTCACCTTTGGTGAGTTCCGTGTGTCCTCCACGCATGGTTTGTTCGGCATATTCTTGGTTGGCAAACACATTGGCACTACCAACGCCCATGCCTACACCAAATGATACAGCAAACAACACAGTAGCGATGGCAAAATCTTTATAACGTTTTTCTTTGATGTGTGTGTAGAGTTCAGCAAAAAATAAAATTCCGATTAGCATACAAATGTAGTAACCCATTTGGGGATGTAGAAAAAATCCCATAGGAATAAAAAACATCGTGAAGATGGCGCCCCAGCCATATTTCTTTTGATACATGAGTAGAAAACCGACTAGAACCATAGTCATCCATGTGATGGCAGTACATTTCCCATGATGGGAAGCTGCTATAATGATGAAAAAATACGACGAAAAGGCGATGGCAAAGGCTCCCGCAAGACTTATCCATTTGTCAATTTTGAATGAACGCAGGAGTATGAAAAAACTGATGAGGTAAAATAATACAATAAAAATGGCATTGCGATGTCCCCAGTGAAAAAACTTGTAGAAGGGTTGTAGAATTTTGGTTGAAAGGTAACTACCTCCACCCACTTGATAATTGGGCATTCCACTAAACATGGAACCTGTCCACCAGGTGTAATCGCCAGTTTGTTCGTGATAAACAGCACCTTCACGTGATGCCGCAGTACCATTCACATTATCGCCAGCAAAAATAATTTTACCCTCCAATGCCGGAGCGCAGTAAATAGTGGCGGCTACAATAAAAATAAACAAGATGCCTAAATTAGGTAAAATCTTAGTCTTGAAATCTAAATTTTTCATAGTTTTTTGGTTCTTTTTATGATATTATGTTTGCTCCAAGCGAGTTGGAGTAAGTGTTCTACTTCCGATGAGATACCCCAATAATAAACAGCTGTAATGCCAGCTACGCATAAAATGGTGGTTCTTAATACAGCTTCGGCTATTTGCCATGTTAAACTTGGTGCTATAGCTAA
>CAXYYO010000178.1:0-1541 GCA_964293305.1 uncultured bacterium | reverse complement strand
GTTGTTCTATATTATACTGTGTGGCTGTGCCATTGGCATCTGTGAAGTTTAGGATGTTTCTGTGTATCCAACGGCGTATTTTGCTAAAAAGTGGGTGGGTTGGGTCTCCATAATAGCGGGCTGCGAAAATATTGGATCCTATAAATTCTGAAAAATCCCCTGATACAACAATCTTACCATCCTCTTGAACAAGAACATCGGTTGGGTTATCAAAAAGTCCAATTTCTTGGATTATTCTGCCATTTACGCCAAAACTACTGTCGATAGATCCATTAGAAAGTAATCTAATAACAACAACTGCACTAGAATTAGTAAACCCAATTGCTGAAGTCATAATTATTTTGCCATTGTGTTGTGATGCTATGCTCCTTCCTTCCGATTTCCCATCTGAAAATATAATTTCCTGAATGCCCTGTACTCCAAATTCACTATCTATACTTCCATCGGTGTTGTACTGTACTAAAACGGGACGAATTTTAGAATCATTGCCATAATTTGTAACACCAGAGGTTAGTATTTTACCTTCTTTTAATAAGATAGCATCCATCAACAAAGACCCTGTCCTGTTCATACTAGTAGTAACTTTTCCACCAGTTCCAAAACTTTCATCTAAATCACCGTTTGATAAATATTTGGCAAGAGCAAAATCACCACTATCATTGATACCCCTTGCGCCGTTTATGGTACCGCAAACAAGGATGCTACCATCTGTTAAACATAAAACTTTTTTTATAATATCATCGGTACTGCTATTAAAAATGGTGGATACTTTACCTTTGACACCAAAGGTGGAATCTATCTTTCCATCAGGAAGGTACCTTACTAAAAGAAATTTAGGAACATTCTGACTAGGTGGTAAAGCACCAGTTGAACCGCCTACTAATATCTTGCCATCTTTCTGTATAGCAACGGAATATGCTTCTTCCACCCCTCCAAAATCTGTTTGTACAATTCCATTATCACCAAAACTGCTGTCAATATCTCCGTTGGGCAATATTCTTGTTATACTGAAATTCATATTATAAAATACTTTAAAATCTTCATCCCTCACAAAAAATAAATAACTCGAACCTACTGCTACAATTTTTCCATCTGCCTGTAACGCCAATGATGTAACCTCATCAAAAAAAGCGATATCAATTACTTTCGTACCATAGTTTCCAAAACTTGAATCTGTAAGCCCTTTCTCTGTAAGCCGCTTGAGAAAAAATCCAGTTTGCGATCCCTCAGAGCCATATCCCCCCAGCACTATCTTTCCATTCGATTGTAACAAAGCGGCTTTATTTGTAGCGATGCTAAAGCTGTCGTAATAAACACCATTTGAAGCAAATTTCGGGTCTAGTGTGCCGGGTTGAGAATAACCAGCACTGATTATTGTAGTCAAAATATAAGTAAAAAAAATGTTCTGTTTCATAAAATTGATTTTATTGACATGAATTACTATTAGAGCAACCTGCATTATTATCAGCGATACTGCAACCGCTGCGATAGTTTTCGCAATCTACAAATTTGCTGTCATTTAGGCTGGCAGCTATCTCATT
>CAXYYO010000177.1:0-1545 GCA_964293305.1 uncultured bacterium | reverse complement strand
AAGTATGCAATATCATCACTGTTTATCTCCGTGTTTTTAATGTTTGCATCCAGGGTTACTTTGTTTTCAAAGTCTTTCATATCTTCATTAAAATCTTCAAAATGCATGGCATAATAATCGCCCAGCCTGCTTTTGGGTGTGCGCATATCAAGATTTGCAAATTCCAGTATTTGCGGGGTAAGCCTTACATCTGCTTTTAATTTTTTAAGTTCGAGCCCGCTGCGTTCAATGGCGCTAAGATCAATAGCTGCTTTAATGGTATCTTTTATAAAACTCAGCTCTTTAAAAGTTCCGGTTATCTTATTTATTTTAATACTGCTGCCATCAAACAACCCTTTTTCGGGCACTTCGCCACGTATAAAGCTGGCAAAAACACCATCCGTTATTTTTAGCGATGCCACTTTAACCGCAATATCACCGGCATTAAAATACATACCGCTGTCTCTTATATATGGGGGAGGTTCCGGGCGGTTGCCGTCAAAATCTTCCATTGAAAAATAAGGCCGGTCAAGTTCAATGGAGTTTATAATAAATGCTGCATTGTTCAGGTCGGTTTTTTCAGCATCAAGCAGCATACTGCCAACTTTTACAATCATTTTCTGGCCAACCCATTCATCGTTATTTATAAAAGTTACTTTCTTAAGGTCAATCTTTTGAATATTGAATGCAATCTTCTTTTTAGCAGCAGTATCTTTTATTTCAGCAATATTTTTTGCAGTTGCAGGCGCAGAAAAATTATCTGCAATAAACTGGTAGTTCCAAACAGAATCTTTGCGGTGCATATTAATAACTGCATCTTCAAGGCCAATATATTTAAGGTCGGTATGTTCCTGTAAAAAAAACCAGTCAGTAATGCGCAGTTTTAAAATACCAGCGTACAGGAGTGTATCTTTTTGGCGGTCGCGTACCAAAACGCCGTTAATGTCCATTTTATCAAAAAAAGAAAAACTTACGTTTTTTATTTTAACCTCGGTTTGCAGGTCGTTGGAAAGTTTCTCAGTCACTTTACCAATTAAAAAATTCTGTACCGGCCCGGTTTGAATAAGCAACCAAACCAGCAGTACAAAACCCAGTAAAATAAAAATAGTGCGGCGTATATGTTTCGATGTGGCAATGCCGTGCATCAGTAAACCGGTTAAAATAAGCAGCAGCCTGCCTGTCCATGTTTGGGCCATAGGCACAAACAATAGTATCAACACCAGCGCAACCACCAATACCCAGCTAAATATTTTCAGGAATTTTGTAAACAATGAACCCGGTTTATTCGGTAAAAATAAAGATAAACCGTTACCCGCGAAATGAATGCCAAAAGCTTATAAACGTTTGCCAAAAAAGAAAACAGCAGTTTATAGTTTGTGGTTTACAGTTTGTAGTTGCAAGAGTAAAGGCTAACTTTTTGGGCCAAACATTGCACCTTTTTGCTCCGTCCGTTGCGTCGCACCCTTGTACTTTTGGGAAGTAATGCAGCTTTTACCGAAGCGAAAACATATTTATTGTGAGAATAAAAATGGAAATGTTGTAAGTCTGATTGATAAGCTAAAGTAC
>CAXYYO010000176.1:0-1549 GCA_964293305.1 uncultured bacterium | reverse complement strand
TTGATGTATGCCGTAAAAGGTGGATTGCTCAAAGTAGTATTGATGATACCTGTAGTTGGCGCATCCATAGAATCGACCAAACTCTTATTAAATAAAGGTGCCGATGTCAATATTCAGGACAAATGGGGCAAAACTGCGTTGATGCATGCCGCTGGTGGCGTAAATGCGCAAGGCAATAAATACGGAACCTACACCGACGTACTTGAGCTGTTGCTCGACAAAGGCGCACAACTGGAATTGAAAGACAAAGAAGGACACACCGCTTTATATTGGGCATACCGTTACAACCGTACGAAATCAGGCGAAATATTGCTTGCCAGAGGCGCTAATCCAGCTCAAAAATATGATAAGAAAACCGACAAATCGAACGTAAAAGCGGGCATTGTAGGTACATGGACCAACTCCGCAAAATACCTTGATCCAACAAATACGGTAAAAAAATCATACATCACATTGACCAACAAAGTGGTATTTAAAGCGGACTGGAGCTATAGCAAAACCCAAACAGCCAACGGACAAGTGATTCCTGATGGAGCTGGTTATAACAGTTATGAGTTACGCGATGGACGCATTTGGTTGTTCAATAATTTTGGAACCAACGCCGTTATTGAATTCCGATTCGAAGGCAGTACGCTCATACTAAATGGCGAAAAATACACCAAAGCTGCCAAATAATACACAACCTTGTGGTCACTGAACACAAAAGAGCGGGATTATTTATCTCGCTCTTTTTGCATTTTATTAGAATTGTAGTCTCCTACTTTAAATAGTACCGCTTATAATCCTAGGCGCTTTTTTAAAACTACGACGACGCAGACGGCATCTATTTAAAATCAACCACAAAATCATATTGAATTTGTGGATTAGTACCGAATACTGTTACTCCATTTACATCTTCTGCTACATACAAAATGGATACTTCACACTTCTGATTTGGTGTTTTGAGTATGAATTCATATATATTTTCAGACTGAGGAATCTGCGGTAATTTTTGCCAAAAATCATTAAAAGAATATTTATAAAGAAGCCCATAATAATGAGGATGAACACCTTTCACAAAAGCTCTTATCCGATACATAGCATTTGGGACAAGAGAGAAAACAGTATCTGAATTATGTTGCAATTTAGTATAATCAATTTCAATATAAGACGGCAAAGAACTAAAATTAATTAATGCACTATCTCCAACAAAAGGATATTCGGAATACTCTCCTTCCCATTTAACCTCACCGTCATTGTAATATTCAGTACTACGTTTTTTATTATTTTCTAAATAAATAATATCGCGGCGTTTTATGTTTCCATTACTATAATATTGGGTATATTCTATTGCTGGTGGATTAGTTAATAAGACACCCTTGGAATCCCCATTGTCGGAAATAATGTGAGAAGGATTATGACATCCAAAAAATAAAACCAAATTAAAACAGAAAAATAAATATTTACATTTCATAAATACAAGTATTTGTAATATTATTGCTATTAGGGTCTAGTATCGTAGCTATGAGAAGCTGATAAAAAAACTCTCCTATCGCAGCGGATTTGTACT
>CAXYYO010000175.1:0-1557 GCA_964293305.1 uncultured bacterium | reverse complement strand
GGGTTGATAAACCAGGTCGCGAATGGCAAATGTCAAATAAGAAATAACAATAAAAAGGATCTTATACCTGAAGGATGGAAAATAATCCACAATCCCAGGTCGATTAAACTTAAAATGCAAATCGCTCAATACTGGGTTGTTGATATCTTTAAAAGAGCTATGTGGAGGCTATTCAGGATTGGGATTTGATATCCTGCCCAGTTTCTGAAGCACAAATTCTCTAATGCCTTTAAGTTTGTCGATTTCTTTGTAGGAGAAAAGAATTGATAATAAAAGCATTAACCCGGCAATTGGATATGCAATTATTTCGGCAACAAATACAAACAAAATTACAGCTGTTGCAATAAATAAAAATTGAACAACAAGAATTTTTTTAAGGCCGGGGCTGAATATAAAATTATATAGTTTGTAAGTGACAAAACTTACAATGATAAAATACAATGCGTGCATTATCAGAAATGCCCATGCCAGACCCGTAAGACCATATAAACTGTAGCCACCGGCGCATAAAACCAGCATACTTACATTAGAATAGATTCCCTCTAAAGTAAAAAAGACTTTTTTATCTCCCTTTGCAAAGGAAATTGCTCCTATTGAATAGGAAGCCGCTTTAAAAAACATTCCAAAAGAGAGGAGTCTTATAAAGTTCGAAATTGGCAAAAAATCGGCAGTATAAAGGATTCTGATTGCCAGGGGCATTGCAACAATTAGCATTAATAATATTGGGGTTGCGATAAGCATTGTTACCTCTCCCTGCTGGTTAACCATATCCCTCACCTTAAAATTATCGTCGCTTATTGCAGATAGTTTTGGATAATAGTCTATTGCCATTGCAGTAAAAACGAGTCCAATTGACTGAGATGTTATGTTTATCCCTGCCTGATAGATACCAAGATCGGCATATGAGCCCGATGTTCCAATATATGTGTTTAACAAGTAATTTACAAGAGAACCAATATAGGTCGCAAGCATCATTGCCGCTCCAAGTTTTACCATGTTTAGACCCTTATGGTAAATCTCTCCTGCGGGTACCTTAATTCTTTTTATATTTAATTTTGACGTGTAATACAGACTAAACAGATAAGTAACAAACGGAGATAGAATCAGGGCGGGAACAATCCCCTTAATTCCATAATAATAGTACAAAGGAACAGATACCAGAAGAGCTACCAGAGAGCTTGTAACTGAGTAAATTGCAAAGTATTTTAGGTTACGGGTGCCCTGCAGTATTGTTGCATTACCCGATGCCAAAGCATTGAAAAGAAGCATAAGGCTTAAAAAAATGAAAGCCAGTATATAGTCGTTGCTTTTAAATGTATATGAACTTAAAACGGGAGAAAGAGCTATAACTGCAATAACTCCCAAAACAGAACTGCCATAAAGCCACCATTTGAAAATACTTACAGTCTTTGAAAGTTCCAGTTTATTTCCACTTTCATTTGCCTTCGATAAATCTCTTACTGCACTGAAATTAAGACCAAGACCGGATATGTTGCCGATCATAGAGATAGAAGAAGAAAACAGAGTATTAAGGCCCATCCCGGCAGGGCCGAGTAA
>CAXYYO010000174.1:0-1570 GCA_964293305.1 uncultured bacterium | reverse complement strand
TTTTGATGTTCAAGAGGTATTTAAAAAAGCCGATAATAACCTGTATAAAGCCAAACCCGCCGGCCGCAATTGTATTCGATAATAACTCATTATTTTTAACATTCTACCCGACCTAAAGTATGGAGCTTTATACTGCCCTGAATGGGTTGGTTCACGCGATGTATCAATTAGATGCTTGGATGCTTGAGTCAAAGCGCTTCATTTCAGTGCAGCTGGTACATTTTGAGTTTGTAATTCTCTCTTTCTTTCAATGCCTTCAAGCATCATCATGTTAAAGCTAAATTCTCTATTTACCACTTTAGGGTTGAGTCATGACACAAGCACCCTTTTTTACATAGCGTAATTGTCAAAGATTTTTTATTAAGATTTATCTATCAGTTCCAATGACATAAACCATGAATGAAATGCTGCTAGCAAAAAACCACTCGAAGGTGGTTCATTTTAGACTGCTTTTTATTGCTCTAATTGATGACTCATCCAATGTAAAAATTCCTTTTTTTGCAGAAAACTTGGCGCTGCATGAGCCAGTATGGTTTGCTGTTTACCATTAAACACACCCTTATAATTATAAGGTTTTACAGCTTCAAATGTAGACTTATCACACTCATGTAATTCACTCAAAAAAGTTTTCAATTGCATAAATTGACTTTGAGAATCAATTGTTGGTTTTTCTACAATGAAATTATAAATTTGTTCTAATATAAATTTAGGATTATTTTGCGGCATTATTATGTTCCATAATTTGTAGTAACTTTGTAAGAAGTTTAATGTAAATTCTACATAGCATATTGTCATATTATTACATTTTCATATTTCCGTAACATAAATTTTTAATAGATAAAACAATAAAACAGTGTTTTAAGTTTAACTAAACAAAAATATAATTAAACAAATTTAAAATATCTACAATCCCTCTTTCTATCACTCAGCCATATCAAAATACTCGCCTGTACAATTTTGCCAAACAATATTTTAATATTATTTGGCTTAAATTTAATTGAATATTGAGCATGGTTAATAATATCAATTATACAATTTTTGCGATAAATTTATTATCAAGCAGCCTAAACATCCCCCTCAATAATAAGAAGCCCCCATCAACATCTCGAATGGGACAAGGTTTGATGTACCCTAATATGCTTAACAATTTGTAGTATTAACTATCTTTATCACTTTTTCGGCATTCACGGTATTGACCATCATCGATAATTGAAGCCATAAACATAAATGCAAAATAATGTACGCAAAAAATACAGTATGGTCTGCTCCATGCAAAAAAAAGCCCACACATGGAAGTATGGGCTAAAACTTAAAATACCTTTAAGGTATTGGAAACCACAGCTAGTTTCTGAGGGTCATTTTCCACACTAATTGACTCAGTTACAGTGGCAAAAAATAACAATAATTAAAAATAATGCAAACAATATCACACTACTAGCGATGATCAATATAAAAATATAAGCATAAAAAAACCCTAATAAGCATGAAGCAAATCAGGGTAGAACCTTTAAATCTTTTCGTTGGTAGCGTGAGCTGGATTTGCACCAACCACCTTCGGGGTATGAGGCCG
>CAXYYO010000173.1:0-1591 GCA_964293305.1 uncultured bacterium | reverse complement strand
GCCTACGGCAAGTAAAGGAGGGAGGGCAAAGAGTTTACAGAGCACAAATGCAATACTAACCAATACAACCAATTGGCAAAATAATGCAATCAGTACGGCTTTGGGGTGTTTGGTGACACGAGCAAAATCTTTTGGTGTTAGTTCTAAACCAAGGCCAATCATAATAATAGCCAATGCTAAAGGTAGCATTACGGTTATAATTCCAGAATCCATGTATATATACTCCCTTGTTTTATTTTTACATTTGCTTGTTTTCTTTAAAATAAATTGTTTATATAAAGTTGAAGTATAAAATTAAAAATTTGATATTTTGCTATTTAAAGCGACATTATGAGCAGTTGAGCGTGTAAGTAAAATTCCAAAAAGCAGTACGAAAATATACATAACAATTGAATAAACACCAGCAGGAATTGCAATGGTGGTATTGGACAGAACAGAAATTGCAGTGGTCATTGCAATAGCCGTGTTATGGATGCCAATTTCAAAGGTACATGCACGGGCTTGTTTTTCAGGAATTTTGGCTAAATGAGGAATGAGATAACCTAGAAATAGGCTTGCAAAGCAAAAAATAGCAGTTGCAATGCCGACATCTACAAAATACAAAATAACATTCTGCTTTTCTCTGAATAATGCATAAATAAAAATAGAGAATAAGAAGAAAATTGAGATGAGACGCATTGGTCGTGTTAACTGATAAGCTAGTGCTGGCAATGTATGGCGTAATAGCATACCAATACAAACGGGAATAAAAATAATAAGAAAAACATGTGCAATTTTATCTATAGGCATACTAATCGTGGTTTTGTCACCTAAAAAATATAACAATGATAAATTCACGATAAAAGGCAATGTAAATATACAAATAATTGAGTTAATTGCGGTTAATGTCATATTAAGTGCAACATCACCTTTATAAATATAGCTAAATAAGTTTGCAGTTGGCCCACCTGGAGAGGCTGCTAAAAGCATTAAACCCACAGAAAGTAACGGTGGTAAATCTAAAACCTTGCAAATTAAAAACGCAATAGAAACCAAAATAATGAGCTGTGTAAAAAGTGCTAAAAAAATTACCTTGGGGTAGCGTCCAACACGCAAAAAATCTTTGATAGAAAGCTCTAGGCCCAACCCCATCATCATGAGGGCCAATGTGACGGGCAGAAAAACAGCAAATAGCCCCGAATCCATGGAATATCCTTTTTTGTTTTAATCCTTATTGGTTGTTTTTTGAGTTTAACTAAGTTTGTTAAATAAGCAATAATTAAAAATGGGTGGAAATCATACATTTTCACCCATAATTTGAAGCAGTTAACATAGGCCCTTCCTTTGTGACTCCATGGTTATTTGGGATGAGGTGCGACAAAACCCAATGCACATTTACCTTTAATTTCTTTACCTTCTATATTGATGGATTTGGTGTTGGCATTCGTGGCACATATTGAATTGAGTTCCGCTTCATCTCCTTTAATTGGTGCATTTTTGGCGGTTGCAAAGAATTGAGGCTCGCACGTTCCATTCCAAATAATACCTCTATATGCAAAGCTGACTTGCGCACCTTGTGTTTTGTCTTTACATACTTGTTGGTACTTTTGCG
>CAXYYO010000172.1:0-1591 GCA_964293305.1 uncultured bacterium | reverse complement strand
CTGGGAAAACAATTACTACGGTTGTTTTAGATAAAGGTTATCGTGGTTGTAAGAACCTGTTTAGAATCTTCTTAAAATTAATGTTACAAAAGCTAAGATCACCATATGCAAACTTGTATTCATAAGCCTCTCGCAATTTTTCCACAACCTACGACACTTTTCTAACCAACTAAATGAACGTTCTACTATCCAGCGCTTTGGCAGGACTACAAAGCTATGTAACTCATTTCTTTTAACAACCTCAACTGTTGCGCTCAATAGCTCATTTACCGTTTCAGCAAATTTTTCACCACGATATCCACCGTCTGCCAATACGTTTTGTACTTCAGCTAAATTATCTTTAGCTGTTTCAAACATTAGCTCCGCACCTGCTCTATCAGTTACATTAGCTGTAGTTATACAAATGGCATGCGGTAATCCTTGGGTGTCTACTGCTATATGGCGTTTTATCCCCGAGACTTTTTTACCTGCATCGTAACCTTTATTTTCTGCAGTATCGGTATTTTTCACACTTTGAGCATCAATTATACAGAAACTAGTCATTTCTTTTCTGCCATTTTTTGTACGTATTAAGCCTACCAATTTTTTTTAAGACTGCTTCCAACACACTGCATGTATTAGATTTTGGGTTCTCGTTCCATATCTTAAAATAAAAATATACTGACTGCCACTTAGGAAAGTCACTTGGTAGCATACGCCATTGGCAACCGCTTTTTAATACATAATATACACCACAAAATACGTCATAAAGCTCAATCTTACGTGGTTTGGTTTTCTTACGAGCTGACTCCAAGTCTGGTAATATTAATTCAAACTGTTCTTTACTTATATCACTTGGGTAACTTTTACGCATGCTTAACTCTATCAAAAATTTCAACATGCCGTAGTTTAATACTTTTTGTCAATTAATTCCAAACAGCTTCTAAGCAACAATAACTCTTTATAAGATTAAATTAGATTACTTGGATTCAGTCTGTTGCAGCTGATAACAGCTACTAATTTTTTGATGTAAATACTCACTCAGACTTTCACGATCTGGAAAATCCAAAGCCATCACTGGTGGTAAAACTATTACATTGATAACAAGGTTACGTAAGCGTAATGTATTGAGTACCGTAGTTAGCCAACCGACATTAACAAAAGACACTTCTTGCGCAAGGCAATTATTTTCTTTACGATAACTTAATACAATTGGATATATTTTACTATTTGCAATTCTAGCGGCCTCCAAAATAGGGGCTTTAAATGGCAAAATTTCAGTGCCAAGAGTTGTTCTACCCTCAGGAAATAGGCCAACTGTTGCACCTTTTGATAATAGCGTTGCAACTTGCTGATTAACACTAATTAAATCTTTTTTATTCTTACGATTTATGAAAATAGTTCCACCAGCCTTAATTACATTTTTCAAAATTGGCCAATTTAACATCTCTATCTTACCGATATAACGTACAAAATGCAAACGTAACATAACAACTGTATCCAACCAAGAAATATGATTAGATACCATCATAGAATTAGCTAATTCTGCAGGTTTAAGTGGATATCCACTGAGGCATAACTTTGCACCTGTTGAACCAATCAAACAACGAGT
>CAXYYO010000171.1:0-1602 GCA_964293305.1 uncultured bacterium | reverse complement strand
AAACAATTATTTTACTTTGTTAGGCCCCTGCCATGCGGAAGAAGTGGCTGCGGAAAAATTATCTTATCTCACTTTTTCGGGAAGCGATGAAGCGGAGACAGCTGCCATTGCAGCTTGTTTTAAAACCGATTACATTAATACAGTAGTGAATACCGATGTGGTAGGTGTGCAATATGCAGCGGTTATGAAAAATATTTATGCATTGGGTGCAGGTATTGCGCATGGCTTAGAGTACGGAGATAATTTTTTAAGCGTTTATATTGCCAACTGTGCCAACGAAATGGGTGGGTTCTTAGAAAAAATAGCTCCGGGCACTTGCATTCAAAAAAATTACACCGCTTCCGTTTATTTAGGAGATCTATTGGTAACCTGTTATTCTTTATTCAGTAGAAACCGCACATTTGGGAATATGTTGGGTAAGGGCTATTCAGTTAAATCGGCACAACTAGAACTCAATATGTTGCCAGAAGGATACTTTGCCAGTAAATGTATTTATAAGACCAATAACACAGTTATGGCCAAGATGCCTATTGCCAGCGCCATCTATTTGATACTATGGGAACAGCTGCCTGCTGAAGACGGGTTTAAACAAATTGAAAGTTTTTTGATATAGATTTAAACAAAACTTTCCTAAATATGTAATAAATACCTAAACTATTAAAAATGCCACAAACCTTGATTAGAAAAGTTAGAGAACAAAGAAATTACACTCAAGATTTTGTAGCAAAGCAAATGGGCATCTCTCAAAATGCATACAGCAAAATAGAGAATGGTTATACCCAACTTACGGTGAAACATATCAAAGACTTGTCTAAAATTTTAGAAGTTTCTTTGATGGAATTGTTAAGAGATGATTTTGAAATACATAAGCCCAACCATATTCATACAGAAAGTATTAATAAAGACAATCTGTTAATGGCGATTAAACAGATTGCTGATAAATTGAATGAGAAACATCCACAGAAACATGATTTCTATCCGATTGTGATGACCTTATTACAAACAGTTGATACAACAGTAGACAATATTCACTAGAATCAATTTGCTTCTTCTTCTCTAAATAGATGTGCAGCAATTCCGTCTGCCATAAATTTTCCTGCAGGGAAGAGGAATAGCTGTTGGTTTAATTGAACCAACAGCCCCTTCCTAATGTAGTGGGCCGCATCTTTTACAATTGCAGGAAAAATATCTTGACCCGCAATGGTGTTCAATCTATTTGCATCAATGCCTTCAACGGTTCTTAGTGCCGTCATAATATATTCATTGGTTTGTTGTACAATGGTTAATTCTTCTATTTCAAAAGGAACTATACCCTGGGTAAGAGATTGAATATATAAGGCATTGTTACTAATATTCCATTGTCTACTTAGGCCGTTAAAAGAATGCGCGGCAGGTCCAATCCCTACATAAAATTGTCCTGACCAATAATTGGCATTGTGTATACTTCTTTTGCCAGGCAACGAAAAATTGGAAATTTCATATTGTTCAAATCCAGCAGCAGCACTCATTTCCTGCAAAATGGTAAAATGTGCTGCTTGGTGTGCAGCATCCACATTGGGTAGTTCTTGTTTATTAATTTTATGCGCCAGTGCAGTTTTGGGT
>CAXYYO010000170.1:0-1624 GCA_964293305.1 uncultured bacterium | reverse complement strand
ATACTTCGTTCAATCAATTTTCAAGTTAGGCCGAAGTTTAAATTTTAGACATGCTGATTAAGACTAAAAGACTGCTCTATTTTAAAAATAAATCATATTTCTTTGCACCATGCGTATAATCGCCTTATCCTATTTTGTGTGCTTTAAGTTGCTTATTTCTACGCTCATTATTTGTATCAATTTTTCGTGTAAAAAAGAAACGGAAAAAAATCCGGATTTAGTCCTCTCGGACAATGACAATATGCTGATGGGCAACGCCAGTAATGCCGGTACAGATGAGAATAATTATCTGATTCGAAAACCACAATATAGCCTTGCTTATAGCCGTACTCGTACAATTGCAAACTGGGTAAGTTGGCATACTGAATCATCAGACCTAGGTTTTGTGAATAGACAAAATGATTTTCGTGAGGACCCAGAACTCCCAAATGATTGGTACAAAGCAAAAGACAATTTGTACAATGGAACCGGTTTTGACCGTGGGCATCTATGTCCTTCCGGTGATAGGACAAACTCAGTTACAAATAACTCGGCTACATTTTTATTGACCAATATCATCCCACAAGCACCGGAAAACAATCAATTTCCATGGGCTGCCTTGGAGGAATATGCCAGAGAACTTGCACTTAGTGGGGCTGAACTTTATACCATTGCTGGTGCTCAGGGTGCAGGAGGCATTGGATTATCTGGTTTTTCAGATGGTATTGATCAAGGTAGAATTGTTGTACCTGCTGAAACATGGAAAGTAATTGTTGTAATATCTAAAGGGAATGATGATAAAAATAGGGTTACTGCATCAACCCGTGTTATAGCAATTAATATACCCAACTCAAATATTGGAATAAATCCTGACTGGAAATTTTATCGTGTGTCAGTGGATGCTATTGAAGCTAAAACTGGATATAATCTATTGTCATCCATTCCTGAATCTATACAAACAGTTATAGAATTGAAAGTGGATGATAAATAATCAATGCATTAGCTTATAAGTTTTTTTTGGATTTATAAAACAACTACCCCGCAACAGTAAAATAATACCAAGCTAAACCAAATACAGCACTCACTCCTATCCACGCTATCATATTTATTTTAAAGCGATGTAATGCAATTAATGAAATAATTATCCAAACAAGCCATCCATAATGTAGCTGAGATAAATCAAATTCCCCCCCCTTAAAAATAACTGAAACTGCCAAATAGATGGTAAGGTTCAAAACAACACCCACTACCGCAGCAGATACCAAGGATAAAATTTGTTTAACTTTTTGATTATCCTGTGTCCTTTCAATTAATGGTGCACCTGCTAAAATAAAAAGAAATGAAGGTAGAAAAGTATAAAAAGTGGTGAGTCCAAGACCAAGCATAGCAGCTCCAATAGAAAGCTCAAAATGATTATAACCAGCCATAAATCCAACAAAAGCAAGTATCATAATTAATGGGCCTGGTGTGGTTTCTCCCAATGCAAGACCATCAATCATCTGCAATTTACTCAGCCATGCAAATTGTTGTACACTTACCTGTGCCACATAAGGTAATACCGCATAAGCTCCTCCAAAAGTTACAAAAGCAGCTTTTGTGAAAAAGAATGACATTTGACTCCAGAATAAAAAATCGTCACTAAATA
>CAXYYO010000169.1:0-1630 GCA_964293305.1 uncultured bacterium | reverse complement strand
AAATACTTATCCCGGTGCAACCATTTCTATTTTCAACCGTTACGGGCAACAGGTTTTTAATTCAGTTGGTTATTCAACGCCGTGGAATGGCCAGTATAAAGGCAGCGATTTGCCGGTTGGCGTGTACTACTACATTATAGATACAAAGAAAGGGCGCAAACCAATTTCTGGTTCGGTAACTATTTTACGGTAATGAAATAAAGTTTTTATACAGTTTAAAAAAATGACGGGGATATAAAATTTTTTGTTCCCAAATGTAATACTACTATCATCACCTGTTGTAATCATTGATTTGTTCTTTTATTTTCTTTCGGTGAAAGAGAATAAAAGAATCTCACTTGTACGTTTGGTTCTTTATTGTGCAATGTGCCGCCTGTTGATTTTTATGATACCGGTTAAATTTGCAGGTTGGGGTTATGCTTAAACCTGTTTCTTTTAATAAACAGAACGGCACCGCGCCGAATAGAATTACAGAACGTACAAGCGAGTGACACAACGAAGCTAAATAGTAGCAATGGCGCTAAGTTCAAAAAAAAAAGATGGTGCATTTTTAATGTTGCTAAAAATACATCATCAATAATACAGATGAAGCTTTAAAAATTTGTTTACCTGGCATTATAACCTGCAATAAAATCCCTTGCCATAACGCCGTAAGGGCTTATTCTTCCATCATCGCCGGTAAAGCCCACTTTATATTTTGTACTGTTAAATAAAAAAATATAAACAAGCCCGTTTGCAGTTAATTCTTCAAGCATCTCTTTTACAATTTGCGTGCTGCCTGTTTCGGCTATTACCTCTACCTCATTACTCATTATTGGCAAACCACTTTCTGCTTTAAGAAAATTAATAATTTCTTTATATGCAGCCCTGTCAATATGTTGCGCATCGCCTTTGTGATTGTGCGGTTCTTTCCAGTGCATATTTAAATAATCCATACCTGCACTTTTGTAGGCGTGTATTAACGTATCGCATGCTTTCATTATACGGTAGAGCTTATTATTTTTTGCCGGGTTTTCTGTAAAATCTTTCATTTCGGGACTAAATTCCCTGTCTTTAAAACTTTCGGCTTCGGCATTCATACCTTTTGAAATATAGTTGTAATAAAGCAGCAGGCTTACACCGGGTGTGTGTATGCCGCCATTGGTAACTTTTCCGCCAACAGCATGTATTATTTTGGAGGCAACATTCATTTCATTAATATAATCAGCCATGGAACCCACATTCATTTTACGGTTTGTTTCTTCGTCCCTAACATTCCAGAATTTGGGCTTATATTTTTTTACAGCCTCGGTAAGTTTTGCTGAATAATCTGTAAAGTCTTTAAGAAAGGGTGCAGGCTCATCACTATTACCCACTTTTATTATCATGCCAATATCAAATCCGGCATCCACCCATTTTTGGTAGGTAGGGCTTTCGCCCCCTTTATTTAAAAAAATCCTGTCCCTTATAATAGATTTTGGCGGCATGTATAGTTTTGCAGCATTTATCTTTTCATCCGTATTGAGTTTGTTTCCAAATACAAGTGTGCCAAATTGTGTTTTAACTACAGGCAATTGATTTTTTATTGTGGAATCGTATAATTCCTTAATCTGAAGTGTTGTATCATCTGCCGGAACGGCCCTGGCGCTGG
>CAXYYO010000168.1:0-1633 GCA_964293305.1 uncultured bacterium | reverse complement strand
ATTTAATCAATAATATTCTCTTCGTAGCACTGATAGCATTTTCAGCATACATTGTTATGATGGATACGGATAGCATGGTGTTAGTTTACACTTTATTAATCGTTTCTTTAATTTACGGCTATTTATTTGTGGCTCCAATTGGAGGAGCAGATATGCCAGTTGTGATATCATTATTAAATTCATTAACAGGTATTGCAGCAGCAATTACAGGTATACTATACGGAAATATGGTTATGATTGTTGGTGGTATTTTAGTAGGTTCTGCTGGATTCATATTAACATTTGTGATGTGTACTGCAATGAATCGTTCGCTAGGTAGTGTTATTTTTGGAGCATTTGGTGGTGGATCTGATGCGCTTGCAGGCCCAACAGGAAAAGTAGCTGGAACCATAAAGAAAACTACTGCTAGTGATGCTGCAGTAATGATGAATTATGCAAACAAAGTAGTTATTGTGCCAGGTTATGGCTTAGCTGTCGCACAAGCACAACATGTTATTCATGAGTTAGAAGAATTACTAACTACAAAAGGTGTCGATGTTTCCTATGCAATTCACCCTGTTGCTGGGCGTATGCCGGGACACATGAATGTTTTATTAGCTGAAAGCATCTTTGATTACGGTAAGTTAATAGAAATGGACGACTTCAACCCTCAATTTACAAATACTGATGTTGTACTAGTTGTTGGGGCAAACGACGTTGTTAATCCAGCCGCTCACAATGACCCTTCTAGTCCAATATACGGAATGCCAATTTTAGATGTTGAAAACGCAAAACATATTATCGTTAATAAACGTAGTATGAATGCAGGTTACGCAGGTATCGAAAATGAGCTTTTCTTCAATCAAAAAACGTCTATGTTGTTTGGTGATGCAAAAGAGGCTTTAACAAAATTAGTAGCAGAGTTGAAAAACATGTAGTAATTTTTAGAATAACGAATGATTCAAATAAAGCCATGAGAAATCATGGCTTTATTTGAATCATGTAATTTAAAACGGCGTTTGAAAGTCCTTTAAACGCCGTTTTCGGTATGCTACATTCAACTTATAAGTCGAATTAATCAAACAAATCATTTAACCAATGCTTTTTTCGGTACTCCTTGCCTTGTTGAGGCTGACTACCAAAAGGTTGCTGATTTGGTTGGAAATTATTTGGTTGTTCATTTACCGATCGTTCAATTATTTTATCAAGCTCACCTCTATCGAGCCAAATTCCTCGACATTCTGGACAATAATCAATTTCAATTCCTTGCCTGTCTGACATAACAAGGGGGATTTTACAATTTGGACAATTCATATTATTCTATTTTTAGTTACTAAATTAAATCGTTATTTTTAGGACGAAGAACGGAGACTACCACAGAAATAATCAAAATTCCTGATATTACTAATAGTGAAGAAACAATTGGCACCTTATAAAAATCGACAATTGTCATTTTTATACCTACAAAAACTAAGATTGCAGACAAACCATATTTTAAATAATAAAAGTATTTCGTAATTCCTGCCAAAGCAAAATACAACGCCCTTAAACCTAATATGGCAAAAACATTCGAGGAGAAAATAATAAACGTATCATTAGTAATGGCAAGTATTGCAGGTATTGAATCTACGGCAAAAATCAAAGCAGTAAATTC
>CAXYYO010000167.1:0-1637 GCA_964293305.1 uncultured bacterium | reverse complement strand
GTATGACGGTGCAAACATTGATTTTGAATTTCTGCCACCTAACCAACGAGATAATCTAACTGCATTTATGGCAGAATAATATCCTAAGATGCGCGGGATGAACAAAACTCTTATTATTTCCGTCTTTCCTCAAGTCGATGTAGCTGAAGATGTTTCAGGAGCTTATAATTATCCCGAATTAGCAAAAAATACAGATTACCTGCAAATTATGACTTATGATTACCACTGGTCTACATCGCCAAAACCAGGTCCTATTGCACCTATTGATTGGTATGAAAAAAATCTAAAATATGCAATTGAGAAATGCGGAGGTCCCCATAAAGTTATAATTGGTTTAGGTGCTTATGGTTATGATTGGGTCAAAGGCAAAGATGGAGAAACTGTAACTTATGTTGATTCTATTACGCGGGCTGAACAGAATGGTGCCAAAATTATATATGATGAAACAGCTCAAGCACCTCATTTTAACTATGGAAACCATGAAGTGTGGTTTGAAAATGACAAAAGTACCGCAGTCAAATTAGATATAATAGCCAAATATAACCCTGCTGGAATTGCATTATGGCGTTTGGGTCAAGAACAGCCTGAGATCTGGCCCCTCATTGATAAAAAATTTCCTAAACAACAGTAATAAGGGGTAGTTATGATTAATTACTATATGAAAAATAGAATAAATTCATTGTAGCTTAAAGAGGCTGTATCAATATGACAGCCTCTTTAAGCAGGTATTTTTTTCTGTTTATCGAATAATGATTCTATAATGAATGGGAGGGGTATACATGGGAAACCATCTTGAAAAACATGAAATTATTGTTGACGGTATGAGCTGCGGACATTGCAAAGCTGCTGTAGAAGAGGCTGTAAATGCTTTGCCAGGAATAAAATTGGCCCATGTGGATTTGGAAGCTAAAACACTTACTGTAGAATTTGATGGGAGTCAAATCACATTAGAAAAAATCAAAGCTGCAGTGGATGAAGAAGGTTATGCTGTAGTGTAAATAATAACTCCTTTCTATTGGTATATGTTGGGATAATGGATAAAAATCTTGACTGATTGTGTTATATTTTGTTATACTTTTAAACAAGCCTCCAAAATTGGGGGCTTGTTTATTGATTTTTTCAGAATGCACAAGCATATCAAATTTCTAATTTTTAGTATTGAGATTTAATACTAAAAGGTATTAACGCGGTTGGTGGTAATAGAGGGGAGATGTCTTTATGGCACGACTGGAAAAAAATGCAGTTACAAGAAAAAATGGAATGGTAAAGCGCATTTTTCTGATAATAGGTGTCTTGATAGCAGTGTTTGCAGTAGCCAGTGCTTCATATTACTGGTTTGGTGGCGGATTAACTGACAAGAAGAAAGAAGATGCAAGTATTATATCGCCACAAAATAAGATCAATATTATGGTTATGGGTGTGGATGAACGTGGTGACGATGCAGGGCGTTCAGATACTTTGTTTGTAATGACTGTTGATACCAATACAAAAGAAGTCGCAATGTTATCTATACCGCGGGATACTAGAGTGAAGATCCCGGGGAAAGGCTGGGATAAAATCAATCATGCTTATGCTTTCGGTGGATACCAATTGACCCAAAAAGCAGTAGAGGGTTTGCTTGGTATTAAGATTGATCA
>CAXYYO010000166.1:0-1641 GCA_964293305.1 uncultured bacterium | reverse complement strand
ATTCTAGGACCTAAATCCCTGGCAGGATTAATGGCATATCCAGTTGTTCCTCCTAATGATAATCCAATGGCCCAAACCAAAAAGGCAACCGGTACAGCTCCTAATGATCCTAAACCAATTATCGTTTGTGAATCATTCATTGTAGCATTTGCAAAATACAGAATTACAAAAATCAACACAAAAGTGCCTACTATCTCGCTAATTAAATTTGAAAAAACATTTCTAATAGCTGGTGCGGTACAGAAAACAGCCTTTTTAGAAGCACTATCTTCTGTAGCATCAAAATGACTTTTATAAACGAGCCAAACAATAAAAGCCCCTAACATAGCACCAATCATTTGCGCAAAAATATAAGAAGGCACTGATTCCCATCGAAATTTACCAGCAATAGCCAGACCGATACTAACAGCAGGATTAATATGTGCACCGCTATATGGTCCCGCTACTACCACCGCAACATATACTGCTAATGCCCAGCCAGCAGTTATAACTATCCAGCCACTATTGTTTCCGATCGTTTTATTCAAGACAACATTGGCAACTACACCACCTCCTAATAAAATAAGTAAAGTTGTGCCGATAATTTCTGCAATAAATGGAGTCATATTCGTTCGTTTTTATGATTATACTTTTATTTTAGTCCAATAGTCTAAAGCATCAATGGCTTTGTACCAACCTTGTATTTCTTGTTCGATGCTTTCTCTTTCTTTAGCAGGAGTGAAATACAAATCCGTTTGCCACATTTCTTGAATTTCTTCAGCGTTTTTCCAATATCCAACTGCTAGTCCAGCCAAAAATGCAGCACCCATGGCGGTAGTTTCTACCACTTTTGGCCTCACTGTTACCGTATTTAAAACATCCGCCTGAAATTGCATGAGCGCATTATTTACAGTAGCACCACCATCAACCCTTAATTCTTTTATAGAAATACCAGAATCAGCTTCCATGGCTTTTAATACATCCATGGTTTGATACGCAATAGATTCTATCGCTGCGCGTGCTATATGGGCATCTGTACTACCACGAGTTAATCCAAAAATTGTTCCCTGGGCATGTTGATTCCAGTGTGGTGCGCCCAGACCAGCAAAAGCAGGCACAAAATAAACTCCTTCAGCACTTTTAACAGAACTAGCCAACGCTTCAACCTCAGATGAGGTCCTTATAATTTTCAAACTATCGCGCAACCACTGTACAACTGCAACAGCAATAAAAATACTTCCTTCTAAGGCATATTGTGTCTTTCCATTAATTTTCCAAGCAACGGTTGTCAATAAATTATTTTTTGAAACAATAGGTTTATCACCAATATTCATTAACATAAAACATCCTGTTCCATAGGTGTTTTTTACCATTCCTGGCTTGGTACACATTTGCCCAAATAATGCCGCTTGTTGATCTCCAGCAATTCCAGAAATAGGTATATTGGCATCATAAAAGGTTGATTTAGTATAGCCATAGACTTCACTAGACTGTCTAACTTCAGGTAACATACTTTTAGGAATGGTAAATAGTTCTAATAACTCATTGTCCCAATCCATGCTATTTATATTAAACAATAAGGTTCTAGACGCATTAGACACATCAGTTACATGTTGATCTCCTTTTGTAAAATTCCATATTAGCCAAGGATCAATAGTTCCT
>CAXYYO010000165.1:0-1641 GCA_964293305.1 uncultured bacterium | reverse complement strand
TGATAATAAAATTATTGGAATAGTTTTATATGGAGATACAGCTGATGCTTCTTGGTATTTAAAACTTCTAAAAGAACATACAGATATTAGCGATTTAAGAACTAAAATACTATTTGGGAAATCAGCACTTTCAGGTGATGCAGGTCATGGAGGAAATGATGTAAATGCAATGAGTGATGATGAAGAAGTTTGTGGATGTAATGGAGTTTGTAAAGGCGATATAGTAAAAGCAATAAAAGAGCAAGATTTAAAATCACTTAGTGATGTAAAATCATGTACAAAAGCTGGTGCTTCTTGTGGTTCATGTTTAGGATTAGTTGAACAAATTTTAGTAAATACTTTGGGTGATGAATATAATAATACAGTGGAAGGTATTTGTGATTGTTGTGATGTTGGACATAAAGATATCAAAGAATGTATCAATACAAATGAATTCAAAACAGTATATGAAGTTTTTGAAAAATTAGAATGGAAAACACAAGATGGATGTGTAAAATGTCGTCCTGCAATCAACTATTATTTACTTGTAAAATACAATGATGATAAATATAAAAATGATAAAAGATCAGCTCTTGTAAATGATAGAGTATTTGCAAATATCCAAAAAGATGGTACTTATTCAGTGGTTCCTAGAATTTGGGGAGGATTAACAACTCCACAAGAACTAAAAGATATGGCAGATATTGCAGTTAAATATAATGTTCCAACTGTTAAATTTACAGGTGGCCAAAGACTTGATATGCTTGGAGTTAAAAAAGAGCAATTAGAACCTATGTGGAAAGATTTAAATGATGCTGGTTTTGTATCAGGACAAGCTTATGCAAAAGGTTTAAGAACTGTAAAAACATGTGTTGGAAATACTTGGTGTAGATTTGGTACACAAGATGCTATGGGAATGGGTGTTGCCATTGAAAAATTAACATGGGGATCATGGACTCCACATAAATACAAAATTGCAGTATCAGGATGTCCTAGAAACTGTGCAGAAGCAACTATCAAAGATTTTGGAATCATAGGTGTTGATTCAGGTTGGGAAATTCATGTTGCAGGAAATGGTGGTATAAAAGTTAGAGTTACTGATTTCTTATGTAAAGTAAAAACAGATGAAGAATTATTTGAAATGGTAAAAGCTTATATGCAATTTTACAGAGAAGATGCCTACTACTTAGAAAGAACTGCCCATTGGATGGAAAGAGTTGGATTAGAGTATGTAAAAGAAGTATTATTTGATAAAGAAAAAAGAAAAATGTACGCAGACTCTTTTGATATATCACAAAAATCAGCACAAGTTGACCCTTGGGCAAAAGCCATTGAAGATGGATTTACAAAAGAGTTTAGTCCAATAGTAATAGACCCAAACGATTCTCATAGTTTTGAAGCAAAGGAGCAAATTTAACATGACAAAAATGGCAAAATGGTATAAAATCGCACAAGTAGAAGATATCCCGTCTATGGGTTCAAGAAAAGTTATAATTGGTGAAATCGAAATTGCAATTTTCAAAACAAAAGATGGCTCAATTTTTGCAATAAACAATATCTGTCCTCATAAACAAGGAAAACTAAGCGAAGGTTTAGTTCATGAAAAAATAGTTACTTGCCCTTTACACAATTGGGATATTGACCTAGCAAGTGGAGAAGCAC
>CAXYYO010000164.1:0-1642 GCA_964293305.1 uncultured bacterium | reverse complement strand
TCCGTTTATAAACTCTAGTTTTTCCACAAAAAAATTCGACTATATATCAGATTTACTTGGATTCAAGACCTTAATGCAACAAGGTCGGTTACTAATGTATTATTCAAATTTAGTTTTTAATTTCAAATTTGCATCATTTCAGAATAACTTTTTTGGCATTTTTAATTAGCCAAAAGTTATTTCCGAAATTGGCCTGGCTTAAGCTGCATAATTATTGATTTCTTGTTTGATCATTTCATTTGGTGTTTTGTAGCCTAAAACTTTTCTAGGCCTGTTGTTTAAAGCTGTTTCCGCTTGTTTAAGCTGCTCAATTGATATTTTATTGAAGTCTGTGCCCTTTGGAAAAAAACGTCTAATTAATCCGTTCGTATTCTCGTTGGTTCCTCGCTCCCAGGAAGAATACGGATTAGCAAAATAGATGTCCATCCCTGTATTTTGGGTAAGCCATTGGTGGTTCGCCATTTCCATTCCGTTGTCGTAAGTCATTGTTTTTCTGATAAATTTTGGCATTGTGTTCATTATTTTAGCAAATTGTTGGGTAACGGTTTTTGATTTTCGGTTTTCGATTTTGACTATAAATGTGAACCTTGTTTTTCTTTCAACGATTGTTCCGATAGCACTTTTTTGCCCAACGCCAATCATTAAATCACCTTCCCAGTGACCGACTTCAAGTCTTAGCTTCACGTTTTCAGGTCGTTGACTAATATTTATTTGATCTTTAATTCTAGATTTTTTAATTCCAAATTTTCTGTTTTGTCTTCTTTTATGGTGATGATAAGGCAGTAGTTTGATTAATTTTTTTCCTAAGTAAGACTGTCTATGCTTATAAATATGTTGATATATAGCTTCATACGAAATAGACATTATAGCATCATTTGGATGCAATAATTTGATTCTACCAGCTATTTGCTCTGGACTAAAACCAGATAATAATCCTTTGTATACAAAGTATTTAAGATTTTTATAGGTGTTTATTTTGTCCTTATTTCTCTTGTTGAGATAATCGTCTTTTGCATAGAAATCAGCGATAGTAGCACTATATTTATCAGTTGGATTAATTACCCAATTGTTTATTTCGCGAGTAACAGTACATCTGTTTCTATTAAGCTGTTTAGCAATATAACTTTTGGACTTGTTTTCTTTGAGTAAAGTCTCAATAACAATCCGCTCATTTAAAGTGAGTCGTTTACGTGTTTTTTCCATAATTCAACAAAGATAAAAAAATATCATTTGTTGCATTAAGTTATTGAATTCTCCCATCACAAACTAATGTTTCGTGTAACGGCGGTACTAATGGTAGTGCTACTGGTGCAGTAACAGGTGGAACTACAGCTTATACTTATTCCTGGGCACCAAGCGGTGGAAATGCAGCAACGGCTACTGGATTATCTGCAGGAACTTATACAGTTACTGTTACCGATGCAAACACTTGTTCAACTACACAAAGTTTTACGATTACTCAACCTACAGCGTTAGTAGCGATTGCCGCATCACAAACTAATGTTTCGTGTAACGGCGGTGCTAATGGTAGTGCTACTGTTGCAGTAACAAATGGAACTCCAGGTTATACTTATTCTTGGGCACCAAGTGGTGGAAATGCAGCTACGGCTACAGGATTATCTGCAGGAACTTATACAGTTAC
>CAXYYO010000163.1:0-1643 GCA_964293305.1 uncultured bacterium | reverse complement strand
CTTTATTTATTTATTAATAACTTTTTATTATGATTTAACTAAATTTATATTATTTATAAGATATTGGCTTTTAATAGGCCGTGTTATAAGCGAATAAATTGGGGTGAAATACAGAGAATAATTCCAATTAATATTAAAACAACTGTATTTTCAATAAAATAGGGGTAAGTCATTAGTGCAATTCCACAAATAATTGGCATTGTTCGTTGTTGTTTTTTACCATAAATAAAATAGCCCAAGCCAATTGAGCTAAAAACGACGCCAAGCAATAATGGCACAGTATTCATGATTGCATTCCAAAGTCAGTAAAATATTTATAGTTAAAATAGATGAAGCCAGACTTAATTTTTTCTCATTAAGTGAATACTTTTTATTTCTGTAATTTAATTATTCGGCCATACATCATTCGGGTAAAAACAATACAGCTAATCACCGCGACAGTAATCACAATTTTATGTTGATGTGGGAGGAGCAGATGCCAAAAGACATGTAGCCAGTGACTAATTTGCAAGCCTACACTGACCACAACAAAAGCCCAAATGAAACTCGCAATTAAATTCATGAGGAAATAACGCACTGCAGGATAATGCACAATTCCGAAACTCATTGGAATAATAGTTCTTAAGCCCCATAAAAAGCGCATGAGTAAAATGGTTAAAGTGGGATAACGTAAAATAAGTTGGCTTGCACGCTGAAATTTTTGATTTAATTTCGGGCGATTTTTTATAAAGCTATAGCCATATTTTTTACCCAAATAATAATACATTTGGTCGCCCAAAAATCCGCCAACCATTGCTACAGCAATTAAATTCCAAAAACTGAAAATGTGTTGTTGAACAGCATAAGCACCCAAAAGCAGTACAGTTTCACCTTCAAAGAAGGCACCGACAAATACAGCCAAATAGCCATAATGTTGCAATAGGGCAGACCAATCAAACATAGTTCATGTCTTTTATATTTAACAATGAATATTGTTCGCTGTTCTACAGCCCAAAGCTTAAGCTATGATTAAAACATGATAAATTTTTTCTAAATATAAGCCTAAGAGCAACTTTTAAATATTTCACTGTATTGGAGATGGTAAGGAATGAGTACAATTTTAGCAGTTGCACAGCGTGGAGAAGCAATTTTAAAGTGCATTGCTTCACCTGTGTTAGAGACTGAATTTAACAGTACTTGGTTACATGAACTGGCGCAATCGATGCATGCCACCATGCAGATAAAAAGTGGTGTCGGCATTGCGGCACCACAGGTTTATGTTTCAAAACGCGTGATTATTGTGGCTTCTCGGCCTAATTTACGTTACCCAGACGCACCTGAAATGGATGCAGTGGTGATGCTTAACCCAGAAATTTTAGAAATGTCAGAACAGGTGCTTTTAGGTGAAGAAGGCTGTTTAAGCGTAGAAGGTGAACGTGGTCAAGTCGCCAGAGCAGACACAATTCGAGTCCGTTATTTTACTTTAGTCGGCGCTATGATGGAGCTCACCTTGAGCGGATTTCCAGCGCGCATCGTGCAACATGAAGTCGATCATTTAAATGGTATTTTATTTGTATATAGGCTTTAAATAAGCATCGAACTTTTAGTTTAAAACATGAGTATCTGTATAAAAATTGAGACAATATTTTCGATAAAAATCATCA
>CAXYYO010000162.1:0-1648 GCA_964293305.1 uncultured bacterium | reverse complement strand
TATCTGCACGGAGCGGTTTAACCAGTTGTTTTACGGGAGTGTATTCCATTACGGGCTATATGCAGGCGGGTTGCTACTCTGCACAAAAAGACAGCGGGCATGTAACCTTTGCCAGTTATTTAAATGAAAGTGCCGGTGGTTCATGGTTTCATACTACATGGGATTCTGCACGGCTTGGTTACGATTATTATGGAGTTTGTTACCCAAAAGTAATGGTTTGGGATATACCCAGGCATTCGGGCACCATCAACCATGTGTACGAAGCTTTTCTTGTAAATGTATCTGATTACCAGAAAAGCATCACAAGGACTTTTGATTATATGAAGCGGTATGCAGTAAAGTCTGATCAAATATTAAAAATAGTATCCTGGGGTTACGAAAGTAATACCGGCTGGATAGCCAGTAAAGAAAATGCCAGTTACAATAACCTCAATTCTTCAAAAGGGCTTATTGTAACCGTACAGCTAAAAACAAAAAAAATTATTAACTGCTACCTGCTTAATAATTATGATGGCGCCGCCACCCTTACATGGAAATCTGCAATGGGTACAGCCACCAGTTCATTTAACGTTACCGAAACGGATAATAATTTGAGTATACAGCTTACATCGGCAGCGCTGCACCAAAGCCAGCCAAACCCTGCAAATAATAGTACGGTCATCAGTTATACCCTGCCTGCAAAATTTACTTCAGCAAAAATCCGGATCACTGATTATACCGGTAATACCATAAAAGAAATAAAACTGAATGGTGCAGGTAATGGCAACATTAATACAAACGTACAAAGCCTTAATGCAGGCGCTTACAAATATTCCTTACTTATTGATGGAATGATGGTGGAAACAAAAACGATGATAGTAGTAAAATAGGGTTTACCATTTTCATTTCATCATGTGAACCTGTATTATATACCCCGCAGTAAAAATATTGCGGGGTTTTTATGTTCGGTAATTATGCAAACTTGTTGTGCAGGCAAAAAATTATTCTGTACAGGGCACTCCAAAAGCAAAATGTTCTGGAAGCAAGTAAACTGTGCAACGTAAGTGTAACCCATATTCAGTTCCCTGTGCCAAAATTCTTGCTCTGGTGCTTTTTCTTTCACCATCTGTATTTTAAAAACCCTTCCCCCTATTGTGGTATTGCACACCTTTCAATAAGAGTTCAATTTTGGGCTCACAAAAAAATATACTGTAATGAAAAAAATTATCCTTTCCCTCTCCATGCTCGCCGGGATGGCTGGTGTGTCTTATGCGCAAACAAACACTTTTCCTACTACAGGTAATGCTGGTGTGGGTACACTGGCACCTGCTGTGCCACTACAGGTTATTGGTGCTTCACGTTTTGGCAGTGCGGCCAAGTATGGCGCATACGATGCTGCAGGCAACTTACAATTCGCCGGTACATCTGCTTATAAAGTAGGTGCTAATAAATATGCATTCCAATATTCGGGCAACCCCAATTATGGTTTGTTTTTCAATACCACCAACGACCGGTACGAATTTAGAAATGGCAGTGCCGTACCCGTATTTCATGTAAGTGCAAGTACTGGTGCAGGTACATTTTTAGCTGGCCTGCAAATTGGCAACAGCACATTGGGCAATGCCGGTAATATGCCCTGGACCGGTACCGGTTTTGAAGGTTACAATGG
>CAXYYO010000161.1:0-1650 GCA_964293305.1 uncultured bacterium | reverse complement strand
TACGTATGCAGATTAAATTAAAAAGTCAGCGTGCCAATCCTACTTTACAAAATACACCGTCAAGTTTTAGCATGCTTGCCGAATCTGAAAGTGAAGAAGCAAACACCGAACAAGCTTAGTGAACATCTATCTTTAGATGAAATGCAGAATTTTCATAACTAAAAAAGCATACTCTTAGGTATGCTTTTTTAGTTAATCTACTAATAAATCAGGTTTTTTAGATACCATAAATTTATAGTAAATGAGACTAACCATTACCAATAAGCTACAGCATACATATGTCATGGTGTAACCGGTATTTGCAATTAATAGACCCAATACAATTGAGCCAATAGCGATACCGATATCATAGAAAGTGAAATAAGTAGAGGTTGCATGGCCAATACGATTTTTAGGTGAGCGTTGAATAGCAATGGTTTGCAGGCAGGGCTGTGCTGAGCCAAATCCCATACCAATGAGAGCAGCTGCAAATAAAAAGCCAACGACACTATCAATAAATGCCAGTACAGCAAGACCAATAGAAAATAAAATTAAAGCAGGATATACCACGGCATTTGGACCTTTACGGTCATAAATTTTGCCAGTGAATGGGCGCAGAATCATCATTGAAATTGCGAAAACAACAAAGAACATACTGGCATAGGCGAGCATGTGTTTTGATTCAGCAAATGTGGCAATAAAAGACATAATACTGGCGTAGCAAAATGAAACCATCATTGCCATTAATGCCACAGGTAAAGCTTTGAACTCTATAAAGTCATTTCTACTCAAGGCTTTTTTTGTCGGCTTGATAGGTAGTTTTTGAATGCTAGGTAATGGAATTAAAAAACAAAAAATAAAGCCAATTACAACAAAGCCCGCCAAAATACTGGCAACGACAACATAGGGCATGCTTTGAATTAAAGTCAGGGCAATTAACGGGCCAAGAACAATCCCTAAATTGATTGACATGAGAAAGTAACCCATGCCTTCACCTTTACGTTCCGTAGGAATAAACTCGTTGGCAATAGGAACCGTCACTGTGGTTAAAATACTAAACCAAATACCGTGTAAAAATCGAATGAGCATTAAGATGGTCAGATTGTCTGCCCAGATATAGGTCAAACTAAATAAACAAAATAGTGTTTCTGAAATATAGAGTGTTGTTTTTGTGCCTAGTTTCTCAATAATCACACCACTAAAAGGGCGTACAGCAATAGCCGAAACCATGAATAATGTCATCGCTAAGCCAGCCTGAGATAAGTCGCCTCCTAGATCTTTCAGTATATAAATGGGTAGGATAGTGGTTTGTGCAAAATAAAAAATAAATAAAAACAGATTATTTGCCAAACACAGAATAAATGATTTATTCCATAAATGTTGAGCAGTTGCAGTGTGCATAATAAACCTAAAGATAAAAGGACGCTTCGTTTTCAGGTTTATTTATATAAGTATTATTGTGATTAAACGGAAAACTAAGCTCATGGCGATAACAGTAACTATAAAACAATATAGTGGAAAAGTATAGTAAGTTTGATAATACAAAGGTTATTATCCATATTTTTTGTTGTTTTATTGGTTGAATTATCTCAATTGGATAATTTATCTTATTCTCTTAATAATATTAATAGTGACTTTTTTATCATGTGGTTAAACACATGGGCTTTTGAT
>CAXYYO010000160.1:0-1659 GCA_964293305.1 uncultured bacterium | reverse complement strand
GTAAATAATTTATTCTGTGTATTGTAATTATTGTGAAGGTATTTTTACTGTTATTGCGCATTTTAAAGAAAGATACTTTTTATGGGCCAGGGTGAAGTGTTGCTATGAGGCTTTTCTTGCGTCGCACCCTTGTACATTTGGGAAGTAATGCAGCTTTTACCGAAGCGCAGACCGTAGCGGAGTATTGAACCATATAGGCCATAGTAATACAACATAGAAAAATCTATGTGAAACCTATGTTACTATGTTTCTATGTGGTGAGAAAAGATGCTCAAAGTTCCGAACGTACAAGTGAGTGACACAACCGGCGATGACCAAAGAAATAAAAGCCCGGTAAAAAAAATATATATGCAACATATAACAACTAAATTTTTCCACATTAAACATACCAATGTAAATCCTTCTTAAAAAAGCCCTGGTTAA
This sequence comes from uncultured bacterium, assembly GCA_964293305.1. Taxonomy (GTDB): domain Bacteria; phylum Bacteroidota; class Bacteroidia; order Chitinophagales; family Chitinophagaceae; genus CALAGJ01. Next base: position 1,236 of record CAXYYO010000160.1, on the reverse strand, counting down.
GCATCTTTAGGCTGTTATTTATTACTTTGCAGTTTCTACCAATCTGGAGGTTGTATGAAAAAATGGTTTTTAATATGCTGCACTGCCATTGCAGTTTTAATATCCTGTGTTTATATCCTTATTCCGGCCACACTAAATATTTCGGGCATACATCTTTTATCATGTACAGAAAGTGGGGCTTCAAGGTATTTAACGGATACGGCTAAGTGGCAAAAATGGTGGCCGGCTGATAAAGCAAAACAAAATACCGGGGCGGCTGAAAACAGCGCTTTTACTTATGGCGGATATACTTTTCTGTTTACAAAAAAATTTTACAACACAACCGGTGTAATCATAAAAAATGAATCCATTAATATAAACAGCACCATTAGTGTACTGCCATTGCTACACGACAGTTCTGCGGTGCAATGGCAATGTGTATTGCTTACCGGCACTAATCCATTTACAAGGGTACAGCGCTATCTGCAGGCAAATGATATTAAAAAAAATATGGACAGTATATTAAATGTGCTCGCAAGGTTTTTGAGCAAAACCGAAAACGTTTATACCACTGCCATAACACAAATAAAAGTAACGGATACGCTATTGGTGGGCACTAAAAAAGTTTTCGCAAAATATCCGTCCACAGAAGATGTTTACGGTCTGCTAAAACCGTTAAGCGATTATATTGCCAGAAACAATATAAAAGAAACAGGTTACCCAATGCTGCATGTAAACAGGGCAGACAGCACCCATTTTGAAACGATGGTGGCAATACCGGTTTTAAGTGAACCTCTGGCTACAAAAGATTTTTTTATTAAGCGAATGGCACCGGGTAAAATACTCGTAACGGGAGAAATAAAAGGTGGAGATTATGCCGCGGCACTCGCTTATGAGCAACTTGCAAATTATGTACATGATTATCACAGGGTATCGCCTGCCATCCCTTTTCAATCCTTAATTACAGACAGATCTGCTGAACCCGATACCGCAAAATGGATAACGAAAATTTATTACCCTGTGTTTTAATTTTACTGGTTTAAATAATTAAGCAGCTCAACTGCATCAGCTTCTGTGCGGAGTTTATTCTTCTTTGTTTTAGAAAATTCATCAATGGCATTTTCAAAATCAGGCAAAGCTTTTGTTAATGATGCCTTATCAAACTTTACGGGTTTAATCGTTTCATTTTTTGCATCGTATAATAAATATTCATAAGATTCTTTATCAAAACTCAGAGCATACCACTTATTATCAACT
>CAXYYO010000159.1:0-1681 GCA_964293305.1 uncultured bacterium | reverse complement strand
GGGTGCAAATGAGGCAACATCTTATTTTTTCTCTGCCGGTAACACCAATCAAAACAGCTATATAAAAAACAACAGCTACGAACGATTGGTTACAAGGCTGAATATTGATCATAAATTGTTGAATAACGCTGTACAAATAGGAGCAAACATATCTTATAGCAACGGAAAAAATATAGGTACAAATACGGGGGCAATCCCTGCTAATTCTATATCATCCTCTACTTACAATACGGAATATATTACCAATGAACCCCTTGCAAGGATGACTTATGTACTTCCACCAAATGTGCCAGTATATAATGCTGATGGCTCTTACAGTATTCAAAATGGAATTTCTGTAGGCTATGGTGCCAATATCCCTTCTGTAATTGGTACTATCAATGCATATAACCTGGCGATGGTGCAGGCTCTCGATTTAAATTCTTCAGAAAACAATACGTTTATTGGTAACATTTTTGGTGAATGGAATATTACCAGGGATTTAAAATTTCGTACCAGCTATGGTATCAACAATTTACAGATTGAGAACAAGTCATTTTTTAATCCTGTGCATGGAGGCGGGGCTTCATCTAATGGAATTGCCCGCAATGTTAGCACGAAATTATTTCGCAACGACTGGGTAAATACCCTGCTTTACAGTAAAAACATACGCGATATTCATCACTTTACTGCTTTAGCTGGTTACGAAGTAATTAAAACAACAACAGATGCCTGGGGCGCTGCCGAATCAAATATTACGGATCCTTCTTATACTAATTATCAGGGCGGCTTTAGTAATATTTCTCCTTATGGAAATCTCTTTTCGGAGAACGCACTGATCTCTTATTTCTCAAATATTACTTACGACTACAAAAAGAAATATTTACTCAGTATTAATTTGCGGCGTGATGGGCTTTCTGCGTTAGCGGAGGGTAATAAGTTTGGAAATTTTGGTGGTGCCGCAGCAGGTTGGAATATTTATGAAGAAGGCTTTTTCAAAAAAAGTTCCCTTTCGAAAGTTATTGGTAATTTAAAAATCAGGGCCAGTTATGGAGTTGTAGGCAACAGCGAAATAGGGGATTATGCTGCTATCGGCACTTACTCATCCAATACATACGGGGGTGCGCCAACATTGGCTTTTTCTCAAGTGGCCAATCCTAACCTTAAATGGGAAACAGGTAAAAAAACCGATATTGGATTAAATTTTACGCTGTTAAATGAAAGGGTTGCAGTTGAGTTCGATTATTACAATAACAAAACCGATGGTGTGATCTTAAAAACGCCACAGGCTCTTTCTGCGGGTATTCCCGGTAACTATATTAATACCAATGCAGGCAGTTTGTATAACAGGGGTGTTGAATTAAATGTTAGTGCTGTAATTACCAACTACAGCAACTTTAAATGGAATGTGAATTTCAATATCAGCACACTCAAAAATCAGGTTACATCACTGGTTGCAGATGTTTTTGTGCCATCTGTTTTTGGGGTACAAAACATGACCCGGCAAGGTTATTCAATTGGTTCCATATTCGCGGTGCCTTGTAAGGGCGTAAACCCTGAGAATGGACAAATGATATTTATAAACAGCGCAGGCGAAGAAGTACAATACAACCATATAGGATGGCCAAAGTGGACGTATCTAAAAGGCGGCGGCGCAGCCCCGGCGATTTTTTCCAGGAGACCCGCAACAGCTCCCTGCTCC
>CAXYYO010000158.1:0-1683 GCA_964293305.1 uncultured bacterium | reverse complement strand
TAAGCATGAACCTATGATTGAAATACCAATCATCCAGATGGAGTGATCTGCTGATAACAACGATGCATTAAAAATATATAAAAATGGAAAGAGCAATAAGGCAATAAAAAACCAGAGAATCACGCGTGAAAGCTTCATTGCAACAGGATATGCCAAAACCCGACCCGCATAGTCTTTATAGTTTAAGTACATTTTTATTATTCAAGCTATTTTTAAATGTATGTTTTCCTATCATATCAATGATAAAAGATCAAAAACAATCATTTTCAAAATAGATAATCAGGCAAATACTAAAAGGATTTGAATTGGGTGATTTGAAGGTTTTAAACTAGAGTCAATAAGAGAGGATTGCAGAATTTTTATTATAATAAAATGGTGGCAACCCTACCAGCAAGACTCCGGCACATCATAGGTCTACTACCGTTGCTACCTTCCGGTCCTGGCGGGGTTTGTAGATTACAATTGCGAAGCAACCAGCAGGGCTACCATTGCAAGAACAGAGTATAGAGATTTTCCTTAAACTTGCAAGGAAAATTGGCGAATTTCACTAAGGCACTCATTCATTTGATTATTTATAAAGCAAATAGACTATTTTAGACAATTTAACCCCATAAAAAGGCATCATCAAATTTACTTTTAAACACAACAAGTTTGCAAAAGCTTATTGCTTTTCATAAGTATGACGTTTTTAATGTGACTATCAAATTTATATAGATGAATATCTCTCATCAGAGATTAGACCTCTAAAAACTATACGGAAATTTTATGATGTTACATAAGCATGTTTTAGGTGCGCTTGCCTTATTATGCTCTGCCCCTGTTCTAGCCAATATCCCAATTGAATCTAGAGGCTTAAGCCAAAGTAGCTCTAGCCCCAATACGCCTATAGCTTATTCTACCAATAATAGTGTTGTAGACAGCGCTCCAACACCAACAAATTTAAATTGGCAATTGATGCAAAAAAATCAACAATTGGAAAATGATCTACGAAGCCTACGTGGAAAAGTTGAAGAACAAGACAATGAAATTTCACAATTAAAAAATGAGTTGACCAACCGCTATGCGGATTTAGATCAGCGCTTAGAATTACTACAACAAAAAGTTGATCCTGCGCCAGAAGAAAGCAGCACGGAGGATAATCAACAAGATACTGCACCCAGTAGCAACGCTAAGCAACCCGTAGCCGTAAATACACCAGTTACCATCAACACTCCAGCTAAAGTGAACACACCTGTTGTTACCCAACAATCAACCAATGAGCTGGATAAAGCCGCCTACACGGTTGCATTAGATGCATACAAACAAGGTGGTGCAAAAAAAGCCATTGCACCGATGCTAAATTTTATTAAAAACAATCCAAACAGCGTATATATCAGCAATGCGCACTTTTGGTTGGCTGAGTTTAATTTAGCCATTGACCCAACAAATTACGTTGAAGCTAAGCGAAATTACAATATTGTTGTCAATAAATATCCAAACTCATCCCGTGCATCACGAGCCTTGTATCAGCTTTACAGCATCGCTAAAGATGTAGACCATAATGCAACGCTAGCATCACAATACAAACAAAAATTGCTAAAAAATTATCCACAAGCAGAAGAAGTGAAATACTTCAAATAACCCCACAAATACAGACATAAAAAAGCCGCCTAAATGGCGGTTTTTTTATAACTTAAATTTTAA
>CAXYYO010000157.1:0-1686 GCA_964293305.1 uncultured bacterium | reverse complement strand
ATTGCAAATACAAGGTTCTTTATACAGAAAGTAACCCAAAATTGCGAAGGGAGTAATTTTACAGATTCTTCCAATTATACACCGGAAGTTCCAGTACAAAGCAATGGCGAAGGCGATGTTTTAATACAGTATTTTTACGGCAGCAGTTTCGATTATCCCATATTAAATGGGCCACAGTGCGCAACCAATGATACCTGTGTGTTCAGGTTTGTATTAAAAGATGCACAGAATAATATCAGCGATACGGTTACTTCACCAACAATTGTTATTATCAAATCATAAGCATTTATATTTTACGGCAATTATTTTTACGGTTGCTGCACCGTTGCATTGGCTTTTGAAGCCAGTATGCAGCAAAACCTGCCGCCAAATTCATTGTTTTTTTATCTGTTGCTTTATTTTGGCACGGTGCTTTTTTATACCCGCGCCTATATAAAAGAACGGGATACACGGTATATTAATAACCGCAATAAGTGGTACAGCAGTAACAAGGCATTAATACAAAAACTGCAATTAATTTTATTAATAGTCTGCCTGGTTTTATCTATTGTACTTTTTATAAAAAACGCCCCTGGCCTGCAAAATATATCCTTACTTCAAACTTTACCTGTCGCCTTTGCCGGGTTTATTGCTTTATCGTATTATGGTTTTTTACTTGGCAGGCCAACAAAAATAAATGCACGTAAAACAGGATGGTTAAAACCATTTGCAATAGGTTTTGTGTGGGCTGTTGCCGTAACATATATCCCCGTTTTATGGTACCAGGCTGAGCAAAATACACCTTATATTTTCAGCCGTATCAATGGCTGGCTTTTTATAAAAAACTTTATGTTCATCAGCGTGCTGGCCATTCTGTTCGATATAAAAGATTATGCGGCAGACCATAATAAAAAACTTAAAACATTTGTAGTACGGGTGGGCTTGCGCAAGACTATTTTTTACATTATTATACCGCTTGCAATGCTAGGTTTTATTTCGCTTGTTATTTTTGCAACGTATGAACAGTTTCCTCACTTGCGCATTATTATTAACAGTATACCGTTTGTGCTGTTGATAATTGTTGCATGGAGCATGCAGCGCCGTAAACCTATAATCTATTATCTTGCGGTTATTGACGGGCTTATGCTGGTAAAAGCTTTATGCGGCATTACAGCATCGCTGCTTACAAAATAGAAAGAAAGAAATATTTTTGTTACCAACTGAGGGAAATATGGCATCGCCGGTGGAGCCTGCCCTGAATTAATTTCAGGGGTCACTCACTTGTACGGTTGGAAGTAATGGGAACAAAGCGAAGTTCCAGAAGTTCACAAGTTCCTGAGTTCACGGGTTCTTTGTCCGTAGTATCTGGGTAAATTTTCCAATATGATCAACTTCAAAACACGTGAACTTCGTGAACACGTGAACCAGGGCTGCTCAACGTTCTAAAGTACAAGTGTCCCGCTTTGAGAGCCGGGATGAAACAAGTGACACAACAAAAGCCTCATTCATATTCTACTGCTGGCTCAAAAAAATATAAACCTTTTATAAAATGCAAACGCTTGCATAATTAATTAGCTCCAGTATTTTCTTACTGCCTTTAGTTTAATTTTGAAAGCATGATTATTTATTCAACCGCCATGTTAACTGCATGAAAAAGAAAATCATTTTTGCCTTATGTATTATTGCTGCAGTGGTTGTTGCTGTATG
>CAXYYO010000156.1:0-1688 GCA_964293305.1 uncultured bacterium | reverse complement strand
AACTTGGCAGTAAAAGTAAATTTCCGTTTAATCAGTGGCGCTTCGGATCATATCGGCTCTAGTCGTGGCTATATTGGAATGCGGTTGGTCGATCAAGTGGTAAATAATAATTCGGTTCGTGTCGTAGCAGCACAAGCAGCACCTATGCCTGCTACAGCAGTTAAAACAAATGCGACCGCTGTATTCGCTGATCTAAATGGAACTCGCCCATGATGTATAAAAAGATATGCAATAGGACAACAAAAAAGGGGGAGAATTGCGATGTATAAAATAAAAACTTTCCCACTTTATTATGGTAAATGTCCTGCACATGGAGATTTTTTAAAGACACGTGGTCAGTCGACTTTAATTCAATTAATGGATCAATGGATTACTGAAGCACTCGAATATGCCATGCAATCGCCAGATTTCAATAGGATTTATCCAAAACTACCAGCATTAGATTTTTTTATTGCCAATCCTCAAGAAACCAAGTTTCTGGTGGCAAACTTGATTAGTAGCAAAGATAGTTCAGGCCGCCAATTTCCGATGCTCCTGAGTCATTTACTAGAGGTAAATACGCCATACGAACATATTTTGTATGCACCATATAGCTACAAACAGACATTAATTAATTTATTACAGACAAATCAGGTGATACATTCGATACACGATCCTGATATTTTGCTAGACAAATTGAGTAAATTAAGTAATGAAATTCAGGTATTTACCCATATAGAGAGTGCTAAATTTTATGAATATCATACGATTCATTCATTCTCTCAATTGATGAAAGTAAGTGCTTATGAACTTTCTCAAACTATGATTGGATTAGGTTTGTTGCTACAACCTGTTATTCAACAAGGGACCACTCGATTAAAAAAAGTACTTATTTTACCCATTAATAATCCAAGCTATTGCTATGAAATTGCTGCTTTTTGGGTCAATTTAATTAGTTATTTTATTTCTAAGCAAAATGTAGAGCTATTCATTGGAATTTTACATCGCAATTCACCAGTTTTGTTATTTGGGTTTCAAGGTGCTGATATTACAGCATTAAGTGAAATATTTACTCAAAAAATGGATTCAGAGCACTGGGTTTCATTAGCAAAAGCAGATTGGGTTGATCCTTATTTAGAACAAAATGCAGGACTCGCAGCCTTAGAACAGTCCTTATGTGAGCGCCATCTAAGCTTAAATCAAGGTATTAAACTCTTTAGACAAACATTTATAGCTGATTAAAAATGATTAAATTACAAAAAATGAGAAAAAAAATTAAAGTGCTGGCTTTTTTGAATCTTGTATCTATAAGTTCTTTGGTACTGGCTGAACCTATTGTGGTCGAAGGTATCGTGCCAAATGAATCCAGTAAACAAGTTATTTTAAATAAAATGTATGCGGTTTATGGTGCGGATCAAGTTGTTGATAAAATTAAAGTAAAACCAGTTTCTGCACCAAATGGTTGGAGTGACTCAGTAACTAAAATCATCACAGCAGATTTAAAGAAAGTTACACAAGGGAAACTATCTGTACGTGCTACGCAGGTCGAATTAACGGGAAAAATGTTAAATCAAAATGATATTCAACCCACCACAGCAAATTTTCAAAATATGATTCAAGCGCCATATCGCTTAAATATACAATTGTCTGCGAATCAAGCAGAGCAGAAAATTATTGATGATGCTTTAAAAAATAGGATTATCGAGTTT
>CAXYYO010000155.1:0-1691 GCA_964293305.1 uncultured bacterium | reverse complement strand
ACACCAACAGGTTGGACTACAGACCTTGCCCGTGCCTGGTTCCTTGATCTATTGTATGGCAACAGTATTTTAACTACCAATGATGAAGTAAAACTTGCAGCACCATATAACTATTCCAATCCTGATTTTACACCGCAGGATGGTTCGCCGTTGCTAACCGGTGCAAGCTTTACCAATATAAAAGTTACAGGGTTTACCCCGGTAACTTACCGTGGCGCAGTTGGCCCCGCTGGTACTGCCGATGCAGACTGGTGGAAAGGCTGGAGCAAATTAAATTTAAGTTTATAATCACTGCATAAGTTGTATAAAAAACCATCCTTTTATAGGGATGGTTTTTTATTTTATACAGTTAATATAAAAGTTTTATTCAGTTTACAATTTGGTTATATGCAATGGGCAGTTTTGCATTTCATAGCAGTTTTAAAATTTAAATAGTAGTGAATTTTCTCATGTACAGTCTTGGTTTCTACCAGGGCTTTTTTTGTGCGCGAAAATGCAGATTTTTGAAAACAGGGCAGAAGGTTTAAAGTGAGATATATAAGGAATAACATTGATCCGGGTTGATCTGCGCTTCGGTAAAAGCTGCATTACTTCGCAATGTACAAGAGTGCGACGCAAGAAATGATGATATGAAATACTGGTGCCCGGCTCAAAATGGTTGCTTTAAAATATTTTATTTCCCCAGGCAACCATTTGTGTGTAAACTGCATTTCTATTTTTATAAACCACCAACAGACGGATAATATTTTTTATGGATGTATCTCAACTGATCAAAGAAACAAAGCATGGAAGCGCGGCTGCGCAGAAATGTTTATTTGATCTGTTTGCAGATAAGATGATGCTGGTTTGCCGCCGCTATGTAAAAAGCCCGGAAGATGCTGAAGAAATTTTGCTGGATGGTTTTTATAAGTTCTTTAAAAATATTTCATCTTTTAATTACCGCAGCGATGGTGAACTGTATACATGGATGAAAAGAATTATGATTAATGAATGTTTGATGCTGCTGCGCAAAAAAAATGTTTTTACAATTGTTACAGAAGCTGCTGCAGAAGATATTGCACTGGAGGAAGAAGCACTGAATAATTTATCGGCCAAAGAAATTTTTGATCTTATTGTTCAGTTGCCGGTTGGTTACCGCACCGTATTTAACCTGTATGTAATTGAAGGTATGGAGCATAGGGAAATTGCTGAATTAATGGGTATTGCAGAAGGAACTTCAAAATCGCAACTGAGCAAAGCGAAATCATTATTACAAAAAAACTTATTGCAAAAAGGAGTTGGCTATGGTAAACGACAATCAAAATAATTTTCACTGGAAAAACAAACTGGAAGATGTGGACAGTTTGCTCGGCGAAACATTGCCAGATAAAAATAACGCATGGGAAAAACTGCATGCACGTTTGCATGAAATCAAACGCAGCAAAGGATTTGCATGGTATTGGGTTGCTGCCGCCTGTTTGTTGCTGGCTGTAATAATACCTGCCATTACAATGAATAAAAAACAGGATGATACCGTTAAAAATGATATAGAAAAAATTGAGCCAAAACAAAAAACTATTGCGGAAATTTCAACACAAAAAGAAAATGAAAAGCTGTCAATTACTCCTGTTGTAAATGAAAAAAAGAGCTCAATAAAAACACCAACAGGCAAGAAAGAAATAACGCCTGTTGGTAATAATATTACAGTAAAC
>CAXYYO010000154.1:0-1726 GCA_964293305.1 uncultured bacterium | reverse complement strand
CAATGCTTCTTTTGGATTTAGTGATACTGCTGTATTGAGTAATGGGTTTGCTGGGGGTAAAACGGGTAGACATTCCATGAGTTTAATTAATGCAAAATTTTACCAACGTGGTAGATTCTTTTGGGATGAGCGCGCTGCTACTTTAGAAGAACAGGTACTAATGCCATTTCAAGACCAAACAGAAATGGGTATGACTATTCCTACCCTACTTCAACGCGTTAGAGAACAAGCATTTTATGCACCACTCATGAATAATGCATTTGGGGATACCGCCATTAGTAGCAATAGAATTGCATTAGCACTAGCTCAGTTTGTTAGAAGTATAGTTAGTAGCAATAGTAAATATGATGCAGAAAGAGCCCAAACCAATAATCCAGTTGCTAATTTTGCCAATTTTACTACAGAAGAAAATGAAGGAAAAAGACTATTTATTACACCTGTTCAAAATGGAGGAGCAGGTTGTTTTGGATGCCATACTACCGAAGCATTTGTGTCTGCAAATAATGGACCTCGGAATAATGGATTAGATCTTAATACAACCAATGACAATGGTGCAGGTAGAGGTGAATTCAAAACACATACTTTACGTAATATTGAATTAACTGCACCCTATATGCACGATGGTAGATTTAAAACTTTGGAGCAAGTGGTAGAACATTATAATAGCGGAGTAAAAGCACATCCCAATTTAGACAATGCTTTAAAAACACCCAACGGTACTCCTATTCGGTTGAATTTAACCAATGCACAGAAAGCTGCAATAGTTGCTTTTATGAAAACACTGACCGATCCAACCATTGCATCCAATACCAAATGGAGTAATCCTTTCAAGTAATTTTTTTTTAATATAATCACATCTTCATCCATTCAAAAAATAAATTCAGGCTGGCCAATACAAATTTTTTAGCTTTAGCCAAAGCTATTAAATGAAGTACCTCTTTTTTACACTTTTATGCTGTTGTTCTATTGCTCATGCTCAATCTTATAAAAAAGTACACAGGAAAGCAATCATGGCAGATTCTCATAATGATTTGCTTACAGCCTCAATAGAAAAAAATCTTTTAATTGATCAAGACTTAAAAGGCAAAACACATTCTGATTTAAATCGTTTTAAAGAAGCGGGTGTTGATGTGCAATTATTTAGTGTTTGGTGTGATGGAGATAAAATTCAACCATACGCTTGGGCGAATAGGGAAATAGATACCTTGTATGCGGTAGCCAATCGCAATCCACAAAAAATTGAAATTGTAGCTGATTATGCTGCTTTAAAAAAAGCAGTTCGTAAAAATAAATTGGCCGCCATGTTTGGCGTAGAAGGCGGTCATATGATTGAAGAGGATATCAGTAAAATAGACTTGTTGTATAATAGGGGTGTACGTTATATGACACTTACCTGGAACAACTCTACCAGTTGGGCAAGTTCTGCAATGGATGAATCCAAATTAAAAAATGATCCTTCTGCAAAATTAGGGTTGACTGAGTTTGGTAAACAAGTAGTAAAAAGAATGAACCAGTTAGGAATGATGGTAGACCTCAGCCATGTGGGTGAAAAATCTTTTTGGGATGCCATACAACCCACCACAAAACCTGTTTTGGTTTCTCATAGTAATGCATATGCACTTTGTCCTGTCTTTAGAAATTTAAAAGATGAACAAATAGATGCTGTTGGAAAAAACGGAGGGGTTATTCAATTAAATTTTTACTCTGCTTTTGTAGACAGTACTTT
>CAXYYO010000153.1:0-1726 GCA_964293305.1 uncultured bacterium | reverse complement strand
ATCTGATTGATGGATCCCAGAATTTGTTGGGCAGGTACTGAGCTGTGATGATCCACGCTTACAAAGCCAACCACAGTATTTCGTTTTGAATTAGCCTTGAGTTCCTCTGCAATTTTGTTTGCATTTACTCCGGTGCCAATGATTATTGTGTTGATGCACCATTTCTTTGTTTTGTAGTTTTGGTTGATTTGGGCAATAATAAAGGACCGGAACACGAAGGTAATTGAAAAAAGCAGGCCAAAAAGTACGAGCAACGAATAGTAGTAGTATTGATATGATACAACAATGTCGTCGAGCATTAAAATAAAAAATATTGCTGTCGAGATTATGGCTGATGCAGCTAAAGTGGAAAAGAAACCTGATGCTTGCGACTGTTTCTCAGGATGTAAATAAAACCCCGACAAAAAATGGATAAAAACGCAAGCGAGTGGGAATATGAGTAAACTTGTAAAATAATTGTAGTTGGGTATGAAAATACGAATGTTTTCGAAAATTTGTGCGTCGTTTACCGTACGGCGGAACAGCATAAAGAGTATCCATACGATGATAGCGGCCAAAAGGTCGTACATCACAAATTTTATCAAAAGATTTCGCTTGTTCATTTTTTATTTTCTTATGATCTCAAATAAATTTCCTTTTTTGAGTTTTATCAATGCCGGTAGCTGGGCTGTGTTTTTCTTTGCTTGCTGAGTTTTAACTACATAATCTGCTGATGATATAGCAGTATTGCTAATTTCAGAAAGTAGCGTTGCTGTTGTTTTTGATGCAGATGTTGTAGTTAAAAAAGCAATAGGATTCCGAAACTGAGCACAAATTGCTTTTGCAAAATGATCAGTTGTCACCATTATGGCTACCGCTGCATCTTTTGTTAATATGTTTTGAGCAAGATTTCGTGTAGAGGAATAAATAATTGTTATTGCTTTTTCGGACAGATCAATTAAATCCCAGGCCATGTCCGGTACTTCATCGAGGTAGGTTTGTAGTTTGGATGCATTATCGATAAGTACTACAATATTTTCTGTTGATGATGATTGTGTTATGGCCAGTAGTTTATCCACAGCTTCGCTTTTGGTAGCATCACAGCCAAATCCCCAACCATATTCGGAGGCGAAAAGAACTACAGCTCCGGCCCTTAGTGTTTCAACAGCTTTTTTAATGTCTTGTTTTTCTTCTTCCATGCTTATTATCAGAGTGGTTGCTGATGTTTTATTGCTTAAATATTTAATAACGTCAATATGACCATTTTATTTTTTTATGCGTAAGGTTTATTTCTGTCGGTTTGATTTTTTATGCTTTAATTTTCTGATTGTGCGATTGCAAAGATAACCTTTTTTTGATCGGGCTTTTTCAGAAACGGTATTATTTTAAGAGGTTACAGAGCAATGTAAATACTCAAATTGTTGATTTTATTCTTGAAAAATATTAATTTAGATGCAAAGTCGGCTGTTTATTATTAACTTGCCATATTAAAAAAAAATGTATAATTTTACGGTTTGAAATGGCTGATTTTTTTGATGATGAACTAATGTGTTTGATGGCTGTTTCTTTTACTGAAATTTAAACTATTTCTCCTGGGTTTTGCAATAAATGTAAGATGGTGGATATGAAGGATTGATTTTTTCCAGGACGGTTTCTGTTTCATGCTGAGATAAAAAAATTAAAAATAATGACAAATAAATGGATTTACACAACCCTTTCGGAACAACAATGTGAGATACAGAATAAA
>CAXYYO010000152.1:0-1740 GCA_964293305.1 uncultured bacterium | reverse complement strand
TTTTCAATGGAGTGTTTTGCTAATGTTAATGGTGGGAGGTTATTGTATGGTGGGCGCGTCAAATGTTTTCAATCAAATTATTGAAAAGGATTTGGATGCTAACATGGATCGCACAAAAAATAGACCATTGCCATCCGGAAGAATGACCAAACAAACTGCATTTATGCTAGGAATTATCTTAACTATTTTAGGGTTGATAATTCTGTATAGTGTTAATCCTAAAACAGCAATGTTTGGGGCCATATCTATTTTTATGTATGTTAGTTTATACACGCCTTTAAAAACAATGACGCCTTTATCTGTTTTTGTTGGTGCATTTCCTGGAGCAATTCCGTTTATGTTAGGATGGGTTGCAGCGACTGGGCAGTTTGGAATTGAAGCTGGAACTTTGTTTATCATTCAGTTTTTCTGGCAATTTCCACATTTTTGGGCAATTGGTTGGTTCTTGTATGACGATTATAAAAAGGCAGGTTTCTTTATGTTGCCAACGGGTAAAAAAGATAAAAAAACGGCACTTCAAATTATATTATACACCATTTGGATGATTATTGCCTCCGTGATACCAGCTTTTGGTTTTACTGGTAGATTGTTTTTATCTAAGATTTCGACCGGTATTGTAGTAGTGTTAGGATTATGGATGTTGTTTTACGCTTTTAAGTTATATAAAGAAATGGATGCAAAAGCTGCAAGAAAATTGATGATTGTTAGCGTTTCTTACATATCTTTGTTGCAGATTGTATATGTTTTAGATAAATTTTTACGATAAGATGGAAAATAGAATGACTTGGGAAGAAGAACAAGAACGTAAAGGAAGAACTTATAAGCTGTTGCTTTGGTTTGGAATGATAAGTGTTTGTATGATTTTTGCAGGATTAACAAGCGCCTATGTGGTAAGTAAATCTAGACCGGATTGGTTGTCTGATTTTGTATTGCCGACGCCTTTTTTGATAAGTACACTAGTAATGCTTATAAGTAGTGGTACTTTTTATATGGCATTGCGTGCAATGAGAGGCGGCGACAGAAAACAAACTATGGTACTGTTAGTCACAACATTAGCATTGGGTTTCACTTTTATTTTTTTACAGTTTAAAGGTTTTGGTGAAGTTATTGATAACGGCTATTTTTTTACAGGTAGTGAAAGTAATGTTACTACTTCTTTTTTGTATATTGCTGTTTTAGTACACATTGCGCACCTTTTAGGAGGGATTATTTCGCTTTTAGTAGTAATTTATAATCATTATAAACAAAAATACAATTCGACTCAAACCCTTGGTATTGAGATAAGTGCAATGTATTGGCACTTCATGGATTTCATTTGGGTTTACTTGTTTTTGTTTTTCTATTTTTTCAAATAGAAAAAAAATAATAAATTTGGGAACTTTTTAACAATTAAAAAATTTATGGGAGCGACAGTTATTTCAGATGAACACGCTTTAGACGGAGGTCCAGGACCATTAGGAGCAACTTATGGTAAAATGATGATGTGGTATTTTATCCTGTCAGATGCATTAACTTTTACCGGGTTTTTAGCCGCGTATGGTTTTTCAAGATTCAAATTCTTAGAATCTTGGCCTATTGCAGATGAGGTTTTTAATCACTTTCCTTTTGCACACGGAGTTAATGCACCTATGTATTATGTAGCATTAATGACTTTTATCTTGATTTTCTCATCTGTTACTATGGTTTTGGCTGTAGATGCAGGTCATCACAAAAACAAAAACAAAGTAGCTACCTATATGG
>CAXYYO010000151.1:0-1754 GCA_964293305.1 uncultured bacterium | reverse complement strand
TATAGTAAAATTATGAGTACCCTGCATCCAACGACTGATTTCAGCCTCATTCTTTTCCATAAGTCTTGAAAAAACTCTTTGAGTAAGTTTTTTATCCTCTAAGACATCAAAAATTCTATTAACAATATCTATGTTAAAATCTATGTCCTCTTTTATTTCCGGTGTAATAAAACACCTACATTCAGCCATTAAAGAATTTCTTTTCATAAATTAACCTCCTTGCCAAAATCAATATCTATAAATAATCCTCCGTAAATTCCTCAATAAGTCAAGCCAAATATCCAAAGTGGGATTTGATTACTGTAACCAGTTTCAATATTATCCAATACTGTAAAAGCATTGTCAAGTCTTGCAATCTGTTTTTTTGTTTTATTCTTTCCTCCAATTTCGATGTTGTATTTTCCGGAAACTTTAAAATCGACGGTATTTGAGAAAGACACACTATTTTTCACACGGACTTGATTCATAAAAAAAGACTCACGTACACTCCCAATATTGGCTTGCTCACCACCCAAAGCATAAGCATAATTGGTATTTCCTAAATATACTTTGTCCGGCTTAGCCATCTGTTTTATTCCAGTCGAATCTTTGCTTAATAGCATGATTGCCTCAGCTTTTTCAAGGTAATGTAAATAATTAAGTAAACTTACACGGGTTGTTCCAATATCATTACTCAATTGCGATACATTGGGTGTAAAGGGCACCAATGAAGAAAGGATGGCAAAAAGTTTTTTTATCTTCACTATTGAGTAGTAATCAATACGTTCGGTTGCAGGCAAATCCAATTCGATAATTGTGTTTAATGTTGCCAGCAAACGAGTATGATACAATTCTTTATCTTCTTTATAATAAGGAAAATATCCATAACGAATATACTCATTAAAAGCAACAAGCGGTTTAATTTTAGTACCTATAGTCATTGCCAGCTTCGCATGATTCAATATAATCTCATCTACCGTAACAGCATCGAGTTTTATATCATATTCATATCCCAGAAACTCACGGAACGACAAACCGTAAAGATGATAGGTAATAGCCCTGCGACTCAGATCAGCCTCCCCCTTATACACTTCGAGCAAGGATGAGCCGGTGAAAACAATTTTCATTTCGGGATGGCTGTCATAAATATTTTTTATCTCTCGCGACCAGCCAATATAATTATGAACTTCATCAAGATAAAGTGCTTTACCGCCTTGTTTCGCAAATTCATCGGCCAGATATAGTAATGAATGGGTCGAAAACCATAAATTATCCAAAGAAGCATACAACACTTCGCCGGACATTGATGGATAATTTAATTTGATATGTTGGAGCAACATAGTGGTTTTGCCGGTACCGCGCGAACCTACTATGGCAATTAACCTGTTTTGCCAATGAATTTCGGAGTACAAATACCGCTTAAAATCAGTTGAAACCCGATTCAACTGCTGATAAAATGTCGAAAATAACTGTTGCATAATCATTTATTTAAACAGCAACAAAGATATAAAAATGTATTATACAAAATACAATTTTTGCATATATTTGTACTATGTAAAATACAAACTATAAATTATGGCCAAATTGTTTTATTTGCATCCCCGCTCAAAATGGGGCAATTAGGTGCACCTCCGGTGCCGGTCTACGCCTGCGGCGGAAAATTTTTAACGGCGTACTTTGTGGTAACAAGATAATATATAGCGTATTAGGAATTGGTTTCTTGGCAAAATAGTAAGAAAATAATTTGTCAAATATCACATTATTAATACGTTACC
>CAXYYO010000150.1:0-1760 GCA_964293305.1 uncultured bacterium | reverse complement strand
TAATGAAATGCAGAGAATAAAAGACAAAATTGGTATGTTCCACGAAATTTAGGGAGAAAACTGAGCAAGTAGGAAGGTGAAATATATATGAAACAAGATACTTTAGAGGGCAAAGCAAAAACAAAAAATGGGGTAAAACGGCTGTGTTTTTCCATAATCTGCATTCTTCTGGAAGTGATTTTTATTATTACTATCGTAACACGCTTGAATGAATATGCAGAAATCATAAATTTATTTACAAGGATTTTGAGTGGGATCTTGGTTTTGGGATTGTACGCATCAAATAAGACATCCTCTATGAAAATGCCTTGGGTCATCTTAATTCTAATTTTCCCAATTATGGGTGTAGGCCTGTATTTGTTGATTGGTTTGAATGGTGGCACACATAAAATGCGTGAGCGATATGCAGAAATTGATAGCAAATTGTTACCAATGCTTCCGGACAGTCAGGAGTGTTTGAGCAGAATAAAAGAAACAATTCCGAAAGCAGGAAATATAGCAAGTTACATACAAAGAAATTCGCAGTATCCAATCTATCAGAATACGGATATTGTGTATTTTGATGAAGCAGTGAAAGGATTAGAGGCACAGCTTAAGGATTTGGAGAAAGCACAGAAGTTTATCTTTATGGAATATCATGCGATAGAAGACGCTGAAGCATGGCATAAGATTCAAGATGTTCTGGAAGAGCGAGTAAAAGCAGGTGTGGAAGTTAGAGTATTCTACGATGATATGGGTTCTATAGGCTTTATTAACACAGATTTTGTGAAAAAGATGGAGGCAATAGGAATTCATTGCCGTGTATTCAATCCGTTTATGCCAGGTTTAAATCTGTTTTTGAACAATCGTGATCATAGAAAAATAACAGTTATTGATGGAAAAGTCGGATTTACAGGTGGATATAATCTAGCAAACGAATATTTTAATTACACACACCCGTATGGACAGTGGAAAGATACAGGTATTCGTTTAGAAGGAGATGCTGTTCAGTCGCTTACGGTGACATTTTTGGAAATGTGGAATGCAGTAAGTGATAAGGATGCTAATGATTCTGATTTTAGTAAATACCTTTTCCACTATGATTATGCGGCACAGCAAACTGGGTTTGTTCAACCTTATGCAGACAGCCCTATGGATAATGAGCAAGTAGGAGAAGAAGTTTATATCAGTATGATAAATAAAGCTGAAAAATATTGTTGGTTTATGACTCCATATCTAATCATAACAGATGAAATGACGCATGCGTTATGTCTGGCTGCTAAGCGAGGGGTAGACGTAAGAATTATCACACCTGGTATCCCTGATAAAAAATTCATTTATAATATAACTCGTTCTTTTTATCATGGATTAGTTAAACATGGTGTTCGTGTTTATGAGTGGACTCCTGGTTTCTGTCATGCAAAAATGAGTGTGGCAGATGACTGTATGGCAACTTGTGGAACAATTAATCTGGATTATCGAAGTTTATATCACCATTTTGAAAACGGCTGTTTTATGGCAGATTGTCAGGCAGTTGTGGAAATAAAAAATGATCTGATAAGAACGATGGGAGAATGTCGTGATGTGACAGACCAATATCAAACCGGACGAAGTGCATATTTGCGACTGGGACAATTATTTATGAGATTATTTGCTGGATTGCTATAAGAATCTGATGAAACGACCTTTCAAAAAACAGTTGATTTAGAAGTTAACTGTTTTTGAAAGGCCGTTTTTGCTATATCTAACAGTCTGTTGTACAAAGAAGATTTTGCATGGAT
>CAXYYO010000149.1:0-1788 GCA_964293305.1 uncultured bacterium | reverse complement strand
CGTAGGCCGTACTGTTTTACCTTCAAATAATCCTTGTTCAGGAATAGACATAGCGAGCACAACACCAGCCATGGTAGCGTGTAAACCGGATTTTAGGACACATATCCACAATACCACACCTAAAATTGCATATGGCATAGGGCGTAGATAGCCTTGTTTATTAATTAAAACCAATAAACAAGTAATTACCGCTGCAAAAAATAAAAACAAAAAATTAATGCTTGATGCATAGAATATAGCAATCACAACAATAGCCATCAAGTCATCAATAACCGCAAGCGCTGTAAGGAATACTTTCATAGCAATTGGTACTTTAGACCCCAATGATGTAATAACACCAATGGCAAAGGCAATATCTGTAGCTGTTGGAATAGCCCAACCTTTTGCATATTCCTCAGACCCACCAGCAATGATTGCATAAATAACAGCTGGCACAATAACCCCCATAAGGGCTGCAATCCCAGGCATGATACGTTTAGCATTTGTATTGAGTTCTCCACTTACGAGTTCACGTTTTACTTCTAACCCCACAAACAAGAAGAAGATTGCCATTAATGCATCATTTACCCATTCAATAGCCGATAATGGCCCTAACTGAATATGGATTAATGAAAAGTATTGAGCTGCTAATGCTGTATTAGCAAGCAACACACCGATCAATGTAGCACCAAGTAAAATAGCGCTACCAGCTGACTGAGATTTTAGAAAAACAAAAATTCGTTCCATCAAATTCCTTTCTCTATTATTATTAAATAGTATTTTCTAAACTTACCAACAAGTATCAAAAATCTTACCAAATGTGTAAGCCACATATGTATTATATTACAATAGGTAATTACTATAAATTTTACTATTGTAAAAACTTTGTCATCCTAATTTGAAAGTTCCAATTTATCATGTTTATGACGGAATTTATGAGCTAACTCGAGAACTGCATATCCTATTACCCCAGATAGAATTGAGCCAATAAAAATACCAACTTTGGCTCGTTCTTGAACGATACCAGGATCAAAAGCTAAAGCTGCTACGAATAAACTCATAGTAAAACCAATACCACATACAAGGGATGTACCATATACATGAATCCATTTTGTATTGTTTGGCATTTTGATAGCGCCAGCTTTTACCAAAGCATAGACAGTTGTGAAAATACCCAATTGTTTACCAATCAACAAACCAAATATAACACCAAATACTACAGGATGGAATAAATCCTGCACGGTGAAATCACCAAAGGATACGCCCGTATTAAAGAAGCCAAATAATGGAATAATAAGGAATGTAACCCATTTATCCAATGCATGATCCCAATCAGCCATAGGTGTTACCTCCTTGCCTTGATGTACCCCAGTAGCAGGTAATGTCATCGCAAGAATTACACCAGCAATGGTAGCATGTATACCAGATTTTAATACGCAATACCAAAGTACAAAGCCTAATACAGCATATGTAACAGATCGTACATAACCATTTTTATTTAAGTATACCAATACGACGGTAACGATGTCCGCATACAATAAGAACTGAAATGATACGCCACCACCGTAAAAAATAGCTATAACAATAATGGCAATTAAGTCATCAATTACGGCTAACGCTGACAGAAATGCCTTCATAGCAGATGGTACTTTGTCACCTAGCATGGTCATAACGCCAATGGCAAAGGCAATATCAGTGGCTGTTGGAATCCCCCAACCATGAACAAATGCAGGATCATGACCTGCAATCAAATAATACACTGCTGCTGGTGTTAATACCCCAGCACAAGCGGCAATCACTGGTAAAAAC
>CAXYYO010000148.1:0-1797 GCA_964293305.1 uncultured bacterium | reverse complement strand
AAGTGCTTTCACTCAAAAAGAGTTAGGTTTTATGTGCGAAAGTTGAGTAAATAATATAATAGGAAAACAAAAATGTCAACAATAACAATTAGAAACGCAACAAAAGACTCTCAAACAATCTTCAATTTTATAATGGAACTAGCCATTTATGAAAAAGCATCAAATGAAGTAAAAACAACGGTAAGTGAAATGGAAAAATCACTTTTTTTTATTTCTAATTTAGACTATATTTTATAACTAATTAAAACTTTAAATAGAAGCCATAAATCCTTTAATCATAAAAAAGATAGCCGCAGAAAGAATAGCCGCAGCAGGTACAGTTATAATCCAAGCTGCTATTATCTTCTTAATAGCATCCCTTTTTACATATTTTGTACTTTTTGCATCTTTTACATCTTTTCTCTCTTGTTTTACTAAGTTCTCTTTATCATCTATCTTTTTATACAACTCTACTATTTTTACATAATGTGTTTTTGATTTATCTTTTATTATCTCTAATCTATTCAACTCTTCTTGCATCAAGTCCAATTCTCGTTTATGTCTTTTAAACCTTTTTCTTGTCTCTTGCAAAAATCTTTTCTCATTATTATCCAAAAACTCTCTTAAAAATCCTACTCCAAACACTCCACCTACTGCTATATGAGTTGAAGATACTGGAAGTCCCAATTGGCTTGCTACTATTACTGTGAATGCTGCTGCCATTGCTATTGAGTATGCTCTCATTTGATCAAGTTCTGTTATCTCTGAGCCTACTGTTTTTATCAGTTTTGGTCCATATAGAGTTAATCCTATTACTATACCAAATGCTCCTACTGCCATTACCCAAAAAGGAATACTTACTTTTGATGCTATTTCTACATTTACTATTGCATCATTTATTGCTGCAAGTGGTCCAATTGCATTTGCTACATCATTTGCTCCATGTGCAAAAGAAAGCAAGGCTGCTGCAAACACCAAAGGAATATTAAACAAGCTATTTACAGAAGCTCTTGTATTTGCCAATTTATTTGAAGATTTAGCTATTAATGGTTTAACAAGAAGATAAACACCAACAGTTATAAAAAATGCAATTACAGAAGCTACAAAGAAATTCAAATCAACAAGGTGTTTCAAGCCTTTCAAGATGATATAAGTACTAAAAGTCCAAGTCATTACTGAAATCAAAATTGGAACAAATTTTTTTGAGGCTTCTATCATATTTTCTTTATAGATTATTTGTTTTTTTATAAAGTAAAGAAACCCTGCTGCTATTATTCCACCAAGCAAAGGAGAAACAACCCAAGAGGCTACAATTTTACCAACAGTATCCCAAGAAACTATTGCAAAACCAGCTGCTGCTATTCCTGAACCCATTACACCACCTACAATAGAATGTGTTGTCGAAACAGGTGCTCCAATAGAAGTTGCAAAATTCAACCAAAGTGCAGCAGAAAGCAATGCAGCTGTCATTGCCCAGATAAATATTTCAGGATTTTTTATCAAATCAGGATTAATAATACCATCTTTAATTGTTTTTACTACATCCCCACCAGCTATAAAAGCTCCAAGTGATTCAAAGATAGCAGCGATAAAAATAGCACCTGTAAGAGTCAAAGCTTTAGAGCCAACTGCTGGTCCTACATTATTAGCTACATCATTCGCTCCAATATTCATTGCCATATAAGCACCAAACACTGCTCCTATTATTAGAAATGTATTATTTGGCAAGTTCCCATGTGAGGCATACGACCACAAAAACACTACTACTATAAATAGCAATGCTAGCGACAACTTCGCAAAATCTGGCAGGGTCTTTTT
>CAXYYO010000147.1:0-1807 GCA_964293305.1 uncultured bacterium | reverse complement strand
TACACGCCGTGGTGGCTCGATAATAAAAAACTGGATTTTCCCCGTGGTTACCATATTGAATATGGTGGCGGTTTTGGGCAGCCATTGTACGGTTTTAACTGGGGCATTGAAAACCTGAACGGAACTTATAAAGTAAAAGGCCAGCAAAAAGAAGCCGGTGGTTATGGGGCTTCATTAAAAGAAGATTACCGCTATTTCTTTGGGGCGCATGTGGGCATGGCAGGCCGTGGGGAAGGCATAGCAAGGGCAGACAGCCTTTGCCGGATTGACCCAAATGTTGTTGACAAATTCGGTATCCCCGTTTTGCAGTTCGATACCAAATGGAGCGATTACGAAATACTGCAGGCTAAACACATGAAAGAAACTTTTGCAGAGATACTCCATTCCATGGGTGCTGTAATTACATGGGGCGGCGATGATACCAAGGAAAATAATTATGGGCTGCATGCACCGGGCAATATTATTCACGAAGCAGGAACGGTACGTATGGGTAATGATCCTAAAACTTCTGCCCTCAACAGTTGGAGCCAGGCACACGACTGCAAAAATTTATTCTGTGTGGATGGTGGCCAGTTTGTAAGCCAGGCAGATAAAAATATTACCTGGACCATACTTGCACTTTCTATGCGGGCAAGTGAGCATATTGTGGAGGAGATGAAGAAGAATAATTTGCCCTCCTAAATCCTCCCTAAAGGGAGGACTTGAGAACAAGGTGTAATTGAAAATAAAGTAATAATATTATTAATAACCAATTTTAAAAGCCCCTTTTAGGGGTTTGGGGGCATATAGTATGGACAGAAGAAAATCGCTAAAAACCATTGCCATTGGTACTTTTGGTGCAGGAGTGCTGGTAGAGGCATGTAAAACAGATACAAAGAAAACAGATACACCAGCAGCACCTGCCGCACCCACCATTAACAGGATGGCGGAGGAAAAAATTGCACAGGAAAAATTTGATGCTGCAGGCAAGTTTTTTACGGAAGCTGAAATGGCCACCATTACTGTGCTTGGCGATATCATCATCCCTAAAGACGATGTAAGCGGAAGTGCATCTGATGCTAAAGTGCCGGAGTTTATACAATATATTGTAAACGAAATGACGGAACACCAAACACCTTTGCGTGGCGGTTTACGTTGGCTGGATCTGCAGTGTATTAACCGCTACGAAAAAGCATTTGTTGATTGCAGCCAGGAACAAAAAATTGAAATGGTGGATGCTATTGCCTATCCCAAAAAAGCGAAGCCGGAAATGGCACCGGGCGTTTCATTTTTTACACTGCTGCGCGACTTAACGGCTACAGGTTTTTACACCTCTAAAATAGGCACAGAAGATGTTGGCTATAAGGGCAACACACCCAACCAATGGAACGGGGTGCCGGATGACGTACTAAAACAGTATGGCCTGGCTTACAGTGAAAAAGAATTAAAAGAATGTATAAGCTTTGATAAAGCATAAAATACAAAAAGCCATCTTAAACGGATGGCTTTTTGTTTAATTATTTTAGCGAAGTATTAATTTCACAAAGTATAAAATCATCTGAAAAAAAATCATAAACAGCACAATATATTTCAAACATAGATTAATTACATGAACAAAAAATGGTTAACGATTGAAAAAACTGCAGGGGTTATAATAACTGTTTGGGGCATGGTTACTTTATACAGTGTAAGCTCAAATATTTACAGTATGGTAAGTACGGGTTTTGCGCAAACTTTAGCGGCTTCTTACCTCCAGATATTTCAAAAAAACCACCTGTCTATTGTAGTGAGTATTGTAAGTATTTTTGGCGGTATACTCCTGTTATAC
>CAXYYO010000146.1:0-1831 GCA_964293305.1 uncultured bacterium | reverse complement strand
TGCCGATGATAGAGGCAGGTTTTCTAATCTTTTAAAGGAATTAAATATTCCTTACTCGGAATATGGTACTGCCTATAATGCAGAAGAAGCCATTGATGTTGCCAATAAAGTAGGTTACCCAGTATTGGTTAGACCTAGCTATGTAATTGGTGGACAGCGGATGAGAATTGTGATTAACGACGAAGAAGTAGAGAAAGCAGTAATCAGCTTGCTAAAACATATTCCAGGTAATAAAATTTTGATTGACCATTTCTTGGATAGATGTCAAGAAGCAGAAGTAGATGCCATTTTTGATGGTGAAGAATTTCATATCATGGGTGTGATGGAACATATTGAACCTGCTGGTATTCATAGTGGAGACAGTAATGCCGTATTACCTGCATTTAATCTAACACCATTGGTTATTGAAACAATGGAATTTTATGCAGAAAAAATTGCACGTGCTTTAAATATCAAAGGACTCATCAATATTCAATTTGCTATTAAAAATGGTAAAGTATATGTGATTGAAGCAAATCCTCGTGCATCTAGAACCACACCATTCATTGCAAAAGCATATCAAATTCCTTATTTGAATATTGCTACCAAAGTCATGTTAGGTGCTGCTAAGTTGTCTGAATTTACTATGGAGAAAAAACTAGAAGGGTATGCCATTAAAGAACCTGTATTTAGCTTTG
The DNA here is from genome assembly GCA_964293305.1 of uncultured bacterium. Classification (GTDB taxonomy): domain Bacteria; phylum Bacteroidota; class Bacteroidia; order Chitinophagales; family Chitinophagaceae; genus CALAGJ01. Next base: position 1,154 of record CAXYYO010000146.1, on the reverse strand, counting down.
ATAAATTCCCTGGTGTAAATAAAGAGTTAGGACCAGAGATGAAAAGTACAGGAGAAGCAATTCGTTTTATTAAAGACTTAAGAGATCCTTACTTCAGAACGCTTTACAAAGAGCGTAGTATGAACCTGAGTAGATAAGGTAATAATACCTGATTTTGAGGCTGCAGCAAAAAACTGCAGCCTTTTTATTTAGGTTTATTCAATGGCAACCCTTTTTAAAGAAAAATATTGGTGGCAATTTACGCTTACCCGAATCACGATTGCTTTGGCATTGGGCATTCTCTTGGGTAAACACGTACTCATTCCTCAATGGTTGCTATTATTGGGTTTGATCGGATCTATTGCCATGTGGATCATAGTAGATCAACTTTCTTTACTTGCCTATTTCAAAAAAAGATGGATCAGCGGACTATCCATTTTAATAGTTTTTATTTGTGTAGGTATAAGCGTATATCAACTTGCTACGAATTCAGTTGTTCAGATTAGAGCAAGGATTATTATACAAGAACCTCCAATAAAAAAAGCCAATAGTTACCAAGCAACCGCCCTTATGGGTGAAACACTGCTACTGATTTATTTCCATCCGTCTACCCATATTCATTCGCTTAACGCAGGCACGATTATTCAGTTGCATAAAAAACCATTACCAATTGCGAATACCAGCAACCCAGGTGGATTCAATTTTAAGGAGTATGCTGCAAGCCAAAAAATACATCACCAAGTATATTTAACCAGCGAAGATTTTACTATTGTTCGCTCAACGAATATTTATATTTCTCCGTTGAGTAAAGCCAAAGAATATGTATTAAGTATTTTAGAAAAATATATTCCTACTCCTAGAGAACGCAGTATTGCTGAAGCACTATTCATTGGACACAAAAAAAACTTAGATAAAGAATTAATGAATGCTTACAGCAATACTGGAGTGATACATATTATTGCTATAAGTGGATTGCACCTTGGAATGATTTATGCGCTCTTATGTTGGATTTTTAAACCCATGAATCGTTTTAAAAAACTTCATTGGCTAAAAAGAAGTATGATCTTAATGATTATATGGGGATTTACATTGCTCACTGGTGCAGGTGCGTCAGTATTAAAAGCAGCAGTAATGTTTAGTTTTTTATTATTGGGAGAACACCAAAACAGGCCCAA
>CAXYYO010000145.1:0-1835 GCA_964293305.1 uncultured bacterium | reverse complement strand
AAAAAGCGGAACTTTTAAAAGTTTTAGCACATCCTGTACGTCTTTGTATAGTAAAAGGATTATTAGAAAATGGCGGGTGTTGTAATGTTACATATATGCAAAATTGCCTAAATGCACCACAGTCTACAGTTTCACAACATTTACAAAAATTAAAGGCTGCAGGAATTATAGAAGGTAAGAGAGATGGTTTGATGGTAAATTATAAGATATGTAACGAAAAAATAAAAGAGTTGCTCTCAGTGTTATTTAGTGATTGAAGAATATTAGAAAAATTATTATTAGAATTTCGAGAAAATAAGGAGGCGAGTTTATGAATAATAAAGGTAGTTGGAATCCATATTTTGCAGGTGCTTTAAGTGGTGTAGTAGCTATTGGGTCGGTGTGGTTTGTGGGAAAATATTTTGGAGCGTCCACTTCTTTTGTGAAAAGTGCAGGGATGATTGAGCAAATTTTTTCTCCGGAACGTGTAGCTCGGATGCCATACTTTATTAAAGAAGTACCAGCTATTGATTGGCAGTGGATGTTTGTTTTGGGAATAGCATTAGGAGCTTTTGTTGCATCTATTTTATCAGGGACTTTTAAAGTACAAACAATACCTGATATGTGGGCGGGAAGATTTGGAAGTGCAACTAGACCAAGAGCAATAGGTGCATTTATAGGTGGAGTTATAGCTATGTTTGGTGTGCGTTTAGCTAACGGTTGCCCAAGTGGACATGGACTTGCAGGAGCTTCTCAGTTGGCTGTAAGCGGCTACTTAGCATTAATCTTCTTCTTTATTGGTGGTATGATTTCAGCAAATTTATTATACAAAGGTGGTAAAAGAAGATGATTACATTATTTTATGGATTAATCACGGGAATTCTATTTGGTTTTTTATCACAAAAAGGGGAAGTTTTACGTTATGACAAGCAAATTGGTGCCTTACGTTTGCAGGATATGACGATTGTAAAGTTTATGCTTTCTCATATTGCCGTAGCAATGGTAGGAGTATATTTCCTGTATGATTTGGGTATAGTAAAATTATCCATTAAATCATCTATTTTAGGCGGTGTGGTCATTGGCGCCATTATTTTTGGTATTGGTTGGGGATTATTGGGGTATTGCCCCGGTACATCGTTGGGAGCATTGGGAGAAGGGCGCATTGATGCTTTATGGGGTATTGGTGGCATGTTAGTTGGTGCCGGTGTTTATGCTGAGGCTTATCCTTATTTGCAAAAAACAGTACTTACTTGGGGAGATTATGGTAATATTACAATTCCGCAGGTTTTAGGAGTAAATCATTGGATAATCATTGTTATCTTGCTCATAGCTATATTGGGATTATTTAAATGGTTTGAGCAAAAGGAGCTTTGAGATTTAGGTATATTTTTGTTTAATAGGAGGAAAGTATAGGATATGAACAATAATATTCAGAAATATATGTATTGGCTGTTGTTAGTATTTCTGGCTGTAGGTTTTTTTTATCCGCCTATTGGACTAATTGCTATTATATGTATGGTCGCACCAGTTTCAGTTGCATTTTATAAGGGGCGCTTCTGGTGTGGTAATTTTTGTCCACGAGGAAGTTTCTATGATCATGTATTAGCTAAAATATCTCCTAAAAAATCAATCCCTCCTATATTTAAAAGTAGTGGATTGCGTGTTTTTATGGTTTTATTCATCATAACTGTCTTTAGCATACAGATTTATGCAACCTGGGGTGACTTGTATGCGATGGGAACAGTATTTGTAAGACTTATTCTTATTACAACATTGGTGGGTATTATTTTGGGTATATTTTATAATCAAAGGACTTGGTGTGCCTTCTGTCCTATGGGTACAATTGCCAGCTGGAT
>CAXYYO010000144.1:0-1853 GCA_964293305.1 uncultured bacterium | reverse complement strand
TGCCCCTCCGCCCCTAAAGGGGGACTGAGGTACTCTTGAATAATATTATGACCGTGATGCATAATGTTATGCTGTACAAGAGTGCGACGCAACGGAAGCATTATACAAATTCCGCTGCCTGGCCAATAAAATGTATTGGATTATGGCCCATGATCTGCGGTTGTTTCTTTGGCTGTGTGGGTAAACAGTTCTTCTATGGTTTGAAGGCCAAAGAGTTGGCGCAGTAATTCCATTTCTTCTATTTCAAATGGGGCAAATCCTTTTATATTTTCAATTGCGCAGATGTTGGAAATATCACCTGCATTGTAAAAATTAGCCGGCAAAGTGTTTAACCATTTTGCTACCAGGCCACAGCCGAGCATAAATTTATCGGCGCCGTATTTTTCTTTTATCAATGTGCGAAGTGCATAATATGGTTGGCTCATTTTGCTTTGGTTTTGGCTGTGTGAATTGGCATTTTTTGCAGGATGTAAGCGGTATCTTTTGTTACTATTAGCTTACGTGGCTGGTAAAAATTTAATGTATCGGTACCGGTTATATATTCTGCTTTTGTGTACACAGTATAAATGGATGGGCTGCATGCGGTGTATATAATGCTACACAGGAGCAGCCATATTAATTTTTTCATGATAAAAAATTTTGGGGCTGCAGTATTAAAATATACAGCAACATGTTTACTATATAGAAAAACAGCAGTACTGCGGCTGCTAAACCGCCTACAATAAAAACATCTTTTTTTCGCCTGTGGGCGGGGTGGTTGGTTTGATTAACACCGTAGCCTATTAGCAGGCTTAACAGTGCCACCCAAACTGCAGAGAGTATTAAAAACAGTTGCATTTATTAATATTTTATAAGGGTTATTGGTAACTGGTTTGATGGTATAAGCCATGCGGCTTTTGTTTGGTGGTATATTTCTTTGGCAATTATATAGGCCTGTTCGCCGGGGCTTTGCCAGTCTTTTTGTACCCTTCTTTTATTGAAGTGGAGAAAAAGTTTTTCATGAAAATCGTAATCGCCGTTTTGCATGTGTTTTGTTTTTACTGTTGCTTAATTGCCGCTTAGGCTGTTGGTACTGTTAATTGCTTCTACTGCGTTTTTAAAGGCGGTAGTAAATTCTTTTTCTGTTGCCGGTACAGATAATTGTGCATCGCTTGCATGTGCAATAAGGTTGGGGCTTTCTGTTGCTAAAAGCCTGTAATTATTATTGAGGATCATTACAGATATCATTGCCTTTGGCGATACTATTTTATGAAACTCGTTGCCGTTTTTAAATTTTGTGAATGATGGATACATTATGAATATTTTTTTGGGGTTTAAAATTTGCCAGGGGTGGAACCCCCCGGCTTACTTGCTTGCCGTATGAAAAGAAAAGTTTACTGTGTATATTTTTTATTGATAATCTGCTGTATGCGCTGGCGGTTGATGTAAGCTGAGGGGCCATTGGCATTTCTTGTTTTTATTACTGCACAACCTGTAAAAAGAATACCGGGGCATTGCTCAATTGCTTTGGTAAGTTTTGCGGCCATGCGCCTTAATTTATTTTGCGGCATACTGTTTTAGTTTTATGTAACTGGTTTTTTTGCACGGGCATTACCGATGTTTTCGAGTTGCCACAGAAAGCGATCTTTCTGTTTTTTCTGTCGGTTGGTTTTGGGTTTGGCATTGGTGGTGCCATAAGCCGCCACCTTTGCCAGAAACCCATTGATGTCATTAATATTGAATGACCCACGCTGGAGACGTTTTCGCAACATTTCAGCTTCTTTAATGATTGTTGGTGGAATTGCTATTATTTGCATAAGACCCTGTGTGCCCCCATCCCCTAAAGGGGGGTGAAGAATTTTTATGGTTTATAA
>CAXYYO010000143.1:0-1854 GCA_964293305.1 uncultured bacterium | reverse complement strand
AATTAAAACCATTAACAATATCATCAACATTAATTAAAGGTGCAGTTGGGTAAATACAACATATAAAATCAAATGTTTTATTAAATCGGTTTATATATTCATTTTCTACTTCTTTTAAAACTGAAATTGTTGTTGCAAAATCATTCGCATTTTCTTTCGACCTAAGAAAAGGTACTTTTGCACCATATTTTATAGCAACCTCAACAATTTCTGCATCATCTGTTGATACAATAACTTCATCAAAAAGCTTAGATGCAATTGCAGTTTCAATAGAATATGCAATAATAGGTTTACCCAAAAAATCTTTGATGTTTTTACGTGGAATACGTTTACTACCACCTCGTGCAGGTATTATGCAGAGATTACTCATTGTAATAGTCATTAATTGTGTTAATTACAAAGTTTTGTTCTTCATCACTCAAGGTTGGGTAAATAGGAATACTAATACAATGCTTATAATAAGTTTCTGATGCCAGCAAATCACCTTCTTTCCAGCCGAAATTTTTATAATATGGCATTAAATGAGCAGGAATGTAATGTATTTGAGCAAAAATATTGTTTGATATTAAATGCTTATAAAGACCTAGTCTATCTTCAACTTCAATAACATATAAATGATAGGCATGTCCATCAACTATACCCGATTGCCCAATAATGAAACTTTTATTTTCAAATGCATTTTGGTATTTTTGTGCAATTATTCTTCGTTTTTCTATTCCTTCATTTGCTCTTTTCAACTGACTTGTACCTAAAGCAGCTTGCATGTCAGTTATCCGATAATTATAGCCCAACTCTTGCATTTCCATATACCAGCTGGGGTAATCATTTTCGCCAGCTTTGCCAGTTGCAAATTCAACAGTGTTTAAATATGCATCGTCAAATTTTGTAATTCCATGTGACCTCAAACGATTAAGTTCCTTATATACTTCAATATCGTTGGTTGTTACCATTCCACCTTCTCCACAGGCTATATGCTTTACTGGATGAAATGAGAAAATGGCCAGCTCTGCATACTTCGCATTACCACATTTTTGTTGCTCTCCCTTCGAATCTACAAAATATCCCCCGGGAGCATGACAGGCATCTTCGATAATCCAAAGACCATAATCTTCGGCAAGTTTTCGGTAATCTTCCAAATTTACAGCTCTGCCAGCAAAATCTACAGGTATTATGCCTTTGTATGTGCCTTTAGGGGCACTTTCGAGAAGTTTACGTACTGAATTTATATCGAGTAAATAGGTTTGAGGATCAATATCAGCAAATACGACTTCTCCTCCACAAAATCGCACACAATTTGCCGATGCCACAAAAGTAATAGGCGTGGTAATCACTTTGTCGCCAGGCTTCATGTGCATGGCCATTGCGCTAATATGTAATGCAGCTGTACCATTTGATACGGCAACTGCATATTTACAACCAATATATGAAGCAAATGCTTCCTCAAACTCTTTAATTTTTGGGCCTTGAGTAAGATAATCCGATTTTAGAGTTTCAACAACTGCCAGTATATCATCTTCTGTGATATTTTGGCGTCCATAGGTTATCCTTTTCATCATAATGGCTTAAAACTAGAATCAACATATTTTGTTATTTTTTCTCTCAAAGTATCTTCGGTTTCCCATTCAGAGTTAGTCCCTGAATTGTATGTAAACCCATGAGGTACTTCCCATGCCTTGTAATGATTAATATATTTTTCCTTGTCAACACCAGATGGAAGAATAGCATAGTATTTATCAAATTCAATAGTATTATAGGAGTCACTTTCGGTTATCATTTCTTCATGCAATTTTTCACCTGGCCGTATCCCTACATCTTCAAGAATTGCATTTGGGGCAATAGCTTTCGCTACTGTTT
>CAXYYO010000142.1:0-1855 GCA_964293305.1 uncultured bacterium | reverse complement strand
ATACCAATTTTCAGGTTGATTCTGAACGTTTCCTGCCCGGCAACATATTCCCAAACACCTGTATATGCTTCCAAATTGATAGAAAATGTTTGCCTTTGAATTATACCTTGTCCCACTATGGAAGTAAGATTTAAGCAAATGATGACAATTATAAATAATAAAATTGTTCTTTTCATATTATGAACATTTTTCTCAAACTCCCCCTCAGTGAATTTAAGAGGGGGAGTAAAAGGACAACGCTATTTTTTTGTCATAATAACATTCGTTGGTACAGAAAAACCTTCTTCAACCCAACCATCAATATCTCCTTCATCATCCTCTAATATCCATTGAATTTGCGTGGGTGAAATCAACTTAATTTTGCCACTTAAAGTTCTTTTTTTCATCTGTTTATCGCGGAAATACATATATAGATCATTGGAATTAACACGGCTCACCGAACCGGACTTACCATTGGATGCATAAATGGTTATTGTTTCTCTTGACAAATCGTTATAAATCGCTGGGATATTGGGATTCCAGTTATTATCGATGAACGAATTGTTTTTGGTATAATAGTAATCGCCTATCAGGCAAGCACCATAATACCATTTTGTATCTTCATTTCCAATATTCAGGATGATCCTGAATGTTTCCTGGCCGGCAACATATTCCCAAGTGCCTGTATATGCTTCCAAATTAGCAGTATATAGCTGCTTTTTTATTATTATCTCTTGCCCCATTACTAAAGTAAGGTTTAAACATATTATTATTGAGATTAATACAATTTTTGTTTTCTTTTTTGTTGATCTTTTATTAATTACAGCCTGTTTTTAAATTACTATCTATGCTTTGTAGTGACCGAATATCCCACACAATATCAGGATCAGATGACCCCATATCAAATTCACCTAAGCTGAAGGTTAAGCCTGAATCCGTATTATTTAATATCTCCAGAAATTGTCTTAAATTAGCATACATGTCTGTTCCAGATTTTTGTGTATCTAGATACAATTTATCCAATCTTTCTGTATTATAATTTTCTCCAAATTTTTTAAATGCCCTGATGTCGGTAATATGCAAATATCCAATACCAAAAGCACTAACAACAATATACCTGAATGTAGCCGTATTTTCCATTTTTCCATTTATAAACATAGAATACAACGACATTAAGTCTCCTGGGGAAAAAACATAAGTGCCCCCAGCAGGTATATCGTCATGTGTGTGAATTCTTTCGGTGATTTTATCTGTATACAAAGGATCATAGCTAACGGAAGTCGCAGTTTGTTTTATTGGATAAATAAAAGTACCATTTGAAGTTTTCATATAACCATATTCTATTGACTCATTTTTTGCTTTGTTTATATAATCTTTTAGCCTTTGAATTAATGGGGCGTCGGCTTTAATTCTATTTAATTCAGCACAAGGGACTGTCTGCTTTACGGAGTCTTTTGGTTCGTCAGTAGTTGATCCGCCAGTGCTACCACCAGCACCTCCTCCACCTCCTCCACCTCCACCATCATAAGGAACGTAGCCACCGCCACTACTGGGATCATCAATTTTAAAATTTTGCAACTGTATTATTTCACAATCAAATAATATACCAGTAGTACTTACTATTATACCAGTAGTTTTGTCTACTATTGAAACAGAATATGCCCTGCAAAATTCTATCCAATAACTTTGCGAGCCTGCTGAAGCATTAAATTTTGTTGGGTCACGTTTTACTTCGCTTGCTTTTGCAAGACCTACTTTAGCAGTGATTTTTCCTGCTTCGTATTTCCAACCATTAACAAATTCATCTTTTACGCTGTAGAACAAAACTGTACCCGATAAATCGCTGGCTCTATGGAGGTATTTATTTTGCTTTATT
>CAXYYO010000141.1:0-1857 GCA_964293305.1 uncultured bacterium | reverse complement strand
TAACGATGTATTAGGTTCAAACCAAGCTAAGCATCCAACTCCAATAGCCAGCACTACTAAAGATACAAAAATAATAATAAATGCCCGATTTACAGTGGTTTCTGAAATACGGCGTTTGCGCAGTTCAATATGATTTCGACCTCGTAACGTATGCCATACATTTAAAAACGCAATACCAATAGTTGTAGTTTTTACACCACCACCGGTAGACATGGGCGAAGCGCCTATCCACATAAGTACAATCATCCATAAAATAGTCATTGGATGCATATTTCCCATATCAAATGTATTAAAGCCTGCCGTTCGTGGTGTAACTGACATAAAAAAAGCCGTTATTATTTTACCTGAAGAAGATAAATTGGCTAGCAAGTTATTGTATTCAGTAACATAAAAAACAACCGACCCTCCGATTAATAAAACTGAGGTAACCGTGAGTACAATCCACGTATTAGAAGTCAACAAATGTGGAATATGTAAATACCTTTTTTCTTTACCAAACAAACGCCTAAACAAATTACGTACAATATGCAAAAGCCATCTGCCAAGATTAAAAATGATAGGAAAACCTAATCCTCCGATGACAATTAATAAAGCAATAATTACATGCAATTGGTAATTGGCTTGTAATGTTTCATTGAATAATCCTCCACTAACTGTGGAAAAACCAGCATTACAAAATGCTGAAATAGAATGAAATACGGCAAATCCGACATCATTCCACGAATTTCCTCCGATAGCAACAAAGATAGAATAAGCGCCTATTAGTTCAACCGTAAATGTAACGAAAATAATATACCACAGCGTTTTAAAAATCTGTCCTATTCCTTTTTCAGGATCAATTAAATCTTTAATTAATAATTTGTTTTGAGTTAAATGTTTACCAATAAAAAACAAACCAAAAAAACTAGTAAACGTCATAATACCAATACCGCCCAACTGAATCAACAAAGCAATGACACTTTTGCCCATCAGTGTAAAAGTGGACGACACATCGACTGTGGTTAACCCCGTAACACAAACGGCACTCACAGAGGTAAACAAAGCATCGATAAAACGTATGGGATGTGTGGTGGCACGTGGCAAAAATAAAAGCCCAGCACCTATAATAATCAAAAGAGCAAAACTACCTACAAAAATCCAAGTTGGATTCAGTCGTGACGTGAGTGACTGTGTTATAACTACCGACAATTTGATAATTGAAATAAAAATAACAGCACCAAACACAACATACACCTGATGAGCAAATGCCAAAAATGGATAAGCAAAAACTACTGAATCAGGTAACACAAACCACACAATGGCCACATAGAGCAATAACAAGTAAAACAGGAAGATAATATACCATTGTTTTGTTTTATGAGTGGCAATAAATGATTTGAGAAGACTCACAGTCAGTTCGCTGAAGAACAGCAGATACGCCACATAAAAAAGAGATGCCACACGCATCATGTGAGCTTCCATTTGAAAGCCAACACCGTAAATAACAACACCAACTATTAAGAGCGACGAAAATATATTGACCACCCGCAGCAAAGACCACAGGAAAGCAAAAAATGGCTGTAAAATCAGCCGCAAGCGTAAGTAAATAGCTTTTAAAAAACCTTTCATCGAAAAATCATTTGTAATAAGCAAAGGTAAACATTTTAAGCGACATACCACATAGAGTGTACTGCTTATTTTGAATGGTTTAAATCACAACTATTTTTTATTATTGGCATTAAACGAATTTAGGTGACAAAAAAAGAACCACGAAAGTGGTTCTTTTTGTTATTTAGATTCAGACTGTAAAACATGCAAACAGCGCTCAAGTCCATCCACCCAATAAGGAATGGCTTGATTATAGGTAGACTTTAACTT
>CAXYYO010000140.1:0-1869 GCA_964293305.1 uncultured bacterium | reverse complement strand
GTAGTTGGTGGAGGTTGCAGCGGATTGAGTTATAAACTCGATTTTGATAATGAAATCAAACCAATGGATCAAGTTTTTGAAGATAAAGGGATTAAATTAGTCACTGATCTAAAAAGCTTTTTATACTTAGTAAATACCGAACTAGATTTTTCTGATGGATTAAATGGTAAGGGATTTTATTTCAGTAACCCCAATGCCAGCCGTAGTTGTGGCTGTGGAGAAAGTTTTGCGGTTTAGTTGGCAGAAAGTCTGCTTCCGATACCTACTTTCCCTTTTCGTGAATCACTTTGTTAAATAAATTTAATTGCTATAGAAAAACCCCGATTCGTCGGGGTTTTTGCATATAAAAACTTTAGTTTTGAGGCATGTGGATGATCTGTAAAAAAGAGTGGCAACAATTTTTTGCTTCCTTAACCGGATACTTGGTGCTGGGCGTTTTTTTAGGGCTCACGGGGCTCTTGTTTTTTGTTTTCCCCGATACCAGTTTACTCAATTTTGGATATGCGAGCTTGGCTCCTTTTTTTCAGTTAATGCCTTGGTTGCTCTTGTTTTTAATACCGGCAATTACCATGCGAAGTATTTCAGAAGAAATACGAACAGGTACCTATGAAATATTACAAACGCTCCCACTTAGTATCAGACAAATCATTCTTGGAAAATATGTAGGTGTATTATTCATTGTATTGGTTGCATTGGCGCCCACCATTATTTATGCATTTTCTATGCAAGCCCTTAGTATTACAGGTGGCATTGATATTGGCGCAACAATTGGTAGTTATATCAGTTTGTTTTTATTGGCAGGGGTATTTGCCGCCATTGGTATTTATGCAAGCAGTGTAACCAATAATACCATTGCTGCATTTGGTTTAGGAGGCCTACTCTCTTTTGCTTTGTTTGCCGGATTTACAGCTGTAGCCAAACTATCTTTATTTAGTGGTGGAGCAGATTATTATATAGAATTAATGGGCATTCAACTGCATACAGCCAATATCAGTAGGGGTGTTTTAGCAGCTTCAGATATTATTTACTTTATTGCAGTGATTGGTTTCTTTCTGTTTATCACTCAATTGCAATTAACCCAATCTTCAAAAAAATTAGCAAGGTTATTGGCTGCAATTGCCCTATTGGTAAGCATTACGGTGGCAGGGTCATTCATCAGCAATCGATTGGATTTAACAGAAGATAAAAGATTTACACTCAGTAGTTCAACTGTTGAGTTGTTAGAAAAAATAGATTCTACTATAACAGTAGAAGTTTTTTTAACGGGAGAATTACCCGCTGATTATAAAAAGTTGAGCATTGCTACCAACGATATCTTGGCTTCATTTAACAACCATGCCAATAACCAAATTAGGATTGTTTTTAGAAATCCTGGTGAAGATTTGGCTAGTGATACCGCTAAAGCTATTCTGTACGACAGCTTACAAAAAATGGGCGTAGTATTTGAACAGGCATCAGTTGAACAATCTGCTGGCGGTGCAACTTTGGACCAATTGATTATTCCAACTGCGTTGGTATACTATCAAAAAAATCAGTTACCCATTGCCGTAGATTTAAGAAGCAGCAGGAAAATATATAAACAGTTTAATGTACTTACCGAAGAGCCACAAGAAGATGTAGAAGCAACACGCAATGCAGCAGAAGCATTACTCGAAAATAAATTTGCAACTGCTATTGATAAGTTGATTCGAAAAGAAGTGCCCACTATCGCATATGTAGTAGGAAATGGAGAACCCACCGATTTAACCGTGAACGATTTAGGAGAAAGTTTGCGCAACGATTATCGATTAGGCATTTTCGATTTAAAACAAGCTTATCCAGATGCAGCAGTGATTAAAACAATGATCATCGTAAAACCCAAGCAAACTT
>CAXYYO010000139.1:0-1900 GCA_964293305.1 uncultured bacterium | reverse complement strand
GGTGCCGGCTACCATAAATTTGCCCGAGTAGCGGATGTTTATATTAGTGCTGTCCAGCGCAGCTTCGCTATTGGCTATTATTTTATACAATGCATCAAGGCGGCTATTGCCTTTAAACCAGTTGCCGGTGCTGTTGGTAAGGTCGCTGTTAATTATAATTTTAGATAAGGGAATATCTATTGTAGTGCCATCATCATACCGGTAGGTTATAACGCTTTTAAATATCTCGTTTTCTTTTGCCCGGCTAAATACCAGTTTATCTTTTTCAACCTCTAACCCACGTGGCCAGTGCATTTTATCGTTGGCTAAAAAATAAATTTTATTGCTTTCGTTGGTAACAATATTACTGTCTACATAACAATAAGCATTACCCATCATGTTATAAAACATAAAATCCCAAAGCAGCTGGCTTTGGCTTTGCATGGGGTTTGGGTTGGCCAGTAATTTTAAAAAGGGATCTTGTACCTGCTCTACATCGGTACTGCTAAACACTTTTACTTTACCCAGGCTAAACAGATCGCACTGCAGGCAAATAACTTTTAAAAGGGCAGGATTTTTTAAAACAGTGGTAAGCTTTTTAACATCGCTGGTAATGTCGTTAAACGAAGGGCTTACATTATGGACGGAAGAATAGAGATACATACCATCTTCATCACGTGGTAATGAACTGGTACTACTAAAAAGCACACCCGTAAATGCCTTAATTGCGGTTTGTAACTTATTCAATATATACAGAATGGCTGCTATTATGCAGCAAATTCAGGCGAAAGTTAATTATTTATTTTATAAAACAAATAAATATTTTATAAACACCTGTTAATTTATTAAATTTTACGGATAATTCCCTGGCTTTGTAAGAACAGGGCAATGTACCTGGCAGGATCCATAAGGTGGTTATCTATATCTTCCGGCTCATTCAATACCGCACCGGATCGCTCTACCTGTCGGCTGTAATTTTCCTGCTCGTACTTCAGGTTTTCGGATGATGCGGTGTAGTACACTTTTAAATTATTCAGCAGATCGATACCATCAATAATACTGCCCTGTTTTTTTACTGCGGCTATCGCATACTCCCAACCGCTATCACGTAAGGCATGTATTTTTAAGGTACGGTTGCTATCGCATACTACTATATTTGTTTGAGGTATGCCCAGGCGCATAAATAACCATCTTACAATACCTTCATCTACACCATTTACCTGTGCTTTTTCGGTACTGGTAAGCTTTCCACGTATCTCATTTTCGCTGCTGTAATTAAGTTCGTGCAGGTAAAGGGCACCATCGTAATATTTTGCAGATAAAATGCCCCACGGGTCAACTGCTCCCCAATCAACACCAATATATTCGGGTTCGGTAATTTTATGGTATTCTTCATCGGGTATTTCGGTAAAGTGAAAGATACGGTTTGGTTTTTCGCTTTTAATACCCAGGCCATATACTGCCCAGTTAAACTCACTGGCACTGTTTTTATATTCGTTTTCCTGGCAGCGCAGTAATTCACTTATGCGGCCCGGCGAAAATTGTTTAGGGTTGGCAATGCAATCGTAAATTTTGGCTTCTTCTAATAATAATAGCTTTTCTTCTACAATACGGCAGTTTTTTACAGGCTGGTAACTTAGTATTTTTAAACGCTGCTCCGGGGGGCAAAAGGGATTATCTTTAAAAGTGCTGTGTATTACAATACACCTGTGATCTTTTTGTAAATCATCGCTCCAATGGCCCATTTTAGGGTTAAGATCAATAATCATAAAATCACTTGTCCGCTGATCAATCTGATCTTTTGTATCCTTAGAAATTTTATACGGCTCATTTAACCATGATACATCTTGTGTAAGCCCATGCACAGTTTCTTCATCGTCGGTACCATGTATTTCAAAACTACTACCATTTGAGTAGGTAA
>CAXYYO010000138.1:0-1910 GCA_964293305.1 uncultured bacterium | reverse complement strand
AATTCTACTGACATTCGACTTACTATTGAATAAGCAGTTTTTGCCTGCTCTGCTCTTAAACTCATATTTTCATTTACAATATCTTGCAAATCATCTACTGAATAAATTTCTAAGCCATTTAATGAAATATTAACTGATCAAGATGAATTAGTTATCTGTGGTTGGGAAAATGAACAAGGTCAAAAATATCAAGGCTATGGTATTAATAAACATTTAAAGCATTTAAAACATGGTGAATATCAACAATGGAATATTATTTGTAAGCCAAACTCACCCTTTTTAAAAGCTGTAATTGATGAAGTTATCTATCGAATAAAGCACTATACGCCAATGAAATATCATGTTGGTCGTAAAGGTGTACTCAATACGACTGGTCCAGTTCCCTATTCATTAGCGATTGAATCTGTTATTCAACAAAATAAATATCCCTACCGTTATGAACGCTTTGCTTCACAGTTCGGTTTGATTTATATCAATACAGATACGTCAGTCGTTAATAAAAATCACTACAGCCTACAAATCACACCTGTGATTCAATTAAATCATTTCGATTATTTTTTATATCTTTTATGGTTGTATATTCTACATCCCAAAAAAGTATTCGCTAAAAAATAATATGATTTATTAATGAGCTAAAAAATATTACCCAATACACTTTAGCCCATTCTAATCTATCCACCTCACATCCATAAGGATGCAAAATATTGTTTCATTCTAAAGCTTAAGCCTTTCTGTTTGGCATGTGTTGATTGTTCCCAATCTGACTGACTCATTTTTTGCGATGTTTCACTACGTAAATATGCATGTCCACCAAAACGATAATGCCCTTTATCGGAGAACATCACTTTAGCATTTTTTTTCCAAGGCTCTTTTTCACCACGGGTAAAATATGGATGTAAAACTTTAATATCCTTTCGATTGAGTGCATATTTATTGAGATGGCTTTCATCATGCCACAATGCAATTTGATCATTTTTCAAATCTTCATGTGTATTTAAACTTAGCTCTTTGCACATTGCTAAATATGCATGTGACCGACCACCATTTAATGCACCAGTAAAATAATACTTCCCTTGATTTAAAGGGATATTTGCCTTAGACAAAACATTTCGGTCATAGGTATATTTATTTCGATTTTTATGAAAAGCATGGGGCTGTATTGCAAAGGCCAATTGCTCCATATCTGCTTGAGGCAAAAGATCTTGAGCATAAATTGGCGACAATATTTCTGTATTTGCATTAAAAAAATAAATAAAATCAAAAGTTTCTAATTGATCTTTAATACCTAAAAAAATATCAAAACGCATTAATGTATCGTGTGGCCATCCTAATTTATTTTGTAAAATATAAGAGACGTTATGCGTATCTGAAGTATTTAATAATTCCTGATCATCTGTAAATACAAAATAATGTTTATCACAATCAGGGAGTAAATTCCGCTCCGCAGATTGATAAAAATAATCCCAGAAAACAGTATAACGCCCTGTTGCAATGTATAAAATTGCAACTTTACTTTTTTGATTGCTCATATAAATAACCATTTTGTTTCAATAACGGATGCCAATATACACAGTTCAATACAAAATCATTATGATTTATTTTCGCCGTAATTAATTACGTTTACCCAACTTTAAACGTAATTTCACGGCAAACATTGAATCTTTACCACTAATTTTAATACGTTGTAACTGCATAAAATCAGGTAAATCAGCATCAATTCCTTCCTTAGTCGTTACAGCATTGCTATAGCCAACTTGCCTTGCGGTCTCAACATCACGTTGTGAATAAATACCAAAAGGATAAGCAAAACTCATCACCGATTTTTGGGTAAGTTGCTCTAATTGAGCTTTAGAATCACGCAGTTCAACCAAACACTCAGCATCAGATAATTTATCTAAATTGGCGTGCGT
>CAXYYO010000137.1:0-1936 GCA_964293305.1 uncultured bacterium | reverse complement strand
AACGTAGATGCGAAATATTACATCTCTGCTGAGTCATAGAAGATCCTCGTGATTGCAGGATGCACAAAATAGTATAAATTTTTGATTTATGGGTTTTATGAGAATAAGACACTATTTTGCACATCAAAAAAAATAGAAAATGATTTCGTTTTTGATGGTTAAATAGCACTTACTTCATTG
This sequence comes from uncultured bacterium, assembly GCA_964293305.1. Lineage (GTDB taxonomy): Bacteria > Bacteroidota > Bacteroidia > Chitinophagales > Chitinophagaceae > CALAGJ01. The sequence continues at coordinate 1,756 of CAXYYO010000137.1, read as the reverse complement.
GCAGATACTCTAAAAAAGGGAGAGTTAAAAATTAATTTTCAAAAATATTTTATATCAAGGTGAAATTTTAAGCAATTTTTATGCGTTTAATTCATTTGAATGCTTTATAAAATTTTATTTGGTTTTTTTACAAAAACTATTGTCAAAGCTATGAATACAGCGTATTTTAATTTCAAGATACTTACTTTTTGTTGATGACATCAAGATGTTAAAGCAACCATTAATTTCAAACGCATATTATTATTTCTGGCAATTTAGATAGTTGCCTAAACGCGTTTGGGCAAAGAAAATGGTTGCCCACCCAGTTTATACCTGATCGGCAACCCTGATCAGGTTTTTTTATACCTTGAATTTTATAAATATTTTGGAGAAACCCACATGAAAATTTTTAACTATGCATATTTTAGTCGCTCATATTGGTTTTACTTTAGTCAGTTGATGACCCTTAACCAGAAATCCATTCCTCCCATAACGCTCAAATAAATATTCGGACTGAAAAACGCAAAACAGTCCCAAGGAAAGACCCATGAACGCTCTAAATACTGCATTACAACAATCAGCTGTTAAAGAAAAAAATTTAAGCTTGCCACATCAATTGAAGGTAGCATTACCTTTATCGCCACATTTGGTTCAACAAATTGCTGAACATCGTCAAACCATCCAAAATATTTTAGAAGGTCAAGATCACCGTTTATTAGTGATTACTGGCCCATGTTCCATTCACGATACTCAGTCTGCTTTAGATTATGCCGAAAAATTAAAACAGTTACAGGAAGCAGTATCAGACCAGATTTTTTTGGTCATGCGTGCTTATATTGAAAAGCCACGAACAACTGTTGGGTGGAAAGGTCTTTTATATGACCCAACTTTAGATGGTTCTGCAGATATGCAATTGGGGTTGGAAAAATCTCGTGAGCTTTACTTACAAATGATAGAAATGGGTTTACCCATTGCCTCAGAAATCCTTAGCCCAATGGCCACAGCTTATTTTGATGATTTATTGGCATGGGGCGCAATTGGTGCGCGTACCAGTGAATCGCAAATTCATCGTGAAATTTCAAGCCATATGCCGTATAGCATTGGTTTTAAAAATGGCACAGATGGTTCTATACAAATTGCTTTAGATGCGATTCAGTCGGCTTCTCATTCACATCAATTTTTAGGAATGAATCAAGCTGGATTGCCGAGTATTTTAAAGTCTAAAGGTAACCCAAAAGCCCATTTGATTTTACGGGGTTCAAATACAGGGCCAAATTATCAGTTGGCAGATATTGAAAAAATTAAAGCGCAAGTACAAGGTGACTTGCCTGCTTTAGTCATTGATTGCAGTCATGGTAATAGCAATAAAAATCCATTATTACAACAAGATGTACTTCGTACTATTGTGAATGAGCGTCACTTGAGTCATGTACGCGGTGTCATGCTTGAAAGTCACTTGGTAGATGGTGCACAGAAAATTTCTTGCGACATGGCTTATGGTCAATCTGTGACAGATGGCTGTTTAGGTTGGGACAAAACTTATCAGTTATTATTAGATGTCGCTGAAAAACTAAATGAGTGCCCGTTACAACGTAGCGCATAATTTTATTCTTATTTCATAATCTTGCCCTTCAGTTGAGGGGCATATTTTTTATATAGATAAATCATTTTTAAGCCTTTATTTAATAAAAATTGCAGTAAGTCAGAAAAAATAATACATACATGAACTATCACACACTTTTTTAAGAAATTATTTTTAAAATTAGATATTTATGTT
>CAXYYO010000136.1:0-1945 GCA_964293305.1 uncultured bacterium | reverse complement strand
GCCCATGGGTTTAGTAACTAAAAATTCAATTTTAATAGTGGATTTCACCAACCAGCTTAAGGCCGAGGGCAAACATTTTAAAGAAGCCTTATTAATAGCAGGTAAAGAACGTATGCGCCCCATTTTAATGACTACGCTTGCCATGGCCATAGGTATGTTGCCTATTGCATTGGCAAAAGGCACAGCCGCCGAATGGAAAAACGGTTTGGCTTGGGTCATTATCGGCGGTTTAATGTCTTCCTTAATTTTTACTGTATTCCTAGTGCCAATGGTCTATTATGTGGTAGATACGATAAAGGAGAGGTTGAACAAGAAATCGAAAAAGATAACAGAATAGCAGGTTAAAAAAATCATTATGGAAAATAAAACAAATTATACAACAAGCGAAGTTGTAAAAGTTATTGCAGAAGGTCGAAATCGCACCAACTTGTTTAAAAATTCAGAACAAAAATTCATTGCTTATTTGGTACAACGGATGCCTAAATGGTTAAGTTCTGATATGCTTACCGCTATTGGTTTTTTGGGGAGTATACTGACTTTTGCAAGTTTTTTATTAGCCTTCTACATTCACCCCACTTTTTTGCTACTTGGTGTGTTGGGATATTTTGTTTGTTGGTTTGGCGATTCGCTCGATGGGCGGATTGCCTATTACCGGCATATACCGCGTAAATGGTATGGATATGCGCTCGACATAATTGTAGACTGGCTTGGAGTCATTTTAATCGGCTTAGGCTTTGTGGTTTACGTAGATGGAGCTTGGGAAATTGTTGGTTTTTTATTTGTAGTATTATATGGTTGGGAAATGCTTACAACAACCGTAAAATATAAAATTACAGGTAAATACTCCATTGATTCAGGGCTTTTCGGCCCCACTGAGGTGCGAATAATATTGTCGTTGATACTGATTATTGAAGTTTTATTTCATAATTCTATACAATATATTTCACTTGTAACAACCTTATTATTATTGGTTTCCAATATTGTTGATACAACTAAGCTTTTAAAAGTAGCAGATGAATGCGATATTAAAGAAAAACTGCAAAGCAAGTAGAATGCTTAATCAGGTTTTTGTGTTTGTAAAAGCTCAATTTTCGGCATTGGTTGGCGGCATCACCGATTATTTGATAATGATCTTTCTGACAGAGATTTTCCATTTTCACTACACGTTGAGTATAGTTATCGGTGGTGTGATTGGTGCAATCATTAATTTCAGCTTAAACAAATCCTGGACTTTCCACACAAAGGATATTCCTTACGAAGATTCTTATGCAAAACAGCTAATGAAATTTGTTCTTGTGGTTGCCAATAGTATTTTTTTGAAATCAACAGGTACATATTTGATTACCACATATTTAGGCGTGGATTATAAAATAAGCCGGCTCTTTACTGATTTATTTGTTTCAATTGCTTTTAATTACACACTTCAAAAATTTTGGGTATTTAAAAAACACAAAGTTCACGAGGTTTAATGTTTTTAATTAGAATAAATGTGCTCATAAATTATGATTTCATAATTTCATAATTTGATGAATATTTAGTCAATAATTTCGAAAATGAAAATTCAAATACTACTAATTGTTTATTCTTTATTTTCTTTCAATTGTTTTTCGATAACCGAAAATGACCAAAATAATAGGGTGTTGTGGCTGAACTTTTATTATAATCTTCTAAATCCGTCAAAAAAACATTCACATGTTTTGGCGTTTTGCTTTTGTCAAATTCTGTATCCCAAGAATAAGCTCTTTGATAAGTCGGAACAAATATTTTGTTCCCTGCCATCATTTTATTTACCGTTGTTGATGCTTCCATATAATTATTGTTTCTTTTTTACAAATTAATAATAGAACGGGGGTGGCTTCGCCACCCCCGTTTTGTTAACCAGCTCCTTCACTCAGTTTTTTGAAAGTTTTATCATAAGTACCTATCCAACTCCCTTTTTTGAAAA
>CAXYYO010000135.1:0-1952 GCA_964293305.1 uncultured bacterium | reverse complement strand
AAAATTGCTGCAAAATCAATTGCCGAAGTTATTAATGCTGGACATAAGGTCATTATTACCCATGGAAATGGACCACAAGTTGGTTTACTAGCACTTCAAGGTGCTGCTTATAAACCTGAAGAAGCTTATCCTTTGGATGTTTTGGGTGCAGAAACTGAAGGTATGATTGGTTATTTGATTCAGCAAGAACTTGAAAATGCTTTACCTCTTGGGCATTCTAAAGTAGCGATGTTACTTACACAAATTGAAGTTGATTCAAAAGATCCGGCTTTTGATACCCCTACAAAACCGGTGGGTCCTATCTATACAAAAGAAGAAGCAGAAAATTTGGCTTCAAAATGTGGCTGGACAGTGGCTGTTGATGGTAAAAATTATCGTCGTGTTGTGGCATCACCTGAACCTATATTAATCCATGATATTACAGTGATTGAAATACTTTTAAAGCATAATATCATTGTGATTTGCGCCGGTGGTGGAGGTATCCCAATAGTTCGGCAAGAAGATGGTAGCTCACGTGGAATTGAAGCTGTAATTGACAAAGATAAAGTCAGTGCATTACTGGCTAAAAAACTAGGTGCTGATATGTTATTAATGCTTACAGATGTTGATGCAGTTTACAAAGACTGGGGAACACCAAATCAAAGTCCCATCAAAAAAACAACCGCTACTCAAATTAGTCAAATGTCATTAGCAAATGGTTCAATGAAACCCAAAGTTGAAGCAGCTTGCGATTTTGCTAATGCTATTAATGGTAAAGCTGGTATTGGAACATTAAAAGATGCTTTGAATATTATTGAAGGAACTGCTGGTACAATTATTTCTTAAAATATATCAATTAAAAGAAATACCTTAAAACTTGAAAAATAAAAAGGGGAGAAGTTCAACTTCTCCCCTTTTTATTTCTATAAACTTGCCCCAAATTCTACTTTGAAGGGCTTGATATAAATGATATAATACAAATTTAATAGGAGAATTAATGGAAAGCAATAAAAAATCTTTTGGACTATGGAGTGCTGTTTTCTTAGGAATTGGCTATATGGTTGGTGCTGGAATTTTTATTGTTATTGGACAAGCAGGTGCAATTGCTGGAAATTTAGTAATTGTATCTTTTATAATTGCAGGTTTAATTGCACTTTTATCTGGGTATTCTCTAAGTAAACTAGCCATAACTTATCCAAGTAGAGGTGGAATTATTGAATACCTTGTTCAATCTTATGGTGAAGGTATTTTTTCAGGAACTCTTGGGGTTCTTTTTTATTTTACACAAGTTATATCAATAGCAGCAGTTACAAAATCATTTGGTACATATGCTAGTACATATATGAGTAGTGGTGTAAATGAATTTAATATTAATATGTTTTCATTTATTATATTAACTATATTTGTTGTTATTAATCTTTTAGGAGCTGCATTTATTTCTAAAATAGAATCGTGGATTGTATTGATTAAATTAACAGCACTAAGTATTTTTAGTATATCTGCTATGTTTTTTATAGAGCCTTCCCATTTTAATTTAACTAATACTCCAGATAGTATGCATATTTTATACTCACTAGGATTAACTTTTTTTGCTTTCCAAGGATTTAGTGTGATAACAAATAGTGTAGAAGATATGGAAAATCCTTCAAAAACTATGTTAAAAGCTATGACAATTGCCATTATAATAGTAGGTGTTTTATTTATAGCTGTTAGTATCGCTGTTTTTGGGAATTTAAGTTTAGATGAAATTATCAAAAGTGAAGATTTTGCCCTAGCCAAGGCAGCCCAACCGATTTTTGGAGAGTGGGGATTTAAATTAATAGCAGCAATTGCACTTATTGCTACAGCATCTGCAATAAATGCAACATTATATGCAGCTACACAAGTGGGATATACCTTAGCAAAAAATGGTAACTTACCAAGTTTTTATGAAAGAAATATTTTTCATAATACAGAAGGACTTATTATTTCAG
>CAXYYO010000134.1:0-1959 GCA_964293305.1 uncultured bacterium | reverse complement strand
CATTGGGTTGTAGCTGGTTCTGTGGTGTGGTGAAACTGTATTGTTTCACGCACCTTATTTAATGAAAAAATGCATACAAAAAATAAATAAAATATTTTTCCTCAGTGTATAAGTTTTTCTTCTCTTTGTTTTCATTCATTCTTAATCAGTTAGCAGGTTCAATTATTTTTTATAACTTTTTAGAATAGAAAAATCGAAGAAAAAAAATTTTTTTTTCAACAAGTTCACCCCCACATTCGCTTTGTCTCAAAAAAATATTTGGCTTTAATAACCTTTTGTTTTTTTGAGATTTTTTATCGCTTGTATCATCTGCTAAAATCAAATTGAAAGTTGAAAACTGTCGTACCCAAGTCTGCTGAATCTGTATGGAGTAATTGTTTGTCTATCATTAGAGACATTGTAGAATGGCAACATTTTAAAACATGGTTTGAACCCATAAAGCCCATTGAATTAAATGGCAATGTATTGATGATACAAGTGCCTACACAGTTTTTCTTTGAATATTTAGAAGAGCATTATATCAATCTGCTGGCAAAAACCCTGAAGCGTGAACTGGGTAAAACGGCCCGCTTAGAATACCGTATAATGGTGGATAGTGGTGCGGGTAAAAGCGGCAGTATAGAACTACCCGCAGGGCAGGTAAAAATCTTTAATAACAATGAAATGGATTTTCCACTCGTTATCAATAATGAGGTAAAAAATCCTTTTGTAATACCGGGGTTGAAAAAGATGCAGATAGATGCACAACTCAATCCTGCATACACTTTTGACAGTTTTATAGAAGGCGATTGTAACCGTGTGCCACGCCGTGCCGGTAAAACGGTGGCCGAAAGACCCGGTTCATCTTCTTTCAATCCTTTGGTGCTTTATAGTGGCGTAGGTTTGGGCAAAACACATTTGGCACAAGCCATTGGCAATGAAGTAAAACGCTTATACCCCGGCAAGCTGGTACTCTATGTAAGCAGCGAAAAATTTATAAACCAATTTCAGGATCATGGCCGCAACAATGCCATCAACGATTTCATCCATTTTTATCAATTGATAGATGTTTTGATTATTGATGATGTACAGTTTTTTGCACGTGCAGAAAAATCGCAGGATGCATTCTTTGCCATATTCAACCACCTGCACCAAAGTGGCAAACAGTTAATACTTACCTCAGACAAACCACCAAAAGATTTAGATGGTATGCAGGAGCGGCTACTGAGCAGATTTAGATGGGGCTTGAGCACAGACCTGCAAATGCCTGACTTTGAAACTAGGATGGAAATACTGGAGCTGAAAATGAAAAAAGAAGGCACCATACTGCACAAAGAAGTAATGAAGTATGTGGCTTATAATATGAGTAATAATATCAGAGAATTGGAAGGCGCACTTATATCATTATCTGCCCATAGCATGCTAAACAGAAGAGATGTAGATTTAGAACAAGCCAAGAAAGTGCTGCGCAATTTTATACGCACCAGCACAAAAGAAATAACGATAGACATCATACAAAAAATGGTATGCGAATATTTTGATGTGCCTTATGAAAAGTTATTACAAAAAACCCGCAAGCGGGAAATAGTACAGGCCCGTCAGATAACGATGTTTCTAGCCAAAAGCTTTACAAAAAACTCCTTGAAAACAATTGGTGAGCATTTTGGCGGCAGAGATCATACCACCGTAATACATAGCTGTCAAACAGTAAAAGATCTAATGGATACCGATGGTCTTTTTAAAGAAAATGTAATGGAACTTACACAGAAAGTACAGCTGGCAAGTATGTAATTTTTCATCTGAAATTTGCACTGTTATTTTGATATAAACGCTTGCTGCGTGAGGGATTACGAATGTATTTTTTATTTTATTTTGGTATTCGTGAATTTCGCTTTGCTTTATTTAAAGTGGAAAGCCCACAGCCACGACGCAGGAGTGGCGAGGACTTGAAACGGAAAGCCCGGCCCAAAGGGACACGCC
>CAXYYO010000133.1:0-1968 GCA_964293305.1 uncultured bacterium | reverse complement strand
AAGAAATTGCCAATACCGTTGCAAAAATGGGCGTGATTTTAAAGCTGGTGGTTTTTGAAACTGATTTTGATAAACGTGCCACACTTATATCGCAGTTAGAGACAATGGAACATGCAAATGACGAGCTTACACATAAAGTTTTTACAGAAGTGGGCCGGAATTTTATTACCCCTTTTGACCGGGAAGATATACATGCCCTTGCCAGCGCATTAGATGATATTGCTGATTATATATTTGCCGCCGCCAAAAAGATCAATTTCTACAGGGTAAACCCTAATGAACCCGGCATACAAAAAATGGCAGACCTTGTAGAGCAAAGCTCGGAGCAAATTAAAAATGCCGTAATGGAACTGCGCAATATGCGCAATATGCGCCAGATAACTGATGCACTTGTAAAAGTTAACAGCATAGAAAACCAGGCTGACGATATATACGATATGAGCATTGACCGTCTTTTTGAAACAGAACCAGACGCAAAAGAAGTAATTAAAAAACGTGAAATCTACCATGCAATGGAAACCGCAACCGATATGTGTGAAGATGCGGGTAATGTTATTGAGTCAATTATAATCAAATACGCATAAGGTTAGTGCAGCAGTATATAAGAAGCCTGCATTATTTAACTTCAACAAATTCCACAATCAAATAATATGTCTGTTTTATTAATAGTAATCGTAATACTGGCCATAGCATTTGATTTTATCAATGGTTTTCACGATGCGGCAAATTCAATAGCAACAATTGTTTCTACAAAAGTGCTTACCCCGCTGCAGGCCGTTGTGTGGGCAGCGTTTTTTAATTTTGTTGCTTACTTTATTTTCAGGGATCATGGGGTAGCTAATACGGTTGCAAAAACAGTGCAGCATGGTCAATACGATTTAATAGTAGTATTATCCGGCGTTATTGCAGCCATCGTTTGGAATCTGCTTACCTGGTGGTATGGCATTCCATCTTCTTCTTCACATACGTTAATTGGTGGTTTTGCGGGGGCTGCGGTTGCACATGCTGGTTTTGGCGCAATCAACTGGTCGCTTGATGGCGGTATTTCACTTACACTTTTATTCATCCTTATTGCACCAATTGTAGGTATGGTTATTTCCATGTTTATTACATTGGTCACCATACAAAAAAATATCTGGCTCAAAGTATTTATCATAACAGCAGTAATTTCGAGCTGCCTTATCTTTATTAATTTTAAAAAACCTTTTGAATTTTGGGCATTGCTTTCATTAGGCGTTGTTTTTATATCCAGCTACATTTATAATTATTTTAAAGGCGAAAATGCATATCGCACCGCCAACATGTATAAAAAATTACAATTGGTTTCTTCCGCAGCATTTAGTATTGGTCATGGCGGCAGCGGTGCACAGAAAGTAATGGGTATAATTGGCGCAGCAATGGTGGCAGAAAATTTTATCCCCGATATTGCAAGCATACCTACCTGGGTTCCATTGGTTTGTTATACTGCTATTGGTTTGGGAACATTAAGCGGCGGCTCAAGAATTATTAAAACCATGGGTACCAAAATAACAAAAGTTACCCCGCTGGAAGGTGTTTGTGCCGAAACCGCAGGGGCAATTACCCTTTTTACCGCAGCAAACCTGGGTGCACCTGTAAGTACAACTCATACTATAACGGGCTCTATAATAGGTGTAGGAGCTACCAAACGTTTAAGTGCGGTACGCTGGGGCGTAACAGTTAACCTTATCTGGGCCTGGGTACTTACCATCCCTGTAAGTGGTTTACTTGCCGCTGCAATTTATTCCTTAATAAAGCTTTTTTTGTAGCAAGGTTATATAGACAAGTTTTATTTACTTTGCAGCTCCATTAAAAAAATATGCAAAAAATCCTTGTTACTGGTGGCTGCGGTTTTATAGGTTCACATACGGTTGTTGACCTTATTGAAAATGGGTTTGAAGTAATTTCCATTGATGATAACTCCCGTTCCACTACATACCTGCTTGACGG
>CAXYYO010000132.1:0-1971 GCA_964293305.1 uncultured bacterium | reverse complement strand
GAAATTTCAGTCGTGTCAGGTAAGCGTATTAACTTGGTAAAAGAAGGTTTTAGAACAATGTGGTCGGTGCTTAAAACAATTAATCAATTGACGCAAACATGGCTGGATCAGGTGACAGGGGCAGAAGTGCCAACGTTGTATTATGATCCAAATGGTCAGGTTAAACAGTTATTAGATGAGCTACCTCAACTGAAACAAAAGTATCGACCAACACCGTGGTTATCCAACACGCATGCTCATTTGCTGTATTTTGATTTAATTAAGAAACAAACCATTCATTTAAAATACGATGCCATTGAACAATTAAAAATGTCTGATGGTGGTATCACTGCAATTGCATGGCATGGTTTACACTTACCAGAGACCACACCCACCATTGTGTTAATGCATACCATAACGGGTTCACCAGAAAGTATGCGTGAATTGGTGCGTGATTTACATGCACATACAGGTTGGCGTATCGCATTATGTTTGCGCCGTGGGCATGCCAATTTACCGATGCCAGTGCCTAAAATGTCTATTTTTGGCTCAACGGATGATTTACGTGAGCAAATTAAGCACATTCAAAATAAATTCCCAAACTCTGCTTTATATGCGGTCGGTTCTTCCGCTGGAACAGGTTTGTTGGTTCGCTATTTAGGTGAAGAAGGTCAGAAAACACCATTTAAAGCTGCTTTTGCATTGTGTCCGGGCTATGACACCGAGCTTGGATTTAAAAATGTACATCCTTTTTATACCAAGGTGATGACCAAGAAATTGTTTAAGGCTTTTATTTATCCTTATGCAGAGACATGGAAATACACCGCATCTTTACAACAAGTTTTGGCGACAAAAAGTTTGCAGGAATTTCAATCTCACTATTTTGAACTGGCAGGCTATAGTAGTTTTGAGGCTTATAATCAGGCAACAAATCCAATTTTTGTATTTGAAAATGTTAAAATTCCTTTGATGATTTTAAATGCTGAAGATGACCCCGTCTGTAATATTCGTAATTTTGAGCCTTATAAAGAAATGATTCAAAAAATGCCCAATATGATGGTAGTGACCACGAAAAAAGGCAGTCATTGTGGTTTTTATGAAGGTTTAAATACACAATCATGGTCAGCACGATTGATATCAGACTACTTAATGCTACAACATCAAGAATGAATGACTTAACGTGGCTTTGAAGCTATAGGTTTGAAATATTTTGATGCAAATAATATTAGTAAGACTGATAAGTAATGGGTGATTAAATTTGTATTTCTGTTATACTTAACTCAACAATAAAAATGACATGAAAATGTTATCTTTTAAAATTGATATATAAGTCTTATCTCGTTTGAATTGTCAAAATTAAAGTTGTTATTTCGAAATGCCAATGGTGGTATTTCTATATGTGTTTGAAATTTGGTGTAAATGTTGAATAATATTGAAAATTTAGTAGCAAAATCTGTAAATGGTAGTGAAATTGTTGTGTCGTTGGTGCCTTTAAAAAAAATGCAAAGTACTCGCGATGGGTTTAAATGGGTTGAAGTAGGAAAGAAAGTTTTGCTTCAGTCTGGTGTTGAAATTGATTTAAATCTTGATGGTCGTAGCTTCTATACAGGTGTTAATGAAATGTTTCGATTCACCTCACGTGTGAATTAAACAGTAAATAGTCACTGATCTAAAAACCGTCTTTAAGGCGGTTTTTTATTGCGCTTTATTGCTATTGATACAAAATATCAATAGAAATAAAGCGTATTTCTATAATGTTTTAGCCTATAAATATTTATTTATATCAGTGCAATAATGGACACAGCAAGGCTCTTGGTTTCATTTGTAAACAATTTAGATTTATAGAGTTTTTTCTAAGCCGTAAATTAAAGAAATTATTTTTTACATATTTGTATATTTATAAGTGTTTTTTGTCACTTTTTGTCATTTATTGGTAATCAATATATGAGTATAAATAATGTTCCACTTTAAGAGAAGTGAGTGGTCTATGAA
>CAXYYO010000131.1:0-1972 GCA_964293305.1 uncultured bacterium | reverse complement strand
ATTTGTTCATGATTTATATAAACCCCAAATAGTGTAATGAAAATTGGCAAAAGAAAAAGTAAACTAAAAACACGTAATTTAGACGTTTTAATTAGTTCAATTTTTATTATTTTAAATAAGCTGATCATTTTTGATGAGTTTTAAATATACATTTTCCAAAGAATGATTAGAATCATCTGCTAATAACGCATCTAATTTTCCTTGATACAATAACTTACCTTCGTGTAAAATCCCTATATCAGTACAAATTTTTTCCACTTCAGAAAGGATATGACTTGAAAAGAAAATTGTCATACCTTGCTTGTTTAACGCAAGAAATAATTCACGCATATCATAAATGCCCACTGGATCTAATCCATTAATTGGTTCATCCAAAATAAGTATTTGTGGGTTGTTAAAAATGGCGAACCCAATAGCCAACCGTTGTCTATTACCAGAAGAAAGATATTTAACTTTCTTATTGGTATATTCCGAAATACCAATTTTGGCAAGTGTCTGTTCCGCTTCTATGGTCGTTTTATTATATGCAATTCTTAGCATTTCAAAATGCTCCTGTACGGTCAAATGGTCATACATGAATATGGGACTTACAAGTGAACCAATATGTTCATAGGCAGCTATTTTCTCTTGTGCGATACGCATGTCATGATTACAAACAAACACCGCCTTTGTTGTATCTAATAGTCCCAATAAAAGTCGAATAGTCGTTGTCTTACCACTGCCATTTGCACCAAGATATCCATAAATGCTCCCTTGAGGAACCTGCAACGAAAGGTCAGATAATACAACCTGCTTTTTATAACTAAAGGTTAGATTTTTAGTCTCAATTATATTCATGGCTATTTTGCATTATGGTATCAATATAAAATATTCCATCACACATTTTTTTCCAATTAGCATTTAAAATCAGATTTTGATTAGCTCGCATTCTAAAAGGTATATCACTATTGACTGTGTCATTGTGAAAATCAACAAATGCATAACGATAATTTAATTGATACATTTGATATTCAAAAGTAGCTGGCGTTGCCTTATTTATTACCCGATTATTTTTATTTACATTGCAATAGCTAGTAAAACAAATGGTATACACTTTATCTTTATACCCTTCTTTTAAACGTTCACCAAACGTTTTGAAATGATTCATTTTGGCATTTTCCACATATTGTGTGTCATCATGGAGTGCATGCAAATTAGCTAACCAAACCACAACTTTTTCGCCTGCATAAATTGATGTATACATATCTGAAAAATAGGAAGCCATAACTGAATCTCGGAATTGAAATCTTTCATTTGACCCCCACTGCATTTTGTTAAAGCGTGCATAGTTCATAAAATTGGCAAAATAATTTGCAAAAACAGTATCTTGATTATTAAAGGGTGGTTTATGGCACATTTCAACTAATGAACTAATTTCATTTTGAATTGAGTCAAAATCATCATCTTGTAAAAATACCCAGTACCTATAAGAATTAATGTTCTGAATCATTTTTTTAGTAACTGGATAATGAGATAACGAACTCCCTTTCTTTTGTAAATAAGTGTCAGTTAATTCGATATACTGTTTAATGTTATTGTTTCCCAAAAACTGTAAATCGAACCCTCTGGTTTTGATTGGTTTTGATGATTGTTGCGACTGTTGTATATAATCTAACAAGGTCTTGCATGAAGGAGAATTTGCCCAAAATTCCCACAATGTTTTTTGAAAATAATTTGAATCTAACTCATTTTGATGCCACTCCGATTCAAACCGTGGCGATTCAAATAAGAGAACCGAATACCCCATTTTTTGATGTAAGTATTTTATAATTCTTGTTTTAGCAGCAAAAGCACTTTCATTATCATGAATATCTTCACCTAACAAAACAATGTTTTTATCCTTTAGAATTTGCTGTAAAAACAATAAATCTGTTGTTACAGTATCGGCACACGAAATTGAGGCAATATTTTCTATTTTAAAAGTTGATGCATC
>CAXYYO010000130.1:0-1974 GCA_964293305.1 uncultured bacterium | reverse complement strand
GAATCCTATCGTAATATTTTCGCAAACAATATTCGCAATCCTGCAAATATTCGCAATAAAATATAAAAAAAATGCAAGGCCGCAGGCAAATCTCCAGCCAGCCTTGCAATATCCAATATCCATTATATTGTAATTTATAATGCCGAGAAAAGGATTACCGACAAACACAACAAAACGACCTTAAAACCATCCAGTTTCAATGAACAACCCTTCCTTCTCCGATTAATATAAAATGGCAAAATATATACGCGTTAATTATACTATGCTTTTGTGGTTTATTCAATTAAAAACATTACATTTTATAAAAAATCCCTGTAGTTTACATTTCTTTTATAAAATTTTTCAATGCAACAGAACAGTACATTAAAAAAGCTCTCAGAAACGCTTAACCTCAGCATATCTACGGTTTCAAGGGCTTTAAAAAACCATCCCGATATTTCACCGCAAACAAGAAAGCGTGGAAAAGATCTTGCAGAAACGCTGGAATACGAACCAAATAATTATGCCATTCAACTGCGCACCAATACCAGTAATGTGCTGGGCGTTTTGGTTCCTTTTGTCGCCAACTTTTTTTACGATTCTTTTATTGCGGCAGTAGAAGAAGAAGCAAGGCTGCGGGAATATTCCTTACTTATTATGCAGAGCGGCGAAAGCAGGGAAGCAGAACTGGCAAACCTTAAACTGCTGAAGAAAAACAGGATTGCGGGCATATTTGTGGCTATCACCACAGAAACCACCGATATAGAAGCATTCTTAAAATTAAACGATCTGCAGATACCTGTCATTTTTGTTGACCGTGTGCCCGATTACGAGGCATGTAATAAGATTTGCCTCGCCGATAAAAAAGCCGCGAAGATTGCCGCCGAAGCATTGATAGCCAAAGACAAAAAACATGTGCTGGCATTATTTGGCCATCCTGGTTTAACTATTACCAAAAAAAGACTGGCTTCATTTAAAGAAACATTTGCAGCACAGAGCCCATACACAAAAATTGATATTGCATTCCCCCTGAATACCCGGGAAGCAAAGGATGAAACATTATTTTCAATTGAAAATAATAAGCCCGATGCCATCTTTTGCATGGGCGACCTTACGCTTATAGGCACTATGCAGGCCATACACGAAAAGGGTTTGAAAATGCCGGAAGACATTGGCGTAATAACCATCAGCAATGGGTTTTTTCCGGGGCTGTACAATCCCAAAATTACCTATGTGGAAACCAGCGGTTACAAATTAGGGAAACTTGCATTTATCAGGATGCTCGAATGTCTGTCGGGTAAAACTTTTATGCAGGAGCTTTCTGTAGATTCCATGCTTGTGGAAGGCGGGTCGTTATAGGGTTTAAAAGCGCAGATTTAAAAAAATAAAAATGAATATGAGATGTTTTAAAAACAGGGGATTGATAATAAGCGGAATGCTGTTAGTGCTTGTTACTGTAGTATTAAGTTCCTGCGACAGAACTCCATCCCCGGAAGGAAGAATGGAAATAAAAGTGGAGAATCTGCAAAAAGAAATGATGGACAGTTTACAACAGCAAAACCGCGCAATACTGGACAGCATCGGTAAAATGCGGGAAGAGATAGAAGAACTGAAGCAGTTAAAAAATTAAGTGGTTTAATGATTATACACAACTTGGTTTGCACTGTTATAAAAAACCTTAAAGGGGGCATTATCTTCAATGACATTACTGAATGTACCCCGCAATACTGCAGGATGCTGTATTTTTTGTTGAATAAAGTTGTAGAGCACAAGGGAGTGACACAATTGGGAAGCCATAAAATACGTAATGCTGGTAACCAAAAAAAACCGCGGTTTACAAATAAAGGCGTATGAAATATGGCTTACAAAATAATACCGCCCGGTGGGTATTGATGTGCATTTAATTCCATGTACTTTTATTAAAACTTAAACCATGTTGAAAAAAATATTTGCCGCGCTCCTATGCGTACTTTTTATAAGCCCTGCTTTTGCGCA
>CAXYYO010000129.1:0-1995 GCA_964293305.1 uncultured bacterium | reverse complement strand
AATGTGCATAAAATGTCTTTTTTGATATATGTAACTCATTACAAATATCATCAATACTTACACTACGCAAGCCATATTTCAGAAAAAGATCTGAAGCAGTTTTTAATATTTTATCTCTTACATCCACGTACTATTTTATTTTAAGTTCGATGCAAAGATAGATATTACACTCATAACGATACCTATGATTTATGTTAAAAATAAATAATATTTTAAATACATTTTGTAACAAATTGATTTATAATTAAATAATGGAAACTTAAAAATTACTTCAGTTTCCAAAGAAATAACTTAAATATGTTATAGAGCATACAAAAGCAGTAATCCCAGTTAGCAAATAGTGTACCAAATAACCATTATATACAACCTATTATTCAAATAAAATGCCCGACATAAATGAGAACGAAAGAAATGTATTATAATTTTGATAAGTCAAAAAAATAGTGTTATTTTGCAGAGATTTTCAAATCAACTCAACTATAAGAAAAACAGAAGATAATGGCAAAAGAAATTTTGAATTCAGGCATTGCACACAACGTTTTAGCTACTGGTAGCAAAATCAAAGGAAATATTAGTGCAGATAGTGATTTTCGTATTGACGGTGAAGTAGAAGGCGATATTGCTTGTTCAGGCAAAGTAGTCATTGGTCCACAAGGCACACTCAAAGGCAACTTAAATTGTCAAAATGCAGAAATTATGGGTCATGTGAATGGCAAAATCGTTGTTTCAGAATTATTGTCATTGAAAGAGACTGCAAAAATAGTTGGTGAAATCAAAACCAAAACATTAATGATTGAACCTAAAGCTATTTTCTCTGGTACTTGTGACATGAGTCAAACGGTATCCACTCCACAACCAAAAGCTTAAGACTAACTAGCATAATAAAATAAAGCGGGCTGATGTAAAATCAGCCCGCTTTATTTTATACTTATAGGATTTACGATTAAATCAAGCTAAAAGCAACTTCCATCATATTAGTAAAGCCGGTTTGACGTTGTTCAGCTGTAGTAGCTTCGCCTGTTACTAATGAATCAGAAATAGTGCAAATACATAATGCTCTATTACCGCTACGAGCAGCATTCATATACAATGCAGGCGCTTCCATTTCTACTGCTAAAACACCCATTTTTTGCCAATCAGCAAGACTTGAATATTCATCGTAGAAAATATCACTTGAATATACATTACCAACTTTATATCTAAAACCAAATTCTTCAGCAGCTTCCACAGCTTTACGAGTTAAATCGAAATCAGCGATAGGTGCAAATGTACCTGGCAAACGATATTGTGAAGCATAATTTGAGTTTGTGCATGCACCCATAGCAATTACCAAATCACCAATGTGTAAATCAGGATGCATAGCACCAGCAGAACCTACACGAATAATGGTTTTTACGCCATAAAAATTATATAACTCATAGGTATAAATACCAATAGAAGGAATACCCATACCATGACCTTGTACTGATACACGTTTACCTTTATAAGTACCAGTAAAGCCCAACATACCACGTACATTATTGTATTGAACAGGATTTTCTAAAAAACGTTCAGCCATTAATTTTGCGCGTAATGGGTCACCTGCCATAATTACAGTTTCAGCAATTTCACCAAATTTTGCCTCAATATGAGGCGTTGGAGTTTTGTTTTCCATGATCTCTTATAGTTTCTAGTTAATAAATAAGTTGCATCAAAAATCGGAACCACAAAAGTACATTTATTTTCGCAAATAGGCAAGATTCGATTTTATTTTTTCTGCTTAATCACCATTTCACAATGCACACAATCAAAGGATAAATTTAATTTAGTTTCTCCATACTGAAGCATTAATGGTTCTTTGGGCGTTTTTTCTGGATGCTGCTTTGGGCACCAGCCAAAGCTATATTTGATACAATGTTTGGTTCGCATCAATTCGGCATCGGGAACTGCTATTTCCTCAAAAGCAGGCTGTACCACTTCTGCTCCATGTCGGCTATAAAAGGCGATAGCTTTAGC
>CAXYYO010000128.1:0-2002 GCA_964293305.1 uncultured bacterium | reverse complement strand
GCATTACCGTATAGAAAAGCTGTCCCATCTTCCATTACAACAATCGAATCCTCCGCACTATAAACGACATCTGAATCAATGGCAGATTTTTTAGAAGAATTGGAGTTTTGAGAAAACGCAGAAACACTTGTTGCGATAACAACAAGTATGAAAACCAATATTTTTAATTTGTTATTCAAATTCCTTCTACTGCAAACTACTTCATTTTCAAAATCAGCTGCAAATTTATACATTTTAGAGTTACTTAAAGGATATAAAGTGATTTATTAATTATTTTTTTGATACTAATTTATTTATCTTACTTCGGCTATTGAACTCATTTGTAACAAGGATGAAAGAGACCGAAACAAGAAAAAAGATTGCTCCTTTAATACAGGCACTTACAATTAAGCTTAATCCAAACAAAAATGAGGCTGAAATAGCGAAAGTAATAATTAAGATAATACATAACGTGATTGGCTTAATAAGCGTATTGGTGAAGAACAAAAGATTTCGCTTAAAAGTTACACTATACAACATCCAGTAACACTGAAAGAAATTTAACATGGCTACCGGCTGGTCCAAACGTATTGCCTGATAATCTTACCGGCTATATGGAAAACGGCATTGGAAGAATTAATTGTATTTCATTTGATCCGAATTCGCCATCAACCTATTATGTTGGAGTGGCGCAAGGTGGCGTTTGGAAAACTACAAACAATGGAATGAATTGGCAACCCTTAACTGATGATTTACCAATTACCAGAATTAGTGATATTGCCATTGATCCAAATAATTCTAATACAATATATGTTTCTGTATGCGATTTCGAATATATAGGTGTTAGCCTTCAAACCATCGGTCGTAAAAGAAACACGCATTATGGTTTGGGTGTTTATAAAACCACTGATGGTGGTCAAAATTGGTCTCCAACAGGTTTAAGTTTTCAACTTACTGATGGAGATGCATCGTTAATTAAAAAAATAATTGTAAATCAAAATAACAGTAATAATTTGGTAGCTGCTGGTACCAGTGGAATGTACACCAGTAACAATGGTGGAACTACATGGACCAAAACCTTAGACTCTTTATTTTGGGATTTAACGCAAGACCCGTCAAATCCAAATGTACTGTATGCCGCATCTGGCTGGGTGGCCAAATCAAATCAAGGAAACGCAGCTATTTATAAATCAACCAATTTTGGGGCAACTTGGACCATGCTTAATACAGGAATTCCGCCTACAGGTGATGTACAACGCCTCGAAATTGAGGTGGCACCATCTAATCCAAATTATATCTATGCCCTTGCGGTTGATGTTTATTCAGGTTATTATGGTTTATATAAATCAATGAATGCAGGTGTCGATTGGCAATTTATTCCTCCTTCACTCAATATTTTAGGATATGATGATGGTTTTGATGTGGGTGGGCAAGGCGCCTACGACCTGGCACTTGCTATCGATCCCAACAATGAAAATAAACTATACACAGGTGGAATAAATGTTTGGGGTTCTTTTGATGGAGGTAATAATTTTGATCCTGCAAGCCATTGGACATTGAGCTATGGCCCAACTTTGCATGGCGATATTCATTTTATAAAATTTCAACCTTTAACAGGCAATGCATTTGTATGTAGTGATGGCGGTGTTTACAGAACACCTGCTATTGCAACACAAACATGGAACGATGCAAACAACGGTAATCCTTGGACAACGGCATGGACAGGGTTAAATAGTGGAATGCAAGTCACTTCTTTTTACAGAGTTTCATCAAGTAAAACTGCTTCAAATAAAATAATGGCTGGAGCACAAGACAATGCCACTTTTTTTTATGATGGAAATAATTGGTCTACTACCTTGGGTGGTGATGGAATGGATAATATTTTTGATTCTTCTGATGATAATGTACACATATCGTCAAGTCAATATGGAAACTTTGCCAAATCATATGACAATGGATTTACATATAACGGAATTTATCCCAACATAAATGGAGAATTGGCTGAATGGACAACACCAATCAT
>CAXYYO010000127.1:0-2020 GCA_964293305.1 uncultured bacterium | reverse complement strand
GCTCTGTGGTCATCGCCTTTTACTTTATAGAATTTATCCATGTATTCTGCAGCTTTTTTATAATCTCCAGTAGATTTTAAACTTTGAGAATAACGGTAATAATATTCAGCATCGGTAGTTTCTGGTTGAAGTACAAATAATTCAGCATACCATTTTGCAGCATCAACATATTCTGCATTAAAATAATATGAATTACCTAATTTTTCAAGCATATCTACTGATTTATAACCTTTGTTGGCTACTTTTTCGTAGGTTTCTATGGCATCGATATAATTTAGGTTATTATATTCTTTGTCTGCTCTTTTTACCTGTGTTTTTTGTGCATTGGAAATCGTAAGTCCGCCCAATAACAAAATACTTATGTATATAATTTTTTTCATATAATTTGTTTTTCTGTTAGAAGAATCTTGGTGAAACTATACGTTTAGATTTGTTAAATAACTCATATCTCAAGAATATTTCGTGAGAACCTGAGTTATAATTTGCGAGTTTAGTAGTTTCTGCGTCATAGGCATAACCAATAAACCAGTTTTTGTCAATTTGGAAACCTGCCAAAGCACTTACTGCTGCCGACCATCTCCAAGCTACACCCAAAGTCAACTTTTCGTTGAACCAAAAGTTACCTGTTACATCTAATTGTAACGGCGCACCGTTTACCGCTTTTGCTAATGCTGCCGGCTTGAACTGGATATTATCTGTAAGGTCAAATACATATCCTGTTATTAAATAACCGTGCATACGTTCGCTTGGTGTTGACTTTATGTTATCGTCAAAATGTTCTGTTTCTAAAATATTAGGAACAGAAAATCCTGCATAGAATTTATCTGAATACAAATAAACTCCTGCTCCAAAATTTGGGGAAAATTTGTTTTCGATATTATTTTGAAAAACATAGTCGCCAGGAGTTATTGTAAGCATTGAATAATCTACGTCAAGCATGTGCGCCGTAGCTTTTAATCCGAATGCTAATTTGTAATTATCAGAAACGGGTATGGTATAAGAGAAATCTGCTGAAACAGTATTTTCTTTTGCTACACCAATACGATCTCCTACCACTGTAAGTCCTAATCCTACACGTTCTCCAACAGGTGAATGTAATGAAAATACTCCTGTATCTGGTGCACCTTCTAAACCTACCCATTGGGTACGATACATACCAAAGATGCTTAAAATATCTCTTGAACCAGCATAAGCCGGATTGATATTTATTGTATTGTACATATATTGTGTGTATTGCGCATCTTGTTGGGAATACCCAAAAGAGCTTGCAAACAAAAGTAGGAAAATAATAAATTGATTTGTTTTCATACTTTATGTATTAAATCCCGGCGATTTCATTCTTTTTAAAAAAAATCGCCGGAAAAATTAATTATTGACTAACGTATATATATCCTGTTTTTGAGTGATTTTTACCATCAAATCCTAAATATTTCAATACATACCAATAGTGACCTGTTGGCAATCCGTCGCCTTGATTAATGGTTGTTCTTCCGTTAGAAATTCCTTTGAAACCATTTATATCTGAATTTTCATAATTTTTAGTTTCAAATACTTTTACACCCCAACGGTTGAATATTTCAATCTCATTTGATGAATAACAACCTAAACCATAGATATGTAGATAATCATTTATTCCATCACCATTTGGAGAAACACCATTGTTTACAATGATTTTACATCCGTCAGGTAATTCGATAACTGTTGGATCATCTGGATCACCATCGTCGTCAGCATCAATATTGTTTAAATCATTCGGGTCATCTGATGTATCAGAAACAGATGTATCATTTGTATCCGTTGCCGTAACAATTGCTTCGTTTATAACAGACCCATTAGCCAAATCTTGTCCTACAATAATATACACTGCTATATATGTAGCTGATTCGCCTACTAGTAAAGTTCCTTCTGGTGAACCAAATGTAGCACTTACAAATGTAGGTACAGGTGTACTTCCTGCTCCGCTAAAGTTAGTTTCTACAACAACTACATTATTCAATGTGGTATTTCCTGTATTGGTTGC
>CAXYYO010000126.1:0-2026 GCA_964293305.1 uncultured bacterium | reverse complement strand
TAGCACATTTATCCAGTGCTAGCCTGAATAATATGCTGATCATTTCAGCATTACTGCAACAATATGCTCCAACTCAGTCGTTGACGCTCAAAGAGTTAGAAAACATGAGCAAAGCTGTATTACAAAAACTTTCTCAAACGCAAAAAATTCAGTCTGGTTATTATTTTGATAGTGCGACCTTAAAAAGCTTTATTTCAATCCTTAAACAAAATGCTGCATTGAGTGTTAAAGATGATTGCCTTGTGATCAGTGATGATTTTGAAGAAAAAATATCAGCTATTTTTAGTTGGTATGATTCTGAAATGCAGCAAGCAATAATTACAGCACTGCACTTTACTGAAAAAGAATTAAAAGGATTTAAACAATCCAACAAATAATCATCAGTTCATAATATTTTGCACCAGCATAAGGCATTTATCTTAAATTAAGTGCCTTATTTTAATTTATATAAGAATATTTGATATTAATGTTCATTAAAAAGAATTGAAAATATAACTTTTTCTTAATGTATTCAATTATTGAAGCATTATACTGCATGTATTAGTGTCAAGTAACATGAGAAATATATGAACACCGATCTTGAAATTGCATCTATGCATGATTCTGTGGATATTGTCGTCACCATATTAAAATCATTAGCCAATACAGATCGTTTACTTATTTTATGTCACCTTGCTAAACAAGAGTTAAATGTTTCTCAAATAGAAGAAATAACACAAATTAATCAGCCTACTTTATCGCAACAATTGATGATGTTACGCAAAAGTGATGTGGTTTCTACTCGCCGCGATGGTAAGCAAATTTTTTATTCCATTAAAGATGAAAAGTTAGTGCACGTATTAAATACGCTATATCAATTATATTGCCCTAAAAATATAATTTAATCAGACAAATAGCATAAAATTAAATAAAGAACTTTATTCGGTTAAGACTTCTTAGCATTTTTTGTGCATAATATATCTAAAATAATGATTTAGATTTAGGTATGTCAGATTTAAATTCTCGCTTAATGACATTATTGCCTGCTTGGCAATGGCTTCGTAAATATAACCAAGCTAAATTTAAATCGGATCTTCTTTCTGCATTTATTGTGATTGCGATGCTGGTTCCACAAGGCATGGCTTATGCCATGCTTGCAGGTTTACCGCCTATAATGGGGCTGTATGCCAGTATCCTCCCGATGATGATCTATGCCATGGTCGGTGGTAGCCCTACGCTTTCTATTGGTCCTGTTGCAATTATTTCCATGATGACCTTTGCGACTTTAAACCCATTGTTTGAAGTCGGCTCCCCAGTCTATATACAAGCGGCTTGCTTACTGGCTTTTATGGTTGGTGTGATTTCATTATTGTTAGGTCTGTTAAAATTTGGCTTTCTCATTCAACTCATTAGCCATCCTGTCATTAAAAGTTTTATTATTGCGTCGGCATTACTTATCGCTTTAGGACAATTCAAATTTCTGATTGATGTGCCATTAGCAGCCAATAATATTCCTGAATTTTTACTCAGTTTTTGGCAGTACATCCGTTATAGCAATATTGAAACCTTCATTTTTGGCATGCTATCTTTGTGCTTTCTCATCTATATGCCAAAAATATTAAGCTCCAATGCCATTCAAAGCCGAATAGGTTCTACCGCTTTTATTTCAAAAGCATTGCCTTTAGTCCTCGTGGTGGTTTCAATTGCTACGGTTTATTTTCTAAACTTAAAAGAAATTGGAATTAAAACCGTCGGGGAAATCCCTTCAGGTTTTCCCCCTCTTAGCATGCCCTACTGGAATATGGATTTGGTCATCACTTTGCTACCCGGTGCGACCATGATTGCCATGATTAGCTTTGTCGAATCATTATCCATTGCTCAGGCAACAGCTTTACAACAACGAAGTGACTTAAATAGCAATCAAGAGTTGGTCGCTTTAGGTTTGGCCAATTTAAGTGCAGGTTTAAGCTCGGCATTTCCAGTCACAGGAAGCTTATCTCGAACGGTCGTTAATGCAGACTCTGGGGCTAAAACTCCAATGGCAGGT
>CAXYYO010000125.1:0-2100 GCA_964293305.1 uncultured bacterium | reverse complement strand
CATAAAAAAGGATGTGCATAAACACATCCAGAGGGTCTATCAATCTGGCGGTAAAACTTAAGTAATTATCAACAATAACTTAAATATTTACGATATACGTATTATGTAATAAATTGTTTTATTATACAAATATATTATTCATCTTATAAAAAATTTGAATATGATGCTAGATTCATCATTTTTTCTTAACAATTTAAATTATCTCACTATTTTTTAATAAACTTTTGTGAGAAAAAACATTTTAAAATGATTATTCACACACTCATTCAATTAAAAAGCAGTCAAAAAAATAAATTCGTTCGGTTATTTTTTAAGCTACCATTAAATTACACATTTAATTTTGCGACTTTGACTGGCACATCTTTCTTTTGCGCCAATAAAATGCCCAGTAAAATAATCACGCCACCTATACTATGATAAACCGTCCATGCTTCTGCTAACCAGATATTGGCAATAATCGCGGTAAAAACCGGCATTAAGTTCATAAAAATACTGGTTCGATTGGGGCCAATGATTTGTACCGCCAACATCCAAACCAAAGGGGCAATCAGCGACGGAAAAATACCCGCATAGAGCACACTCCCCACATTCTGTTGATCAATGGCATCTAAACCCAACCATAGAACAAAAGGTAAGTGGTAAAGCAAAGCGAAAAAAATCTGTACATATAAACTGATTAGCAATGGAATTTGAAGTTTCCACTTTTTCAAAAATACGCTATAAAATGCATAGAAAAATACCGCAAGCACCATCATGGCATCGCCCAGATGCCCACCTGACTGAATCAGGCTGAGCAAATCGCCCTGCGCCATCACATAGATTAAACCCAGAAAAGATAACAAACTTCCCACCACTGCAAAACGGTTGGGAATATCCTTCAGCATAAACATCGCAACAAAAATGGTAAATACCGGAATAAAAGCATTAATAATACCCATATTGGTCGCAGTGGTGTAATGCGCTGCGCTATAGCCCAAGCCCTGATACAGCACCATACCAAAAGCACCCAATACTGCAAGTTGCTTCCAATGCTGTAAAACCAACTGACGTTCACGCCAAACTTTAGCTAACATAAATGGCGTCAAGATGAGAAAAGCCACAAACCAACGATAAAAACTAATACTGACGGGAGAAATATAGTCCACCACATATCGCGTGACGGCAACATTCATTGACCAGATTAAAACCGCCAGCAGCGGTAAAGCCAGCGCCCACCAGACTGTTTTGTTTTGCTGTGTCATGTTCTCTCCCGATGTATCCATATGTTCAGTATGCATTTTCACTGAAGTCTGAAATAATTAGAATATCGAATTTCAGACTTCAATATCGCGCTACAGACACAGTGATATTTTTTGTTTTGTCGTTCAAACAAATGTTTACACGCTAAAAAATGGACATACATACAGATAAAAAAAGCAAAAATGAGGACATAGATATGCTGCTGCCGATTGAACAATATATAGAAGTGGATGATTTTTTTTATCAAAAAGATGAAATTGTGGCACCACATAGTTCGCTGTGGGGCGATTTTAATTTTAGTCTAAATGGTATTTTAGAATATGAAATTGAACAACAGATTTATCTGTCCCCGCCAAATTATGGTTTATGGCTGCCCCCGCAAACAGCGCATACTTCTATCGCTTTAGATGAACAAATTACCCACTATGTCTGTATCCGCATCCATCCATCACTGTGTGGAGATTTTGCGTCTTGCAGCAAAACTTTAAGTATTCGCCCCTTTCTACGCCATTTGGTACATGAAATTTTAGAACAGAAACAAAAAGGAAGCGCAACGACGGACTATCGGCATTTGTTACAGGTCTTGGTCGATCAATTGAAAGCGGCTCCAGCCTATGAACATTATTTACCTCAAAGCAACCATGTTTCACTCAAGCCACTTTTACAACAGTTGTCCAATCCTGAACTCTTTCATAAAAGCTTGCAACAACTGCTCAGCAATGCCTCGATGAGTGAACGGCATTTGCTGCGTTTAAGCCAACAGGAATTACAGTTAAGCTTATCGGAATGGCGCAATCGCGCTAAAATTTTATATGCGATTACGCAAATTCGCCAAGGCAAAACCGTGAAAAAACTCGCCTA
>CAXYYO010000124.1:0-2102 GCA_964293305.1 uncultured bacterium | reverse complement strand
AGTCCAAATCCACCCATTTTTCTTTATAGAATTACAATTTGATTTCTTCCATTTTCCTTGGCTTTATATAAGGCCTCGTCAGCACGTTGAAATATCTTCTCATAATTATCATTAGGGCGCAATTCCGTTAATCCAATACTAACGGTTACCGATATTGATGACTCCATTGCTATGGTAAAAATTTGCCCCGCAACTGTTTTATGAAGTTTTTTCGCTATCTGATAAGCATCATCACACCTTGTATTCGGTAATAATAGAACAAATTCTTCACCACCATAGCGAAAAGGCCATTGTCCATCCTCTCTTAGATTAGAAAGTATTTTACCAATACGAATAATAACCTGATCCCCTTCCCAATGTCCATAGCTATCGTTATTATATAGCCCTGTCATTTCATCAGTGATGCTCAAATCTCGGTATTGCTGCATACGTTTATTCAGGACATCTCCTGTCTTTCTTAAAATCTTCACTCGATCTGCTAATGCAAATGAGAGCAAAACCGACTCACTGGCCGTAGATAGCAATAAATAATTAACAGCAGATACTATCCCAGGCATATAAGCAGATAAAGCCCACGCCACAATTCCGAAAGACAAAACGCCCCACGCCAGTATATAATAACGAGCTGAGCGAAACCCTTGACGAAAACGAATGATTGCTAAAACAACAAAAAAAACAGGACCAATAATCCCCAATCCATGAGCCATTTGATTTGCTAAAATATTATAACCAAAAATCCCTACAGCACCTTGTAAAATAGAAATCATCACTATTACTGTTAATATCTTATCCAAATAAGGAACTGCAGTTTTTACCTGAAGAAACTGCCGGGTAAAATAAACTGAAGAAATAAAGGCTGCTGCTAGCCACAGCCAAAAAATCGTATTGTATATTTTATAAGGAATATCAATTAGCATTTTGAGATGACCATGAACCTGAATTTGATATAAAAACATAAACGTAATATATAAAACATAAAATAAGTATGCCTTATCACGCAAAACAAAATAAATAAACAAATTAAAGATTAGCATCGCTAAAAGAATACCATAGAATGCTCCAAATCCCAGATTTTTAAGAAAAGAATCGGCAATAAAAGAATCGGCATTCCAACAAATTATAGGCAAACGAAGAGCAGAAGTGCTTTCCAATCGCAAATAAATATACTTTTGTTCATTCATTTCCTTAGGAAGTTGAAACACCCAAGTGTTATCGATAATATCTCGATTGGAATTTGGACGGCTCACCCCTACTTTTTTTACAATATAATCATCATTGCTTGCCGGTATGTATATGTCAATTTTATCAATATTAGAATTCTTCATTTGCAGAAACTTTCCGGCAACCTTTTCTTCAATCCCGAGATTTACCACTTTAAAGCGTATCCAATAAACAGATTTAGTAATACCTAAAGAAATTACTTCTCCTGGATAGTCGCTGTATTGATTCGCATAATCGGATGCACTGATTTCATCAAAGCTATAAATACCTGTTGGATCCTCAAGTATTTCAAAACCAGATATAGAATATGAATTAGGTTCTATTTTCTCACTTGCTAGTACACTATCGCTTTGCAAACCGCTTGCAATAAAATACAATAAACCGATTATTAATCCACGGAGTATATATTTTACAATCATTAGCTACATCCTCAATTTATTAATTACTAAGCTATTATTACTAAAGGAATCATTTTCAGTTATATTCTATGTTTACTTTATATTTCCTCCAACCTGCTTTTCCCTCTTAGGGTCAGAAGGACGGGGTTTTCAATGCAGTTTTTATAGAAAAAAGGTACAAATTTCAGCATCTATGGTAATGCCGATTTGTACCCTTTCGTTATATCTACAAAGTATGGAGTGTCAATAACATGCATCTTCCTGGCACGTCAAAATAGCTATTCGTCCAACATCAGACGAATAGCTATTTCCTATTTTTTACGCCATAACTGATCCGCAAAACCAGACAAAGAAGCTTTTGTCTCTTTAGTCAGGGCAGTCAATGGTGCTTTGCAGTGTTCCTGGACACCCGTGCCGAGTTCTGCCAGAGCCCACTTCATCACAGGGTTAAACGGTGTATAGACTTCGTAAAAGCGCATTTTT
>CAXYYO010000123.1:0-2104 GCA_964293305.1 uncultured bacterium | reverse complement strand
GAATTGGAGTAAAGACGAAGTAAAAATTCCATGCCACTCTCTTCATTTTCAGAGTGGCATGGAATTTACATAAATGAAATAGATATGGAAAAAGAGGATATTATAAAAAAAATCTAATAGATTAACAGATGATTGAAGATATGTTCTTTTGCGTTATTTCAATTGTAGTGGGAGGCTATTTAGTGTCTCAAAAATTAAGAGCTATTTATAATAGACTCCCCCTTTCTCTAAAAGATAAGATTTCTTTTGGGGAAGGACTCATCCTAATTATATCTGGGTTCATTGCATTATATGTGAAATCGGCTATACCAATTAATGATTTGCTTTTTGGGTGTTTCCTACTTCCGAAAATGTATCAACAAGAAAAGTATTGGAATGCTCGTCGTTTTACAACCGCATACATAATGCATTGTAGCGGTTGGATTTTAAGTATAGGGCTTATTATCTATGGTATTCTCCAATTATTTCAGCCTATATAAATTGTAAGAACATAGATTACATTAACCAAAAACTTGCCAATGCCATAAATAACATTGGCAAGTTTCTAAAATTTCAAATAATGGATAAAACAGAAACGATAGTACAATTAAAAAAATTGCTTGCAAGTAAAAAAGCGGCAGATTTGTTAAGGGCCTTAAAAAAACTTCAACGCAATTATTTCCCTGAATTTGGGAATACAGTAGTTGATATTTTCGAAGAAAGATATAAAAGAAATATATCATGGGAAGTACAAGTTGAGGCAATTAAAATAATAGGTAAACAGCATTTGGTTAAAGCCTTACCTTTGTTAGAACAAATAGTAAAAAAAAATATGGAGCATGATATGGTAACGATGGAAGCTGCTGCTGCATATTTCAGAATTGTTAGATTGAATATGAGAGATGTATCCCCTATCATAAAATCTTATGGAAACATCGGCTATAACTTCGTTGAAGTACAATAGTTCCATGGGGAAAAAGGCTCATTATATTAAAACAAAATGAGAATCATTATGAGAATATTCTTTTTGATGTGCATTTTGGGGGCTTCTTTGACGATAGCAGCTCAGAATATCATTTATGGTAATAAAAATGAGCAGAGAGCTATAAATATGGCATTTGATATTCTGCAAGTTTATTACCATTCAAAAGAACTGTGTGTTTCAGATTCGATTTATGATCTTGATTGGGATATTTTTTCAGATATGGTTGATACTCAGACCAAACAAATTCTCTGGTCTTATCGAATAGAGAAAAAATTTATTTGGAACGCTCCAACATATTCTGAAGCTTTATTATCTATATTCGGTCCTGAAACTTGTGATTCTTGTATGTATATAGCAAATTTTTCGGAGCCATATAAAGGAATGATAAGATGCGACATCCTACCAAAAGATAAAATGGTTGGCATTTATGGATCGCCTGTTATTTCGGCTTTTCTATTTAAATACAATAATAGAGGAGAAATTTATCAGAGCTATAAAGCTGAAGTCAATATAGACTAATTAAAATTCTTTCAAAAAGGGATTGTGTGAAATGGCACAGTCCCTTTTTATAAGATATTATACAAAGGTCTTTGTATGCCCAATTGTATGATTGCAACCCTCTCCATCTTCATCGCATTCCCATAAAGGTCTTTATTCCATAAAAGTTGTTATAAATGCTGCGAAAATTCTTGATTGTGACATTCCAACCGTAACTTTGCCAGTTCAAACAAATTAAATCATATCAAAATGTAGTAGAATTATAAAAAATCAGCAACAAAATGGAACACAAGAAACAGACCGGGCATGTCTGCCGATGGATGGTTTTTGGCATAACGATTGTCACCATCGTCGTAGGATGTACCATAGTAATCGGCCTATTTGAATGGCGCGACAGAAGCAGGATGGAGAGCAGGAACGCAGAGACACACCTTTGGCGTAAAAACGTGTATGACTTGAATATGCGTGTCGCCAAGTTATCTCTGCTTGGTGAGACATGGAAAAAATGTTAGACATATTATTGTGCGTTTTCTGATTATGCTGCAAATCAACGCAATAAATTCAATAGCCAGGCATCCTTCTCCTTGTAGAAGGTATGCTCACCGCTTGAGGGAGGCACAAGCATCAAGATGTTGTAGGCAG
>CAXYYO010000122.1:0-2130 GCA_964293305.1 uncultured bacterium | reverse complement strand
TTGTATTGGTATGAACTATTCAGGGATAAATAGATAGTTTTAAATATATTTTGCTAATATAGAAACAATAAAAAAGAGTGCTTTTATGATAATTGGTCAACTACATATCATAAATGAGGTCATTTTTTTGAGGAGAATGGCGCTGTAAAGGCATTACAGATCTAGGTACAGAAAGGGCTTGAAAAAGAGAATAGAACCGAAAAAAGCGGAAAGCCCATAGTGACGGGATTTCCGCTTTATTTTTGCCTTTAGGATTATATAAGGCAAAAACAATTATAATAATAAGTTATTAAGAAGTTTTTAGAAAATCACTTCTCTGGTTCAAAAGTATGATAATAAATGTTAATTGGAACATCTTGACGATACCACTTTTCTATAACATACTCTTCATTACCAGAAACTGTTACTTTTTCTACTTCCCCATCCTTTGTTATGATACCAAATTTGAGGTCTTCAATAGGGGTTAATGTAATATTAGAAAAACCCGCATCTTCAAATTGTTGAGCTACGATTGAGAAATTCACTGATTCAAACTGTCTTGAACTTCCAGGAACTTGAATTTGTGGAGTACTCTCAGCATCCATACCAATAACTAAACCAAATAATAATAAAATGAATAGGGTAAGAAATCCAAGCACGCCCCAACGATTTGAACGAGGAATTTTATTAGATAAGAGGCGATTTGCAAGAATACCTGATCCAAATGCCACACCATATTTTGCGTAACGAGTGCGTTTGCTTTCCTTCTTCTTCACTTCAACTTCAGCTTGCCTAATTACTTCTCCTAAATTATTTTCTAATACATCAGAAAGAATGTTGATAGTTACGTTATCATAAGAAAGCTGTAAGTCATTCAGACCGTTACCAATAGCTTCTTCTATGGAATTTCCATTATATACAGGCATAAGTTTCTCCTCCATTACTATGATTAACATTTCAACAATTAATTATTTGAAAGCAAGAAATTAGAAAAGTTATTAAGCATAACCCAAATTGTCAGAGTTAAAGAACCACTAATCACAAAAATACTATTATTATAAATTATATCATGGTTTAAATAGTCAGACGATATAAGTTCACATCACTTGTATATATTTTTTTAGGCTAAAACCACCAAAATCACAATAAGTTGATTGAATCCGCTGTTATTGAGATAATGAAGCGAAATGAACTTACTCTAACATGCCGGGAAATAAGAATGGGTAAAAGTTTGAGAGGGTGGGGATATGTCTAACATAATCGAACAGGTAAGGCAGGAACTAATCAACAATTCAGACGCAACGACAAAGGAAAGCGGCAAAAGATTTTTTAAAGAAGAAGTAAGGTTCTATGGCGTAAAAACGATGACAGTCTCGAAAATTTCCAAGGAGGCATTTAAAAGCATTAAGAAGCTTTCCAAAAAAGAAATATTTGATCTGTGTGAACAACTGTGGCTTTCCGGAATGATGGAGGAATCTTTTATTGCCTGCAATTGGGCCTATGCCATCAACAAACAATACACTGAAGATGATTTTCTTTTGTTCGAAAGATGGGTAAATGAATATGTTACCAATTGGGCATCTTGTGATACTTTCTGTAACCACACTGTTGGAACATTTTTGGAAATGTATCCGTTGTATATAGAAAAATTAAAAGATTGGACGAAATCCCCAAATAGATGGCTTAGGCGGGCGTCAGCTGTATCGCTTATCATACCAGCCAAAAAGGGTTTATTTAAAGATGATATATTTGAAATTGCCGACAGCTTATTGTTGGATAAGGATGATTTAGTGCAAAAAGGGTATGGCTGGATGCTGAAGTCTTTATGCACCAAATATGAAGATGAGGTATACCAGTATGTATTAAGCAAGCGGGACACAATGCCTAGAACTGCATTAAGGTATGCTATTGAAAAAATGCCAAAGCCAATGAAGCAAGAGGCCATGAAAAGAGAGAAGAAAAAGTGAGTAAGAGTCAGCATTCTCACTTTCAAAGCTTTTGTAATCTACATTTATGTGCTGCAAAAAGCAGGGGCTTTTTGAGGAGCAGAGTATCATTATAGTTCAGTTGGCGGTTCAATAATTAAGAGGTGAAATAAGATGGATAATCAATTCGATCCCAATAACAAGATCATTCAACTGCTTCTTCGGG
>CAXYYO010000121.1:0-2134 GCA_964293305.1 uncultured bacterium | reverse complement strand
TAAAAATGACTGAATTGACACTTCAAGGATGTAATCAGTCTGTATGTGCCGACCAAGGTGGCTTGATTTATAACAATGAATTTTTGACTTTAGAATATGTAAAATTATCGGGTGGTAGCGCAAGACAAGGTGGTGCGATTTATAACTTTGCTGTGCCTGTAGGGCAAGATGCTAAAGAACGCAGTTTTGTAAATATTAAGTACAGTTTATTTGAAAAGAACACAGCAGCTGAAGGGGCTATTCTTTATAGTCAGGTTCCGCAATTTAGAATATCAAATTCTGTTTTCCGTGAAAATGAGACGACATTGGCGAAGGGTGCAAATATATCTTCTGCAGCATCTTTAGATGATGCTGCAATTGCTGTTTTCCCATTAATGACTTATGGTGTCATCAATAGTACTTTTTATAAAAATAAAGATTTTATCATTAATGTCCGTGATGGCATTGGTTTAAATAATTTAACGGTTATTGGGAACTCGGCAGGCCTGCAATTTAATGCTCCCTTAAAAAAAGCATATCTTGCTAACAGCATTGTCTTAGGAAATCCATATCCTATGATAGAAGATAACAATTGTGATTTTAAGGCTGGGGATAATAGTTTTCTACAAAATAATCTTGTCACAGATAGCTGTAACTCTGGTGATAGCAACCATCCAAATGATATTTGGCAAGGGACTGAGCTTATTGCTGGTAATGATTTGGAAGGTAAATGTAAGACTTTAAGTGAAGATCCAAATGCGCTGTTGTGTCCTTATGTTCAATCGGATAGTGCTTTTTTAGGATATTTCCGACCTCGAATATTGATGAGTTATAAAACCTTATTTGACAGCTTAATTGTTAACAAAGGTAAATTACAGCTTGATTCAACTGCAAAAATCGTGACTTGTGAAACGTCTGATCAACGTGACTATATACGAGATGATGATCAGCATACTTGTGACCGTGGGGCAATCGAAATTATTGTGCCGAATACGAGCCTAGTGGGTCAGGATTTAATTCTTGGTGGTATTGCCAAAATAAATATTGCCGACAAACTCGGAGATAGTGATTTAATTCCGAAAGAAGAATGTGAAGCACTAAAAGATAAATTAGATGAAAAAGCATTAGGTGAGTCATGGCAGGCTGGCTGTATGCAAGTGATACAGGTCAAGACCCCATCAAAAGGTAAACTCACCATTGATGAAGCAGGAAATTTAGTCTATACCCCACAAGGTTCGTGGGCGGGCGCAGATATTTTTAAAATTCGTTTAGTGACTTCAACCACGCGTTTTCATAAAACTAATCCATACCTTGAGATTAATGTACAAATTGTACAGCAACCCAAAAATGATATGGAAAGCAGCAAAGTAAGTACATCTGGTGGGTCATTTGGATTTTTCAGTCTATTTACAATATTAGGTCTTGTTGGACTGCGCCGATATAAAAATAAGCAAGGATGATCGATGAAAAATTATAAAAAAGGATTTCTCTGTACCATGATATTGTCTGCAATGTCATTAATGGCAGCAGAAGACAGCACAATTTATGTTAATACTTTTGTCGATGAAAATGGTGATAATTTAAATAATTGCTCATTGAGAGAGGCTATACAAACAGCCAAAGATAATAAATCACATGGCGGGTGTAACGCAGGTAATACGAACAATGGTCAAAAGGATATCATTCAGCTTGAAGCGGGTGAATATATTTTAACAAGTGAGTTAAAGCCAGAATCGGACGTTTTTATTTATGGTAAATCCCCAGCAGATTATGCAACTAAAAATGTTTTGACGCATAGCTATCCAGCCCTCAAAGCGTTGCAAACCAGTATTAGTGCAAATAATGCTTCGCGTATTTTTAATACCTCAGCCACCAAGGCAAATCTTAATCTGGCTAATTTGATCTTAAAAAATGGTTATTCTGAAAAATTTGGTGGTGCACTCTTTATTGGTGGATCATTAAGTATGTTGAATAGTGCAATTTTAAATTCTGAATCCACGCAAGAAGGTGGAGCAATTTATTTTGTTGCGCATAATGAAGGAAAAAAAATTGATCTATCTCAAGTGCTTATACAGGGAAATAAAGCCAAACAAGGTAGTTTTTTGGCTATGGACTGTGAGGCTAATCTAAAAGATACACAAGCTGCTATTAATAT
>CAXYYO010000120.1:0-2142 GCA_964293305.1 uncultured bacterium | reverse complement strand
TACCTGTGCGGTATATTGGCGATATGATACAGAAAGTGATGATGCCTTTTATGGTAAACATTAATGATGATGATGATAAGTTATATGCATTTTTTTACCGGGGCATGTCGTTTGCAAATGCCCTTTTGGTACCAATAAGTTTTTTTGCAATTGTATTTTGCCAGCCCATTGTTTTACTGTTGTTTGGACCAAAATGGGAGAGCGCTGTGTTGCCCATGCAAATTTTATTTGCTTCGCTCCCATTCAGGATAACCACAAAAGTTGCAGATGTTTTAATGCGGGTTAAAAACCTGGTTTTTAAAAATGCCAACAGGAAACTGCAGTATATTATCGTTTTAGTTATTGGGATATTTATTGGCAGTTACTGGGGCTTAACAGGTATTTCGGTAGCAGTAACGCTTGCATCTGTTTTCAATTATGTTTTTATGCTGCTTACGGTAAAGCGCCATGTATTTCAAAAAGGGTTTAATAAGCTCATTCTCTCCCCTTTTAAAGATGGGGCATTTATCTCGCTTATTACAGTTCCGCCATCCTTTCTTATTTACTGGCTGCTGATGCAATGGCTTAATAACGAACTGGTTTCTTTTGCAATTCTGTGTACTTTATTAACCATTTTCTTTGCATTTGCTTTCTTTAAAAAACCATCACTTCTGGGCAACGAGTTTGTGCAGTTGCGCAAGGAATTAATAAAACTTGTAAAAAATAAAGGAAATAAAGGCGGAAAAGGAAAAAGAAGAAAAAGCAATTTATCAGCACCAGAACAGGAGAATAACCTTGACCAAATAACCGATTAACTTATTGCAAATGACGAAATTTGTTATTTTCACCACCCCGCGTACAGGATCTACCCTGCTGGTAAAAACACTGGACACACACCCCGAAGTATTGTGTGCCGGCGAATTGTTCTTTTTAAAAAAAGGGATTTATCATGTGGAATGCCAGTATCCTTTTATACGTATACCGGCTGTTGGCAATAAGATCAACTATCTTATTAATTACCCCAAAATACTCCTTACAATAAAAAGTTTTTTAAATAATTTTTTTAAAGGAGCAGATACAAAAATTAAGGCAACAGGTTTTAAGTTAATGCATTTTCAAACTTATTATACGCCGGGCATATTTGGCTACCTTAAAAATAACTCAGTTAAAACAATTGTACTTATAAGGAAAAATATTTTGCGCTCCACCCTTTCTGATCTAAGGGCACGTGCCACAAAAGTTTACCATAATGAAGGCAACAATGCTGTAATCCCAAAATTTAAAGTGGATATTGCCGTGCTTGAAAAAAAAATGAAAGAGATAGAAAACTTTAATAAACAGCTTGAAACAGCTTCAAAAAATCTCGACAGAAAAATTGTTTACTACGAAGATTTTGAAAACTGGGAGCAAACAATTTCGGGGATATTAAAATACCTTGATATTGCAGATATACCGCTAAAAGCAGTTTCTAAAAAACTAAACCCCGATAAGCTGGAAGAAATGATTGAGAATTATTCAGAAGTAAGTGGCTGGCTTACTAAAAATGGTTACAGTGAATTTTTACACTGATGGTTGCTTTTTATTTATTTTGCACAAATCGCAAAATAAACCAGTAAGGTATTTTAGCAGAACAGATAATAAATTATTAAAATAGCATGTATCCAAATTTTATTATAATAGGCCCCCCAAAATGCGCATCCACTTCGCTCAATTTTTACCTTGGGCAGCACCCGGAAATTTTTGTGGCCAAAATTAAGGAAACAAGGTTTTTTAGTTTGCATTACGATAAGGGAATGGATTTTTATACCCCGCATTTTAAAGATGCAGGTAAGGCTAAAGCAATAGGCGAAGCCACACCCAGTTACAGTTTTTTACCTTTTGTTGCCGACCGTATAAAGCAGCATTTACCCAATGCAAAACTCATTCTCTGTTTCCGCAACCCATTAGACAGAGCTTTCTCAAGCTGGCTTATGCAAAAAGGCATTGGCAAAGAGCTGCTGCCATTTCGCGAAGCAATTGATATAAACAAAAAACAAATGGGTTATATAACCCTCGAAGGTGCAGAAGGCGCAAAAACCTGGACACAAAATATTGGCAATTACAGCGCAGATGATACCCGGTTGCGCACTTACCTGCAGGCCGGCATGTTTGCAGAAATATTAA
>CAXYYO010000119.1:0-2144 GCA_964293305.1 uncultured bacterium | reverse complement strand
AATGTAGTTGGAAGTATAAAACTGAGTGAGAGCAAAACAAAGCCCTGCTACAATTACAGCTGGCAGCACTTCCAAAGAACGTTTCCAGCCGCACATCATTACAACCAACCAGTAGGGCACGATAACGGAGAGGAATGGAAGCTGGCGTCCAATAACTTTACTAAGTGTCATTTCGTCAATTCCTGAAACTTGACCAAGTACTACAACAGGGATACCGATAGCACCAAAGGCTACTGGGGCTGTATTGGCAACCAGGCAGATGCCAGCGGCATATACAGGGTTAAAGCCAAGTCCCACTAGCATAGCGGCTGTGATGGCTACAGGTGTACCAAAACCCGCAGTACCTTCAATAAATGAACCGAAGGCAAAAGCGATAAAAATTGCCTGTAAACGACGGTCTTCGGTGATGGAGGCAAGAGAATTTTTGATAATATCAAATTCGCCGGATTCCACTGTCATATTGTAAACCCAGATAGCAGTTACTATAATCCAGACTATGGGGAAAATGCCGACTAAGGCACCGTTAAGAGTAGCACTGATTGCCAGACCTACGGGCATTTTAAATACCGAAATAGCGATTAGAATCGCAGAAAATAAACCGAAAAAAGCCGCATTATGTCCTTTTGAACGTTTAATACCTAGCATGTACAATAGAATAAATAGTGGAATAGCAGCAACTAATGCAGAAAGCCCAATACTTCCCAAGGGATTGTAATCTTGAATCCATGTCATTAATATACCCTCCTCTAATCTAATGTTGACATAAAAAAATAATATAGCTCAAACTTACCGGCATCCCCTTCTTTCAGAAAACCTCTATTAATAATTACCATAAACTTACTATTCTGTATAAATGTGTACAATCCTGCTAATCTGAAAAAAAATTGGTAGAAAGTTTAGTCTAGACGTAGCTAATGTTCAAATGAATTTTTAGAGGAAATGAGTGGTTAATTGCATACAGACCTTGTTATAACCACACAATAACAGAGTAGCCATCAAAAAAATTGCAAGGAGATGTTCTTATATGCAACCTATAACTACGTCTACCATCATTATTGATAATGATACTGGAGTAACGCTACTTACCGAGGCGGACATGTCACTGTCTTTGCCTGAGCATGAGGAAATACGGGCACTTAAAGGTTCTACGATTTCAATTGCCAATAAAGAATATACAATCGTAGAAGCTACTACCGAACCGAAACTGAATGATGATTGTGATATAATTGGTGCTTATGTTTTCCTTAATGTAGAGAAAAAAGTTAATACGGCGCGGGGTACGGCTTTTTACAATGAACTCCATAGAAAAAACAAATAAAATACTTGCATTAATGTATTTGCTGTGCTAGTCTAAATGTATATTTTAATATTGACCTCCAAACCATTGAGGTGAAGATAACGTCGAAAAATGTGCTTACAGAGAGTTGGCGGTGCTGGGAGTCCAACAGTAACAGATCGGCAAATGGATCACTGAGGGTGTTGTGAAATTCCTAAAAATAGGGAAAGTATTCAACGACGTAATACCTGCGTTAAAGGTAGGGGATATGATAGTATCCTACTAAGAGGATAGGATTTTCCTATCAACAAAGGTGGTACCGCAGACGCATAAGCATCTGTCCTTTATATAAGGATAGGTGTTTTTTTATTTTGCAGAAAGGGATGCCATCATGAATTGTTCAAAAGCTAGGTTGAAATGGTATTGGTAAATGTATGGTGATAGACAGCTATTTATTTTGAGGAGGAACTACAAATGAATGAGAAGAAAAGTGGGATGTTCGGTCAGTTTGGCGGTCAATATGTACCTGATATATTGCTGCCCGCATTAAATGAATTAACTGCTGCTTTTGAGGAATGTAAGGATGATTTGGAATTTCAGCGGGAGTTAATGTATTATTTTAAAAACTATATAGGAAGACCATCTGCACTCTATTATGCACAAAATTTTAGTGAGCATTTAGGCGGTGCTAAAATCTATTTGAAGCGTGAGGACTTGAATCATACAGGGTCCCATAAAATCAATAATGCTATCGGCCAGGCTCTGCTTGCAAAAAAAATGGGTAAAAAATGCTTAATTGCTGAAACGGGTGCCGGACAACATGGTGTTGCGACTGCTACCGTTGCGGTTTTATTTGGTATGGAATGGA
>CAXYYO010000118.1:0-2185 GCA_964293305.1 uncultured bacterium | reverse complement strand
TTCCATATCCGATATTAGTATACGAATGTTATAAGTAATTATTAAACGAATGTTGTATATTTGGGGTTTCGTATAATAGACGTTAGGCAACATTAAAAAGACACTGCGGAATGACTAATAAAATGAATGAAAAGAAAAAAATATTTGGATTAGAGAAAAATGCTTTTTTCACCGGATTAACAAGTTTTTTCACAGACACATCTACCAAAATGGTATATAGTGTGATGCCACTATTCCTATTGTCGATAGGAGCATCAAAAACAACTATCTCCTTAATTGAAGGGATTGCAGAAAGTACGGCATCATTATTAAAAGCAATTTCGGGGTACTGGAGTGATAAGATTGGTAAAAACAAGCCATTCATGATTATCGGATATGGTATTACAGCCATTATAACACCTTTATATGCATTAGCAAGAATACCAATTCAGATTTTATTTTTTCGGTTTTTTGAACGCATAGGAAAAGGTTTAAGAGCGGCACCACGAGATAGCCTTATAAGTGGCTCTATTAAAAAAAATGAAGCTGGTAAAACTTTTGGGTTTCAGAAAGCAATGGATAATAGTGGGGCTATTGTTGGTCCTTTGATTGCTTTCTTATTGTTATCTATTTTTCCATTAAATTATTCTTACATATTTTTATTAGCAACCATTCCAGCAATTCTTGGTGTATTAACGATTATTATTTTCATAAAAGAAGCAAAGGCAGAAAAAAAAGAAACCACCAATAAGATTTCATTAAAACTTTTACCCAAAAAGTTTTATTTCTTTCTTATTATAATTTTCGTGTTTACTCTTGGTAATTCAGCAGATGCATTATTGCTTGTAAAAACAAGCGAAACAGGTATAGATAAATCATACATTCCTTTTGTATATATGATATTTAATACAGTATCTGTTTTGCTGGCCATACCGATTGGAAAATTATCGGATAGAATTGGTCGTGAAAAATTGATTATTCTGGGTTTTATAGTATATGCAATTGTTTATTATTTTTTCGGTAGGTTTAATAGTATAAATGTTTTTATTTTCTTGTTTATGCTGTATGGATTTTACAGTGCATTGACTGATGGTAGCCAGAAAGCAATGATTTCTGATATTGATAGTAAAGACTTAAATGGGGCGGGATTTGGAATTTATCATGCTGTACTTGGAAGTACTTCATTACCTGCGAGTTTAATTGCAGGATTATTGTATGATAAGGTTAATTCAAATGCGCCATTTTATTTTGGTTCTATAATGGCATTAATTGCTACTATACTAATGATAATATTTACAGTTTTAGACAAGAAAAAAGAAAAAATTAACGTTGCCTAACACGCGGTCATAAAACATTGGGGTTTAAGTGGTATGCCAAGTGCATCGCTCGCTGGCAAGGTTCTTATCGGTTGATAGGTTCGCAGCTCCGAAATCCCCAACGTTTCATACCGCCGACCGTTATGACCAAGGCATATATTAACAATTAAAACACAAAAATTATGGAAGAAGGGATGATTAGAGGGAGTTATGAATCATTAATTTTTGAATTCAGAGGGTACAAAGTTATGGTGGATATAGATCTGGCATCTTTGTACGAGACAGAGACAAAAGTTTTAAAGCAACAAGTAAAAAGGAATATAATCAGATTTCCACCGGATTTTATGTTTGAGTTGACAAAAGAAGAAGCAATACAACTGGTCACAAATTGTGACCGGTTATCCTCTTTAAAGCACTCAAATGTAAATCCAATGGTGTTTACTGAACAAGGAGTAGCAATGCTTTCATCTGTATTGAGATCAAATAAGGCAATAGAAATGAATATTGAGATAATGAGGGCATTTGCAAGATACAGAGCATACTTGGTCGACAACTACATATTCCGGAGCATACCCACCCAATTTTAGCTATAAAAAATTAGCTTAAAGATTGAAACAAATTCATTGATTCTGTCTACCCTAAGCTTTATTTTTTTGAAAATCGAGCTTATATGGTGCAGAATGCATTAAAATCATTATCAATTCATCAACCAATCAGCGTTTGGGATGGTTCTGTCTCTCTTTTTCCGGAGCATTGCCGTTCACACTCAGGCATTCTTGACCACTTAGCCGTATTATATTCAAAAATTCCGGAGCATGCCCATTCAGTTGGCGAATTAAAGCCACTGTTATTCAATATTTTCCGGAGCATACCCCTTCATCATTTCTATA
>CAXYYO010000117.1:0-2185 GCA_964293305.1 uncultured bacterium | reverse complement strand
AGCAGAATTTTTTTAATAATATCATCAGTACTGTTATTAAAAATTGTTGTTACTCTTCCATCAATGCCAAATAAAGAATCTACTTGTCCGTTGTTCAGATATCTTACTAATAGAAACTTAGGTGAATTTTGACCTGGAGGCAAAGCTCCCGTTGATCCTCCCACTAATATTTTACCATCTGCTTGTATGGCTACTGTATAAGCCTCTTCTACTCCTCCAAAATCTGTTTGCACAATTCCATTTTCACCAAAACTGCTATCAACATTGCCATCTGACAAGAACCTCACCAGGTTGAAGTTCATATTATAAACAACATTAAAATCATCATCTCTTACAAAATTTATATAGCTGTATCCGGCAGCAATAAATTTACCATCTGACTGTATCGCCAAAGATTCTAGATTATCATAATTTGCAATATCAACTGCTATTCTGCCATTTCTGCCAAAACTAGAATCTACTGTACCAGCATTTGTTAATTGCATAAGAAAAAAGCCGCTGTTCACGCCGTCAGAACCTGTTCCTCCTAAAAGTATTTTACCATCTTTTAGTAACAATGAAGACCGGCTTAGGGTATATTGACTATCATAAAATATACCATTTACTCCAAACCTAGTATCTTTTGTACCTGGTTGCGCCAGTCCATAACTGATGAATATGGTGAGAATAATTGTAATACTCATTGAATATTTCATAAAAAATAGTTTTATTGACATGAATTGTTATTTGCGCAGCCAGCATTATTATCCGTGGTGCTGCAGCCACTGCGATAGTTTTCACAATCTACAAATTTGCTGTCGTTTAAACTGGCAGCTACTTCATTGATTACAGCCTGAAAATAAGTGGCAACACGTTGTACAATATATCTGCGCACATCATATTTGTTATTGAGCGTGGTACCGAAATTTGTTTTATAACAGACCGGTGGGCTTGTACAGGGATCTTCATCTAAGCCATGCCCCATATTGCAATCAAGATAGTATTCCATTGGAAGTAAACTCCCAAAATACTGATAGATTAAATCAGGGCCTATAGAAAGGAGGTCCTTTTTATCTGGATCACCAGGCAAGCTATATGTTCCACCATTTCTTAAACAAGTACTGATTGAATTATAATCTGGTTTATTAGGCTTTGGAGGAGGAGCAAAAAATACATCGTTTTTTCTATATTTTGCCGTCACATCCAATTTTCCTTGAAAAGCAATAAGGGCAGGGAAATTGCTGTTATTTTCAAAAAAAGATTCGGGTTCATCATTATAAGCTACTGGCAAAAATCCATTGCCCCACAAACTCATTACCCCTTTTATTTTACTAAAATATTCAATAGTGGTGTCACCTACATAATAATCTTGATTGAGGGTGCCCATATTGGTGTGTAGTCCGGGAAATATTTCATCATTCATTTCCTGTGTGGGATAGTAACCGAGATGCAACGAAATAGCAGCACCTGCACTGGCACCTCCTACAAATATCCAATTGGTATCTATCTGAAATTTATCATTGCTAGTGGCATTGCGCTGATTGTGTATGGCTGTCCGTAGCATGCCCCGCCCATCCTGAAAGGCCATATAATAAATCAATACTTGCTGGACGGAATAGTAAAAACTGGGTGCAGGTAATTGCCCTCTTCTGTATTCTACATTGATGGCCACATACCCCCTGCGGGCAAAGTCCATACAGTATTTTGGCATTTGGGCCTTTACAGTGTCATAAGCATTGATACCAAAAGCCCCACTACAATCACTAAACCCACCCGGATGAAAAAGTATGACTACGGGTAAGGGGCAACTGTTATACTGTGCTTTTGTATAAACTGAATTATCAGGAAAATAAACCTGGTATCTCAGTTCAGTTGCAGCATTGGTTAAACATACAATATTATTGATGTCAGTGCCACAGTCTTCAGGATACTCCGGGTCATAGTAATTGGCCGAGTTTGTTTTACCATAAGATAATATGGCTGTTGTATCAATGGGCAGACTTTGGTTTACTAAATTATTGCAAGCCGCAAAGCACGGCGGTGTGCTCATGTGAGTGGAATTACTCAGTTGATTTTTTGATAAAGGCTGGCACATAATTTTACCCCCCCCCCGCAAGGGTTGCTGCAACGATACAAAAGAGATAGAGCCGATAAAAATGATTTTGTTTCATAAACACCAATTTTAAGTGTAGAAGATTAAGGCGAA
>CAXYYO010000116.1:0-2198 GCA_964293305.1 uncultured bacterium | reverse complement strand
GAACTATACTTTACAACCATATTCTTTTCAACAAAGTTTTTTCGTTTGTTGCAGATAATTTCCTACTCGACTTTGATTAGAAGTATGCAACTACTCAAGGCATAGGCTTGATAACTACATTGCAAACTAGCAAAAAGTTAAAGGCATTTTAAATCTTAATAATCTGGTCTTCCAAAACCAACTAATCCATAGGCTTTATTCGGATCCTTATAGTTTGTATAGTAATATGAAACATAGTCGCCAGTATTACCTGAAATTGTTCTGACTGTCCCATCCGCACCTACGTAGTCTACAATCGTAGTATGGCCTGGTCCAATAGGCCAAGGCAGATTTGGCCAATCAAAGATGGCAATGTCTCCCACTTGAGGTATGCTCCGAGGGCTATACAACTGCCCTTTGGATTGGAAATAATTGTAGTAAGTTTGTGGTAAGTGAGTCATCGGTACCAAATCTCCCATACCGCTCTCATTAAAAACGTAGGTAACAAAAATTGTACACCAACCAACGGGGTCGGAACCGTACCAATTAATAAATGGTTGCCCACCTTTTTGACCACCATAAGAACTTGCTTTAGAGATGATTTTATTAATCCGCTCTTCTTTAGTTGTTACATTCCAACCAATATTATAGGCCGCACTCTGTCCACCCTTTGTTTTAGCTTCAACATAAATCAAATACTGGCCTGTATGAGGTGCATTGAAAGTGATCCAATTGGATGATGTATCTTTTGCAATGATATGCCACTCTTTTTTAGCAATATCATAATATTGCCAAGTAAAGGTTACTGGACTATTAGCCTGATAACTAATACCAATATTAGCTTTTGCACCATATTTATCAACCTTCTGCCAAGTCATCCCTTTCAAGGTCACAAATTCAGTCTCCACAGTCCAGCCAATATCATAAGTGGCAGTCTGCCCACCTGCAGTTTTCGCTTCAACATGAATCAAATACTGGCCCGTATGGGGTGCATTGAAAGTGATCCAATTTGAGGTGGTATCTTTTGCAATAACCCGCCATTCTTTTTTAGCAATATCATAGTATTGCCAAGTAAAAGTCACCGGACTATTTGATTTATAAGACACGCCGATATTAGCTTTTGCTCCCAAACCATCAAGTGTCTGCCAAGTCATCCCTTTTAAAGATATGGACTCAGCTGCAACATTCCAACCAATCGCATACTCTTTTGTTTCGCCTGCTTCATTTGTCCCATAAACATGTATCAAATATTGGCCCGCATGAGGTGCTTTGAAGGTTATCCAATTGGATGTTGTATTTGCGTTCATTGTAACCCAATTTTTTTGACTAATATCATAATATTGCCAATTAAAAACAACACGACCTTGAGATTGATAGGCTATCCCAATATTAGCTTCTGAATTGTCTTCTTTAACTTTTTGCCAATTCATTCCTCCAAGACTAAAATTAGCTTCGCTAGAAACTTTTACTTTTTGGGGGTCCGGAGCTGACGTCGTCGTTTCTTGCGCAGCTCCTCCTTCGTTGATAAAATCACTTAACTCAGGAAGACCCATCTCACTTGAAGACACCTGCGCTGCAGGTACCGATGTCGTTTCTTCTGCATAGGTACTCTGGCCCGTTAAAAGGCCCAGAGCAACGAGCAACACTATTTTTTTATAAGATAATCCTTCCTTCTAGTGATTGATAAGATATTTAAATTATAATAATTAATGCAATTTCATTAAACTATCAATAGATAATCACATCTTTTATTATATCTCACTATCACTAAAATGGCAAAACAATAATATATTTTAATAGTGTTCCATTAAAACAAAAAATAATTT
Organism: uncultured bacterium; assembly: GCA_964293305.1. Taxonomy (GTDB): domain Bacteria; phylum Bacteroidota; class Bacteroidia; order Chitinophagales; family Chitinophagaceae; genus CALAGJ01. The sequence goes on along the minus strand of CAXYYO010000116.1, from coordinate 393 downwards.
GTATTCTTAAAAGAACTATATAAAAGGATTTTTTCAACTTCATCCTATTTTTTGAATCTTATGAATGCACCATAAATTAGAATGTCTCGAAATATCAGAATACTATATTTAAGAAAAAAATGCAGGTTAGCATAGTCACACTGTGAAAACCTGCACTTACATCTGTTTTAATTTGGAAGAATTAATCCGAAATATTGCCAAAACTTTTAGCGACTTCAACAATAATCCTTCCTTCCACCTTTGCTTGTTCAATATAAACTGAAATCTCCTCATCACTCAATTTATCAGTATCAATACCTGCCCGTTTTAGCTCTTGACGCGCAAGCTTAATTTCTTGTCCTGTTACATGCTGATCCGCAGCAAAACTACCAGATTTTGCTGGGTCAGAACTCT
>CAXYYO010000115.1:0-2229 GCA_964293305.1 uncultured bacterium | reverse complement strand
TTTTTTTATTCATTTTTAATGCACGAACATATCGATATATTCACGGATTTCTTGAATAGCAGTTTCGACATCGGCTGTAAGCCATGTCGGTTCAAATAATCCTGAATAATGTTCAAGACGATCTTGTGGAACAACCAAACGAATTGGACATTCTTCTTCTAATAAGCGCCAAGGGATGATCGGGACTTCATTGTCTAAAAAAGGGGCAATATTACGAATATCAATCACCATTGCATTGATGCATTCGGGAAAAGGCATCACTGAAAATTCTTCAGTACGGCGGCGAAAATATTCCAAGTCACCCCATTTAAGCACGTAGCTTGGTTTGTTAAATTCAATAATACCAATTAGATGTTCATCACGAGTGTAATGCAAGCAACATTGATGAGTGACATCAGTGTCCAAATCAAGCGTTACAGATTGTTGACGATACGCCATAAAGTTAAGCAGCATGAAAAACAAGGTGCATAATTATAGCTCATTTTCACTTTTTCAGCAGCAAAAGCATTGTTCATCTTTATTCCTTATAAAAGATCAGTCTTTACTTGATTTATTTTTCTTAAAGTACAGTCTGAAATTTTTTTTAATATTCTTTTTAAACGCAATGAGGGTTTCAGTTTTTTGCATCACTTTACAAATTTACATGTATTCACCATCTCACTATGCTTTTACACACAACAGCGCAATAATTGTTGTTAGCATAAAATTACGAGGGAGAATATTTAAAAATAGAGGGGAAAATTTATGACACATGATTTTAATAAACCACCTCATGTCATTAGTGCAGAAGAAAAAACGCACAAGAAAAGAGTGCCTGTATATATTTTAATTCTTATTGGTATTTTCTTTATTGCATTACTTGCCTATATGTTTGCAGATAGAGCGCCATCAGCCAGTGATGCAGCTCCTAATGCTTCTACTCAGCCTGCAACACCAAACAATACAACCACAGGTAGCGATAAGGATAGCGCAAAAGGCTATTAACTGACTGACCATTTATTTATCTTTTTTATTCAAGCCCTAATCTGCAAAGACTGGGGCTTTTTGCAATCTAATGTGCCATTTTGTTGTATTTGTGATGGTTAGTGTTGATTAAAAAACGATCAAAACCTAATGTGTTTTGAATGGCATTATTTTAGGTGGAGTTCACTCAAGAGAACCGCATGCTTTTTACACAGTAAGACTTCAATAAGTAATAACAAGAGGAAATGACAACATGAATGAATATTTTTCTGGAGGTCCTAGAGGTGCAGAGTTTGATGCCATGTATTATTGGAATCAATTTCATCCCATTTTAGCGGCTGTTGCTATTTTATTGATTGGTTGGATTGTTGCATTGGTTATTGCAGCAGGTGTAAAGAAAGTTTTAGAAAAATTGGGAACAAATCAAAAACTTTCCACTGCGACTGGGCATCGTTCCAATATAGAAAGTATTGTCTCACGTGTGGTGTTTTGGCTGGTGATGATCATTGCTGTGATTGGTGCATTAAATGTGCTGAATCTCACCAGTGTTAGTGGTCCATTTAGTAATATGATTCAACAGTTCCTGCTCTTTATTCCTCAACTTTTAGCGGCTTTGGCTGTTGGGTTTATTGGTTGGATTGTGGCGAATTTGGTTAAAGTCGGCTTGCAAAAGTTACTTGATCGAACACAACTGGATGAAAAACTCAGTGCGGATGTGGGTGTTAGTCCAATTAGCCAAAATATTAGCAATATTGTGTATTGGCTGATTTTGTTGTTATTCCTGCCAATTGTTTTATCTATTTTAGGTTTAAATGGATTGTTGTTCCCCATCCAAAATATGCTGGGTGAAATGGTTTCATTCTTACCCAATATTTTTATTGCTGCGGTTATTATTTTTGTCGGTTATATCTTGGCAAAAATTGTACGCGGTATTATTGAAGGTTTGGTGAATAGTTTAAATTTACAACAACAAGCACAGAAAATTGGTCTATTTAAAAATTCCAATTTGCCGCAAGTGCTCGGTTCATTTGTCTTTGCAATGGTCATTATTACCGCATTGATTATTGCATTTGAAACTTTAGGCATAGAAGCCATTTCTCAACCCGCTACAGCGATGTTGTATGAAATTATGAATGCAATACCGCATATTATTGCGGCAGGGCTGATTTTAATTTTGGCTTATGTGGTTTCACGCTTTGTTGCCAATCTGGTGGTTGAAGTGATCGCTGGAACAGGTGTCGATGAAATACCTGCTAAGTTAGATGT
>CAXYYO010000114.1:0-2248 GCA_964293305.1 uncultured bacterium | reverse complement strand
TAGATTGGAATTACAAATTGTTTAGGACCTTTTATTACGGTTAATAAGTTTGCTGATTTTGCTTGCATTTATTTTTAATTAGATTTTTATTTATAGAAACCACAAATTGCTTTTGCCAAACTCTGGAATGTTATCATCATCAAAGTATGGGTAAATTCTTGCCACCATTTCCGGGTACAATGTTGTTACTGGTAAATTCTGTTGGCTTATGCTTTTCCAATACATTCGGCTGAACTGATACACTTGGTCAATTAGTTGCTGTATGGTGTTATCATCTTCTAATAATTCGGGCTTTGTACTGCGGAATGATAGTTTGATGGGGAAATGATAATCTTTAGGCTTTAGGACTGAATTTGAAGTGTATCTGATGCTGTTAAACAATAAGTATTTATGTGAACCTACTTTTACAAATGTTCCGCTCATAGGCATTTTGCCTTTTGTGTCATTTATATCAAAGCCTACGATTTCTCTACTTTCGGTTTTATTTACTGTGATTACAATAACTGGCAAATCTGCTTTGCCCAATGTGCCTAACATATTGAGTATTGGCTGTAATTCTTTCTTGTCGGATATTTCTTTGTAGAAATGAATGATAACCCTGTTTGCATTTGGTTTACGTTCTAAAAATATTTCTACTGCATTGCGAATTGATCCTGCAAGCATTTCGGTATCTCCTTCTCTAAAACAATTGAAGTTTTCAAATACACCATAGTTACCAAAACAAAAGGCACTACCCACAAATCTTTCTTCTTCATCCTGTGGTTTAAATGCACCTATACCAATAATTATTTCATCTTCGTTATCTGCTTGTAAACGCCAGGGAATGCCGCCCATTTTTGCCAGTAACGCTACATAGATATTTGAAAGGAAATTGTAAAAGTCCTCTTTGGACAAATGGTCTTTGTAAAGCACTTGTGAGGATATATCTTTTTTTAGTAGTAGTTCTTTGAGTTTGTAATAAGCAATATGCTGTGGATGCTCCTTATCGTCTTTTGAAATGGGGCTTATGTATATGGCAATGTATCTTGTATTAGCTTCGGGTACAAAATTGCCTAACTGCTCTGCAACCTGTTCAAATATTTTATCGTTGTCCTCAAATATTATTCGTTTCTCTTTGGCAATACTTAGTGTTTGATTGATAAACCTGCTTAAATTTTTGGTGTGTTTCTGCACTCCGTTTACTTCTTTGTGCCATCCGTTAATGATAATCTCATAGAATGTATCTTGAATTAATTTACCATCTTCTTTGTTGTATATAAATAGTAGCTTAACGTGGTTTTCGGTGTTTGATTTATATGGCTTGTGTTCGTACATACCCAAAAATGGGTTGATGTGAGTGCCATTTAAAAATTGCAGTTCGTTACTCTGTTTTCTTGTGTATTGCACTTTTTCTTCAAACAAATTAAAAAAGCCGTCTGGGTGAAGTTTGAATAGTTTTTTAAAATCGGGTTTGTTGATGTATGTTTTATAAAATGCCTGTATGTTTTTATGGTAAGGCAAATAAGCATTGTGGGGTTTGTTTTCTCTACGTTCTATTTGTTCGTTTTCCAATAAGTATGCACCTAATTTTCTACCAATAACCGGAAACAAAGTTTCTCGGTGTTGGCGAACATCATCAGGCATTGCATCGTATTTGTACACCACTCCATTGCAGTTAATGAGTTTGAATAAGTGTGTATCAATGTCGCCTAAATCTTCAATGCTTTGGTGCATAATTCGGGTTGTGCCATTATATGCAATAAGCAATTCGTAACCTGTGGAAACAGTTTTGTAAGTAATCTTTAATGTGAACTTATTGTAGGTTTTATAGGTTGGGTGTGTAATGCTTTCATCTACTATCCAAACCTCCACATCATCAATATAGTTTGAGTGCAAAACAACTCCCTCAATACCTTTGAAGTAATTAAAAATTTGATAACGGAAATACTTCTGTGAAAAATCAATTGCTTTGAAAACATCAATTTCGGTTTCTATGTCTGCTCCTTCGGTGGTAACAAAATCGGAATAATAAGACTTTAATTTTGCCTCTCTACCTTCAGGAAATTCATCCAATATTTTATCCCACTTAATGGATGCACCATTAGGAATTTTACTGCCAAAAAAGGCAAATTTTAGTTTGCTTACAACTGGTGTAATTGGGATAATATTTAATTGAATTTGCTGCATTGACTACATTTTTACATTTTTAGTTTTATTAAAAATCAACCTCCAATAAATGCCCATTTTCTTTGAGCCATTTTTTAGCTTT
>CAXYYO010000113.1:0-2266 GCA_964293305.1 uncultured bacterium | reverse complement strand
TGCCGCTGGGTCGATTTGCGCAACCGTTGTGGGAATGATATAAGTACCAGTTTTCGATATGGGATAAGCAATTAAGCGGTCTTTATTTTTCGAAAACAAAACTCCATTATCAATCGTAAAATAATTGTTTTGAGCATTCACTTCGAAAGCACTCAGTAAACTGCATCCATAAAAAGCATAATAGCCAATAAAATCGACCATAGCAGGAATACTTATTGAACCTGTGAGTTTATTGCAATTGTAAAAAGCATAACTACCAATTAGTTTTACAGAAGCAGGAATACTAACAGCACCTTGTTTGGCAGGTGGACAAATAAAAAGTGAATCTTTATTTTTGCTGAATAAGATTCCATTTTCGGAAGCATAATTAGGGTTTGAAGCATTCACAACAAATGAACTTATGTTGTTTGATTCCATAAAGCAGAAATTACCAAGATTGGTGAGCGAAGCAGCAATTGTAACTGTTCCCGTTAAACCCAGCCAACCATAAAATGCACCATCACTCAATGTTTTAAGTGAAGTAGGCAACGAAAGATTACCTACAATACCGGAACAACCTGAAAATGCATAAGCACCTATACTTTTAACCGATGATGGAATCGTAATTGATGTAACTTTGTAGCAATTTTCGCATGCCGAGTTACCAATGTGTTTTACTGTTGTTGGTATTGTATAGGTACCTCCTTTTGACGGAGGAAAAACAAATAAACTATCCTGATTTTTATTGAAAAGAACTCCATTGGTCGATGAATATCGCGGATTAGTAGTGGCAACCGAGAATGTAGATATTGACGAACAACCATAAAAAGCATATTCTCCTATTTTGGTTAATGAAGCAGGGATAGTAATGGTACTCGATAAATTGTAACAGTAGTAAAATGCCATATCAGCAATGCGAGTAGTTATTGTAGGAAGTTTTATTGATGTAAGGGTTCCCTTGTATGTAAACAAATATGGGTCCAAAAAAGCATAAATGGGAATTTCGTTTGCTAAATAAGCCAAATAAACACCGGTATTTGTGCCATCCGCCCCAGTGTATGCTTTGATGCTTGCCATTGATAAATCTATAACTGATAGCGCAGTCATTTTATCGCGCAGAAAAGCAAAATCGCGCACATCAATATTTCCTGTTAGTGTGAGTGAGGAAACAGTTTTTTGCTCTGTAATGCTTAGCAAATTCTTCAAACTACCTTGTGTAGAAACATTAACAGTTTTTATTGTTTGTGCCGAAAGTGTATGAACTAATAAAATCATTATTAGAATTGAAAAAGTACTGGTTTTAAACAAACTAATCAATTGTAAAAGCGATTTTACTATTTTATAAACACTCTGCAATTCATTTAATAAATAACTTTCTGCGTTTCTTCTATTTTTTACATATGTATGCATAATTCTGCTGATTTAATTTACAACACTAAAACAAACAAAATTTAATTAGAGGTTAAAAATAAATCAGTGAATCAGGCAAATTAATCAGTATAAATTAAATCGTTGTCAGCTCACACCAAAAAACTCTTATCCACAAACTGCTGAAAATCGTCCTTGTATTGGTCGCCAATGGGCACATACACTTTATCGAAAACAATGCGGTTGCGTTCTACAATCTTTACTTTGTCGAGGTTAACAATAAATGAGCGATGCACCCGCATGAATTTTGCACTAGGCAATTCGGCCTCAATGGATTTTAACCGTACAAGTGTAGTGATAACTTGCCCATTGTCGAGGTAAATCTTTATGTATTCGTTGGCACTTTCGATGTATTTTATTTCATTAAAATCGATGCGAATAAGTTTGTATTCCGACTTAACGAACAAACTTTGTTTGTTTGTACTTACTGCATTCTTTTCGTCATCAGGCTTTTGCAAAACCATGCGGTCTTTCACCTTGTTTACTCCTGCCAAAAAATCGTTGTAGGCAATGGGCTTCAAAATATAATCAACAGCATCGACCCTAAAACCATCGATAGCATGTTCGCTATAAGCCGTTGTAAAAATAATGTAAGGTTTGTTTTTTAGCGACTTCACAAAATCCAACCCATTAAGGTCGGGCATATTAATATCCACAAACATTAAATCGACCGTTTGCTTATCGGTATATTTTAGGGCATCGAAAGCACTGTTGCACAAGGCCACTTTCTCCAAAAATGGTGTACGGTCGATATAGGCACTAATTTGCTGCAAAGCAAGTGGCTCGTCGTCGATGGCTAAGCATTTAATATTCATAAATTGGAATTTTAAGTTTTACTTCAAAACTATTTTCTGTTTCG
>CAXYYO010000112.1:0-2301 GCA_964293305.1 uncultured bacterium | reverse complement strand
CCTGACCAGCTTTTGCCCTTATATTTACTATCAGCGGCTTTCCCCTGCTGATCAAGAATACCACCTTCGCCAGACCAAGCATGACTGAGGCTATCGATAATGATCACCTCAAATCCTTTTTGCTCGGCTAATTTGATAGCAGCGATATATTTGTCAGGGTCATACGGTGGTTGTAACGTCAAAACTGAATAATTTCCTAAATGAGCATACAACTCGGCACTACCATTTTCGCTATCGATGATAGCAATCTTACTCCACGGCGCAATACCACTAGAAAGAAGTAGGGAACTATAGGTCTTACCTGCTCCACTCGGCCCAGTAAGACCAAGGCGTAGCTTTGCTCGTTTTCGTTGTGCTGGTTTGAAATCCATAATACTTCACGTCCTTATCTTATTTTTTGTATATAAAAAGAGAGCCGTGCAGTATGTTTTAATACTACTCGACTCTCTGATTTTTATTTGTGATCCTTTGCATGGGTTTACAGTGCATCTGTAAATCTTACAAGTAATATCACTACTATAATATATGTTTATAATTAAGAATCCTTACAATTGATTGTCTATGCTCCTGTATGATTTTATTGGATTGATTGTCGCTTACTATTATTTAATTATGCCATTAAACGAATTATTTATTCAGTATTTATATTCCTCTTTTTTCTTCCATTACTACTCATACTCCACTTCTATCATTTTTTCCTCATTAAAAATTATAAAGCTCCTGCTCCCAGTCAAAGTGAACAAAAGCTTTTTAAAAAATGTTATTTTTTATTATTATTATTTACTATATCTTTTATTTGTTTAGCAAGAGATGACGTTGCAGGCATATCTTTTTTTATTTCATTTTTTATACTATCTTTTATTTGTCCCATAATTGATTTATTGCTCATAATTCTCACTCCTAATGTTTTTTAATAAAATTCCAATTATTACTTATTTCGTCAATATTTTTAAAAGTCCTCTTTTAACTCATTTTTTTTGCAAATCCATACATTAACTATGAATACTATTAATCACCACTTTCTATTGTTAGTTACACTAACATAAAAGTAAATAACTATATTAGGGGGTAAAGAAAGATGTACAACCAAACAGTCTTACTGCACGTATCAGATGCTGCAAGTATTCTAGGTACCAGCAGCCAAACAATCTACAAACTAATTGCCAATGGAGAGCTTAAAGCTTTTAAAACGGGAAGAGCATGGAAGATTTCAATAAAATCTGTTAATGATTATACAAACACTAACTTGAATCGGTAAGATGTTTTTGAATTTTATTATTCTATTTAAAAATCATATTAGGGGGAAATATAATCATGTTTGATCAATATAATGATTTAGTAAGCGTCGAAGATTTGTGCGATATGCTTTCCATTGGTAAAAACTCAGCCTATAAACTATTATCCTCTGGTGAAATTAAATGCTTTCGCCATAACCGAGTTTGGAAAATTCCTCGTGACGCTGTAACTGAGTATATTCTAAGAAAAACTTCGTTGAAATCCTGCTTATAAATAACGTTGTAAGCATTTTACAAAATATTATATCCCTCTTGCCTAGGCAAGAGGGATTATGACGTTTTTAAATAACCAAACAACTCTGTTTTTCATCCACTCTACGATAAAATGTAGATTTTTTCATGCTCAATATTTTCATTGCTTCAACAGCTGTGATTTCATTATCCTGCCATTTAGTATACACTGCATCGAAGTTGACGTTTTCAATACGTTTTCTCCCCTTGTATTTACCCTGTTCCTTGGCGATTGCAATACCTTCCTTTTGTCTTTGCAATATATATTCACGCTCTAGCTCAGATACTGCGCCAAAAACAGTGAGCATAAATTTGCCTGTTGGTGTTGTCGTATCGATATTTTCCTTTTTAGAAATAAACGTTACACCTTTTGCCGCCAGCAAATCAATTAACGTTAGCAAGTCTTTTGTATTCCTAGCGAATCTGCTAATGGATTCAACAATAACAGCATCATCTTTTCTAGCAAAGGCTAGCATCTTCTGTAGCTCTGGTCGCTTTGTATTCTTACCACTTAATCGATCAATGAATACTTCTTCTACACCAAGCTCCTGCATGATCACCTCTTGCCGAATTGTATTCTGATCGAGTGAGCTTACCCTGATATAACCGATCTTCATTTCCATTCCTCCCATCAAATAAAAAAAGCGTTCCACTAAGCCAAGTATGATTATGGGCTAGCCCAAAAACCATTTCTTAACTTATATGAAACACTTTCATGTTGTCCTACTAGGGTATACCCTAGTGAGAGTATTTAATACGGAAAATATGACATTAT
>CAXYYO010000111.1:0-2313 GCA_964293305.1 uncultured bacterium | reverse complement strand
CTAGAATCCGTTTTAAAATTTTTTTGCCTTTTAATCACGGTTTTTGAAATTAGCCAATAATAATCTCTACAGATGAAATAAATTTATTATAATCATCCTGATAACAAAAAGGATATACCTTGTGCGCCATTCTTATCATATTGAAAAACATTACATCGAACGTGCGGGATGGTTGCGTGCAGCTGTGCTGGGGGCAAATGACGGGATTATTTCAGTCACAAGTCTCGTGGTGGGAATCGCAGCCAGTGGAGCATCTACCCATACTGTACTGGTGACCTGTATCGCCGGATTAATATCTGGAGCTGCATCGATGGCTGCAGGTGAATACATCTCCGTTAAATCGCAACAAGACATTGAAAAGAATGATCTGCAGATGGAAGAACGTGAACTGCAACGCCATCCTGAACATGAATTAAATGAGCTAAAAAATATTTACATACAGCGTGGATTACAACCCGCTTTAGCGCAAGAAGTCGCGCAACAACTGACTGCACACAATGCTTTAGATGCACATGCGCGTGATGAAATTGGTATTTCAGATCATACTTCTGCCCAGCCGTTTCGTGCTGCCTTCTCTTCAGCCATTGCATTTACTGTAGGCTCATTATTTCCTTTAATTTCAATTATGCTTCTGTCTGAGCGATACTTAGAGAAAGGCGTCATGCTGATTGGGGTATTAAGTCTCGGAATTATGGGTGCCTTGGCCAGTTATGCGGGCGGCGCCAGTATTTGGAGAGGTTCGATTCGGGTAATGATTTGGGGTATTATTGCCATGTTATTCAGTGCTTGGATTGGATCATTATTTAATGTTGCGGTGGCATAAGATCCTTTTTTGTATAATCCAAATATTCCCACTCCATGAGGAGTATAGATAATAAGTCTATAGAAATACCTGACCTATCTGACATGCTTTATATCAATAAAGCATGTTGTTCTAGGTGAACAATATGCCTATTTTCTATAGTTATAGATCTAAATCATTTCATTTTTTTAAAAAGCATACTTTTTAATACATTATCTTTGAAAATAAAATGGTGGATTAATGCAGCACAAGCATGTAAACCTACGACTGTAATAAAGAAGTTACCTAAAAATTGATGCATCTGACCAATATATTTAACCTCTCTAACACTGCTCAAAAGTGGCAAATTTAAAGAGAATACTTGGAAGTTATCAGTGAAACTCGATAATGCAAGCCAGCCCGCTATTGGAACGACACATAAACTTACGTAAAGCGTAAATCTGACAATTTTAAATAATTTTATTTGATACGGATTAATGATCTCATTTTGAGGAATACTTCTTTTATAGAGAAAAACAACACTCAACCGCACGAAAAATAGAATAAATATTGAAATTCCACCTATAACATGAATCTGGCCCTGCAAACCTGTTCTTGTTGGATCTCCACTCGTCAAATATACAATTACAACTAAAACAAAGGTAATCCAGTGCATTATTATCATAGGTTTAGGATAATTATTGTTCATATTTTTTTCCTGAATTTTAAATATTTATATAAAACTGAACCGATGAAAAAAGAATAGATAAAATTTATCTAGTAAAGTAGTCGTAGCCCAAGTTGGCTGCAGATCATCTCCCAACTTGAAGATCTTTTGTAATTTCAACATACCTCATTTCTAGCCTATACATGGTACTACTATAATCTTAAAAATAACTTGCTAGACGCTTAGAAACTTTGGGCACGAAGGTTTATTTTTAATAGGCAGCTTATAAATGTTATTTCAGACATTGGATTGGGGAAAGCCTGCAAATGCAGGCTTGGTCTTATTTTTGTACTGGACCGATAGTATTAAAAAAATACACATCATAATTGCGATAATGTAAAACTTGAACATTCGCATAATGAGGGGTAAAGGAGTTGCTGCGAGCCAGCACGACAAGGGCTTCTCCAGATTTTATTTTTTGATCCAGGATGGAATCGGACCAAAGGTATTGCCTACGTTCGGGTTCAAAAATCAGGCCATCCTTGAGTTGTTCTGAACTACTGTCTTGGCTGGCATTCTCCCAGTCATCCACCAAATAAACAGGTTTTTGTAGATTGAGAAGGAATGGAACATCATAAAAATAGTTGTGATAAAACACAATTGGCATATTTGCCGTAATATTTTTCTGGAAAGAAACCTGATTCGCATTATTTTGCACATCAAGAATTCTGACCCCAAGACTCACGCTCATACAGAGCATTATTGCCATACTGAACATGAGCGTAAAATAGGAAATTCGCTGTTTGAGATAATAAAAAATGAGCAGAATACTGAATATAAGAATTCCAGCTCCCAAGCTATAGAG
>CAXYYO010000110.1:0-2324 GCA_964293305.1 uncultured bacterium | reverse complement strand
CTTTTTTAGAAAAAAATATTGAAAATCCTCATATTTTAATTAAAACAAAAAGAATACAAACCCATATCAAAATATTAATTTCAGATAATGCAGGTGGAATCAATGAGTCAATTATAAATAAAATATTTGAACCTTACTTCACAACAAAAGATAGTTATAACGGTACAGGGCTTGGTTTGTATATGAGTAAAATAATTATTGAACAAAATATGCAAGGAGAATTAAAAGTTAGAAATATTCCACAAGGTGTAGAGTTCACTATTTATATTCCTATTAATTATAAAGAATAATCTTTATAATTAATATCATACTTCCTTTTTATATCAATTAAATTCTTATCATAAAACCTTCCTTTTCTTTCCAATTTATATACTTTTAAATACACATAAAAATATCTCCGATGGTTACTTTTTCACTACTCTTTTCCGTAATAATTAATTGTTTAGATTATTCATATATTACTTTTTGAAAATCATAGAGAACTTTGAAAATTAGTAGATGTATATTTTTAATTTTAAAAAAAGGTTTAAAAATGAACAATAGTGAGTTACAAGAAAGAAAGTTAAAAGTATTTGCAAGAGGACAAGGAAACGCTTATCCAGTATATGTAAAAGAAGCAAAAAATGCTGAACTATGGGATGTTGAAGGTAATAGATTTATTGACTTTGGTACAGGTATTGCTGTTTGTAATACAGGACATAGCCATCCAAAAATTGTTGAACAGAAAATTGCTTGGGGAGATATGGATGCATTTGGGCATGTTAATAATGTCATGTATTACCGTTATATGGAAAGTGCGCGTATTTGGTATTTCGATCAACTCGATATTTTTAGTTATGATGTAAATACTGTAGTTGCATCAAATCAGTGCAAATATTTAAAACCTATTTTTTATCCTGATGTATTACATATAGGGGTACGTGTTGAAGAATTGCGTAATAGTGCAATGCGTATGAGCTATGCTTTATATAGTACACAGCAAAATGATATAGTGGCTCTAGGTGAAGCAGTTGTGGTTTTTGTCGATAAAGTGGAAATGAAAAAGACATTAATGCCACAAATCATTCGAGAGAAAATAATCGCACTTGAAAATACTATTCAGCATCATTTAAATTAAAGTTGTTATATTTAAAAAGTTAATTTTAATAGGTAAAATTTTATATTTTATCCCAGTTTGAAAATGCGCAGGATATTCAAGATCCATTGCAATTAAACCCGACTCTGTTGGCGGAACATAGCCTGGAAAACCTAAAATAGCTGCAAGAATTTGCCCTGTTGCTGACTGATTAAGACCTTTGATTAATTCTCGTGGTGCATTGGCATTATCAATAAAGTATTTACCTTTCATCCGCATTTTTGCAGAACTTTGATAAACCATACCAAAACCGAACTCGTCTGTAGGTTCCCACATTAACCCTAAATTATAACTTGGGCTGAGACTTTGCTCCATTTGGACTTCCATTTGTCCAAACTTACCAAATGGATTCATCCCCTCATCGGCATTACATAAACCGAACAAAAGTAAGTTAATAATTTCATTGGAATCATTTCTAAATGGTGCACAAACAGATTCATCTACCATCCGTAGTACGCCAATCATTTCATTGGGGAAACGTAAGTCCGTTTTCAATGCAATCGCATTGTATGACATCCCAATAGATGCACCTATCGAAAGCTCATCACTGACCTGATAAGCAATAGATGGCGATAAATAAGTAATACGCTCAATGGCAACCTGCTGCCCCATAAAATTACCAGGGTTACCATTTTCAGAACCAAAACCGGCAACCATTGGTGCATAAGCTGCTGTTGCATAAGTCAATTTAGAGCCAGGTGGATTATATGACACACCACCCGTTGGCGCCATTACTGGCCAACCCGCACCTAAATCTACAACCTTCTTCAAAATTGGAATATATAAGCTTGCATATTCTACATCACCATGAACAGAATCTTTGAAATCTGTACACAAGCTTGATGGATTATCTGGACTATCATTACAAATTAATGGGTCATCAGAAAAACCAAAAACGTTATAGCCCGCAGGTGCTGAAAATTCACGTTGCACATCAAAATTTGCAATTAGTCCCTGTACATCCGTCTGCAAACCTTTCAGTTTAGTTAGAGCTGCTGGGTTAAAATGAATGGCACTAATGCCTGGAGGGTCTGCGGTAACTGCATTCCCCATAGTTAAAGATCGAACATCAACAGACAAGTTTAAGCCCAAATGTGCAAAAGCTTGTGTCGTGCATCCCGTTAATAAAATTGCAGAAACCAACGGGCGTAAGCGTATGTTTTTCATACTAACTCCCTATTAGCTTGCT
>CAXYYO010000109.1:0-2327 GCA_964293305.1 uncultured bacterium | reverse complement strand
AACGATAAGTTTTCAATCAATAAAAGCTGCAATTGCCAATCCTGTAAAGAGTTTGAGAACGGAATAGCAATCTGCGCTTCGGTAAAAGTTCATTCATAATCCGAACGTACAAGGGAGTGACACAACGGACGATGAGTAAAGTACAAAAGTTGATAACAAATTTTTTAAAAAAACTTTCAAAAGGGAACGGATAAAAGTCCTCCCTATAGGGAGGATTTAGGAGGACTTATGATAAAAAATTATTTCAGAACCGCGTGGAGAAATTTGGGTAAAAGTAAGATGCATTCTTTTATCAATATTGCTGGTTTATCTATTGGTATGGCCGTAGCTATATTGATAGGCTTGTGGATCTATGATGAAGTTGCTTTTAATAAAAACTTCCAGAACTACAACCGCATTGCACAGGTGATACAAAACGTAACCAATAACGGGGAAGTGCAAACCTGGAACAGCATACCATATCCGCTTGCAGAGGAACTACGTAACAATTATGGCAGCGATTTTAAACATGTAGTAATGGCTGCGGAAATGTATAATCATACCCTGTCAGCGGATGAAAAAAAACTGACAAAAAGGGGTGTTTATTTTGGGCCTGGAGCCCCTGAAATGCTATCACTGAAAATGTTGCAGGGCAATTGGAACAGCCTGAAAGACCCTTCTTCTGTTTTACTTTCTGCATCAACTGCAAAAGCTTATTTTGGAAATGCAGATCCTGTAAATAAAATGATGAAAATTGATAACAGGATTGATGTAAAAGTAACCGGCGTGTATGAAGATTTTCCGCACAACTCCACTTTTGCAGATATTGGTTTTATGTCAACATGGGATATCTACTATAATAATACAACATGGGTGAAAGCATCAGACAATCCATGGAGGGCAAATTCTTTTACACTTTTTGCAGAGTTAAATGAGCATGCTGATATAAATAAAGTTTCGGCAAACATTAAAGATGCCAAACTAAAAAAAATGAATGCACAACTTGCACAAAAAAAGCCTGCACTTTTTTTGCAGCCAATGAGTAAGTGGCATTTGTATTCAGAATTTAAAAATGGTGAAAATGTTGGTGGCGCTATACAATATGTGTGGATGTTTGGGATTATTGGTGTGTTTGTTTTGTTACTTGCATGCATCAATTTTATGAACCTGAGTACGGCCCGTAGTGAGAAACGTGCAAAGGAAGTAGGCATCCGTAAAACAGTGGGTTCTTTGCGCAGTCAACTGATTCTACAATTCTTCAGTGAATCATTGCTTACAGTTGTACTTGCATTTGCATTTTCTTTATTGCTGGTACAGCTAGCACTTCCATTATTTAATGAAGTTTCCAATAAAGAAATGTCCATTCTCTGGAGCAATCCTGTATTCTGGTTGATAAGTATCGGATTTATTCTTTTTACTGCATTGGTTGCCGGAAGTTATCCTGCATTTTACTTGTCGTCATTCAAACCAGTAAAAGTATTGAAAGGAACTTTCAAGGCAGGCCGCTTTGCAGCTATTCCCCGCAAAGTGCTGGTGGTATTACAATTCACGGTTTCCGTTACCTTAATTATAGGAACTATTATTGTTTACCAGCAAATTCAGTTTGCAAAGAACAGGCCCGTAGGTTATACACGTGATGGCCTTGTAAGTGTATCCACCATGAACGCTGCCATTCATGATCATTTTGATGCGGTTAAAAATGAATTGATCCAAAAAGGTGCGATTATATCAATGGCAGAATCTCAGAGCCCTACTACAGGAACATGGTCGAGTACCAGTGGCCTTAACTGGAAAGGAAAAGACCCCAATCTTTCCACCGATTTTGCCAGCATTGCTGTTTCTTATGATTATGGTAAAACCATCGGCTGGCAGTTTAAAGAAGGCCGCGATCTCTCTAAGGATTTTGCTACAGATTCAACTGCAATTATCCTGAATGAAGCTGCGGCTAAATTTATGGGTTTTCAAAATGCTGTTGGCGAAACAGTATTGTGGTGGGATGAACCATACAAAGTAGTGGGCGTGGTAAAAAACATGATCATGAATTCTCCTTATGATGAACCAAGACCAACTGTTTTTAGTTTGGTAAACGAAGCCGAGAATATTATTACATTAAAAATAAATCCCGCAGAAAATGCTAAAGATGCAGTAAGTACAATTGAAACGGTATTTAAGAAATTCAATCCTGACCAGCTTTTTGAATACCAGTTTGTAGATGATGATTATGCAAAGAAATTCAGCAATGAAGAGCGCATCAGCAAGCTGGCAAGTTTTTTTGCCGTACTGGCCATTGCTATTTCCTGTTTGGGTTTATTTGGGCTAACATCTTTTGTTGCAGAGCAGCGCAGAAA
>CAXYYO010000108.1:0-2380 GCA_964293305.1 uncultured bacterium | reverse complement strand
AAAGCAGAATCTATCCCCGATGATAGGCTTTTTTGTTGTGCTTATTTATACGATATTGAGCATTCATTAGTTACGGTGAGGATATAGGTTATTTAACTATACCTTTATTTAACTATGTCTTTAATATGAATGTTTCCAAATTGTATGTATGCAGACCAAAAGCCACATTGTGGATTTAGGCCTGCATTTTTTATT
Source organism: uncultured bacterium (assembly GCA_964293305.1). Classification (GTDB taxonomy): domain Bacteria; phylum Bacteroidota; class Bacteroidia; order Chitinophagales; family Chitinophagaceae; genus CALAGJ01. The sequence goes on along the minus strand of CAXYYO010000108.1, from coordinate 2,185 downwards.
GCCTAGAATGCTATTCAAAATAGAAATTCAAGCAAAATAATATGCAGGAGATAATATAAATGGAAAAATACAACAATTGGAAACTTAAGTTTTATACAATATGGGCAGGGCAAGCAGTATCATTAATCACTAGTGCCATCCTGCAAATGGCGATTATTTTTTACCTTACAGAAAAAACAGGATCTGCGATGGTCTTGTCTATGGCTTCACTAGTAGGTTTTTTACCCTATGCGGTCTTTGGACCTGCCATTGGTGTATTAGTGGATCGTCATGATAGAAAGAAGATAATGATTGGTGCTGATTTAATTATCGCAGCAGCAGGGGCAGTGCTTGCTATTGTAGCATTGTATATGGAGCTACCTGTCTGGGCGGTTATGGTAGTATTGTTTATCCGTAGCATTGGAACAGCTTTTCATACCCCAGCACTCAATGCGGTTACGCCACTTTTAGTACCAGAAGAACAGCTGACGAAATGCGCAGGCTATAGTCAGTCTTTGCAGTCTATAAGCTATATTGTTAGTCCGGCAGTTGCAGCACTCTTATACTCCGTTTGGGATTTAAATGCTATTATTGCCATCGACGTATTGGGTGCTGTGATTGCATCTATTACGGTAGCAATTGTACGTATACCTAAGCTGGGTAATCAAGTGCAAAGTTTGGAACCAAATTTCATAAGAGAAATGAAAGAAGGAATTGTCGTTCTGAGACAAAACAAAGGATTGTTTGCCTTATTACTTTTAGGAACACTATATACTTTTGTTTATATGCCAATTAATGCACTATTTCCTTTAATAAGCATGGAATACTTTAATGGAACACCTGTGCATATCTCTATTACCGAAATTGCCTTTGCATCTGGTATGTTAGCAGGAGGCTTACTATTAGGAAAATTAGGGGGCTTCGAAAAGCGTGTATTACTAATAACAGGTTCATTCTTTATAATGGGAGCCAGTTTAGCCGTTTCAGGATTACTTCCTCCAAGTGGATTTGTTATATTTGTAGCTTGTTGTGCAGTAATGGGGCTTTCGGTGCCATTTTATAGCGGTGTGCAAACAGCTCTTTTTCAGGAGAAGATTAAGCCTGAATATTTAGGACGTGTATTTTCTTTGACCGGAAGTATTATGTCATTTGCTATGCCAATTGGATTAATTCTTTCTGGATTCTTTGCTGATAGAATTGGTGTAAACCATTGGTTTTTACTATCAGGTATTTTAATTATTGGCATTGCTATAGTGTGCCCAATGATAACAGAGGTTAGAAAATTAGATTTAAAATAAAATAATATTGGAGGGATATTTATGTATCTTATTTTCATGTAATTCTTCCTGCTAAAATCGCAGGGTTTTCCCTGCGTACAAGCAAATGAAAGCATGCGATTATAGACAGGAGGAAATGTTATGGAATTGATATTAAAAGCAAAAGACATTCGTGTGGAATTCAAAGGACGCGATGTTTTAGATATAAATGAATTAGAAGTATATGATTATGACCGTATTGGTTTAGTAGGAGCAAATGGTGCAGGAAAAAGCACTTTACTCAAGGTACTTTTAGGAGAATTAATTCCCCCAGGATGTAAAATGAATCGTCTGGGTGAACTTGCCTATATTCCCCAGTTGGACGAAGTAACTTTGCAGGAGGAAAAAGATTTTGCACTTGTAGGCAAGCTCGGTGTTGAGCAATTAGATATACAGACCATGAGCGGTGGTGAAGAAACAAGGCTTAAAATAGCACAGGCCTTATCGGCACAGGTTCATGGTATTTTAGCGGATGAACCTACGAGCCATTTAGACCGTGAAGGAATTGATTTTCTAATTGGACAGCTAAAATATTTTACAGGTGCACTGTTAGTTATTAGCCATGACCGCTATTTTCTTGATGAAATAGTAGATAAAATATGGGAACTGAAAGATGGCAAAATCACTGAGTATTGGGGAAACTATTCTGATTATCTTCGTCAGAAAGAGGAAGAACGTAAGAGCCAAGCTGCAGAATACGAACAATTTATTGCGGAACGTGCCCGATTGGAAAGGGCTGCGGAGGAAAAGCGAAAACAGGCTCGTAAAATAGAACAGAAGGCAAAAGGTGCTTCAAAGAAAAAAAGTACTGAAGGCGGAGGGCGTTTAGCTCATCAAAAATCAATAGGAAGTAAGGAAAAAAAGATGCATAATGCCGCTAAATCCCTAGA
>CAXYYO010000107.1:0-2385 GCA_964293305.1 uncultured bacterium | reverse complement strand
TAATTCTAAAAACCCCCTCAGTCATAAGGCTGAGGGGGTTTTTTTATGCAGGAAAAATAAAAATGAAGGAAATATAAGATAACAAATGGAAGAAGGGTCAAAGTAGTACGACATATTCAGCCCACACCCAGGATTCAAACCACCCAATTTAAACCTGAAATCAAAATGATCTTTTTATTGTTTTAAGGTTAAAGGATTCAGTTTATTAAGAAAAATCATATAAAAGAGACTAAATTTAGTCTGTACCATCGTAATTAATCAGTTATTTTTGAAACTCAATAATTATATTTTAATGAAAAATAGAAAAATGAGCGGTTAAATCTAACAATCTTTAGATCAAATCATCTATTGTCTGATTGCTAATACCTAATTTTTAACTTATTGATATCATTAATAAATAAAACTAACCTCTAGGTTCATTACTTAATGACTAAGTAAATATTTCTAATTTCTATGATTTTTCCTCACCTTGAGTGACGAAATATGATGTAAATACTCAAAAGGTATCAAGCTATACTTTTGAGATTTTGGACAATATCTATCCAAACCAGCATTGTAAGCCTAAATTACGCTCACAATTGGAGGTGAGGTTTCATGTCGACAAACACAATGAATGTGAATGATGTCGTAGATAACGCAAAATTCACCAAGTCTCATCTGAGTATTATGCTTTGGTGTTTAATTTTAATTTTATTTGATGGCTATGATTTAGCCATTAATGGGGTTGCTTTACCTTTATTGATGAAGGAATGGGGGCTTACGACTGTTCAAGCCGGTATGCTGGCGAGTACTGCACTGGCTGGGATGATGTTTGGTGCGATGCTGTTTGGTACTTTGGCCGACAAAATTGGTCGTAAAAAAGTCATCATGATCTGTGTGTTTTTATTTAGTAGCTTTACTTTTGCTGGTGGTTTTGCATCAAATCCGACTGAATTTGGTATTTTGCGCTTTTTAGCAGGTTTAGGAATTGGTGGTGTATTACCTAACTTAGTGGCTTTAACTTCTGAATATGCACCCAAAAAATTACGCAGTACCTTGGTCACCACCATGTTTAGTGGCTATGCCATGGGGGGAATTATGGCAGGGTTATTTGGTTCTTGGTTTACGCCAAATTTTGGCTGGCAAATTATGTTTTTTATTGCTGGTTTTCCATTGTTATTATTGCCTTTAGTATGGAAATATTTACCAGAATCTTTAATATTTTTAGTGAAAGTAAAGCGTCATGATGAAGCGCGGAAAATGCTACAGACGATTGCTCCAGATCAATCTTGTGGTTCAAATACTCAGCTTGAGTTATCTGAAGTTGTTGTGCCAGGTGGTACGACAGTAAAAGCGCTCTATCAACAAGGTCGCGGGCCAGGTACAGCATTGTTTTGGCTGTGCTTTTTTATGTGCTTATTAACACTATATGCATTAGGAAGCTGGTTACCAAAATTAATGATGGCTGCAGGGTACTCGTTAGGCAGTAGCTTGATGTTCTTGTTGGCAATGAATATTGGTGCTGTTATTGGGACTGTCGGTGGTGGTATTTTGGCAGATCGATTCCATTTAAAGCCCGTTATTATTACGTTATGCTTGGCGGGTGCAGTGGCATTGTCATTGTTGGGCTTTAATTCGCCACAGCCTGTTATTTATTTCTTGGTTGCTGTTGCTGGAGCTTCTGCAATTGGCTCTCAGATTTTACTTTACAGCTACGTTGCACAGTATTATCCATTATCTGTACGCTCGACAGGGATTGGTTGGGCATCGGCAATAGGTCGTACTGGGGCAATTGTCGGGCCTATTTTAATTGGCTTTTTATTAGCGAAAGAATTGCCACATCAAATTAATTTTATGGCCGTAGGTCTTCCTGTTGTGATTGCAGCAATTGCTGTGTTCTTTATTGGTAAGAGCGAAACCGAAGAAGAAACAATCCAAACTCTTGCTCCAACGGAAAAAGATTTAAAAACGCAACGTGCATTGAGTTAATATATTTTCTATCTTTAAAAAGCTCATCTTGTATGGGCTTTTTTATGAATTAGAGTTTTGTGTATTAAGCTTTAAGCAAAAAAAGCCCCGACATCCTGTCGAAGCTTTTTTCATATCAGTGAATGGCGAAACTCCTGTTTGGCCTAAGCATCCTGCCTTATTTTCATTTATTGTTTTTATTTTACTTTTATGAGACATCCTGTCTCTGTATAACTTAAATATAAGTAACTTTAGATGAGCTGTATAGGCTCAATTCACTGCATTCTGTGTAGGTTATTTCGTACAATAAATACACTTGATTAAAAATGTGCTTCTAGACCAAGATAAGGCCCCTTAATCTTCATTTTCACATCTTGTGGCTGGTGTTGCTCTAATTAGATATCTAAAATACGATAGCCCAAAGTTCCCCAAAAATCC
>CAXYYO010000106.1:0-2386 GCA_964293305.1 uncultured bacterium | reverse complement strand
CCCATTTTTGCAAGATACCAATACTTTGTATCCGGGGAGCCGCCATAATGCCATTGATCATTTGGTTACAGCTCTTGAGCATGGTTTTGATTTTTCTGTAACTGGCGCTCCATTGGTAATTGCTGATGGATTGCGCAGCCAAAATATTGAGGAAGTTGTGATTAACAAAAAACATTTTCAAACTGTAAAATTGGCGAAAGACATTGTGAGCGCCAATAGCATGATTGTAATGTCGCATTTTAAAGGCCATGAAATGGCTGGATTTGGCGGGGCTATCAAGAATATGGCTATGGGCGGTGCGCCAGCCGTTGGTAAGAAAGAACAGCATTCTGTTACTATTTCAGTGAATCACGATAAGTGTATTGGCTGTGGTAAATGTGCTCCCGTTTGTCCGGAAGAAGCCATTTCCATTATGGATAAAAAGGCATCCAACAATCCAGAGCTATGTATTGGCTGTGGGGAATGTATGACAGTTTGTCCAGTGAAAGCCATTGGCATGAATTGGGGATGTGAAGTTGCAGGTTTCATGGAAAAAATGACAGAGTATGCCTATGGTGTAGTGCAAAGTATGGAAGGACGTATTGGTTATATTAACTTTTTGATTAATATTACTCCTGACTGTGACTGCGTGCCATGGAGTGATGCCCCGATTGTACCTGACATTGGCTTTTTAGCATCGACTGACCCGGTAGCCATTGATCAAGCCAGCTATGATTTGGTCAATAAGCAGATTGGCCTTACAGCTTCTTTATTATCCCAAGGTCATGCTGCTGGTGAGGAAAAATTTGATGGCTTGCATCCAGGGACTAAAGGCGACATTCAGCTAGAGTATGGGCAGGAAATTGGGCTGGGCAGCCGCACTTATACTTTAATTGAATTATAAAAATAAAAAATTGAGGGGTGTATGAATGATGGGACAATTTGAAAATGTAATAGTAATAAAAAAGGCTAATGTATATTTTGATGGGAAAGTAACCAGCCGTACTGTGGTTTTTGCTGATGGCAGCAAAAAGACACTCGGGATTATGTTGCCTGGTGACTATGATTTTGGCACAGAGGCTGCTGAAGTCATGGAAATTTTAGCTGGGGAAATGGAAGTGTTGTTACCTGGTGAAACGCAGTGGCAAACTTATAAGGCTGGAGATAGCTTTAACGTTCCTGCTAATTCTCGCTTTAAATTACAGGTAAAAACCGTAGCTGATTATTGTTGTTCTTACGAAGTAATCTAACTTATTTTATCCATATATAAAGAGAAAGGTGTAGAGGGGAGTTTATTTTTTAGCTCCCCTCTACACTATTTTTATGGGTATTATGGTATACTAGACAAAAAAGATAAAGGAATGAATGGTAGTGAATTTGCTGAAGATTATATTATGCGTTGCAATCTATTGTATTGTGACTGTTACTGGATATGCTCAGGATGGAAAAATACAGCTTATGTGGGAAAATGGGATAGATGCTGTTAGCTATGAACTGGAAATTGCTACAAAACCCCTAAGAGGTAACACTCTAGCCTCAGATGAACAGCTTGTTTATCGAACAACAACAGGTATTTCTACCCCTGGGGTAGAGCTTCCTTTATCTTTGCTCGCGGATAAAAATTTGAGAAAACTATATTATCGAGCGCGCCCCTTAGATTTAGAAAAAAATCCGGTTGGAGATTTTTCTGCCCCCATTGGCTTATGGAAGGGGACGATTAATCCTCAAAAACCAACACCAACGGTTTTTTTAAAGAAAAATCATATTACGCCTTTATATCCTGTATATGGATGGATACCTGTTTTAGGAGCTGCTCGGTATGAGGTGGAAATAACAAACCATTCACCGGAAAATCCCAATGGTATAAACCCTTCCCGCTATCGAATACGTTCTTATATGATTGAAGGAGGATGGGGATTTGATTGTTATGATTCTCATCCTTATGTGGAATCTGGTACTTATTATTGGCGGGTTCGAGCATTAGATGGGGATGATCAAGCAATTGGAACTTACTCTGATGCTATTTCTTTTACCGTAAAAACAGGCAGTTATAAGTGGGCGGTTTTTGGTGATAGTATCACTCATGGCGGGGGAGCTATTTCAAATCCTCCGTCAGATGAACGGTTTGAATACGTATCTTATTTACCTTTTGCTGTGAAAAATTTAGGTAAAAGCGGAGATACTGCAGAAATGATGGTAGAACGCTTTGACAGTGAAGTACTTCCTTTCAAACCTAAGTATCTGTTTGTCTTAGGGGGAAGTAACAGTATTCGCGGTGGTGTATCAGGAGAAAGTGTCATTGATTCATTACAAACCATTAAAGAAAAATGTGAAAAAAATCGTATCATACCTATCTTTTTGACCATTCCTCCTGTAAACCCTGAACGGATACAGCAAGTGTTTGATC
>CAXYYO010000105.1:0-2388 GCA_964293305.1 uncultured bacterium | reverse complement strand
TGGTATTATTTTGGAAGAGAAGGACTTAATAATTGTGCGGAACAATCATTGGGTAACATGGCGTGTACTATGGAATTACGTGTTGCAAATACCAATGAATATTATCCATATACTACTTGGTATAGTTTTGAAAACGATGGTGATGATTACAATGTTAATATATGGTTCAATTTTAACAATACTGGTACAGTAAAACTCGTTTCACAACAACCTTGTAATAATTTATTGAAAAATGTAACACTTAACGATACATTGTTCAATAAATTAGCAAAATATAATTTTGATATAAATTATCAATATAAATGTGGCTATAATAGTCACAAAAAGTCTATAGTTGATTTTAAAATTTATCAATCAACTTTAGTCGATAATGTGTTACAAAGTAACATTAGTTTAGCATCATTTTCAAAATTGTACGTCGAATATAATGTCCCATGGGAATCTAGAATTATGAAACCAGCAATGTCTATGAAAACTACCGAACCCCCTGAATATGACATGTGTAGATATTGTGAAGATAGGGAATGTTTAGATTGTTGATATAAAATATTTAATAAATAAATGTACATCATTATATTATTAATAACTTTTGTTGTCATATTTGTGTCATTATGGATGGTAAATCAAAACTATAACTATGTATATCCCCCAGCACAAAAACCACCAGCCCAAAACCCGTCAGCTCAAAAACCACCAGCTCAAAAACCGTCAGCTCAAAAACCGTCAGCTCAAAAACCACCTACTCAAAAACCACCGACTCGAAAACCACCAGCTCAAAAACCACCAACTCAAAAACCACCAACTCAAAAACCAAAAAATTGTCCAAGTGGTCAAATAAGGAATAGTCAAGGCAAGTGTGTAAATTCAGGTGGTTCAAATACATGTCCAGGCGGTGGAGTAAGGAATAGTCAAGGCAAGTGTCCGAGTTTAGCAAGTTTAGGTCGTGATAGTGTGACAACTACGACAACTGCACCAACTAAAGAGTTACTTGCCAAAGCGTTAGCAGCTTATACTAAAAATAATAAAAGTGGTATTGTGAACAAAGATTCGGTTTATAAAGACTTGGTTGAAAGAGGATACCTTCAATTTAAAGATGGTAAATGGAAACCTAATAATAAACCCGTTGGACAACCTGCAGTTGGCAGTGGTGCACAACGACCAAGTGTACCTCCAAGTGGAGGAGGAAGTAATAAAAATCCCAAAAATCCCAAGGAAGTGTATGCCGCCAATCCTCCTAACGCCGACAAAATAGATAATGTAACTATTGGTGGTTTTACGACACAGGCTCTATTACAATGGAATGATGGTGATTTACAGGTCTCCCAGAATGGAACAAGTATTTCCTCGTCTATAGATCCACAATCCACAGATGGTTCTAACGAAGGTAATAGTAAAAAACGTCATAGAAATGAAATTGCACTTGTAGTCCCTAAAAAAGAAGTAAGAGATTTAGAAACAATATCGTTCGATTTTAGAGCAAATGGAACTGATAATATAGTACAACATAGTACTGGTGTATTTTTTCAATTAAAACCATCAGGTAAGGGTGGGGGTAATGCTTATCGTTTGGGTATAAGAGATGGACAATTGGCAATTGGTTTACCTTACGGTACTGCACAAATAGTAAAGGATTCATCAGGAAAACCAATTGATATGGATAAAAGTCATAAATTTGATGTAAAGTTTGATGGTAAAGGTGGTGGAACAGTATATGTGGATGGCAAACCAGTGAAACCGCCTATAAAAATGGCCAACACGGAAACAAACATTAAATTTGGTTTAGAAGGATTACCAGGTACAATAGAAGGTAGTGTAAGTGGACAATATGATAATATAGATATAAATACGTTTTAAATTTTTTTCAACATTTTTTTACATGTTGGACGAGTCAAAATACTTTTCAATTCGTTTGCAACACTTTTAATATCTTGAGACCATGAATTATTAATTTGTTTTCCATTGAGAGTCATGATTTCAATATGACCACCATGTAAAAACACGTAATCGCACAAAAATATAACTTTTGTTGGTTTTGTATTTTCAGGAAAAACACAGAATATACCGATAGTTTTAAATTGTTTTGGTTTAATTTCTTTAACAGCAAAAATAATCAAAGCCGTATCTGGAGATATTTTGGGTATAATACAATATTCTTTTGGTCCCATTCCAAATGGAGTTGTTTTATAATTTTTTAATTTATTTACAATTGCACTTTTCGTTTTATATTTGTGTTGTAAACTAGGGGGTAAATTTTCGGTCATGGTATTTATTTTATCAGCAATTTGATGCATAGTTAAACCCAAACCTTTTGATATAGCGTGCCAAAAACATGTACCAGCTGTATTATCAGCATTATCCCATGTATCATAATGGATACCTAATTTATCC
>CAXYYO010000104.1:0-2396 GCA_964293305.1 uncultured bacterium | reverse complement strand
TGGATACAAGATTTGTATTCAATCCATGTTGCAAAGCGACCGAAGCAATTGAAACGTCCGGTGCTTTACAAGCCTGAACGATCTGCTGTTTAAATTCAGCACTGTATGTTCTTCGTTTTTTCGCAAGAGATGCGATGGATGTCTGGTGATTTGTAGTCATAAATTTTAGTCCCCACTTGTTTTTAAGTGGGGACTAAATTAAGGCTTATAGGATGAATTCATAAGGTGTGTTCAGCGGACGCTTACATACTTTATTTAAAATTTCATCTTGTTGGAATGCTATTTCTTGAGCATTTAGGAGTGTTGGTGAGGTAGGTTTCGATTTTGAATGTGCATTAAAAAGAACTACCCCTGAAAGCTCTATTAATACAAGTATTGCAATCTCGATTATTGCGAGCTTCGCCTTCTTGCTAAGACGTCGTTTCGTAAAATTGTCTTGATGTTGAGCGGGATTTTGGTTTTGCGTATAATTTATTTGAATCGCTTTGCAAAAATTGTTTGCCAAGTAGAGATAATGTTTACCCTTAAATCTTGTACAAACATACACAATCCTTAGTTTTCCCCAGAGAATTTTGCTCAATTAAATATGATAATGCTGCAAAAAAGATTTCTTTTATGTTGGTATGATTATGATGTCTCATAAAAATTTTGCGACTTAAAGTGATCTCACCAAGAGAATTGATTTCTAAGCATTAAAAACCAGTAAATTGTAAAGTAATCTCTGTAAACCTAGCATGATTTTCTAGTAATACTAAGCCTGCCCCCCCCTGTAAGTCAAAAGGGATCTGGAAACTATGAAGATGTAAAGCGAATTTTTCACATCTTGGATTTTGGCGAGCATGGATGGTTTTGGGGGGAGGGGGTTCATATAATGCCGCCCTTATTTACTTTCTGTGCAAAACATTAGCCCAATGACTGGGTGTTCGCTGAGCCCTTGAATATGCGTAACCTTTCCATTTGTATTGTTTAAAAGCAGGCTAAATGAAATAGTGGGTTGCTGACCCGGAAGAGCCTTGCTATGGTCAGCATTAAGAATTGCGGGTTTGCGTCAATATCCTTAATGTTCTGCGTAGTGGGTTGGATGGAGAGAAAGCCTCATTAGGTTTGCTGAAACCTTCTGCAAGCAATTGGGGGTGTGGAGTTTATTTTACCTCACGCTACTGTTGGTAGTCATTTAATGGTATATCCGCCTTCAATATACGGGTCTAATTTATCAAAAGTATTGTGACACCAAACGCAGTTGGGATAGTAAAGTATAAAAAGGTAGCTTGATGTAAGCCTGTTCCTTCTATGCCCCCTTTTAGGCTATCTACCAATTTAAAAGCATCAAGAATATCACTTTGATTCCATTGGATATTCTTGTACCCATTGGTGTATTTATGGTAGCTCCTGGCTTGAGACCAAGCACTAAATTTTTTAAATCTGTCGATGCATATGTTAATGAGTCAAGTGCATGTTGATTTGAATTCAGCTTCTTTGTTTTTAATTCGTATATCGAACCTTTAATGAATTTATTTTGTCTGGCGTATGATAAATAACAATTATTTTGCCATTTTTCTCTAACAACAAGCAAACATTCCTTCCTTTTGGGTATTTTGGATTTCTTTTATATTACCATTTTGGAAATCTATCCTTTGGTTCGCTGGAAGGGGTGGAGACTTGTGTGAAGTTTGCTGATGCTACAAGTGTTGTAAATATAAGCAGTTTGATAATTTTTGCTTTCATGGTTTTTTCCAATTTAAAGGTCGTCGAGGTTATTTTATCGAATGTCAAAAAGTCAGAATGCGGCAGGTGAGAATTAAAAAATAATAGGTTGTGCGTATTTGATTTGTGTTTGTGTTTCTTCACCAATTATTACAATTCTAATAAATATAATTATTATTTTAATGATTGCAATTGTAAGAATTGCAATCATTGTAATAATTATTATAATTTAAATAAAAAAATATATATAAAACAGAAATTTAAATCAATAGATTACAAATAAAATTTGAATTAAAAATTCCAAATTTGTGGCTAAATTTGATTTAATCATAAAATAAATATTGCAACTTTTAGGTAAAAATGCAAATATTTCGTTGGTAATAAATCATTTGATTATTAAACGGAGATCGAGATGGATTCGCTTGAATTGGACGCTAATATTGCGGCAGGTTATGAAACCAGTGTGTATGATTTAAAAATGCATATGGGCGAAACATTTATTCCTAACTTCATTAAAGAATTTGGCGTAGAAGAACTAAAAAATAAAATTGCATCTGTTAGTAAGAAATCAATTGAGGAACATGGGCGAACTCCTATTATTTCCTTTTGCTCAGAGAAAGGCGGTAGTGGGAAGACCACGAGCTGTTTATGTGTCATGCAGTTGATTGCCAATTTAGGCTTCCGTGTATTGT
>CAXYYO010000103.1:0-2408 GCA_964293305.1 uncultured bacterium | reverse complement strand
GTGTTTAAGCCTTTAATTGATGCTAGAAATTCAATTCTTCAGTTGGCACAGTATAAAGTGACCGATAGTGATTATAAAAACTCCTCTGCCGATCCAGTGACCTTATTGGATGCCATTCAAAAGCTGAAAGGTGTGCTGCAACAACGTGATGCTTTAGAATTTCAGCTTAGAAATATTGCCAATACCGATACTTTGACGGGGGTATCGAATCGTTTAGCTTTGGACGAATATATTAAATATGTAGAAAGAAAGCCTGAAAAGTTCACTCAAATCGGTTTAATTATTTTCGATATTGATGATTTTAAACAGGTCAATGATACCTTTGGGCATATTGTTGGTGACGAAGTAATTCGCTTGGTGGCAGAAAAATTACAATTTAATGTGCGTACTTCGGATTTAATTGTCCGTTATGGTGGTGACGAATTTTTAGTGCTAATCGAGCAGATTCATTTTCATGATGCTTTGGTCATTGCCAATAAAATGCTGAACGAAATTGCTGACTCTGAACTGTATATTGCTGAAATAAATCAAAATATTCAAATTTCTGTCAGTGCAGGGGTTGCAGTCGGGGCCGTGTCTTGGATGGCATTATTAGAAAAAGCAGATAAGTCTTTGTTTAAGGCCAAGGCACGTGGCAAGAATGCAGTGGATGGGTGAGTGACTCACCCCTAGGTTTATGCATAGATTACATGTGAGATGAGTCTATTCAATTAGTCTTCAGCACTAAATTGAGCAATGCAGTTCTTTGTAGAGATGGTTTGATTTGATGCTGTCCAACATTGGGCATCTATAATTTTTCCAGCTTGGTAATTTAAAACTGCTTCAGGCTTGCCATTTTCATACCAAGATTTATATGTGCCATGACGCACGCCATCTCTGTATGCACCCAAGCGTTCTAATTTTCCATTTCTGTACCATTGTTTCAGTTCACCCACTATGTTGTCATTTTCAAAACGTGCGTAAGTCCACGGTTCACCATTTTCGTACCAACGTTGTTTCATACCGTTTTGCATACCCTCTTTATAGCCCATTGAAAGTGCCAATTGCCCGTTAGGATGCCAGATACGGTATTCACCATGAGATATGCCATTGCTCACATTGGATTCTTGTTCTTTTAAGCCATTGGCGAACCAGAAGTTTATTTTGCCGTTATAGATACCGTCTGTATATTCAATAAGGCTGCGTGGTTTTCCATTGGGATAAAAGCTTTCGAAAATTCCAGTGCCTTGTATGTGGTCTGGAAAATGAACCTGATGTTCGCATTCAACTTCTTGGGCCGAAGGTTTTTGTGTGGTGAGGTATGTTGAGGTGAGCGGGGTGTTATCCAAATAGGTATATTGCACAGACCATGTTTTAGGGGATTCGCTATTTTGTAGGATAGGAATACATTTAGGATGGTCTTTCCATGGACTTTCATCTGGATCCATAGAGGATGTAAACACCACCATATTTTCATTGATATAGCCTTCGGCATGTATAGCGAGTGATGAAATAGAAAGACAAATACTGATAGCAAATTTTATTTGATTTTTATGGTGCATGAATTTTCCCAGTTTTTATAAGTATAAAGCTCATTTCATGAATGAGTTTGGTGAATATATTTTTAGCTTATTTGGTTTTTTCAATCAAATAATTAATAAAATTGGTACATGCTACAAGCATAAATTTTGCATCTATATATGACATTGTTGATGGGTTAGGTGATCCATGTCGGACACCATTTTCATCACATGTATAACCATATAATTTATTTAAACTCTCTATCAGAGTTGGATGTAAATCATATTTAGTTCTTAATTTGGGAATAGCTTTTCCGAGTGTGATTTTATCATCTTCTAATAACAACATACCTAAAGCCTCAATAGCACTAATTGATTCTTTAATGGAATTTGGATAGTCAGGTTTTTGGCGATCTGACATTAATTTTAAAGCTTGATTTAAATGTTGTTGAACACCTGAATACGGATTGGTATTTACTAAAGCATCTTCGATGGATTGGATTTCTTGTTCGGAGGTGATTTGTGTTATTTCATCATTTATGATGCGGTAAGCACTATTTTCTCTTTCTAACGCATTATTTATAAAGATTATAAAAGTTGATTTATATTTTCCTTGTAAAAACTTATTTGGTAAATATTTTATAGTAAACTCAATGAAATCATAAATCTCATACCATTCCAGTTTTTTGAAGAAATAGTTACGGATTATATTTTGGGTATCTAAAACAGTGTTAGGAATTTCATCAATTGGCTTTTTAAATAAATATGCCCAATATGATTTAAACAAAGGGTAAAGATTATAATTTTTTACAGATGGAGAGAAACTGTCGTCAAATTTTCCATTCTCTAAAATAATTAGATCTCTTGCGAAAGTTAATTTAAGAGCATCCAATTCACCATTCCAGCAAT
>CAXYYO010000102.1:0-2414 GCA_964293305.1 uncultured bacterium | reverse complement strand
AGTGAACCATCAACACCGTAAGACCAGCCGTGGTATGGGCAAGTAAATGCACGCGTATTACCACAGTCTGCAAAGCTCACACGCATAGAGCGGTGACGGCATTGATTTAAAAATGCTTTGATTGAGCCGTCTTTTTGACGCGCCACAATAATCGGGTCTTCACCCATGTAGGTATTGAAGAAGTCGCCCGCTTTAGGAATTTGGCTTTCATGACAAAGGAATAACCAAGTACGACCAAAAACGCGTTCAAGCTCTAATTCATATAAATCTGGATCGGTATAAATATATGGCGAGATACGTCCATTTTGTGCATCGACTAAAGCATCAATTTCACGCACATCAATTTTTCCACTCATGAGAAGCTCTCCTGTGACGTACTCTGTCACAAAGTAAATAGACTCAACTTTTAGTGGATAATGGTTTTTTAGCGGCGTTTAGTGAAATATTTTTTTTGTTTCAATTAAGATATTTTATGGATTATTCGCCGTGTTTTTTTCTTATATTTAAATGGTCATGAAAAATTAAAAACCATTTATTTTCTAAATGGCAGAATCATCTTCACGGCATAGTTGTTTATAGATTATACTCTTGCCAAATTATAGTAAGACATTTTTTGGATTACTCATTGGACTCGATTATATGGAATTACGACACCTTCGATATTTTATCACCGTTGCAGAAGAACTGAATTTTAGTAAAGCTGCGTTAAAGCTTTATACCGCCCAACCCTCTTTAAGTCAGCAAATTAAAGACCTCGAAGAAGATGTCGGCGTAAAACTGTTATATCGTACCAAGCGTAAAGTTGAACTGACGGAAGAAGGTGCCGTATTTCTAGAACAAGCTCGCCTCACATTGGCTCAAGCAGACAAAGCCATTGCTATGGCACGCCAAGTCCTACAAGCCAAACAGCAAATGTTGCGGATTGGTTTTGTGCCTGTGGCAGAGATGAAAATTTTTCCTTATGTGTTACCCAATTTACGGGTCCAAAATTCAGATTTAAAAATTGAATTGCTTAGTCTCAATAATACTGAGCAAATAAAACTGTTAAAGAAAGGCGATCTGGATGTCACGTTTACCCGTCAGAATTTAAACAGTGATGAAATTGAAAGCTTATTTGTGCTTCGTGAACCCTTAATTTTTATTTTGCCGGAAAATCATCCTTTAGCAAAATATGAACGCATTCCAGTGAAAGCATTGCATGGTGTTGATTTTATCATTCCTGCGGCAGAACAATCTTTGACGCTACATAACACCATTCTAGAGTTTGCCAAAACCCATGGCATTGAATTTAATATTGTACAAAAAGCCGATAACATCTTGTTTAATATCAACTCGATTGGCATGGGCTTAGGTTGCACCATCTTGCCCGGCTATGTTGCGCCATTGACCATGAAAAATACGGTCATTCGTGCGTTGGATGTTGAACTGCCGTATTTGGACTTATATGTCAGTTACCACAAAAACAGTAGCTCTAGCGCCGTTCATAAATTTGTTGAATTACTCACCCACGTGTTTTATCTGAATATCAATCGCAATTCAGCCATTTAGCCCCTTTCTTTTTTAAATTGAGCACACCATTATTTTTCTGATAAATAATGGTGTGCTTGTTTTGCCTATTTTTCTATTTATTTTGCCCTGCGAAGACTTCAGTCTTAGACTATTTATTGATGAAAAAGCCTTTTTCGATGGGAAATAACGTATAACTTTTCCTTCGTTCATGCATAAAAATATCTCATAATCAAAAAATTACAACTTAAGTCTAATAAACATCCTGCTGTATTGATCAAAAATGTATTGATAAAAATAGACATAGATCTAGAGAGCCTTATGAAAATACACTCACTGCATCGAATCAAAATAGGCGTTCAATACCACCCTTATTTTTTTATCATCTTTCCATCCATTGCAGTGCTGTATTATTTTTTACAATGGCTAACACCGTGGAGTTGGTCTAGCTGTCTTTTAATCAGTTGGAATATCTCCATTTATAACTATTTATACTTAACCATAAAAAAACTCTGGCACACAGATTATGCGCATATTTTGCAGCGCGCACTGCAACAAGATGCCAGTAAATGGATCATTTTACTGCTGGTATTCATGACCTTAATCATGTGCTTTATTGCCATTATTATTGAAATTAATCATTTACCCACAGATCCCACCATTCGAGTAGGACACTTAATTTTATCCATCCTGACCATTATTTCTGCTTGGTTCTTTATGCATACCATCTTTGCCATTCATTATGCACATGACTTTTATTTGGCATTGGAAAAGCATCAAGATGGCGGCTTAGATTTCCCCAAATCGCCGCAACCGACCTATCCCGACTTTTTATATTTTAGTTATGTGATTGGCACGTCTGCTCAAACGGCAGATGTTTCAGTCACCAGCCAATCGATGCGTGTATT
>CAXYYO010000101.1:0-2452 GCA_964293305.1 uncultured bacterium | reverse complement strand
ATAATTGGATTGAGGCACAACTTTCACATATTGATAAGAACCGTACCCGTGCCAGTTATAATCATGCTGATTACTTAGTTCAACGGACTGAAATGATGCAGTGGTGGGGTGATTATTTAAGTAATGGCTAGGTGAGTATCATACTTTTATATAGAAAAACTCTCTGTACACGACAAAAATAGTGAACCGTACCCGGTTTGTCTGAGACTTTTTATTTAAGTTAGGCCACCTGAACTAATCGTTTATTCACACCTCGTTTTAGCCAATCATAAAAGCGTGAAACTGATACATGAAGTAATCGTGCCATCAAAATAATCGGAAATAAGTGTTTTGGGATTTCACATAGGCGTACCTTACTGACTTTATTTGGCAAAGTACGCTACTGCCTTTTTTAGAAATTCACGTTTCATTTCACCATTTCAGCGGATTTAAGCTGCTGTTTAAGTTGCTTATTTTCTTCGAGCAAAGCGTTTAGATCAGATGAATACTATTTAGTACCAGCTAAAGTCCCTGCCTTTGCCTTATTATTCTAATGCGAAAGGGTCTGCATGGAAATGCCGAGTTCTCTAGCTGTTTTTAGATACATTGCCTTGAATGGCTTCTATTGCTTTGATGGTTTCAGCTTTAAATTCTGCCGTATACGTCTTGTGTTTCTTGCTCATGGTAAACTCCTGATGAGTATGTATGGTTTACCAAGTTAAAACCTCCTGTTTTTTCAGCACACATCAGTCATTAAAAGGATGAATATACCCATCGAAAATTAAGAATAATCGGGAGACGTAGTGATAGTGTCTAGGATCAAGTCAGGCAATAATGCCACCCCCATGCCTTGTCGTACATAGTATAAAATAGCTTGTACATCGTTGATAGAAAAGTATAGCTCCCAATGCGGGCTCTATGATTGCAGATTGGGTTGCTACGAAATTCCATGGAGTGATTGCCTAACTTTAAGCAAGATTTCTTTTTCTTAGTTTCCTTTTTGTCCAGATTAAGCCTATAAATTCTGGACTTTTTTTATTATGTAACCTGAATCCTATTTTAAGCCAATGTTTCTATACCTCGATGGAGTACCATCCACCATACAGTCAGTGTGGAATTTCGTAAATATTAGTTAAACGTCAGCGGATTATGATCTTATTCAGAATTATCAGACTATCCGGTAATCCCCCCCTGAAAATAATTTTTAAAAACAACTTAGGCTAATTGATAAACACTATCTGGAAAGATTAAAAGAAAATATTTTTTAATTTCTGCTAATTCATTTAAGGCAGGTTCCCTTTCAAGCAGTTGAAATGTCCAAATAAGTACAGCCTGATGATTATCATAGCAAGTATTTACTCCAAGAAAATTAGCCATTCCATAACTTCTATTGATGTTCATTTCTTTAATTAATTGATTTCCTAAGTCACGAGCTTGCTGGCTGATCAATAATTCATTTGGCAACATGGCGGTCATCTCCACAAAATAATCTAATACAGCTTCAATCCTTACATTTAAAAAGTTATAATTTAGTTGAAATAGATGAATTATGCTTTCTATAAGTTGTAATGATCTGCTGTAGGTTAAATATAGCAGGGTATTACTCAGTCAACAACTTAAAATAACTCTTAGTAGGTTATTTTTTTGTAAATTAATTGATATATGATTACTTGCAAGTTATCCAGCCTCATGGGCGATCGAAAAATTTTAAAATTAAGTGATGTAGTACGTGCGACAGGCATCAATCGCAATACGCTCACGAGTATGTATTATGATCGTGCTGTACGTATTGAATTGCCAGTCGCCGATAAGTTATGTAAATACTTTAACTGTACGATGAATGATTTGTTTGAGTTTAAGGAAGATGTTGAAGAAAAAGATTAACCAATACTTCGTTTGATAAGTTTTCGCTACAGGTCTAATACTGAATTTTATAAAATTTCATGGAAAACAAATATTTACTTTATTATTTATATAAAGGAATCAATCGAATGATAGGGGTATTTTTCTTATAACTTAGTTGAGAACAGGGGATAATGACCCACAATAGCTGTAACTATTGTGGGTTTGTTCCATGTAATGCAATTTGCCGTACACGGAATTTAAAATGACTTATCTGCAATTCTCATCTTACGTTGCGATTGTACTTATTGCAAGATTTTGAGTATTTTTACATGATTTTCTATTTAACGATTTAAATTTATTCTTTTTACCATTTTGATAATTTTAAGTACTTGATCTTGAAGTGGCTTTGTTGCACAAACCTATCTGTAAAGGGTTTTTCAGCGATATAATTTTCAAATGAAGAAGCCTACACACAAAATCTACCGCACAACCAATTGGCCCGCATATAACCGAGCACTCATGAGTCGCGGAAATATTGCCATTTGGTTTGATCCTGCTACGCAATGGTATGCGCCATCAAAAGGCAAACAAGGGCGAAATCAAACCTACTCCGACGCAGCTATCCAAT
>CAXYYO010000100.1:0-2474 GCA_964293305.1 uncultured bacterium | reverse complement strand
GTGTAAAGTTTCTCTGCAACTATTTTTTGTTTAGTTCTTTTGTTTTTTACTAGAGCTTTTATTATTTCAAAAATATCTTCCATATTTTACCTGTTTAAAAAATCGAATATTAGATTTTTTTCTTGACATTGATTTGTATAGTTTTATATTCACTATATGCAATTTGATTTTTTAAAAACTTCATCATGGAGTGTTCTTCCCTCTCCTGCTCGTGATTTGTTTGATTTTAAAGTTTCTAATTATCGGGATGGTCTTGTTACTTTAACAGTTGATCTTCCTGCACCCATGCTTAATGCTTTTGTTGGTCTTCTTGATTCGCTTTGTGATTCTTTTCGGTTTTTACAGCATAAAACAAAGATTCTTAAAGCCCAGGCTGTTGTTGCTAACACTTTTGAAGCTGCAAAGCGTGAAAAAATGAATGATGATTATAAAGCTGTTGTACTTGAGGCTTTTGATCTGTTTGTTGCTGGTGGTAATTCATTTCGTGAATCAATTAAAAAAACTAGAGATTATTTGAATAAGTATAAGGGCTTTGCTCTTATTAATTATGATATTGAATTGATCGCTCGTGCTGCTGGGCGATTGTCAAAACGTAAGAACAAATAATTTGTAACTTATTATATTTTCAATGTTTTTATTTGCAGTAAACGCGTGTTTTGCGCAGGATTTTAAAGCAGATATTGCAACTGCAAAATCTGCTTATGGTACAGGTAAATTAGCCGATGCACATTTTGCCCTGGAGCAGGCCATGCAGGAAATTGATATGATTGTAGGGCAGGAGGTTTTAAAATTATTACCCACAAAAATAGATACCCTCAGCTCCAACCCCAAAGAAGACCATGTAATGGCAAATGTTGGTTTTGTGGGTGCTACAATCCACCGCAGCTATGGCTTACAGGGCAATGCAAGTAATGAGATCATCAGCAACTCACCCATGCTTGCAGGTTTAAATGCGTTTCTTAATAACCCTTTGCTTGGCGGCATGATGCGTGATGAAAACACCAAAATGGTTAAAGTGCAGGGCTATAAATCAAGGCTTGAAAAGCAGGGTGAAAATGCAAATGGCAAAACTGATTACAGCCTGCAGGTTCCTTTCAACAGTGCACTGCTTACACTGACAGTTAAAGGCAAAACAGAAAGCGAAGTACTGGCACTTGCCAACAGCATCCCCATGGAACAGGTTGTAAAACTTATTCAGTAAAATAATTAAGCTATCAAAAAAACCGCAGTCAGTAAGCTGCGGTTTTTTTATAGATATTGAATTAATTTTTTGTGTTTTTTTTGTTTCACCAACTGTATTACTACTATCATCGTTCCTTGTGTCACTCCCTTGTACTCAGGAATATCACTCAGCAAAGTGCAGCCAGGTTTACGGCTTTCATACAACCCTTCAGGGGAAGGGGCTTAGTCACAGTGCAAGCCTGTTTACCAGTTTAACCAGGCTTTTATGAAACTGCAATTTGAAAATTTATCAATCCTAAAATTCAAAAAAACCTCCAATATTTTTAAGTGCTCCAAATAAACACATAACTTAACACCCGCTCTTATTTCTAAAATTAAATGCCAAAAAAATTGTCATGAAAAAATATCCGGTCATTGCAGTATTACTCATTTTTTCCCTTGCTTCAAAAGCAGATATACGCCTGCCAAATATTATTAACAGCAATATGGTTTTGCAGCAGCAGTCAGCCGTAAAACTTTGGGGCTGGGCCGGGCCAAATGAAAAAATATATATCACCACATCGTGGAATAATAAACTCGATTCTACCATTACCACAAGGGATGCAGGCTGGGCGCTTACCGTGCAAACACCCGCTGCAGGCGGGCCTTACAAGATTACCTTAAAAGGTGACAACAAAATTATTCTTGATAATGTACTTATTGGTGAAGTATGGGTTTGCAGCGGCCAGTCGAATATGGAAATGAGTTATGGCTGGGGCCTGCCCGATGTAAAAGCCGAATTGCCCACTTGCAAAAACAATAATATCAGGTTTTTTAATATGCCAAAAACCACGGCAAAAACGCCGCAGGATAATTGCAGCGGCGAATGGCAGGCATGCGACTCCAATACCCTTAAACATTTTAGTGCAGTGGGTTATTTCTTTGGCAAAAAATTGAATACAGAACTTAATGTGCCCATAGGTTTAATCAATGCAAGCTGGGGCGGCACACCCGCCGAAGTATGGGCACCCGCAGATGATGTAAACAATAGTCCCGATTTAAAAGCATCCGCAGCAAAACTGCAGCCTTACGACTGGTGGCCTTATTTACCCGGTGCTGCTTTTAATGGAATGATAGCGCCCATAACCAATTATAATATTGCCGGTGCCATCTGGTACCAGGGCGAAAGCAATACAGTTGCACCAAAAACCTACAGTAAATTATTAACCACGATGATCGCATCCTGGCGCAGGGAATGGGATAAAGAACTGCCGTTTTATTACGTACAGATCGCCCCGTATGCTTATGGCGAA
>CAXYYO010000099.1:0-2520 GCA_964293305.1 uncultured bacterium | reverse complement strand
AAGAGTCATCTTTAGCTGTATCAGTCACTGCATAAGTATGTTTATTTAAATCAATATTTGGGTCTTTAATATTTATTTTCTTGGAATATAATTCACAACTTTGTCTATTGTAAACAATATCCATTGCTTTTAATGCTGCTGCTGTATCAGCAACTGGCTGCCATCCAAACAATCCACCTGGAGTACCAAGTATATATCCTAATGGATAGATAGCCCAACCTACCAATACAAACCATGACAGCACTTTAGTAGCTTTTGCAACTTGTGTGCCAGCACTTTGAGCAAGTTTAGCCACTTCGCCAAACCATATTAAGTATACAATGTAGAAGTATGCAAGACCTGAAATTACACCCCATAATACACTACCATCGCGATCAAGAACTTCACCAATGTATCCAGTTAATAACATTACTAATGAAGCAAAATTTAGTTTCCACAATAGAGAAACTTTAGCCCCTGCTTTTTTAGTAATTAAATAAAACTCAACACACATCAAAGGAACAGTCAAAATCCAGTCTACATAACGGAAGAAAGTGGGTGATTCACCAATTTCCAAGTTGTAGCTTCTCATGTAATAATAGTGAACTGCAGCAATGAAAGTAATTAATCCAGAAACCAATAAAGAGGTACGCCATTTTTTGTCGGTATTATTTAACTCAAAGAAGAAAAATACCGAATCTGCCATCATGGCCATTGTACCAATGAAGAAGGAAACGCAACATAATTGTCACTGGCAATTGGAGTTGCATTCAAGAGGACTTGTAGCATGTTCAAAGTTTTTAGGTTTAAGAAAAGATTGTTTAAGAATGGACATCCTTAAGTTAAACGCTAATATTGAAAAATGGTTGAAACATACTAACAATAGGGGTTACATCATATTATATTTAAACATGCTATAAGAACGAATTTGGCTTTTTTAAGATTTAATAACTTAAACAAACAGACGTAAAGTGCTTTTTAAAAAAATTTCAGAAAAAATAAAAAAAATACTCATCCAAGCATTAAACTTGAATGAGGAGACAAAAGGAAAAGAATTGATTACTCTGTAAAAGCCAACCAATCATCTTGGTTATTAATTTTCCAAGTCTTTTCTCCAGAACCATCTGCATTCATTAATACACAATTCAAATACCCATCAACTGTACCAAAATTGCTATCCTTGGCAAAACTCAACAAAATTTTAGAAGACCCTTCCAACCAATTTAATCGAACAGTCCATGTAGATAAACTAGTAATATCCGAAGGTAGGGTTACTGACTTTACCAATACTTCTGCTTCAGTTGCCGTAGTATAACTGTACACGTCTATTTTATTGGTCCCATTCATTTTTGCATATACTATTTTAGTTCCATCGCTACTGATTTTAGTAGACAAAACATTTCTAGAATTTACAATTGATTTTGGGTCACCCATATTGCCGTTAACAATTGTACCCGAATATGCCAAAGGGGTAGCAGCAGAAGATGTAAGAACAAAACGCTTTCCATCTGCAGCAACCTGATGATTGCTAAAACCAAGAGGAACTGTCGCTAATTTATCTTGACCAGATCCATCTGCATTAATCACTTCAATTGAAGTAGTAAATGGATTACTCCCGAAGTTATTTTTGATAAAAGCAAGCTTCCCATTGCTTAACTGTTTGATACTTTTATAATTGATTCCTGTTGAAACAGCCAATGTAGCAATGGTAGTAAGCCCTGATCCATCTTTATTTACAGAGACAATTTTGGTTGAAGGATTAGACCCACTAGTGATGTGAAAAAAATATAGTTTACTGCCATCGCTAGCAACACAAGCATCCCCGATATAGGAATTCAAATTGGTTGGGGGAGTTACTGCAACAACTAATTTAGCATTTGCCCCATTAATATCAGTCGTATGAATATTGGCACTATCGATATAGTAGACAACATTATTGGCAACAGTTCCAGTAGTGCCACCATTGGGATCGGAGCTGTTTTTAGAACAAGCAATTGAAAAAATACCTAAAACAATAAATAAATAACATGCTTTAATAATTCGCATAAAAATTAAATGAATGAATGAAAAATGATAAAATTGATATTAAAAGATTGTGACAAATTATTGTTGAAGTTTCCACACTATTTCATAGTCGCCAATAGCGGCTTCTTTATCTTTTAAGTTGATTAAGGCATTCTTATACGCAGTGGCTAGATCATTAGTTTGAACAATTTTGGCTAATTCGTCTTTAGTAAGTGATTTTCCTTTTTTGATGATATAAGGAGCCCCCTTAATAGTAATTGAAAAGTACTTAGTGTTGCCGACAAAAGAACGGAAACCACCATTAGATACCCCGTCCATTTCAACTGTTAAATAGGGTGTCATAGCAGGCTTTCCGTCGTATGACAATTGTAAAGCAATGCTTACTTTCAAAAGGGCATCAGCACTAGTTTCTTTTAGCAATGCATTTTCACCAAATAAGCGCATGCTGCTAGAAGTAAGTGGTTTAATAGGATTCAAATTTTTATAGACTGTTAAGAATTGATCCGCTGTATTCAT
>CAXYYO010000098.1:0-2531 GCA_964293305.1 uncultured bacterium | reverse complement strand
ATTGGAGGTTCTGTTACAGCAGGCAATAGCTCTCAAACAAGTGATGGTGCTGCTTTTACAATTGTTATGAGCGAAAGAATGGTGAACGAATTGGGCTTAAAACCAATTGGACGTTTGGTAAATTGTGCTAGTGCTGGCGTACATCCAAGAATTATGGGAGTTGGTCCAATTGCTGCTGTGCCAAAAGTTTTAAGACAAGCAGGCATGAGTTTAAATGATATAGATTTAATTGAATTGAACGAAGCTTTTGCAAGCCAAAGTATTGCTGTAATCAATGAGTTGGGGTTGAATAAAGAAATTGTAAACATTAATGGTGGGGCAATTGCCTTGGGTCATCCTTTGGGTTGTACAGGAGCCAAACTAACCATTCAAATTTTAAATGACATGAAGCGTTTGAATAAAAAGTATGGAATTGTAACAGCTTGTGTTGGTGGAGGGCAAGGTATTGCAGGCATTATAGAAAATTTGTAAGAAAAAACCAATTGAAATAGTTTGAGGGGTCTTCGTAAAAAACGAAGACCTTTTTATTTGCTTTCGGCCAGGGTTAATATTCATGAGTATACATGACTAGTTTGTCTTTCGGTGCAAGAAAACATACATATTGGCTTAAAAAAATTTGTTACAAAAAATCGTGTTACATTTTAAAATGTAACAAAAAAAATGTAACATTTTCTGGTATGGTTATTACCCTCATAAACCAACATAATAGCAAATAACTGTTTTTAGCACTTGCTTACTAAAACCAAGGTTTTAAATTGCGTAGTTCTACATAATTAATTTTACTAATTAGCTGCTAATTTTAACCCCATGCTACTTTTTAGGTTGGAGTCAAAAATCCATTGAATTATTTTAATATATTTAACAGCGAAAAAAATAGTTAAAAGATTAAATGAATCAAAACCCTGAACAAATAGCTCGTGATAGAATTGATGCTGCACTATTACAGTGTGGCTGGATTATTCAGGATAAATCAACAATTAATTTAAGTGCTGGTTTGGGTGTGGCTGTTAGAGAATACCAAACCAATGTTGGCCCTGCCGATTATGTGCTGTTTGTAAATAAAGAACCAATTGGCATTATTGAAGCCAAACGTGAAGAAGAAGGGCATCGTTTATCGGTGCATGAAGAACAAACCGAAGGTTATGCCACTGCCAAATTAAAATATGTAGAAAACCAGCAAATATTATTTGGGTATGAAAGTACTGGAGATTTAACCCATTTTACCGATTACCGTGATCCCAAACCAAGAGCAAGAAATGTATTTACCTTTCATCGACCTGAAACATTTTTAGAGTATAGCAAACAACCCAAATCTTTACGTGCTGCCTTGCAGGATATTCCTGCTTTGCCTATTGCAGGTTTACGTGATTGCCAAATAACGGCTATCAACAATCTAGAAGCATCGTTTAAACAGGCAAAGCCCAAAGCCTTAATACAAAAGGCAACAGGTAGTGGCAAAACCTTTACAGCCATTACGTTTATTTATCGGTTGCTGAAATATGCCAAAGCCAAACGCATTTTATTTTTGGTTGATACCAAGAATTTAGGAGAACAAGCAGAACAAGAATTTATGAGCTATGTTCCCAACGATGATAACCGAAAATTTACAGAATTGTATGGAATTACTCGTTTAAAAAGCAGTTTTATCCCTGCCGATAATCAGGTATATATTTCTACCATACAACGTATGTATAGTTTGTTGAAAGGTACAGAATTAGATGAAAGTGCCGAAGAAGCCAACCCCAACGAGTTTATACAAAAAGAACCTGCACCTGTTACTTACACAGAAAAAGTACCCATAGAGTTTTTTGATTTTGTGGTAATTGATGAATGCCATAGAAGTATTTACAATTTATGGAAACAAGTACTCGATTATTTCGATATATTTCAGGTAGGCTTAACTGCAACACCTGATAATAGAACCTTTGGATATTTTAACCAAAACCTCGTAAGTGATTATGGTTATGAAAAAGCAGTGATAGATGGTGTTTTAGTACCTTATAATGTTTTTACTATAGAAACCAAAATAACCAAAGAAGGCAGCAAAATTGCACTAGGCGAAAGGGTAGATAAAAGAGAACGTTTAACCCGACGTAAGTTTTGGGAAACCGTTGATGAAGATATTGAATACAGTGGTAAACAATTAGATAACGATGTTGTAAACAAAAGCCAAATACGCACCATTATACGTGCCATACATGAGAGTCTGCCAAATATATTTCCTGACCGCTTTTCTTCCTCTCCTTCAGGAGAGGGCGGGGGTGAGGTTTTTGAAGTACCCAAAACACTCATATTTGCCAAAACCGATTCTCATGCAGAAGATATTATAGAAATTGTACGGGAAGAATTTGGCGAAGAAAATAAGTTTTGTAAAAAAATTACCTACCGTAGTGAAGAAGATCCTAAAACGGTATTAAGCCAATTTAGAAACGATTACTATCCACGTATTGCTGTAACAGTAGATATGATTGCAACTGGTACGGATATACGCCCTTTAGAAGTGCTGGGGTTTATGAGAGATGTAAAAAGCA
>CAXYYO010000097.1:0-2576 GCA_964293305.1 uncultured bacterium | reverse complement strand
CTGTCAACCCACCTATTCCTGAATCAAAAACACCAATCGGTGCATTATTACTCACTTTCTTGCACCTCCTAAACACATATTCCCTATATGGATTACACTACATACTCCAACTGCCTAATCCTTCATAATAGATTACTGCTATGATTTATTATATACATTTTTATTTTTTTCTTCCACAACTTGTCTGCAGCTTATCATAGTATTTTGCTGATAAACGAACTATTTTTCCACTTGTATCGGTAAAAACATTCTGAGTGGAACCTGTTGCCAAAAGCACTTTATCTTCCTTGCGCACAACCTGATAGGTAAAGAGCATTTTAACAGGTGATACTTCTTCTAATGTTGTTTCAATCAAAATAATATCATCAAATTTAGCTGAAGCCCGGTATTGGCAATCAACATGAGTAATGGGAAATACAATTCCTTCTGCCATTAACTCCGTCAAAAGAACATCCGCCTGCCGCAAATACTCTACACGTCCCATTTCGAACCAGCGAAAATAATTGGAGTGATGCACAACACCCATCATATCCGTCTCAACAAAACGAACTTTTTCTTGCACTGTAATCATAAGCCAAACCTCTCTTATCACTAATTTGCTAGCAATTTTCCCTCCCCTTGCAATGGCAAACGCCCTCCGACAATTAGATTTGTCGCGGGGCGCCGGAAAACGCTCACTTATAAAAACTCTTTATTTATTGTACTTTTCTTTCAGCTTTTTGTCAAAAAGTTGTTTCAAAAAAAAGCAGGATCACACCCTTACGGTTGCCATCCCTTTAATAAGCTGGATTAAACTGATAAACCTATAAATAAGACAGGATATACAGCCAATAAAAACACAATGGTTGTTAATATAAATGCTGCCACCGAAATATGGATATTGAGATTATAAATTCGTGAGGTAATCACAGCATTAACAGCTGTCGGCATACATGCCAGCACCAAAATCGTATTGGGCATTTTAGGA
The DNA here is from genome assembly GCA_964293305.1 of uncultured bacterium. Taxonomy (GTDB): domain Bacteria; phylum Bacteroidota; class Bacteroidia; order Chitinophagales; family Chitinophagaceae; genus CALAGJ01. Next base: position 1,609 of record CAXYYO010000097.1, on the reverse strand, counting down.
TCATCAATAACCAGGCGTGCTCCGCTATAAATAACTAGAGGAGTTACTATAAATTTGATAATTGTAATATCTTTTATGTCATGATAATGTTCCTTCATTTTTCCAAAATCAATTGAATACCCCACAGGTATTAAGGCTGTCCAAGCTCCGATATGAATGAACGCTTCAGCTAAACCACCCAAAAATTGCGGTCGCGGTATCCCTATTTGATTTAACACTACACCGCAAAAAATCCCAATAATCGCCAGTTGATTACGACTAAACAGAATGGACTTTATGGATACACCTTTCCTTTCCCCTCCTCTTTTCGATCGATTATAGTAATATTGAGCCAAGGGGTAACAAAACATAAACATTAAAATATATTGAAATAAAACCACAAGCTGCTGATAAGCATAACCAGTTTCACCATACAATAAAAATACACACAGACCGCCAATCGTCCCTAGGTTAGATAAGATAGCAGACATTACATAACTTCCGCGATCAAGATCATTTACATATTTATGCTCTGCCACGAAATATGCAACTAAACCAGGAATTACTCCCATAGCAAGCCCCACTATGGGTAACCACATTAAATTATAATGAAGAGGTAAAATCCAAAAACTCAAAAAGGATAACGTGGGATAAATGATAAGAATATTGTTCAATATCATTTTGTTAAATACCGATTCTTTTACCACACTTTGAAAACGACAAAAATAACCAACCAACAAGGGAGCCAACAAATCCACTGCAAATAATAGGAATTTCACTTTCATATCCATCATCCAAGAACTATCGTTCTAATTCACCATCTTTCCGCATCAATCTATGTGCATTATACAACAAAAGAAGCAGAATGTCCTGTTAAGGATGACATTGCAGCCTAAGGATTATAACGCAAGAAGGATTTTACCGTTTATGAATTTATTTAACTGTAATATTTTATTTAGTATCCTTATTGACTCTATTTTGTTTTTGTAGTAGTTTAATAGTAATGTATACTAGTAAACTACTCCTGTTGCAAATAAGGTGGTACAAAGACGTATCAACTAATCTAGTTCCGTCGAACTATGTTAGTTGATTTTTTTCTTACTAATACTTATTTGTATAATAAAATAATTAGCGTCAGGGGGACTATATATGAAAACCCGTTTATTATCTTTTCTATTGTCAACCCTATTGATCATACCATTCATGGCAGGGTGCAGCAGAGAAAAACAAAGCATTCCAGCAATGCCGCCAAAAATTGAACTGAACGTCTCAGCTGCCATCAGTCTTAAGGATGCACTGGAAGAAATTCAAAAAAATTATGAAATAAAAAATCCTACTATAAAACTAATCTACAACCTTGGCGCCTCAGGTGCCCTGCAAAAACAAATTGAACAAGGGGCTCCTGCTGACATTTTTGTGTCGGCTGCTCCAAAACAAATGAATGAGTTAGAAACCAAGCATCTTGTTAACAAATCTACCCGTAAGAACTTAGTTGAAAATGAGCTCGTTATTATTACGCCGAAATCTTCAACTATTACCATAAGAAACTATGAAGATCTAACCAAAGATGAAATTCAAAAAGTAAGCATTGGTGAAACAGCCTCTGTCCCTGCAGGACAATACGCCCAAG
>CAXYYO010000096.1:0-2577 GCA_964293305.1 uncultured bacterium | reverse complement strand
CTAATGCCTTCACCAAAGCTCAGTAGCGTCATTCCTGCAATTAAGCACCAGATCAGATAATCCTGCCAAATCACTCCTGCAACTAAAACCAAGCTTCCCAGCAACATAATGGGTAAACCAATCAGTACGGACTGACCCAAAGCCAATTTGTCGATAATTTTAATCAGCACAATATTGCCCAGAATTAAGCCACCCAGCACTGGAAATTGTGCCAAGCCATATTGCATGCTACTAAACCCTAATTCTTCCACCAACATCACAGGTGACAGCGCAATCCACAGCATTAACGGCATACTGACCATAGGCAGCGCCAAAGTCATGCCTAAAAAGCGTTTGTTTTTATAGACCTGTTTAAAGTCATCTAAAATATAACTAAATGGCTGTTTGGGGATGCTCACTTTAGTATCGGGCATTTTGGCTTTTAAACCAAACCAACTTAAAAATGCCAAAAATGCGATACCAATAAAGCCCCAGTGCCATGACACATGATCAATTAGAAATGCACCCACCACAGGCCCCAGCAATGGCGCAAGCAGCGAAATATTCGCCATAAGTGCCATGACTTTAATGGCATCACGTTCTTCAAAGGTTTCTTGAATTGCGGCATAACCGACGGCGGAAATCACCGTTAAGCCTATGCCTTGTAAAAAGCGTAGTGCTAAAAAGCTTTCAATATTTTGTGTCAGTAAAATGAGTAAGCAACAGACGACAAAAAACAATACGCCTGCCAGTAGAACTTTTTTTCGTCCTATGCGGTCAGACAATGGGCCGAGTAGCCATGCAACACATGCACCACCGAGTAAATAAAATGACATAGACGATGGCGCCCAACTGCTACTCACGCCAAACTCTTTGGTAATGGCAAGCATAGCGGGTTGGACTAAGTCGTTGCCGATATAGACGGAAAATTCAAATAACACCAATGCCAATGGAAACATAAGCGTGGCACGGCTTAACGTTGTGGTTTTAACCTTTTGCATTGTTTTCTACATATCGTTATAGGCTTGTGGAGCTAAACACTATTTTTAGGGAGATAAGCGTCAGCCCAATGACAAGCACTGAGTTTTTAGAAATTGAGTTGGAAAATACGCTTGAAAATAAGCGATTTAAAACACCGTTTTCACAAGGTGTCTGAGTAGATAAAAATAAATAATTATGAGGTTTTATAACAGAGCCAAGTATGTTTTGTGGGGCTAAGTATATCGCTCAAGTTTAACAGAATTTAATCAAGCATTCGAGCTGTACATTTATTTATCAACTTATAGTCTTATGTAGTTAAATTTCACCTTAGCCTGATTATTCAAGGTCGTTGCTAGACAGCTATTACTCAGTTTATAGTCAGTAAATAAAAAAGGTACTGAATGAAATCTTTAATATCAAAAAAATGTAACTTTTTAATCAATAATCAAAGTTTTCATGCTGTACCTTTGCCAACTGAGTTAAATCATTAACCATAAAAATGTTGTTTTAAATTAAAACTGTAATCTGTGAGATATTGCTGCAATTTATTTAAATCATTGGTAATTTGTATTCCTCTTAAATTCAAAGCTTCAATTTTTTCATTTAACAATTTTAAAATTTGTTGTTGCTCTGCATCAGGTAACTGAGCTTTTTCTTTTTGCTGTTTTTTAATTTCCAAATAAGCTTCTGCCCAATGGCGTAGCGGATCATTCACATCAATTTGTGCAAATAAATCAGTAATAAGCAATTCAGGCATAATTTTCTGCGTCGCCAATTCTGCTGACATTAACCCACGAATTGAATAAAATACTTTTTTATAAGTGAAATTATCAGCAGTTTGCATCACTTGCATACCACCTTTAGCTAATGACAAATAATGATAATACAAAGCTTTATAATCTATTTTCCCTAACAATCCTTCCTTGAATTCCCCCCATTCTGGAAATTGATTGAAATATATAATATGTGCTCTGACCCACTCCAAAACTGTCGGATTACTTTTTGCGAGCAGTCCAAACATTTTGTTTATATCAAAAGAAACAAAATCAAAATCACCATCCATAATTTCAATTAAATCACGGTGTTTTTGATAATCATAATATTGCGCTTTAGATGGAAGATGAAAACCACGTACATCATAGTCACTGTCTGGACTTGCCATGCCCCATAGGCGACTACCACTTTCGATATAAAAGAGTGGAATATCATCTCTGTCTTTAAATAAGTGTTGGATTTCTTGTTCTATTTGCATCTTGTAATAAATCAATCGTTATAGGTGAATCACAATGAAACATTTAACTCCAAATTGTCAATTTTTAATTAACTCGGCAATTCAAAATCATCTAAGTATAAATATGGCTCAAGATATAAAAATTGCTCATTTCATATTCCCCAAAACAAAAAAGTGCATCAACCGATACGCTTTTTATGAGGCTTTATCACTTAACTTTCAAGCAAAATCAAATATTTATTATGGGCAAATGGCTGTTTGAAAACTTCTTTTATTTTTACCACGGGCACATTGATAACTCGTCTTGGTTTCCTGTAACTCCCAATTATCTTCCACACGCTTAAAAACATAATCGGTACGAATCGCACTGACAGAATCATCCATTA
>CAXYYO010000095.1:0-2629 GCA_964293305.1 uncultured bacterium | reverse complement strand
CTTTCAATTGGATTATCAGTATTTGATGGATGAGCATATTATTCCGGTGTGTAGCCCAGAATATGCAGCAAAATTTAATTTAATGGGAAACTTGGACAACCTCATTCTCTGTACTTTATTGCATGATTGCCAAGCATGGAGTAATGGTACTGGAACGGATGAGTGGAAGAGTTGGGCGATACATTTTAATGTCAATATTGATAGTTCTGTCGGAATGAGCTTTGATCGTTCAGATCTTGCTCTTATTGCTGCCAAAAATCATTTAGGCATTACCATGGGCAGAAAAAGGTTGGTACAAAAGGACATCGAAACTGGCGAGTTGGTGATGCCATTTCCAGAGATGTATCTGCGCTGTGATCAGCATTATTATGTGGCTTCACTCAAAGACCGTAAATGGCCAAAAATAGATGCTTTTATTGATTGGTTGAAAGACGCTGGGAATGAAGAATAATTTTAAGTTTTATAATATTTGATAGGACATTAATTTTTTAAAAATCTCAAATAAAAAATAATGGCTTTGTATAACAAAGCCATTATTTAAAAACTGGATTTTATTGGGGGAATCAAAAAACTTAAATGTAGCTTGATCAACTTTAGTCTTTAGATTTCACGCCAAATGGTATCTTGATCTTTGAGGGAAATCATAAAGTTAAAGTTATCATCATTGCTGACCAATAAGCCTTCAGGTGTATGCATGACGACTTTTAATACCGTTCCCGATTCAAACACCAATGGGCTACAATTTTCTTTTCTTAGTGTGATGGGTTGAAGTAATTCAACAATTAGTTTTTCCATTTCGCTCCCCTTAAAGTAAATATACTTATTATTTAATATTAGCATATTCTATGGTTTTTTAACTAAAAGTACAAATATTGATCATTTTATTGGATTGTTCAACAGAAAAATAATTCATATTCTCTTCAGAAAAGTCTAGCAATATGGTTTATAAAGTGACTGAAATGTGTAGTGTTTGGTGCTGTATGAATACTGATATTATTTTAGTGGTCGGTATGAAAATAAATGCATGCGGGTGTTGTTGCTTAGATGGCTATAGCACCATATTTTGTTTTATATTTTAAGCAATAATTGAACCTTGGGAGGGGACCTTCTGAGAAGGGAAATTACTTTTTAGGATATCGTAGCAATAATAAATGATTTGAAAACCGTTCGCTGATTTTTGAATGCAAGAAATATAATTTCTAAAAAATTCAATTTTTAAAAGAAAAAAGAATTTTTAAGTTTTATGATCAGTGTACATTCCTCAAAGCAATAATAAAGGACATTGGTAGCAAGCATGTTTAAATCTTTTTTCCCAAATCCAAAATTCTTTTTTGGATCACTGATACTTTGGTTTGCCGTCAATGTCGCCCTTTGGTACAGCGGTGGCAGTGGCTGGGGAACTTTCTTGGGGTTGCCTCAAAATTATGCAACTGCTGAATTGGCCATTGGGGTCAGTCGTTTTTGGTCGCCTGCATTTATCTGGTTTTATATTTGGTTTTTTATATCGACGGCTATTTTTGCCATTTTCTGGAAAATAAAATCGAAAAACCCTTGGCAGGCATGGTCAGTGTGGGGCTCTGCATTCATCTTATTTAATATTTGGTTTGGCGTGCAGGTTAGTGTTGTGGTAAATGCATGGTACAACCCATTTTATGACCTAATTCAACAAATGCTCAGTCATGGGGGCGGGGATGTCACTTTACTTTATCGTGGTGTAATGACTTTTCTATATGTGGCGATGGTATATGTCACGGCAGCGGTCTTTAACCTATTCTTTGTTAGCCATTATGTGTTTCGCTGGCGCACCGCAATGAATGAGTATTATACCGCCAATTGGGAAAAACTACGTCATATTGAAGGGGCATCGCAACGTATTCAAGAAGATACCATGCGTTTTGCCAAGACCATGGAAGGCTTAGGCGTGAGTTTGGTTGAGGCATTAATGACTTTGTTGGCATTTATGCCTGTTTTATTTTCATTGTCCTCTCATGTTAAAGACTTGCCGATTGTCGGAGAAATTCCACATGCTTTGGTCTGGGCTGCTATTTCTTGGGCGGTATTGGGTACAGGTATATTGATGTTAGTGGGCTATAAACTGCCTGGATTAGAATTTAATAATCAAAAAGTAGAAGCTGCTTATCGTAAAGAGTTGGTTTATGGGGAAGATAATCCTGAACGTGCAGATCCGCTGACTCTAAAGGAGCTGTTCAGTAAAGTGCGCTTTAACTATTTCCGATTGTATTTCCACTATGCCTATTTTAATTTGGTGCGAATTTGGTACATGCAGTTAGACAATATTTATGGTTTATTTGTCCTTTTCCCAAGTATTGCAGCGGGTGCTATTACACTGGGTTTGATGATGCAAATTTCCAATGTTTTTGGCAAAGTGCGTGAGTCTTTTCAGTATTTAATTGCATCATGGCCAACCATTATTGAGCTACTTTCTATTTATAAGCGTTTAAAAGCATTTGAATCGACTTTAGACTCATAAAGAATAAAGCCCGTAATTCACGTTGCGGGTTTTATTGCTTTGAAAATGTGCTGTATAAGACAATATTCTGTAAATAGTATTTTTATATTTAATCAAGAGTGTGCTGTAATTCGGCTAATAATTGTAGATGTTTATCAA
>CAXYYO010000094.1:0-2713 GCA_964293305.1 uncultured bacterium | reverse complement strand
TAGTTATGGCACTAAAGTGGAATTTAAGAAAAGTAATGGCAGGGAAAAATATTTGGTCTGGAGCCGAACTCGGTAGATTATTACTGGATCTTGCTGGATACAAGTTATCAGCACCATCTATCAGTGTACTGATAAATGAGCAACCGAAACAGGTTAAAGCTGAAACTATGGATGCATTATGCATCGCTCTGGAATGTACTCCAAATGATTTGTGGGAATTCACAATGACATCATACAAAAAGAAAAAACAAGAAAAAGTTGTGCCGATTGCCAAAGTTGCAAATGGCAAGCTACCACCATTATAAATGTTTTGTTATTTTTCTCTGGAAATACCGATATATAAAACATGGGTGGCAAATCTGCTCAGGGAGTACAAGGATTTCCTAATTGCTCATCATAAACAACAAAAATCAGTCCGGAAGCATTTGATGAATGCATCTGCTATTTTTATGGATATGGAAGATCTTTTGCCACATGAACTCACATTTTATTGGTTGGAATCCAGCTTTCAAAAGCATGATACTACCATAGCGAAAAGAAGTATGAAAGGATTTCTTCTGGGAAAAGGGCTGATTAAGGAACCAGATGAAGAGTATCGATATAGGAAAATATTTGATAATTATTTAAAGGATTGTCCAATAGGTTTTAGAAAATGTGTTGTTTGGTATTACGATGAGAAGTTCAGTCTACGCAAAAAACAAATATCAAATAATGCAAGAAAACCAATACAGGTCAGAACGATTGATAATGATGTGTGTTTCCTAAGCCGAATGATAAAATGGGTGACTGGGAATTACCCTAATTCCAAATCGTGGCTTGATGTATCAGAAGAAATAGTTAATCAGTTTTTACTTTCATTAACACCTGCAAATCGGGAATGTATGAGAAAAGATTTGTATCAGTTCTTTAAATTTGCAGTACGAAAAAGAAGTATTTTTGTTATCCCGATGACTGACTATAAGGCTCGTGAAACTACAAGAGTTAATTATGTGCTTACATTTAAGGAACAAAGCCGGTTGGCACAAAAAATACAGTTGGAAGGATTGAGTTTTCCATATGAGGCGTTGATGACGTCGCTGGCGTTTTATCATGCGTTACCAGTGCGATATATTTGTTCCATTTTATTGTCTGACCTTGATCTTGAAAAAAGCATAATTTATATGAAAAATATACCCAATGTGTATTTGACTACAGTAGATAAGGTGTTGCTGAAGGAATATTTACTGCTAAGGAATAATTTTCCTAACAATAAAGACAGAAAGTATCTATTTATTCAAAGAGAGCAAACCGTGTATTATGACGAGGCAATTGGAGGACATTTTGTAAGCAGGAGGGTATATTCTTTTTCTGGCTTTAATCCGCGAACATTAAGGATTACCTGTTTAATGGCAATGTCAAATCTATATGGCCCGCAGTTTTTGCGTGAAGCTTATGGTGTATCACAAACACATGCAAGCCGTTTTGGTAAGTATGAAGATTATTTATTGGAAGAAACTTTAAATGATGTGTTAAATGAAAAATAATTTGGAGGATTAAGAGTAAGTATTTTGAACAGGCTCATTAGAAGGAGTCTGTTTTTTGTTGCGTAAAAAATGTATAAAAATAGAAAAAATTAAGAATGTAGTTATGTTCCGGGTTAAGGATAAACTTGCTTGAAACGAACATGCACATTTCCATCCAACAGCTGATACCACACCAAGTAGCGAAGATATTAGTCTAACCAATAACCTAGTAGAATGTGGTAAGATGCTTGGTATTGAGGTAATTGATCATATTATTGTGGGTGCGGTTGGTGGTGGTTACGTTAGCCTGAAGGAGCAAGACAAGATGTGATTTATAGATTGAGATACTATTATTAAAAAAATAGATGGATTAATTCCGTCTATTTTTTATCTTGGGTTGCCAGTGCCAAATAAAGATCTCTATAAAATTTATTGAGTGGTACAACATAGCTGGCCATTGTTAAAAGTCTTCTGGCTAACCCTACAGGAAACTTTTTTCCTCGAAAAATAATAAATTTCAAAAGAGTATCCTCCAGCAATGATTATTTCCATTTATATCTATCATAATATATTATTTTGACAGTAAAAGATATGAGGAGATTTAATTGGGGGACAATCTTTATCTTGCGGATTATAATGTTATGTAATTAACAGCAATTTTAATTAGTCGCAGGGCTTTACTATGCTGATGATATTGATAGGTTGTGTATGGATGATGAATTTTGAATAACTGGAGTACGTGGTCATTTGTTATGATGGTTACTGTATTTTTATGGTATTTGAAACTCGAAATTTATGCAATACCACTTGTGCTATTTAAATATCATTACTAGCAATGGCAAATTTATTCATAATAAGTATTGTGTTTTTAAGTATTAGTGCATTATATCAATGATATTTAATGAATATCATTGATATAATTTTTTCGCAGTTTATGTAAATAACTTACAAAGTGAAAATGCATCTAGGGTACGCATGATTCCCATGAAGGAGCAGATATTTTTATCTATAGTCTTATTAATAATTTCATATTACTAATAACATATAGACGCTACATATTATTAAATCAACGCTAATAGATTAATAATATGGAAGGCAGGTATTTTATATGGAAAACACATCGAGAGGATTTCATACAGTAACCATTGTTAAGACATTGACCAAAAAAGAAGCATTAAAATTAATCACGGATTTTCAGAGTTATGCAGAAA
>CAXYYO010000093.1:0-2769 GCA_964293305.1 uncultured bacterium | reverse complement strand
TAATGACGATAGGTTTTAAGAAATGAGTCAAGTAGACCAAAATGTCTATCAGAATTCAGTAGCTCCAATTCATAATCGACTTTTTTTTCGTTTATTTCAGGCCAGCAATACTTTAGATCGCCAATGTCAGAAAGAATTAGGTATTTCATCTATACATTGGGCTGTTTTGGGGGCTTTATCACGTCCATCAGTCAAGACTGGCATGTCTTTTTCTGACTTAACCAATTATTTAGGGGTAAGCCGACAAAGTTTGGATGGTGTATTAAAGCGTCTTGAACGCGATGGGGAAGTTCAACGTGTTAGCGATACACAGGACCGTCGGGTTAAAAATGTAGCGCTCACTGAAAATGGTCAAGAAGCATGGATACAATTGCAACTTAAAGTTGCTGATTTTTATCAACAAACTTTCGAAGGTTTTTTGTTTGATGACATGGTGACCCTTGCTCATTTAATGAATAAACTGAATGATAGTATTGCGAAAGTAAATCTGACGGATTCAGAGGTAAAATAAAATATTATCGACTACAGCCCAAAATATTGATTGTTTTTTCATACGAGCTAAATCTAAAAAGATTTAGCTTTTTATTTGCGTAGATTTATGACAATCCGAAAATAAAACGGCTCATCGAGCAAATCATTATTGGATTGAACAATAATAACGATAACTACATATTCAATCTATCAAAATATAGTCACGTGAAATTTCATTTATTATTTCGATGTTACTTTTCTTTTTTTAATTCATCTAAGCACATTCATTAAAAAATGTCTTAAATATGATCTGTCTAAATCATCATTATTTATCAGTTGAAATCCGTAAATAGGTCAGTTAGATGATATTTTAATTTAAAACAGTATTTATATATTATTGAATTATATAAATTAAAAAATAAATTAAAAATATATATGTAATGCTGTTGACATATATTGGCTTTATAATTAGTTTGTTTAATTATTCGATGTTTTAGATGGGGTACAGACCAGATCAAGAAATTAAATGGAAATGGATTCCCTGATTAAAACGGCTTGAAGAATTTTAAATTGAAAAATCTCTGATGAGAATAAATACAGTTTTTTAAAAAAATGGATAAAAATTGGGAAAAATCAAAAATTGATTTTTTCTAAAAATATTTAGAACAATTAATGTAATGATCATAAATATCAAGGAGATGATTATGCAGTACATAGATGTACATAAAGTTGCCGATGAAGCGAAATTTAATAAGTTTCATGCAAAAGTGCTAGCTTGGTGTTTTATCATTATTATTATCGACGGATATGATATTGCAGTTGCTGGAGCTGCCTTGCCCTCTATTATGACTGAAATGGGCGTGACTGCCTCGACGGCTGGTTTTATGGCCAGTTCTGCACTTTTCGGTATGATGTTTGGCGCCATATTTCTAGGTGCATTGTCGGATAAAATTGGTCGCCGCCTGACCATCGCAATTTGTGTATTTTTATTCAGTGTTTTTACCGCAGCTGCCGGTTTAGCCAATGACCCAGTGACCTTTAGTATTTTGCGTTTTATCGCTGGATTAGGCATTGGAGGGGTAATGCCGAATATTGTTGCCCAAATGACTGAGTATTCTCCTAAAAAAATCCGCAGTTTAATGACCACATTTATGTTCTCCGGTTATGCAATTGGCGGTATTTTAGCAGCGGTGATTGGTAAACAATTCATTGTTGAATTTGGCTGGCAAGTGGTGTTTTTTGCTGCGGGTGTTCCTGTTTTATTATTGCCATTTATTATGAAATCAATGCCTGAATCTTTGGCTTATTTATTAAAGCGTCAAAATCAGCAAGATTTACAAAAAGTAGTGAAGGACATCAACCCAAGTATTCAAATGAAAGATTCGGTTGAATTCACCCAAACCATAAAAGCAGATAATGAACACACTCCAATGGTTCAATTATTTAAAGAAGGTCGTTCATTTAGTACCTTAATGTTCTGGGGAGCGTATTTTACTGGCCTATTCATGGTTTATGCCTTAAGCACATGGTTAACCAAATTGATGGCAATGTCGGGTTATACCTTAGGTTCTGCTTTAAGTTTTGTCATTGCATTAAATGTCGGTGCGGTTGCAGGCTGTATTATCGGTGGAGGCTTGGCAGACCGTTTCCATATTAAATGGGTTCTGGTTTGTATGTATGGGTTGGGCAGCGTGTTCTTGTATATGATGACCTTACCAATGCCAATTGAAGTGTTGTATTTCAACATCGGTATGGTTGGTGCGTGTACAACTGGTGCTCAAATTGTGGCTTATGCATATTGCGGTCAATTCTATCCAAGTGGGATTCGTGCTACAGGTATTGGCATGGCAGCGGGTATTGGTCGTATGGGTGCAATTCTTTCACCAGTACTGATTGGTTTCATTGTTGCGTTAAATCTACCGATTGAACAAAACTTCATGGTGATTGCAGCGGCAGGTTTAATTGGCGCAGTGGCATTATCATTTATTAATCATAATCGTTCTGATGCGGTATTAAGCAGTCGTAAAACCACAGCAAAAGAAGATATAAATTACATCAAACAACCGCTTAAAGAATAATTTGGTTAAATAACTTTAAAGCCTGAAATTTATTTTATAGATGATACTCATCAATCATTAAAAATAAGTTTCAGGCTTTTTATTGGATAAATTTCTTTCATAACTCATTCGCACTCAATTCAATATTATAAATTTCAGCAATCACATTGGATTTTAAACCGACTTTTTTTTACCGCTATTTCAATAGTATTGTGGACATATTTTGAAGGTTTTAAGTACA
>CAXYYO010000092.1:0-2977 GCA_964293305.1 uncultured bacterium | reverse complement strand
GTCTATGATCCCGGATCTGTTCAGCCGGGCCTCGATAGCGAGTGCAGGTGCGGCACATGTTAAGGGGGGCGTTGGAAAAATTATGTGCCAGCCTTTGCCAAAAATTGCTTTACCCACTACAAAGCAAACCCTTATCCCATCATTGTTTTAAACGAAGGCAGTATGAAAATAATTTTGATTTTCCTGCTTTTAAAATGGTTATGATTTTTTCAATGATCATGTTATCAACTGGCATTTATTTGAGGGCACAGTTTTCTTGTTCAACCACAGATTATTGCAACTTAGATTTAAGATCAGAAATATTTACAGACGCGAAAATAGACAGTATAAAAAACATCAGCTATGCCAAATCACCTCAAAACAGCAATTTTAGGGATTGGGTTTTAAAAGGCGATAATGACTGTGAAGAAACTGCAGCAGATGAATGCCAAAACTCCAGTGAAGCACTTTTTTTTAATATTTATTTTCCTAAAAACACATTCTACGAATATTACAATACCTGCCCACTTCCCGTTATCTTTATGTTTCATCCGGGTGGTTTTTCCGACTGTTCTTCAATTGACAATACAGTTGGCATTCGATATATGTGCAGAGAGTTTGCCAAAAGAGGGTTTGTGGTTTTTAATGTGGAATATAGACGAGGGACTTTATTGTATCCGGGACCTGACGAATTTGTTAATTTAAGAACAAAAACAATTTATCAACAAGTTGCTGTTTACAGAGCAGTGCAGGATGTACGTGGCGCCATACGCAGTGCTTTAAAAATGAAGGCAGATGGAATATTTGCAAGTAGCTTTGCTTTTAGCGAAAACAAGGTTTTTGGAGCTGGTGCCAGTGCAGGATCTGGTGCAGTACTTACCACTGCATTTCTGCAAACACAAGCCATGGTCGATGCTGTATCTCCCGGATTTAAAGACCGTTTGGGAAATATAAATGCAGACTATTATTATGCGCCACCCAGCTATTCACTACCTGAATTTAAAGGTATTTTAAATATGTGGGGCAATTTTCCCATGCAGGGTAGCATCAGTACCGAGGCACAGGCTGCCAGTTTTTTTAACCAAAACGCCTATATCGCACCTGTCATTTCTTTTCAAGGAAAGGAAGATAAAGTTGTTGATTTTAATTATCGATACGAGCAATTTCCTCCAACAGTACCAATTCTAGGTGATCCAAGAGGCAATTACGATACTACCAGTTTTTGTTTAGAAAACAGTGGCACAATATCAGTAACACCTGGAGAGCTTGGCAAAGATTTATTAATGATAGGTGCTTTAACCATCAGAGATTTAGTAAAAAATAAAGGCAAGCAAACGGAAACTTATTTAGACTGTGATATGGTTCATGGTCTTGATAAAGACCCTACAAACTGTTGCACATCGGACAACAAGAAATTACCTGCATGTTCACAAACTTGTTATAAAACAGCATTTGGAACCAACAATATTACAAGCGATGGTGTGCAATTGTATATGGTACAAAGGGCTGCCATTTTTTTTCAATCCATACTTACTAACACAAATATCCCCGGCCCTGATTTATTTGTAGATTGTGAAAACAAACGCTTCAAATGTGCCCAGACTGCGAATAACAATGGATGCAGCAATAATGATGAATGTCAATAAAAAATTAAAAATTACAGTTATGAAATATTATACTTTATTACTCTGTTTTTTACTTGTGAACATAACAGGTAATACACAACAATCCGGTCAGTTTGACCCTGCTTTTGGTGATGAAGGGATAACGAAGTTGGAATTCCAACCACTATTGCAAAATTTCCCAAAAATTGCTCAGCAAAAAGACGGTAGCATTGTATCCTATGTAAGTCTTGGAATAATATCGCTAAATGTGTATAGATTTTTACCCAATGGAAATTTAGACTCTTCATTTGGAGAAAATGGATCTTTAGTTATTACGCCAGGATTTCAGGGTGTATCTGCAATTGGATTGTTGAAAGATAATAGTATTGTTGTGGCCGGTGCTACTTCTTTTAGTAAGGAAATATTGATGAGGAGGTTTTCGCCTTATGGCCAAATTGACTCTACTTTTGGAGTGAATGGGTTGGCTAGAACCACATTCGGTGGAGAATTACAGTCTGTACGAGATATTCTAATTACCAAAGATGATAAGATTGTTACAGTCGGAACATTTTCTGAATATGGAGATCGCTATGAAATTCTGGTAGCAAGATTCAACAATAATGGTAGTCTGGATAGTAGTTTTGGTGAAGAAATGGGCAAGACAAGAATTGATCGGGTTTCCTATAGTCAGAAAATTAACCTACAAAAAGATGGTGGTATCGTTGTTGGTGGCAGCGATAGGGGCCTTGGTCCAAGTTCTCGGTTTATGTTATGTAGATTAAGCCCTAATGGAAAAGTTGACAGTAGTTTTGGTAATAATGGTATTAGTCTGATCGACTTTGATACAGATGGAGATTTAATTAATAATATTTCTATACAACCTGATGATAAAATTGTAGCAGTAGGCGTAGCAAGAATTGACAATTTGAAAAATCAAGAACCCTATATGGCTATAGCCCGCTACATGCCAAACGGAGCTTTAGACAGCCGCTTTGGTGATGAAGGAAAAGTAAAACTTAAATTTGATGATTATGCAGAAGCTTATGGTGTAGGCATTCAAAACAATGGTAAAATTGTAGTTTCAGGATATGTTTCAAAATTAGCTGGCAATGCTGTGCTGGCCCGTTTAAACAGTACAGGCAGTTTAGATAGTAGTTTTGGAGAAAATGGTATTACTATTTCAGACTTTGGCACTGGTCAGGATCAGGGTTATGATTTAGTCATACAACCCTCCGGCAGAATTGTAGTAAGGTGTACACCGGGTTTAATATTGGCAGGTTATACCAATGAAGACAAAGTTGGATTTATTACCAAAATCAAACGTTGGATACGCAGCCATATCCTAAACTTCACAGATGCCAATGGCACAGCCACACAGTATAATATAGAACAAC
>CAXYYO010000091.1:0-2993 GCA_964293305.1 uncultured bacterium | reverse complement strand
AAGTAAAAATACCTATACCCATACTTGCTGCTATGAAGTATGGTGTCAATATGCTAGAATGTCCTTATTGTAAGCAGGGTACCCTACAATTGCAAGCCACCTATTTGTACTACAACCATCAATTAGTACCCATAGAAGATTTAAGGAATAGAGGCTCACCAAAACAAATTTTTAAACCAACCAACACCCCATGAAAACGATCAAAATAACATACCTGTTTTATTATTACACACGGGCTGCAAAACCGGGTAAGGGAAGTTGTGTACCCTGTACAACATGCATTGTAAATTATACCTTCTGCAACAATAAAAGTATGGCAATATCCTTATTAAACTTCTTGAAAAAAGCTATACTAAACCACCTATACAATACAACCTCTCCGTATGGCCCGGCGTTGCTGAACAACGGATAGCCAACAGCCCCCAGTTCGTTTTATTTTATATGTCTTTATGTATACAGGCAGGCTGTTTTGCGGGGGCAGTTGGCTATCCGTCTAAATGTTGCCTGCTGTTTTTTTAGTCTGCTTTTTTAAATTTGGGATGTCCGACTTGCCATAATGAAAATGAAACCATATCTACAAACTCTTTATACATAACATCAATGTCAGATGTAAAATGCCCATTGCCATAATTTACATAAAGTAAAACTGGCTTATTAGAAGTGCTACTGTTTTGTAAAGTTGCTGCAAACTTTGCAGGCATCCAAGGCACAACTCTGGCATCATTCATCCCGCTTCTAACAAATACTGCTGGATACTTCGTCCCTTTTGTAACTTTACTTTGTGCATCCATTTCTATTAAAGCATTAATATCTCCTTCAACTTTTATTGAACCCATTTCTGGAATTTGATTATCGCCATTAGGTGTAGTTTCTGACCTCAAAGCATTGGTTACTCCAACTTCATCAATTGCCACGGCAAACAAATCGGGTCTTTCTGTAATTGCTCTTCCAATTAATATTCCACCTGCACTCATTCCTTCTCCTATTAGCTTTTGTGATGAGGTATATTTTTGGTCAATTAAATACTCTGCACAAGCAATAAAATCTTTCCAAGTATTAGGTTTTGTTGCTTTCATTCCTGCCTGATGCCATTCTTCTCCTTTTTCGCCTCCACCTCTTGTGTGTGCAAACGCTATGCTACAACCTTGCTCTAAAAGTATTGCCATAATATCAATAAAGCCTGGTTGTGACGAACTACCATAAGCACCATAGCCTGTAAGATAACAAGGTGTGCTACCATCTAATTTAATTTTTTTAGAATATAAAATTGATAGTGGCACTAAAACCCCATCGTGGCTTTTAACTTCAACTTCTTTTATAGCAAAATCTTTACTGAAATCGGGAAAACTGCCACTCATATCAAACCATTTACTTTTTTGTATCGTATTATTGGTTGCATCGTATTCATAAATAGAATAAGGTGAAAGCCAATTTGTGTTGTAAACAATTAACTTGTCATTTAAGGTTGGACTAAATGGTGATGAACCGTTTACACCTTGAGGTAATGCAAGTTTTTTGGTAGCAAATGTCTTAGGATTTATCAAATGCTTATCTTTTGTAAGTCCGTTACTCGTAGCATAAACTATAAAACCTTTAGTTTTTTGAATACTTGTAATAACCTCTTTTCCTTCTGCTACTATTATTTTAGCATTTTCAAAATTTGGATTTAGCAAATTGGTTACACCAATTTTAAACTTAGGTGCATTCTTATGTGATAAAAAGAAAAGTTGGTTTCCTATTGAATAAAATTCAGTTATTTCATCTTCATATTTTATTAAAGGTTTCCAATCAATTTTCTCTTTATGCAATTCACTAATAGTCGTATAGTAAACTAATGCTTCTCTTTTTACAGAGCCAATATCTAGGAACAAATATTTGCTATCATCTGAAACAGAAATACTAGGAAATCGTTCGGGCAATACATTCAATTCTGTATATTTTTCTCTTGAAAATAAAAGTTTGTCATTCGTTGAATTAGTACCTACTGTATGCAAGTAAACATCCATATTCTTAAGTACATCATTACTTTTATTGTCGGTGCTTTTCATTTTGGTATAAATTATTTCGGTAGCATTTGATGCAAATTGAAGCGAAAATTCACTCCAAATGGGTCCAAAATTATCTTCAAGTAATTTTTTAGTATTTACATCTAAAATTCTTGCTTGACAAATTTCAGCACCACCACTTGAGAGTTTCATTGCTAAGTATTTTCCATTGTCATCAACAATAAAATCTATCAATTGAGTTTTTTTTCCTGTGCTTTCTGGGTCAAATAAAAGTTCTTCTTTCCCATTGGGCAGTGTTCTTGTATAGAGTTTACTAAGGTTTTCTCCTTTTATTGTTTTGGTATAAAAGTATTTGTTTCCACATTGAACTATTTTACCAAATACATCTCCACCCATTTGCTGATACTCTTTTAAACGCTTTAGTAACATTTCTTTTCCACTAATTTTATCTATTAGTTTATTTGAAAAGTCGGCTTGTGCTTTAATCCAATTCTGTACCGTTGTATCATTTAGGTTTTCTAACCAACGATAATTGTCGGTAATTTTAGTGCCAAAATAATTGTCAACAACAGGAATTTCTTTTGTTGCGGGATAGCTGTACTGTGCTATTAGTGATTGTCCAAAAGCAAAAATAATTAATACGATTAATGAAAGTTTTTTTTGCATATTATAATGTTTGAAGTGTCGTATAAAATAGCAGGCAACGGCAGTCTGTCTAAATACTCAGAAGCAAGCTCTGAGATTTGATTATACGAGTTTCTTCAAAGATATGTACGTATAAGCAATTCACAAAGATTAGTTTTTAGACAGTCTGACGGTTTGCAGCTTGGCGAAGTGGCGGAAATCGAAGAACGAATGTTCAGTTTTGCACAAAAGTTCAATCGAAGAACTGAACTTGAATTTAGCACTGAACCCGCCATTTTGCCAAACTGCTGTTCAAGCAACACCTCCGGTGAAAATTCGAAATTGCCCATACCATCCTACATC
>CAXYYO010000090.1:0-3016 GCA_964293305.1 uncultured bacterium | reverse complement strand
CCACGTCAACCATTAATACACGGGTTTTTGAAACTTTTGGAGTCTTCATTTTGAGCATAAATTTACAATAGTGTGCAAAATTACATCTTTTTTTCTAATGGCTATCTATAAACCAGTTAAAAAATTCTCAATAAAGCTAAAGTGTGCAAAAAAGAGATAATTCTCACCCACAGTGCATTTACATTACCAGTAATTTTGTTTATATTTTTTTCTCACCCAAAAACTTGTTTTAATGCTTTAAACCACTTATCTTTGTAAGAAAATCGACACCATGATTTTTACCACCACACATCACGCACCACAACCACTGGCAGCAGTGGCAACTCCTTTTGCGTGCCAAATTTCACATAAACCACTCTTTTTCAAACAGTTGTACAGGGGGGGCAATATCGCATAAAAAAACGGCACTCCGCTGTTAGGTAAGCCTCTATCACACCCATGTGCCAACTGATAGAGGCACCCACTACTGGGCACAAAATTTAACTTTTTATTCCATTTTTAAACGGTAACGGCTTAAAGCCGTGTACCAAAAACTGCCTATTGAGATTGATAGGCAATTTACGTTAAATTTTAAATCGAAAATTATGAAAATACAAAAATTATTCTTTATCTTTGCTGCTGTGGCAGTGATACTTACAGCGTGCGAAACGGATAAAAATTCATCAGAGATAAACATAGAACCCAAAAAAGCAACACCAAATGCAGAAGAATTAATACTGTCTAATGCCCAAAAAACAGTTCAACTACAAGATCAACTTTTGGACGAGGCCGAACATTTTTTAGCAACCATGAATATTGAGGTGGATGATAATTTTACTCAAAAAGTTCAGAAGTCATCGAAATCAGAAGATCCAGCGATAAATGCAAAATTAGATAGTTTAATGCAAGTTTTTGAAAGTCAAAGACCTATGCCTGTCGAAAGATTGTTTGATACGGACAGTATTCCTTCTGGATTAACAGAAAATGACCGATACATTATTCTTGGCGATGACAATATGATTGACAAAGCAGACCCAAGTAACGCTCTAATGCTTTCCAACATTGTACGTGTATCTAAAGGGATGGAGCCTATAGAAGAGAATAGCCAAATGGCAAAAAGTATTTTTAAATCTCGCAAAGGCTTTACCACTTCCGATGATAAACGATGGCCTAATGGCGAGGTGCTTTATCAATTCGAGAGTAATATTACGGACGAAGAAAGAGCTTTTATACTAAATTGTTATAACGACTGGAGTACAAAAACAGATGGTAAAGTGAGTTTTACAGAAGTAAAAAATAGTAAATGGAATGAATTTTGTTACAAACTAGGTTTTAAAATCTTTATCAAAATAAAAAAAGAAACTCTTGGAGTGATTTCTGGAGTTAATGCTGCTGGAGTTGCTAACGGTTGTGGTAAATCAACCGAGGCTTGGATAAAATATGATCCGACTTGGATAAAGAATTATCGTACCGTAGTTCATGAAATGGGACACAAATTGGGCCTTCAACACGAACACCAACGACCAGACCGTGACGATTTTTTAATCTGTAACAAAACAGGTAGCCAATATGATAAAATAGAAGAAAAATATGCCAAATTTCTTTGGTGGACTTGGAAAACAAAAAGTGCAACCTATTCCACCACGTACGATTTTATGTCAATTATGCATTATACAAATCATACATTAAGCAATACATTTACCGATAAAAATGGAACTCCCATTGATACAGGTGGTGAATCTATAAGCGATATTGATGCCGAATTTGTTAAATCTATATACTAAAAACTATGAAAAAAGTAGCTTTAATAATCGTAATTGCCTGCTGTTTATGGAGTTGTAAAAATAATATTATTGTTGATGGAAATG
Organism: uncultured bacterium; assembly: GCA_964293305.1. GTDB lineage: Bacteria > Bacteroidota > Bacteroidia > Chitinophagales > Chitinophagaceae > CALAGJ01. Next base: position 1,169 of record CAXYYO010000090.1, on the reverse strand, counting down.
ATAGTACACATGTTGTTTGTGTTAAAAATAATCAACAAAAAAATATTTCAACGAAACTTATTGGTATAACCGAAGATAAAGCCAAAGAATATGGGTATAGTCTTTTAACCGTTATTTCACCCAATTCTTCTGTGGAAATATTCAAAGGTATGGTTGGTTGGAATGAGCTTGATTTTTATTTAGATAGTGTATATTTTTATGATTCAAACAATGTAATTATTGCAAAAGAGGATATTATATCATTACAAAGAAAATCAAATCAAATGAAAATTGACGATACAAGTACGCAATTTACGTATGAAGTAGATTAAAATGACACTATCATACTACGTAATGGGCTTTACCACTTCGAATAACTAAAGGTATATTCACAATTAAGTGATATTGATGCCGAATTTGTTAAATCGAGAGACTAATTTTTAAAACAGAAAACTATGAAACCAATAGTATTAGCCATCAGCTTAATCACTTTGGTTGGTTGTATTCAAACAGAGATCCCATCTGGATCAGGTTATTTGATTGTAGATAACCAAACCACAGAACAAATATCTGTCAGTTATAAACTGGTTCATTACAATGCAGATACCGTTACCGTGTGTGTGCTGGCTCAAACTAAAGATACCGTATATAGTGATACCTGTATAGGAGGTGGTTTTAGGCTTTGGCATCTTAAAACATTCAAAATTGCTACATGTGATAACCTTACCAATGTGCTCTATATACAAGAGCCTATTAATGAGTTGGAGTGGATAGTAGATGAACAAAGCACTAAAGGTGGCTTTTGTTATTATTCCAGTAATACATTTGTAGTTACCGATACATTGCTAAATCAGTAGTGTATCTAACTTTTACTTTGGAGGCGACACGCAGTCGCCTCCTTTTTTATCTTCTACAAAAAATAGATGCGGTAAATTCCATCAAGAAGTGCATCTAACAGAAAATATGTTACCAATTCAAACATTTTTTGTAATTTTGCGGTTTGTTTTTAGTACTACCAAATTTATTGGTAGTAGATGGTTTACAAACTAATTTAAATTTTATGGATAAAAATTCAATTATTGGCATTGTTCTTATTTTAGCAATTATTCTTGGATTCAATTGGATGACCCAGCCGACAGCAGAGCAAAAGGCTGCCAAACAACATTATCGTGACTCTATAGCCATGGTAG
>CAXYYO010000089.1:0-3032 GCA_964293305.1 uncultured bacterium | reverse complement strand
AACCTTTCCACGATTTCTCTTAACTTTGTGTCTAGTTTATTATAACCTTTCCATAAAACATAGCTCATTTTGTGTCCAATTATTTGATACTAGTCCAATTCATGATATTTTCGAATATATAAAGTTTTAACTAAACTTATCATTACAATATACAGCACCACAATGAGGGTTAGGAAAAGGTAATAGATTCCTGGGAGTGGCGTTAAGCCAAGACCTGGTCCTATAAAAGAATATGGGAGGAAGACACCAATAATTAATGCAAATGAGGTCATCATAACAACCATTGCACTTGGACGACTTTGTAAAATAGGTATTTTGTCTGTCCGTAACATCTGAACAACCAAGATTTGAGTGAAAAGAGATTCACAAAACCAACCTGTATGAAATAAAACGGCAAATTGTGATTGGTCAATAAGACTTGAGAAGTACATGCCCCCCAGTATGGTGGAACATATTATGAAGAACATCACTAGATAAGTTATAACATCAAATATTGAACTAACAGGCCCAAAAACCATCATAAAATGGCCGATTCCCTGTGCGGACCATCTTTTAGGGGTTGTTATATAATCTTTATCCACGTTGTCAAAAGGGATACTAATACAAGAGATATCGTACATTAGGTTTAAAACTAATAATTGGACTGGTAACATTGGTAAAAAAGGTAAAAATGCACTGGCAATTACAATACTAAGGATATTTCCAAAATTAGAGCTTGCAGTCATTTTGATATATTTACTAATGTTAGCATAAGTTTTTCTTCCCTCAATTACACCATCCGTAAGTACATTCAAGTCTTTCTCCATTAGAATGATGTTAGCGCTATCTTTAGTAATTCCAACAGCATTATCAACACTCACTCCAATATCTGCAACTTTTAATGCACCTGCATCGTTTATGCCATCGCCCATATATCCTGTAATATGACCGTTTTTTTCAACCATTTTAACAATTCGAACTTTTTGATCAGGACTCAATTTTGCGAAAATATTATTTTCTTCAACAATCATTTGGAGGACATCATCTGTCATTCCTTCAATATCTGAGCCTAAAATGACTTTAGGGCTTGGTATTCCAATTTGAGTTGTGATATTTCTAGTTACAGCTCCATTATCACCAGTTAATACCTTTAGCGATATTCCAAGTTGATGTAAGGCTTTGACTGCATTAACCGCACTGTCTTTTGGAGGGTCTAATAGAGCAAGATAGCCCACCAATACCATTTCTGTTTCAATTTCATTCTGCTCAAACTGATTTGTATTTATGGTATGATATTTTTTTAATAAGGTTCGCTGTGCAATTACAAGGATACGCATGCCTTTTTCACTTAATTCATCAATATGTTTTTGAATCTGTTGTCGAAGTTGGTCTGTAAAAGGTGTCGGATGATCTTGGTCATCTTCATACATTGTACATATTGACAACATCTCTTCCACAGCGCCTTTGGTGACAACATGTAAGTTGTCACCATCATCAAGGATCACCGATACTCTTCTTCGTTCAAATGAAAATGAAAGTTCTCCAATTTTTTTCATTTGCATTATATTCTGATAATCACTTAAATAATGCTTCTTTGTATAATCTACAATAGATTGATCAATGGCATTAGACATACCAGACTGAAAGCCACTATTCATGCATGCATCTATAACTACTTCATTGTCTTCTTTGCCAGAGGCATCATAATAAGATTGTAAAATAATTTTATCTTGTGTTAAGGTTCCTGTTTTATCTGTACACAAAACATCCATTGCTCCAAAATCTTCAATCGAATTTAAGCTTTTAACAATGCATTTCTTTTTCGCCATACCTTGAGATCCTTTTGCCAAATTAGTGCTGACAATCATAGGCAACATTTCTGGTGTGAGTCCGACTGCAACGGATAAAGAAAATAAAAGCGCTTGAATAACATCATGTTTTGTGAAGGCATTAATCACAAAAACAATAGGGAGCATGACAAGCATAAATTTCAATAAGAGTTTAGAAACATCTGCAATACCTTTATCAAAAGGACTTTGTTCTTGTATTTTTGTTAGCTTACTGGCAAAAGAGCCGTAATAGGTACTGTTTCCTGTAGCTACAACGATTCCTTTCCCATAGCCATTAGAAATGCTAGATTGCATAAATAAAATGTTATCAGCGTCTAAAGCCCGCTCACCATTATACTGTCCCTCATGCTTTACCGCTGGCTCACTTTCACCAGTAAGTGCAGACTGATTTACTTGAAGACCATTATTTTCAATAATTCTCATTTCTGCGGACATGATATCTCCAACACCTATTAATACAATATCTCCCACAACAAGTTCAGAAGTATCTATCTTTTCTTTTTTTCCATCGCGAAGTACCGTACATTTATTTTTGATACTGTCTGCAAGCTTTTTTGCGCTTATCTGAGATTTTCGCTCTTCAACAAATTTCATCGTTCCACTAATTAAAATGATAACCACAATAATTATTATTGTGGAGTAATCTTGATTTTTAGGCAACATTAAATTTGTAACAAGATTAGTTGCTATAATCAATAACAGTACAATGGAGAATGGACTGACGTAAGATTGGATGATTTGTTTCAATAAAGATTTTTGCTTCGCATAGGTAATCGTATTTGGACCATTTTGCTCTAAACGTTTTTTTGCTTCCTGATTCGTAATTCCATTTTTTGAACTTTTAAGTTGCTGAAATAAACTATTTTCATCAATTTGAGATAATTGTTTCAAATTATCTTCTTGAAATTTTCCAGAATTTCCCATAAATTAACCCTTATCTATGATATCTTTCTAATTTATGCCGCATTACCACCTTATGTACATTATCAAACGATGCCACTAATGCTAAGCTATTTCAAAAACTTTTTCTGAAATTTTGTCTAAGTTTTTTTAAATAGACGATATCTAAATTTTTTTCAGATTCAGATAAATGGGAGGATTTCCAAAATATACCTCCTCATTTATTAATAATAGTTATACTCTTTAATTTCTGGAAAGTCAACGAAAAACTAGACACGGAGTTAAGAGAATTTAAGAATTATA
>CAXYYO010000088.1:0-3100 GCA_964293305.1 uncultured bacterium | reverse complement strand
CCGCCATTTTGACATTGAATTTACAGAACATTTAGTACAGTTAGATGGTTTAGCTGATGGGATATTTAAGCAAACCATTCAATCTATGAATCCTGTTGGTAAAGTACCTATTTTAGTGATTGATGATTTTTCGATTTGGGATTCATTTGCAATTTGTGAGTTTCTTGCTGAACAATTTCCACAAAAGCTTTTGTGGCCACAAGATACTCTAGAGCGTGCAAGGGCACGTTCACTTTGTGCAGAAATGCATAGTGGGTTTAGTGCATTACGTTCTTATTGTCCCATGAATATTCATGCCGATTTAAAAGAACTTGGGCAACAACTATGGCAACAGCATGCAGACCTTCGAAATGATTTACAGCGAGTAGAACAGATCTGGGAACTACATGAGCAAACAGGAGATTTTTTATTTGGTAAATTTAGTATTGCCGATGCTTTTTTTGCACCTGTAGTAATGAGGGTAATAAGTTATGGGTTACCCACCAATCAAAAAAGCCAAGCTTATATGAACAAAATAATACAAGTTCCTGCTATAGCTCAGTGGATTGCTGAAGCAAAGCTTGAGCTAACTTCTATTTAAATGAATATGAATATCAGCTTTGATAAATGTGTACCTGATTACGGCCTTTTTGTTTTGCAATATATAGCGCTTTATCTGCTGAATGAATAACAGAATCAATGCATTGTGTTGGGTTTGACATTGCTAGCCCGAAACTTGCTGTGAGTGAAATAAATTTATCGGCTGAAACAGGAATGCGCAAATATGAAATGGCGAGACGACAGTGTTCAGCAATCGCATGTGTTTGTTCTAACGTAATATTTTGTAAAGAAAAAATAAACTCTTCACCACCAAAACGAGCAACAAGATCTTGTTCAGGTAAATGAGATTTTAGGCATTGAGCAACTTGATTTAAAGCATTGTCACCCACGCTATGTCCATATTGGTCATTGATGGTTTTAAAATGATCAAGGTCGAGTAGAATAATGGCATAGTTGTGTGCAACTGCTTGAACTCTTTTTAATTGTTCATTGAAATGGCGACGGTTAAACAGAGTGGTCAATGGATCTGTTTGGCTGAGGGTTTTAATTAAAGACTCACGATGACGCCATTGAAAAAGTAGAATTTCGCAAAGGATTAAGCTAGCAAATGCGATTGGTATTACAAAATAAGCCATGCTACTGACCCAAAATATATTTAAAGTGGGTGAAAGAAGTTCAGGTGTAAATAAAGGCGAATAAGGTAAAGCATGGGTTAGCGTTAGATAGCTGAGAATAATATATACAATACAAGCAAAAATTAGAGGGAAATAGACAAAGCGGTGTTCAAATAGAATTAGCCCCAAACCAGATATACAAATAAATGCGATCACGGACGCTGGACTAAATAATCCAATCAGATAGCCATCACGCATGATCACGGCAACAAAAATATTGAGAATGGCATAGGGAAGAGCTGTTTCAGCCCATTGTTTACCTTGGAATAACCAGCATGGCAAAATTAAAAACAATAATAAAAAAAAACTAGCAAGATTGAGATAAATTTGAAATTTCAATAAACTCATATCGACCCAATGCCAAAGTGAAGGGGTCAATAAAATAAAAATTTTCCAAAATAGCCAAAGCAAATGCATCGTACATGCAAGACTTAAAATCAAGATGCACTTATTGAGATTGCTCCAATTCATAATGATATTATTATGTAATATTTTATTAAGAACAAAGCGAAGTTTTTTTGTCTGTTTTCCAAGATTCATATGTGTATGTTGAGCGGTATGCTCTGAAGATATGGAATGATGTTCTACTAATAATAGGGCATCCAGATCTATAAAAAATTACAATATAAAATAGAAATTATTTCGGTAAACAATTTCTATTTTAGGTCTTAGCTTGCAATAGTACTGTGATCACGAATTTGGTTAATACCATTCGATTTCGCTGCAAAAAGTGCCTGATCTGCTTGTTGTAAAATGGCATCACTATAAGCATCTTGTTCAGAAACAGAAATACCACAGCTTGCCTGTAATAATATAGATTGAGTTTTTACTTTGAGTAATTTACTTTGTACATTTTCCGCAATTCGGCGTGCAACGCTGTTTGCATATTCAAGGGTAATATTGCTCAGAATAAGAATAAACTCATGCTCGCCATAACGACCAATTAAGTCGGTTTCACGCAAATTATCGGAAATAATACTTGCAGTTGAAATCAATGCGACTTCAGCAGCTTTAATTCCATATTGTGCTTGAATGTCTTTATAGTTATCGACATTGAGTAGCACAATTGCATAGCTAATTCCAATTTGTGGATGTAATTCTTTTAAGTATGAATTGATACCAAATTGATTATATAGACCTGTTAAAGGGTCTGTAATCGTATCATCTGCCATTGTTTGGTTGTTATTAATCCATCCGTTTATAAACGAATTTTTAATCACATTTTTAAAAAATGTATGTAATTTGCGACGTCTTTCGGAATAAATTTTATTTCGCATAGCAAATTTCTCCTCCGATTATTTATGTATTTTTATTGCTCATTGACGAAAATATACGCTTTTAAATAATAAAGATCAAACATACTTATTCGTTAGTTTATTGAATTAACTCAATAATATTTATAAATTAGTGAATTTTATCACACTATTTACAAAAATAATGAGAGTAAGCGCTCTAATAATTTGGATGAATAACTAATCTTGTCACATTCCTATTTTTGGGAAAGACTATATCGTAAAGTATTGGTATTTATTAATTTGTTATTATTTTTAAATATAAACTATAGATTGTTAATTTAAAACTTAAAACTGTAAGTGAATTTAACGTCCAAAATGTAAAATTTGAGCCTAAATTTGATTTAAGCTCATAACATATATTTGTATTAATCTTGATCTAGTCGATGCGCAAAAGTTGCAATATCTGCTAAAGAAGTTTTAGCTTCATCAAACCATGGGCTAAACATTTGGAAGTTATGCCACATGCCTGTATACAGTTTTAATGTTACATCAACTTTGGCTGCTTTGGCTTTGGTTTCAAAGCGATTTGCATCATCAAGTAAAATTTCTTTAGAACCAATTTGAACGAGTGTTGGAGGTAGGCCTACAAAA
>CAXYYO010000087.1:0-3285 GCA_964293305.1 uncultured bacterium | reverse complement strand
TAAGGGAACTGACGGCCTTGGAACGGGTATTTGGATCAATCGCATGTAATATCCAGCATGACGGTTTCCCCTACCAGCACTTAAGCCAAGGTGCAGTATTCGGTTACTGCTACGCCATTGAGCAGAATGCTGTCAGTTATGATGAAGCATTGGAACATCTGGAAATCCAGTTGGCTCAATCTGAATTGAACGAGCAGCATCAGCGGTGCTTACAGCAACATATTGAAATGCACTTAGCACAACTGCTCCCAGATAAACATAAAATCCACAATTCACAATCCGTTCCAACCCCAAAGCAAGCCGAATATAACCTAACCTGACTGCGCCATATGAAGATGTACTGGATCCAACCAGAATAGAAGAAGCCTATATTGATGAGGTCAATTATGCTTGGCCTCATTGTTCAAGCATGAATTTAGCAGCACTATCTGAATCCTGTGCTTGAATTAATAGAAATGTCGGTATAGGACATTTCTACTGGGAATAACCCTGGAGGTAAACTAGGGTTTCCTTACTAAAATTCACATTCAATATCAAAATTTTGTGATTTTTTCCAAATAAGATCCTCGATTTTTTCTATAATCTTTTGTGGTTGGACACCTGTATCAGATATGCCACATTCTTGACATTCACCAAAGTAATGCTCATTACTAAGTTGATAGGCACTGTTGCAAATAACCACGAATGATAAGCTAAAGACTGTTTTAGCTAAAGGTGTAGCCTATGAATCCCTTCCATGGTCGGCATTTTCAGAGAGCTCATGGCATATGGATGAAACTTATGTAAAAGTAAATGGACGATGGGTTTATCTGTATCGTGCAGTCGATCAACGTGGCCATACCATTGATTTTTACCTTTCTTCTAGAACCAATACCAAAGCGGCTTATTGTTTTCTTGGAAAAATTTTAAATAATGTAAAGCAGTGACAAATTCCACGGGTGATCAATATGGATAAAACATCCACATACGGATGTGCTTTATCATTGCTGAAACAGGAAGGGAACTGTCTACCCACCCTTGAGCACAGGCAGATTAAATATCACAATAACGTGATTGAATGCGATCATGGTAAGTTAAAGCGCATCATTATTTTATTATGGTCAGCCTCGAAGCTTTTTTTAAAGGGAGATCATCGATTCAGATTCCTATTTGCAACAGTGCCTACTTATGGTTTTGAAAAAAACTTGCAGATTTCTCCAGCTTCTGTAATCCTTTGGGTAAGGGTGTCAGGTATTTTCCATGGCAGGTGTTTGTTGTAGTGGGGCCGCTACAACGCTAATAGCGAGCACCTATATGTTTAATTTAAAGATTTTTAAAGCAATCTCTACCGAAGTCTTATCTGTAAAAAATGACTTAGAGTTAAATACTGAAATTCAACTCATCAATAAATACAAAACGGCAAAGTCAGATGCCTATAAAGAAGCTATTGTTTATATTCTTAAAGATCGGGGCTATACCCGTCTTGAAATAGGGCAGTTACTGGCTTAAGTATATAAAAAGCTTATAAAAATCTATCTTATGTAAATTATGAAAAAGTATCATCTTAATTAATGGTTAATTTTTTTTAAAATGCCAATAAACTCCCTTTTTGAATTTTATTAAATTAAAGTTTTGAACTATTAATTTTTATTGGGATTTTTGAAAAAATATTAATTGTTTATTTTAAAAGAATTGTGAGATTTATTAATGTCTATTCCTTCCTCTAAAAGGAATGTGGGGCTAACCCAGAATTTAACAGAACGTAGTTTGAACGCTATAAACAGATTCCTACATATTGAAGCTGTGAGCGGTGGGATTTTGCTATTAGCAGCTGTTATTGCTTTATTTTGGGCGAATACAGAAGCAATATCAGAATCTTATAGTCATTTTTGGCATACTCAAATTAATTTTAGTTTTGGGGAATATTCTTTTTCTCAATCTCTACATTTTATCATCAATGATATTTTAATGACCATTTTCTTTCTTGTAGTAGGAATGGAAATTAAGAAAGAAATTCATGATGGAGCTTTATCAAACATAAAGGCCGCTGTACTTCCAATAATTGCTGCTTTAGGTGGCGTAGTGGTGCCTATTTTAATCTATTTAGCACTATCTACTGATGAAATTAAATCTGGTTGGGCAATACCTGCTGCTACAGATATTGCTTTTGCAGTGGGTTTATTAGCATTATTAGGAAAATCGATTCCTTCTTCTGCAAGAATCTTTTTATTAACACTCGCTATTATTGATGACTTACTTGCAATTTTAATTATTGCTTTCTTCTTTTCAGGTGGTTTAGAACCTATTGGTTTTTTAATCGCCTTTATTGGAATTCTAGGTGTAATTGCGTTACAGAAAATGGGGTTCTTCTCAGCCTTTGTTTATATTCTTCCGGGTGCTCTTATATGGTTTGGCTTACTTAAAACAGGGGCACACCCAACGCTTGCAGGAGTTATTTTAGGACTTATGACTCCAGTTTTAACTAGACCAAATGAAGTGGATGCAATAGAACGCGCTAATGCTGCAATCTCAAATATTCGAAATAAAGCTATAGAAAATTCATCAGCTGAAATCAAAGCACTGGCACGTGCTAAGCGTGAAATTTTACCACCAGTTGTTAGGGTCAAGGATCTACTCCACCCTTGGGTAGCTTTTATTATTATGCCTATTTTTGCTTTAGCAAATGCAGGGGTGAATTTCGGAAATGTTAACTTTGAAGACACTGTAGCATTAAATACTATCTTTGCTGTTTCAATTGCACTTGTTGTAGGAAAACCTTTAGGAATTGTATTTTTTACATGGTTTTTTTCTAAATTGGGATGGGGGAAATTACCTAGTGACCTTAGCTTAAATTGGGTTTTACTAATTGGCCTCTTAGCTGGTATAGGATTTACTATGTCAATTTTTATCAGCAATCTGGCATTTGTAAATGAATCAAATATTTTAGAAGCAGCAAAATTAGGTATTCTCTTTGGATCAGGTTGTGCAGGATTTATTGGTTTATTATTTGGTTTTATTTTATTAAGATCTAATAGAAAACTCTAAATTAATTCATATACTTATTATTTATAGTAAATATTGTATGAATGCTAACTTGAATTTCACTTGAGAAGTAGGTGTTTTATAGACATTTCTTCCTCAACCCTTGTAAATATCCAGTGAAACCTACTTGAGTCAAGTGGCTTCACTGAATCTTTATTTAAAGCCCACAATAATGAGTGGATATTTGTCTAGGAGAGTGGTGGCAGTCCAGTGATATGTGCTGAATTAGCAGGAGACTTTCACTTGGGATATGCTAGGCAGCTA
>CAXYYO010000086.1:0-3322 GCA_964293305.1 uncultured bacterium | reverse complement strand
ATCCCCTTGCTGCAGATTCAGCGTCATCTGCATCATCACAGATTACATCTCAAGAACAACAAGATTTAAATAAAGCATCTCAAACGCTGAATGATCTGCAAAAAACTGAAGATCAAAATGCACCTGTAGGTACCTCACCTACAGCGCCTACGCCTAAAACAGTTACACCTTCTTCATCTAGTGCTGCAAAAGTTGCATGGACTTTAGATGGCATTAATAATGCACAGTGGTATGACAATATTGGTAAAGGTCAATTCCCTGTCTATGCACGTGCACATGTCATGCTGAATAATGCCCATGCATCACCGGGCGCAATTGATGGCTCTAGTGGTAAAAACACCCTTAAAGCCATTGCATCTTTCCAGCAAATAGTGGGTATTAAGCCAACTGGAATCCTAACCAAAGAAACTTGGGATGCATTAGTTGCCAACCAAGGGGGCAAACCTGCATTTGTAGAATATACAATTACGCAGAAAGATCTTGACGGCCCTTATGCTAAATCTATTCCGCATGATTACGCGCTACAAGCCCAAATGAAAGGCTTGTATTACACACGCGTGAGTGAAATGTTGGCTGAAAAATTCCACATGGATGAAGATTTCTTAAAGAAAATGAATCCTAAAGCATCTTTTAGCAAAGTGGGTGAAAAGCTTGTTGTGGCAAATATCCGCAATGAAGTACCAGAAGATATTCATTTGATTGTTGCCCATAAAGGTGCGAAACAGCTGTATTTATTTAACAGCCGTAATCAAATGATTGGTTCATTCCCTGCGACCATTGGTAGTTCTGATACACCGTCGCCAACAGGTACTTACAAAGTGACTGGTGTAGCACCAAATCCTTGGTATGGCTATTCACCAAGTAACTTTGTTCAAGGTAAAAATACTAAAGCACTGTCTTTACCACCCGGTCCAAATGGCCCGGTAGGTAATATCTGGATTGGTTTAAGTAAAAAATCATTTGGTATTCACGGTACACCAAATCCATCTGCAATTTCCAAAACTGCATCGCATGGTTGTATCCGTTTAACCAACTGGGACGCGAATGATTTAGGTAAAAAAGTTAAATCTGGCGTTACAGTTAAATTTTTAGAGTGATCATTTCACTCTAGAAATTCCAAGGTGCTTCTACTGTTTTAGTGGAGCACCTTTTTTATATTTCAAAATGAGCTTTTATTTCAAGATTAAAGCCAATACTTAGTTTTAATAAAAACAACCTTCGATCATAAACAACTCAGATCTTCTACCTCTATCCACTTTCAAGTCGTGCCTATAGATATATCTATTAATATCTTTGCCCACTCTATTGGCTGTAAAACCAGCTCAAAATTTAGAATTAAATACCAATAAAAACAACTATATAGATTAGTTTAATTATCGACATTAGTTCAGCAATCTACGTTATTTCATAACTCAAAAAAATTTAAGTGTCTTCATGAGTATCATTTGTTTACGCTATTGTAATTTAAAATAGTCCGTAGTCGAATTATCTTAAATTTGCAACGCTGTATTGCGAATACACCACTTTCACCCTTAATTTAAAACACTAAAATAGGCTCAAGTTAAAATATTAAAGGAACAAGAACATGAATGCTTTTGTCCATCCAAGTGAGAATCGTGGCCACGTCAAAATGGGTTGGTTAGAATCTAAACATAGTTTTTCTTTTGGCAATTGGTATAACCCTGAATATATGGGGGTGAGTGCCCTTCGGGTCATCAATGATGATTTAATTGATGGTCATCAAGGATTTGGTCAGCATCCCCACGACAACATGGAAATTTTGACCTGTGTCTTAAAAGGTACTATTACCCACAAAGACAGTATGGGAAATCATGGTGGAATTACTGCTGGCGAATGGCAATTAATGAGTGCGGGTACAGGCATTCGCCATAGTGAAATGAATCAGGGAGATGAACCGGTACATTTATTGCAAATTTGGATTATTCCCAATGAGCATAATGCTATGCCGAATTATCAACAAATTCAGCTCGACCCACACGATGCACCAAATCAATGGCATCTAATTTGTGGCCCCAATGACAATGCGCCGATGCATATTCGCCAAAATGCTGAAGTAAAAACCGCTGTCGTAATAAAAGGGCAAAAATTACCCATTGAAGCGACTCAACATGTTAATTATGTTCATGTGATATCAGGTAAAGTCCAAATTACTGAACATACTGTAGACGCTGGCGGTGCACTCGGTTTCTTAGGAAACAGTGAGCTGCAAGCATTGGAAGATACACAGGGCATTTGGATTGATTTACCTGAACATATTGGATAAGGACATACAATCAAGTCTGAATTTATAAACTTAACAGGCTCTCTTCATGAATAATGTTAATCAGTTAAAAAGCTTTACTTTAATTGATTAATTCTTCACGACAGAGCCTCATTTTTTAAATTTTAGATTCTCAGGCAAAGGGCAACAAAGATTAATTAACTAAGAAGTAAGATGAAAAAGCATTTTGGGTGCGTAAGAAAGGCATCTTGAAATGCACTGTACAGCAAAATTAGTCAGATCCTTGCTGGAGCCTTATTAAAGATAAAAAATTCAGCTTAAGACCTAATTTAATAGAAAAAATCTACATCTAAAACTGTTCAAAAAATAGTTATGAAAAAAGATCTATAATTTTTTTAAATGTAGGTACCAATAATCTAAGCCCTACTGGGCAATACTATTTTTCAATATGTGACGCACATAACATTAGTTCAGCTTAAAAATAACATATTTTTATTTTTTTATTACTCATCAGTTCTATTTTTAATTTAACTAAAAACAAATAGTTAAAAACTAGTTTTGAATAAAATTAGTGCATTTGCTCCAATATGAGAGGTTTTTATTTTATTTTTTCCACCTAGAGCATTTACTCTTATTTTTTTTGTGCTATTTTTGTCACATGGAGTAACAACTTAGCGTATTGGAAGCCAAAGATTCCTCTATACCAATGCCCTCTGTAACCTCAAATAAAAATGCAATAACTTCAATTTGTACACCAAGGAAAGATGAAGAATGAAATTAAAAAAGCTAACAACAGCCTTAATTCTTGCACCATTACCAGCAACAGGCGTATTTGCAGCTGCGCTTGATCGTTCTGGTCAGTCTATTGCTGCATTTTTACAGCCTGGCAACTACTTTGAAGCAGGTATTTCTGTTTTAGATCCAAATGTATCAGGGACTACTGTTCCGGCTCTAGGTAGTCAAAATACTGGTGATATGGCTGGTGATTATTATTTTCCAAGCGCAGCACTAAAACTACAGCTTACTGACCATTTCTCTTTTGGTCTTATTTACGACCAGCCTTTTGGTGCTAATGCTGAA
>CAXYYO010000085.1:0-3350 GCA_964293305.1 uncultured bacterium | reverse complement strand
ATTGTAAATCTGCCACCTTGTACAAACACAAGACCTGGTCCTGTTTTTGCATCTTCAGGTTTTGCAACGAAATAACCTCCTTGAAGTTTATCATTATAATGCCAGCCTGTAACGCTACTAGAGCCATCTTTTTTGCTCCAGTTGCTCTTACTACTGCTGGATGATTTACCGCAGGATGCAAGAGTAAATACTAAGATTGAAAAATAGAATGTAAGTCTGCTTATTTTCAGCATTGGATTCTTTGTTATTATATCTACAAACGTAGATAGTTTTTTAATATTGTGTTTCTAAAAATAGACGTGGCGAAAATAGGGAAAACCCCACACAAAAAAATGGTAATGATGTTTGTTTGATATGAGTACAAAGAAGTCTATAAGAAATAAATATTGACTCCCAGATAAAAAATTTCATATTTGCCGCACTAAAAAACAAAAGGCTGCGTTAATAGATTTTTATTTCAATATATACACTAAACTATAAAGCATACACACTCAAATGGATAAAAAATTAATGTTGATTCGATACATCATACTTTCTATCGTTTTAGGAAATTTTTCTTTAGTCAAAGCACAAACTGGAGCTATAAACATTGTTACCACCTCTGTGCCTTTTTTACGCATATCACCAGATGCCAGAGCAGGTGGTATGGGAGATGTGGGTATTGCAACTTCACCAGATGCAAGTAACACTTTCTGGAATCCTGCAAAATCTCCATTTGCATCAAAACGATCTTCAATCGGACTTACATATACACCTTGGCTCAAAGAAATAGCAAGTGATGTATTCTTGGCTACTCTAGCCGGATATCATCAATTAGATGAAGAACAAGCAATAAGTGGCGGATTAAGATATTTCAGTTTGGGCTCCATTCAATTTACGGATGAAGCAGGAAATTTATTAAATGAAGGGAGGCCTCGAGAATTTAGTTTAGAATTTGGATATAGTAGAAAACTATCCGATTACATAGCTGTGGGTGTCTCTTTAAGATACATAAATAGTAGCTTAACAAATGGGTTAGCCATTAATGGTATCACATATAAAGCCGGGCAAACTGTAGCCGCAGATTTTGGTGTGTATGGAGATAATACAGATGAGTATGGAAAAGGACTTACTTGGGGAGTAGTATTATCTAATCTTGGAGGAAAAATTGGTTATACAAATAATGCACAGGCAAAAGATTATATACCTGCCAATATGGGAGCAGGTTTGGCTTATACTTGGACATTTGAAGAACTACACAAATTATCACTTGCCGCAGATGTAAATAAATTATTAGTACCTAGTTTTCCGGAAATTACTGGAGATACAACCCAGGACAATGCCAATATAGAGGAGTATAGAAATGGAAGTATTTTTGGTAGTTGGTTTAAATCATTTAGTAATAGTGCTTATGCATTTTCTGCTGGTGCAGAATATACCTATAATAATCAGTTTTCAGCTAGATTAGGATATTATAAAAACACAAAGGAATTGGGCAATCAAAGTTATTTTACAGCAGGTGTAGGTGTATCCTACAATTTAATGAACTTTAATTTTTCTTACTTAGCACCAAGTGGTAGTGGTATTACCAGAAATCCCCTTAGCAATACTTTAAGGTTTGGACTTATATTTAATTTGGAACCACCAGAATAATTGTTATTCAATACATTTTTAATAAAGCGGAGAATTCTCCGCTTTATTTTTTTTACAGAAAAAAATTGTTTCAGCACTACAATTTTAACTCACATTTTGTGATAAGGAGAAATCAAAATCAACCTATGACTTAGTTTTATTTTGTCAGGTCTGATGCACATAATTCTATGCTGCTATTTTCCAAAAAATCATATTTCTTTGCGCCATGCGTATCCCCTTTTCAAAGCAGCTTTCAGACTGCAGGTTGCTTATATGTGTTCTATTTATTTTAATCAATTTTTCATGCAAAAAAGAATCGGTAAAGGGACCGGATTTAGTCCTAACGGACAATGACAATATGCTTATGGGCAATGCCAGTAATGCAGGAAGTAATGAGAACAACTATCTCCTTCGAAAATCTCAGTATAGCCTTTCCTACAGCCGCACCCGTACAATTGCAAACTGGGTAAGTTGGCATACAGAATCTTCAGACCTTGGCTCTATTGAAAGGCAAAATGATTTTCGTGAAGATCCCGAACTACCCAATGATTGGTATAAAGCAAAAGATAATCTGTATAATGGAAGTGGATTTGACCGTGGGCATCTATGTCCTTCTGGTGATAGAACAAACACTATTGCAAATAACTCAGCCACATTTTTAATGACCAACATCATTCCGCAGGCCCCAGAAAATAATCAATTCCCATGGGCAGCATTAGAAGAATATGCGAGGGGTCTTGTGATTAGCGGGGCTGAACTTTATACGATAGCAGGTACACAAGGTGTGGGAGGTATTGGGCTTTTCGGTTTTTCAGATGGTATTGAGCAAGGCAGAATAGTAGTACCTGCTGAAACGTGGAAAATTATTGTTGTAATTTCCAAAGGAAATGATGACATAAACAGGATTAATGAATCTACACGTATTATAGCTATCAATATTCCAAATACAAATATTGGTATAAACCCAGACTGGAAATTTTACCGTGTGTCAGTTGATGCCATTGAAGCTAAAACAGGGTATAATTTGCTTTCCTCCATTCCTGAATTAATACAATCGGTTATAGAATCAAGAGTGGACGACAAGTAATTTATTTTCATTACAGATAACCCATATTTAAAGATATACTCTTAGATAGCTTTTGTAAAATAATACCATGCCAAACCAAATATGGCACTCACTCCAATCCATGCTATCATATTTACTTTATAACGATGTAAAGCAATCAATGAAATTATAATCCATACCAGCCATCCATAATGTATCTGTGACAAATCAAAACTTCCTTCATTAAAAATGACTGAAACAGCCAAATAAATTGTAAGGTTTAAAACAACACCCACTACCGCAGCAGATACTATCGATAAAATTTGTTTTACTTTTTGATTGTCACTTGTTCTTTCTATTATTGGTGCCCCAGCTAATATAAAAAGAAAAGAAGGTAGAAAGGTATAAAATGTAGTCAATACAAGACCAAGAATGGATGCTCCTATAGAAAATTCGAAATGATTGTAGCCAGCCATAAATCCAACAAAGGCAAGTATCATAATTAATGGACCGGGAGTGGTTTCTCCTAAAGCAAGGCCATCAATCATTTGTAATTTACTTAACCAAGCAAATTGCTGCACACTTACTTGTGCTACATAAGGTAATACTGCATAAGCACCCCCAAAAGTTACAAAAGCTGCTTTTGTGAAAAAGAATGACATTTGACTCCAGAATAAAAAATCGTCACTAAATA
>CAXYYO010000084.1:0-3369 GCA_964293305.1 uncultured bacterium | reverse complement strand
GATTGTCCTGAACGATCAAGTCCAGCGGCAAATGTTGCTGTCGTCGGAATTAAACTAAGTAAAATTGCTGAATGAATCGCTGTAAGCTTCATGAATTCTTTTCCTTGAGCCGCTTAATCGTTATTTAAAAGTTACGGGAAAATAACATAAATAAAAAAAGAGTAAATGCTCAGCTCTGATTGGGAAATGAACTGTGTAATTCAAAAAATAAACTTGAATAGAGTAAAAGTACTAATAGTGAGTTAGTATGTAAATGATTTATAAGTAAAAAAATAGAGTAATCATTTTAAAAAATGAAAGTAATATAAGTGGTTCTTTTTGATTAAATTTGAAACATGTAGACGGCTAAGTTTAAAAAACAATAGGCATAATGTAAAAAGACCATAGCAAACTATGGTCTTTTTTAAATATTGAATGGCTTAAATTAGAATTTGTAACCCATTTTTAGGCCGTACGCGATAGCATGGTTGTCTTCAAATTTAGCCACCGAGTTTGGAGTATTGAATTGAGCACCTGACTGAGCATCTGCATCACCTAACCAGAAGTATTTTACACCACCAGCAATGAAAGTTTGTGGTGTTGGGCTGAATTGAGCACCTAAACCAAGGTTCCAATAACCTTCAGTTGGACCTAATGTAGAAATAGGGTTGCCTGCACCAGAGTCCCAGCCTACTGATACGTTACCAGCCCATTGTTCGCTAAGTTTACGACCTACACCGACAGTTGCTGAAATTTGATCATCAGAATATGCAACTAAGTCAAAGCCATTCGGTTGTCCAACTGCAGGACCAATAGCAGCACTTGCTTTACCAAAAGCATATGGACGAATTGCGAATTTAGACCATTCAACCCAACGAACGTTAGCAAATGCAACGGTATTTGCCATGATGCCAGTTTGGAAATCTAAGTTGACAGACTGAGGTGTTGTAATGTCAGTTGAACCTTTGTTTGCATTAAGGTTAATTAGACCTGGTACTGGTAGAGCTACTAAATTTGTGCCAATAGATGATTCTTTAACATCTATAGTATGCTCAATTTCAGAACGATAAGTAAGAGATGCTTTTAAAGCAATTTCAGGAATTTGGTAAGCAACACCTGCTAGCCAACCTGCAGCACCATCTTCGTCAATATTGGCTTTGTAACCTGCAAATCCTGTACTAGGTGAAGCGGTACCACTATATGCAGTACCTTGTAGCTCTACACTTCCTTTAACAGTTTGGTATACACCACCACCATAAATATTCCAGTTTACAGTCGGCTGGAAACCAAAAATTAAAGATAAACTTTGTGTGTCGACTTCAACACTTGTATTGCCCAACGGGCTTGTAAACATATTTGAAGAAGTGTATTCAGCATCTGCACCAAATGGTTGGTCATAAATTAAACCAACTGAGAAGTTATCATTTAACTGTAATTTTAAAGCAGCACTTGGGAAGTAATAGTCTCCCGCCATGTCACCTGTCTCTTGGCTAGTAGGATTGGTAGCTGTAACGTTGGTTTTACCTGAAACTGTTGGGTCTAATACAGAAAGACCTGCTTCAAAATAGTTACCCGGCTGTAAAAATGCTGCGATTGATTGGCCTGAACGGTCTAAAGCTGCTGCGAATGCACCTGTCATTGGTACGGTTGCAAGGATAATGGCTGTGGTAAGTGTTTTTAATTTCATGCTGTATCTTTCCTTGAGGTACAAATTTTATTACTGAAATTGCTGTTATTTATGTTCAGTATTCATTTTTGGCAACATCGGTTTTTAAACCTGATATGATTTGTTACTCCATGTGACAAAAATAGCACAATAAAAAAAAGAGTAAATGCTCTAGAAAAACAAATAAGGATAAAAATTTATCTATTTAATATTTTTTGTTTAAAAAGTGTTAGTTTTTTTATCTTAAGTTATTGAAAATTAATTAAATAAATAAAATTTAATGCTGCTTAGTTTTGTTTTTTATTTGGTTATAAAATAATCGTTTATTATGAGGAATAGAATGTTTATTTGTAGTTTTGATCACACTATTTAACAGTAAGTATCCTACTGAGCTAACGATAATCTTTTAATAGATTAGATCATGATGATTGTGGCCTTGCAGAGCCATGCTTCTCATACAGTATCAAACCATAGATATTCTCTTTTTTGCCCATTAATTAAACTGATATAAATCTGCAAATTAGGTGTTGATAGTCCTCGTCAGAATATGAACTTTTTGTACATAGCTGGGTACTTTCTATTCCAAAACAAGCGAATGTTGTCTGATTTGAATAGATTGAAATTTACTACAAATCGGGTAACACCTTATTTTACAAATGCTTGGTTAGGTCCTAAAAACCTTGAGCAAAAAGATTTAATAATTTAGAGGGATGAGGGGCATCATTCTGTAAATTTCATAATTTTTTAATAATTTTGTCTAGCATCAAAAAATGTATAGATTTGATGTCACTGCAACTTATTGTATGGCCGTGCTTGTTGTTTCAATCCGATGATTTAAATTTTGAATAATGATATTGATATATTTTTCAACATCATCTTTAAAAATCATATATTGCAATGCTAAACCATAACTTAATGAAATTAACTCAGCAGTAATCGTCTCAATCTGGTTTTGATCTATAGGTTGTGCTGCTGGAATCAGGCAGATTAAAATTTTGGCTACTTCATCTTTATGTGTCTGCCAAACTTTTTGATATTCTAATGCAAAAGATTTATCACGCGCTGCATATAATTGAAGCTCAATTGATATTTTTAACCATTCAAAGTTATTAAAAAAATCGCTTAGCCAAACACGAAGTCTCTTAATCGAATAATCAATATTTAAGTTTTCTTTGGATATTATCGTTTGAAGCTGAAGATTTTCTTTCTCAAATTGCAGTCGCATTAATTCTAATAAAAAATCTTCTTTATTACTGAAATTTGAATAAAAAGCACCTTGAGTGTAGTTGGCATGTTTAGAAATATTTCTAATAGAAACAGCACCATAACCATGACTGGAAATTAAAGAAAATCCAGACTCAATAAGGGCTAGGCGAGTTTTAAGCTGTTTTTCATCACGTGATAGTTTTGTTGAATTCATGAAAGCAAAATAAATGAGATAACAATTGATATCTTAAATTTTATGAGATAAATTTGCTACTTATTTTTAAAATATCAGTTGTAATCTGAAAGATAAATATTTTAATTTTAGAGATGATTATGAGCCATAGTGCATATAAACGAATAGTTGTCATCAATGGGCATCCTTCAAAAAGCAGCTTCAATGCTGCATTGGCAGATGCATATATAACGTCCGTAGCCAAGTACAACGTTCAGGTCGATTTGATTGAAGTGGGGCAACTGCATTTTGATCCTAATCTTAAAAATGGCTATGAAAAGACAAT
>CAXYYO010000083.1:0-3392 GCA_964293305.1 uncultured bacterium | reverse complement strand
GCTAATTAAAAACAATAAAATAAGTATTTTATTTGTGTCGTAAAAAAAGAAATTCACGGCAGTCCCCAGATGAGTGGCTGCATCCAAACCAAAAACTCCATAAACAAGCCAGTTTGCAAATTCTTGTATCATAATTTAATATATGTATTCAGCCCTTAATTTCACTAATATAAAATTCGTAAAACTGCGCTTTGATTTCGTCTCTTACTCTGCGGAATTCACTTTCAATGAATTCGGGAGTACCAGTAGCATGCGATGGGTCATCAAAACCTATGTGCAAACGATGTTTTACTTTCCCAACAAACATGGGACAAGCTTCGTTGGCGCCACCGCAAACCGTAATTACATAATCCCATTCCTCACCCAAATACATTTCAACCGGGTCGGATGTATGGTGACTGATATCAATACCTACTTCCTTCATTGCCTTCACAGCACCTTCATCTAGTTTTCCGCCAGCAGCAGCTCCGGCAGAACGAACAATCAGGTTTTTATCAAATGATTGCAAGAAGCCGTGTGCCATTTGGCTGCGACAGCTATTTCCTGTACAAAGAATCAATACTTTCATAATTCATTTTTAATTAATTAAACTATTTGTCTGTCAAAAAAACGAACATCATTACGACTTAAATTTATTTTGATGCTTAAGCGCATATTTAACAAGTAAAATAAGTGCAGGAACCTCAACCAACGGACCAATTACGGCTGCAAATGCTACTCCCGAATTGATTCCAAAAGTAGCAATAGCTACGGCAATGGCCAGTTCAAAGTTATTTCCCGATGCCGTGAAAGCTACTGATGTTGTTTTGGAATAATCGGTCCCAGTTTTTTTCGTTAACCAAAAAGACAAAAAGAACATTATCACAAAGTATGCTACAAGTGGAACAGCAATAAGAAGTACATCATAAGGAAGCTTCACGATATATTCACCTTTGTAAGAAAACATTACCACAATCGTAAAAAGTAAAGCGATTAAGGTAATAGGACTAATCCGGGGAATAAATTTATCATAATACCACTCTTTTCCTTTTATCCGCACAAGAATAAACCGTGAAACAAACCCGGCTATAAAAGGAATCCCCAAATAAATAAATACACTATGAGCAATGGTTCCTATTGTAATACTTTCCACAGCTTCTGTAGTTGGCAAGCCCAACCATCCCGGAAATACGGCAAGAAACAGATAAGCATAAACAGAAAAGAACAGTACCTGAAAAATGCTGTTAAATGCAACCAGACCGGCGGCATATTCCGGATTTCCTTTTGCCAAATCATTCCACACAAGTACCATGGCAATACATCGGGCAAGTCCAATCATGATCAGCCCATACATGTATTCCGGATAGCTATGCAGGAATATGATACCAAGTGCGAACATCAGTACAGGACCTATAATCCAGTTCAAAACCAATGAAATTGCAAGCACTTTTTTATCTGTAAATACCTTGCCTAATTCCTCGTATTTTACTTTGGCCAAGGGTGGATACATCATTAAAATCAAACCCACTGCCAAAGGTATATTTGTAGTTCCAACTTCAAACTGTCCCCAGAAATCAACGATACCAGGGTAAATATAGCCTGCGAGAACGCCGATAATCATAGCGGCAAAAATCCAAACCGTCAGAAATCGGTCTAAAAAAGCTAATTTTTTCATTTACTCTTCCTTATTAATTAGTACGAAACAATTGTTTTATAGTTATAAATAATAAATTATACCGTAATAAATACCAACCGCAATAAAAAGAAAGGCTACGGCTTTACGAAACCATTTCTCGAACACCTGCATTCGTTTATAGAACTTGCCAAGGCTTGCCACACTATAAGCCAATATCCAGGCAACAATCAGTACTGGCAATCCTGTGGCTATAGCAAATACAACCGGCAACAAATACCCGCCGGTTTCGGCTGCTGCCATTGGAATTAACATCCCAAAATAGAACACTCCACTGGTAGGGCAAAAAGCTAAGGCAAACAAAATACCGAGAAGCAATGCTCCGAGACTTCCTTTATGCGATAGTTTGCCATTTCCTCCTGAGAAGCCAAACTTTGGCAAATTGAGACGCTCGCCAAAAAGCAAGTACAATCCAATTAAAATAAGAGCCGGAGCAATAAACATTTCTCCGTATTTACTTACAATCTTCTGAATTGCATACATACTGGAACCTTCGCGAAGAATCGGAATAAGAATAAATCCCAACAGAGTGTAAGTAATTACTCTCCCCGCTGTATATAAAATTCCGCTCCAGAAAATCCGATGTTTACTTTCAATATCTTTGCTAATAAAACCTATTGCCGTTATATTGGTTGCCAACGGACAGGGACTTACTGCAGTAAGTAATCCGAGGATAAAAGCCGTCAGAACAGGCAGATTGCTATTTTCTAATAAAGATTGAAGATATTCCATCGCAGGTTATTTCAGCAGTTCCTCAATCTTTTTCTTAACGCCAGCTTTAAATACATCCGGAGATGATTTTGCATAAGAAAATCCAAACTCAGTCATATTATTTACTTTCTCTTTTCCGCCTTTCCATTTGTTGATGAATAATGATGACCAGGTAACTTCATATTTTTCAGCAATCTTCTCGTTAGCAGGCTGTGATATATCTATAACACGAAATACAATTTTCCCATTTTTTACCTGATCAGCAAAATAAGCAGTAAGGACATCTTTTGTATGTTTCTCAATACTTTTGCATGTAATGCAACGTTGCTTTCCATGAAAATAAAGAACCTCCACAACGTCTTTTTTAGAATCTGTTGTTGCAGGCAAAGGCTCACCTCCTTTAGCAAACGAAGTAACACTTACTATGGTTGCGAATAATGCAATTAATAATTTATTCATGATCTAAGTATTATTTATTTATAAGTTCTTTCACTTGATTCACAGTAAGTTTCTTGCCGGCAGAAACAACTTTTTCATTAATTACCAACGCCGGCAGACTCATCACATTGTATTCCATAATCTTCATCAAGTCTTCCTCTTTAATGACTGAAGCTTCTATAGCTTCTTCTTGCACTGCCTGTTTTACCACTTCATACAAAGCCTTACAACTTGAACATCCTGTCCCTAAAATCTTAATATCCATATCGTTTACAATTAAAGTTTAACATCCTTCGTAATTCGCAAAACTACGAACATATATCTCAAAAAAAATGCTTGTCTTATCCCGGCAAACATGTTCGCAAATATACGAACAAAACAATACATTCAAAAGAAATGTTTATTTTTTTTCGATCTGGCAGGAATAAAGCAAAGCCTTAAAATTTTATATAATTTTCTTTGTCCATTAAACTTATTCGTATATTTACGAACTATAAGTTTTTATTCAAATAGCAACACACAAACATCGTCTTTATAGACATCTTTGGCATCGTCGCCGTCCAAAAATGTG
>CAXYYO010000082.1:0-3505 GCA_964293305.1 uncultured bacterium | reverse complement strand
ATTTTCCCAAAAAAACTCAAAACAATGCCCATAATCATCTAATGTGTCATAACACCATTGATCCTCTAAACCTTGATTTGCAGTATCACAAAAAACAAAGTGCCATTTTGGTTGCTTATTTGATGTGATCCCCAATCATAACAGTGCTGTTCTCCCACAACGATGCCCGACTCTTCATACAATTCACGTATAGCTGCTTGAAAGACTGGTTCTGACTTTTCAATCGTACCTTTTACCAGTTGAATACCTGCTGTCGGATGTTTAAAAAGCAAGATTTCCAATATATTATTATTTTTTCGTAGAATCACTGGACAGACTTTGTTCATTATTTTGCATCTCACGAAAATCCCTAGACAATCATATCTTGAATTAAGCTGGAAAAAAAAGTGCAACTCATCGCGTTGCACTTTTTTAGTTTCTATGCCATTAAATAGGATGCTGCGATGCCACTTGCTGACTAATCATCACTGCTGTTGCAGCAGATAACGTCCAACCTAAATGCCCATGCCCTGTATTATAAAACACGCGTTCACGTTTACCCCGTCGGACAGTTGGCATCATATTTGGCATCATCGGGCGTAAACCGGCCCACGGCACAACACTTTCAGTGCTTATATTAAAGTTTTTATTTACCCAATCTGTCAGTGGTTGAATACGGTCTGCTCGAATATCAAGGTTATAACCATTAAATTCCGCTGTTCCCGCGACTCTTAAACGGTCTGCACCTAAACGCGAAGTCACAATTTTTGCACTTTCATCAAGCAAACTTACCCACGGCGCATGCTTGACACTATCCTGATCATTTAAATTAAGCGTAATCGAATACCCCTTCACTGGATAGATATTGACTCGATCACCTAATAAATTTGCCAAATGGTAACTTCCAACCCCCGCACAAACCACAATAGCATCTGCCTCTAGTGCTTCCACTGTGGCAATATTCAACAACACATTTTCATGACTCGCATGATAAAGCACCGTAACACCTTTGGCATGATGCTGCACATCGCTCACTTCCATACCAAACACATACTTCACGCCATATTTTTCAGAAGCTTTGGCTAAACCTGTTGTAAATTTATGAATATCTCCTGTTGCATCCCCAGGACAATAAAAACCACCATAATATTCGCCCGTTAAACTCGGCTCTATACTTTTAATTTCTTCTGGCGTAACTGGATTTCGTTCTAGTCCTCCTTCACGCAGTAAAGCATTTGTCTTGGTTGCGACTTCATAATCCAGTTTATTGTGATAAAAATGCAGGATGCCCCGTTTCTCTAAATCGAACTGAATATCCTCTTCTTTCGCTACGGTAAATAAGCGTTCCCGTGCCAATAATGCCATTTTTACGGTATCACGCGTATTGGCTTCATAGTGTTTAATATTACCGAGGAATTCGATTAACCAACCATATTTATGTAGGTCAAATGAAGGATTCAGCAGCAGAGGTGCATTCTTATTAAACATCCACTTCATGCCTTTTAGCACCGTAGATTTTTGATTCCAAACCTCTGCATTACACGCTGAAAGTTGCCCACCATTGGCAAACGATGTTTCCATAGCAGCATATAAATGTTTATCAATCACGGTAACTTTATAACCCAGTTTTGCCAACTCATAGGCAGAAGTAACACCGGTAATTCCCGATCCAATCACGACAATATGACACATACGACACTCCCTTGAAATGTACTGGCATTTCTATGAGCCCCATCTGTCATTGGTACCTGAGAGCTTCGATCTTGACGCTAAAATTTTCAACGCCGACCATCCCCTTCGGTGAGCATATTTTGTATGCTTCTCTCCAGATTTTTAAAATTATTACAGTCCTTTTGCCTGAGAGTTTCCGGGGTCGTTGCTCCTTCGGCGTGTTCACAGAAGAACATCTCTCCTGCAATAATTGCTTACTCTAATATGAGCAATTTTTATACCATTTGCGAACACTAAATTAATTAAATTTGTTAACCAACTCAACCTCATTAAATACATATAAATATTAAATACTTAAAACATTTTTTTAATTTTTAATAGCTTTGTAAAAATTACATTCCAGCACTTATATTGAAGTTTAAGATGACCAAAAACATTTTAAGAGCCACTAATGATTTGCAAAGCATCCAAAAAGAGCAATTTGCTGAAATAATAGCAATCTTGTTTTTTGTTTGAGCAGTGCCCAATATTTTTCTATTGCATTAAACTCAGAAGAATAAGGTGATCAATCAATTAAAAAACAACCTTATGCTTCTACAATCTGTCTTATATTTCCACCTGAGTAAAATCCAGTATTATCTAGTATTAAATAACGCTTTTCTCTCAAAGCTAACAATTGGCACAGTTTTCTTCTAAATGACGGTTTTTAAATCGTTCTAGCGTAATTTGGAGCATGCATCTAATGCTAATTCATAATACGCCAAACCTTCTTGTGCAGCTAAAAATGCTTTCTTCTGCAAGGCAGGATTTTTATCACACAACCGTTTTATCAGCTCCATTGCTTCATACGGATGTAAATCATCATAATGAGCATGTGCTCTTAACCAAGCCAAAGATCGCTTATTAATAGTGACTTCAGGATGTTCTGTATATGTTTGTATTCCTTTATAAACTTGTATTGTCCAGTCCCCTGTTGCCCATTCAATTGCTAAATTTGTTGCAGCAATACTTTCCGCTAAAGTACCTCTAAAATTAATATCCCATAAAAAATGATTCACTGCATTCATTGCAGCAGGTGGTCTAACTTCATTCAACATTTCAGCTGTTACACCAAAACCTCTAGCCCAATCTTGATACCAATACAGATGACGTTCTTCAACTTTAATATTTTGAATTAACCAATTTCTCGTATCTGTGACCCCATCTGAAGAAAATGAGGTTGCTTTAGCAAGCGCACCAGCCATATAAGATGGAAAATGAGCAACTAAAGGATAAAAATTGAGTAATGTTGAACGAAAACATTCTAGACTCAATGATCCATTCGCCATATCTAAAAATAAAGGGTGTTTACTCACTCTCTCTTTCGCAGGAAAAAGTTCATCCCAAAACTTTTGAGACCACTCCGAATGAGCTGTAATTTCTAATTTTGTTCCATATTGATTCATAGCAGTCATTGCGATGCATCCTATTCGTATGACTTAATTCAACCATATTCTATGATTGCTAGTTTTTAGATTGTATCTAAATACAATAAATACACAATCACTGGTTGTTTAAGTTGTAACAGTTGTTATTTATATAACATTTTATAAAGCTTAATCATTATATTAGTTAAATATTGAATAGAAAAAATTCTGAATAATAGAATTATATTATTTTTTATAATCTAATACATATTTTATTTAATTCAGTATACCGTAGTTAAAAAATAATCCCTATTTTACATTTATAAAAATATTGGGCGTAGTGAGAGATAAGATGAAATTGAAAGCATCCAATCTACTAGGGCAAGGACAAATTGACTTGTTAATTTCTCGCGGGCTAAATTTAGTTTGGTTTCCTAAAGAATTAGAGG
>CAXYYO010000081.1:0-3609 GCA_964293305.1 uncultured bacterium | reverse complement strand
CAACCAGTATCATCTTTTTTATACAAGGATCACCATCAGATGAAAAAAAGCGGAGCAATAAAACTCCGCCTTTTTTTTATGTATAATACGTAAACATCCTCCCAATATTTCACTCCTTACTCCACCACCAACTTTTTATGACTGACTGCCCCATCTGCCTCAAGTGTTATCATATAAACCCCTTTGGCAAATCCACTAAGGTCAATAGGAGCATTGTAGCCTGCGGCAATGCTTGAAAGGGATTTTGTGTGAAGGGTTTTGCCCATCATGTCCCTTATGGTAATGCCAATTGTGGAGGCAGATTGATTGATTCTGATAGTGGCATAGTTTACTGCTGGATTGGGGTAAAGCTGCCAGTCTGTTGTAGTTGTTTTTACTTTTAAGGTATCTCCAACAGGAGCGCTAAGGAAGTTACAAATATCTGGAGGAGGTGCCATATTTACACCAGTAATATTTGCATCATTAAATGGATCTCCGCTCTTGCCCGGTTTTGGATAAGCATAATAGTAGGCCGTTTGATTAAGGCCGTCTGTTATATAATCCGGTTTGCTGCCTATAAATATTTCCACCATGGCCAATTGTATGGACACATCTGCAAAACCAGAACTATTGCTGATGGCAAAATCCCAACTTTGTAAATTAGGAAATACAGTCCAATTGACTATTTGATACACTGATGTAAACCAACGTTTTCTGTTATGGATTGTGCCCGAATAACGATTAAAGGTATCTGTATAGGTTGTTAACATACAATCACTGCCCTTTATAGTAAGGTTCAGTTTATGACTTGTAGCATCATTATTACCACTATACACGCTACTGCCAAACCAGGTAATGGCTATATATACATGCTTTGGGTCATTATTATTATAGATACTGCTTCTCAGTTCATCACCCAGTTTAATGTAAGTGGCACTTGCTTTCTGGTAGAATGCACCACTTGCATTACCTGCCATACCCGGGCTTACTATTCCCTTACTAAACCGTCCAAAGGGGCTTAATTTATCTGTGGTATCCACCCCATTTTGCCTTAGCGTTCCAATTATATTATAGTAGCCTACTTTTTGAATAGCATCCGGTATGCCACCTGTACTATTCACCTCCTGCATGGTTTGTTTGGTACTGCCGCCGCTTTTTATAATGGCTGCATCATTATCTGTAGTTACAAACCAGCCCACATCATTTTTACCTGCACCATTACTATTATACTGATTGCCAGCTCCGCCTTGAGCTATGTCTGACTTTGCCTGCAAGCTGTTTTGATTATAAATGAGTGGCAATGATAGGGTTGTGTCTGAGTTTCTGACTTTGGCAATCTTTTCTGCATACGCTTCTCCCTTGCTACTGCTATTTATGGTATCATTGTCCGTTGCACTTTTTACCAATAGCTTCAGGGTATTATTGCCGCCATGGATGGCTAAATCTTCTGTAGCAAACCGCAGCGTGTCGCCTGCATCTAGTCCATCTTTAAAAGCAAGGTAACTGCTCTTTATTGTTTTTGTTATATCATTATTGCTGTAGTCATAATCCTGTACATGCTGATTAAAAAAGGTAAATACTTTACCATTGGCCGTGTCAATGAATGATGAATCGCCGGTTTGACTCTGGTAGCTTATTGCGCCAGTGTATTGTATCCAATAGTCCAATCCAAAATCAAGGGCACTGGTGGCTGTGGCAAAGAGGTGCTGTGGCCGCTGAAGCAGTTTTTCAAAATTATACACTCCATCATTAAATCTTGGTTGATAAGTATCTAAGTCAGTATTATTCCAATCGCACTCATCGCGGTAGCGTATTACACCCCCATTGCTGCCCTGAGTTGTCTTGGCTATGCTGCCCAGTTGGCCATATTTTAGCTTGCGGTAAATATCCCGGTACTGCTTTCCAAAATTCATATTGTACAAATGGCCGCCTTCTGGTGGCTTGCGCCAGCTTTGGTGCAGGTATGTCATTATACTGTCTGGCGTATTGCTCCAACTGTTCCCTTGGTATCTTCTGCCAAACCAATTTCTAAAGAGCCGTTGTGTATCTGTACAGCTATTATTAACACTATCAAGCTCATAGGTGGATACGGGCCAGAGGAAATAAGATTCTGGAGAGGGGGTCGTAAAATCAATATTAAAAGTGCGGGGCAGTTTATTGAGGCCCGGGTTGCTGCCATCAGATCTTTCGCCCCATACCTTACTGCCATTGCCGCCATTCAGTAGCAGGTGTGCATTGGGCAGGGGCCGGGTGGCATAGTTGGCCATATTGGCTGGGCCGTT
The DNA here is from genome assembly GCA_964293305.1 of uncultured bacterium. Taxonomy (GTDB): domain Bacteria; phylum Bacteroidota; class Bacteroidia; order Chitinophagales; family Chitinophagaceae; genus CALAGJ01. The sequence continues at coordinate 1,348 of CAXYYO010000081.1, read as the reverse complement.
TAACTTGTACAGGGTATTGGCCAACCAGCCCCATTGCTTGCGTACAAATATGGGCCATTCAGTCTCAAGGTCTATGGCATCTGATAAATCTATTTTTACCGTACTGTCAGAACCTACGGGTTCGTCAATTACGGCATTACCATCCCAGGGTCTGAGATCGCCGGTGCTGCCTTCTCCAAACTGGAAGAAAAGAAGTTTTTCTTTTATTTTTTTGCTGGTAAGGGTATCTTCCCATGCATTTGTAACGGTGCCGGTGGTTGGTAAGTTGCAAAGGTACTGGAGCAGGCGATATAGAAAATTGCGGTAGTAGTATTCGTATTTTGTTTCGGCCAGGTTATCGCTGGTATATCCAAAGCGGGTGTAGTCATCATCTATATAAACACTATCAGCAGTTTGTACAGAACTAACCGTTGGCATTTTTACATAATTGGGGTATGTACCTACAAAATTATTTACATAACCCTGACCCGGCACTTTGCGGCCCTTATCTAAATAATCAGCAAAATAGCGGGTTTCAGTACCCTTGGTTACAGCTATTCGTTTTACATTATCAGCACTATCAGTTGATAGCCAAAATGGAAAATTTGGGTTGTCGGGATCACCAATGGGAGCCCAATGTCCAGTCCATATTTCCAAGCCATAGCCCTTTATATTATCTGTATTTACCACGGCCTTAATGGCTTCGTAAAATTTTTGGTAGCGAATAAGGTCATTGCCACCGATTGAATAATCGGGAACATTGCCTAAACCTGTTGCAGTTGTATCAAACTGTAAGTAATTCCATCCAAATACAACAAGCACACCCTTTATATAATCTTGGTCAATTATTTCTTCCAAACTTACTTTAGCACCTGCGGGGCTGGAACTGCTGCTGCTGTATGTTTGAAAAAAAGGAACACTGTCTGCCAGCCGGGCATACTCATTGCCATTGGCAAACAGTAGTGTGGACTCTGTAGTGCTGCCCGGTGTATTGTCTTTTAACTTATAAGGCCAGAAAACCCAAGTACCACGGGCCTCTAACTCAACAGAGGATAGTGGAGGGTTGCTTTGTGTGTAAGCCTGCTGATGGCTGCATATAACAAACAGCAAATAGCATAAAATTCTCTTCATAAACTTTAGTTTTTGGGTTTGAATAAAAAATGAAATAATGACCAAATGTAGAAATCTTTTCTATGACTGCGATATAGTACAAATTTAGTGCTTGGTGTCTGTATTGTGCATAATTTTATCATTACTTTACACGATAGTTTATTTTTGCTATAATTTTACAGATTACTTTGTAAATGAAATGAGTATGAAAAAATCTTTGTTTTATCTATGTGCTGCATTTTTGTTTAATGTCAATTCT
>CAXYYO010000080.1:0-3626 GCA_964293305.1 uncultured bacterium | reverse complement strand
GGGTTGTTACTTGGGACAATCTTTGGGTTGAGTGCATTTTAATTTTGCTTGTTATACATGTATTAATGATTATTTTTCTGTGTTTAAGATGGGTGAAAGTTCACCCATCTTTTATTCTGTAGAATTATTTTGTTTCTGCTGACGATACTTCTGATCGGCCACAGCCCAAATATAAAAGGCAATTGAGACAATAAAAGCATACATGAAGAATTCAGGTTTTAAATTGCCTTGAATTAAACCATGCATAATAAGTGTCAGCATTAGAGCAACAGTGGTACTCAAATAGGTGACCATATTCTTATTTGCTTTTAGAGCGTTAATGAAGACTTCCTTATTGAAATGTAATGATAACATCTCCACCCCTCCTGTCATTTTGACCTAAACCCTATTGTTTTAGTCAGATTGGTTTCTATTGTTGTACTTGTTATTTACCACTATTTCAATAGCAAATGTCATTATTTTGTAATAAAACTATGTTAAGTGGATAAAAACATATGCTCATTTTATTAAAAATGTAAATACCAAGTATTTATTGAATAAATGTAATCTACTCTTTTAGTGTAGCAAGCGTTGGATTACGGGCGATATTCAACAATAGTCGAAGCATAAATAAGCAATATTGATGCCAGCAAATTGAATAATTTTATTTGCGCGTGGCGAGAGATATGAAGGTGTATTGGTGATGAGGGAAAAGATAGGTCTTTGAGAGTGTCACATGCATATCGCATGCGAAATAGAGTGGTTTAACCAAAACAATGTCGGAGAATGTAAACAATAAAACGCTGTTTGGGTAAAACATGATGTCTTATTGATCACGACTAAAATCAGGTTTGGGTAAAACTTGATTTTAATGACATTGGTTTTGGTTATTTTTTAACTTTATCAATCACGATAGCAATAATTAGCACAATAGAGGATGGAATAAGCCATGCTAAATTTTGTGCATTTAAAGGTAAATGCTGAACAATTTCAGGTAAATAAGCCTCGAAACCTGCTACCTTAACGCCATCAAGAATACCGAATACAAATGCAATGGCTGTGACTGGTGCAACAACATGAGTTGGTCGATTGAAAAATTTCCAAAAGAAACTTAGTAAAATAACCACAATTGCTGGTGGGTAAATTGCACTTAACACAGGTACAGACACGGCGATAAGTTTGGTTAAACCCAAGTTTGAAATAATGAAAGAGAAGCCAATTAAAACAAAAACTAAAATTTTATAAGGAATTTTAGTGAGTTCTGAGAAGTATTCTGCGCAAGCACAGGTTAAGCCAATGGCTGTTACCATGCAGGCAAGGAAAATCATACCGGTTAAGAACAAAGAACCGACATCGCCAAAAGCATGTTGTACATATGCATGCAGGATCACTGCACCATTTGCTGCATTTGGAGCGACTTCATGGCTTCCTAAACCGAGTTTGAACAGACTTAAATAAACTAAGGTTAAACCGACACCTGAAATTAAACTTGCGATCACTGCATATTTAGTCACCAGTTTTTTATCAGTTACGCCACGTGAATGAATCGCGTGAATAATGACAATACCAAAGACCAATGCACCTAAAGTGTCCATGGTTAAATAACCATTCACAAAGCCTTCAGAAACAGGAGCAGCCACATAGTTGTTAATTGCAGGTGGAATGAATCCAGCAGGAATTGCAAATGCGGCTATACCTAATACGGCTAAAGAAATAATCTTTAACGGTGCAAGGAAGTGACCCACGGTATCTAACAGTTTATTTGGATATAAAGATACAACGGTCACAACTGCAAAATAAATTGCACTGTAAATGAGCAAGCTGCTACTTGATGTACCAAAATAAGAAGAAAAACCGATTTCATATGAAACCGTTGCTGTACGTGGAGTCGCAAATAAAGGACCAACTGCTAAGTAACACGAGATGGTTAAAATCAGACTGGCGATTTTACCCAAAGGAGAACTTAAGTTTTGAATAGATCCTTCTACTCGTGATAGCGCCATAATGGTGATAACAGGTAGACCAACAGCAGTGATTAAAAAACCAAATGCGGCTAACCATACATGTTCACCGGCCTGTTGAGCCACAATAGGTGGAAAGATAATATTGCCTGCACCAATAAAAAGTGCAAAGGTCATAAAACCTAAGGCAATAATATCTCTTGTACGGAGATTTGTCATGAAAAGGAGATGGATTGACTAAAAGGGGTGATTTTAGAGGATACGAAAGTTTTTTGGTAATTTATTTTATGCTAGGTATGAATTTTATTTATATGAAAATTAATGTAGCTGAACAAATGGCTAAATTTAGGTTGATTTATATTGTTGATTATTGAATGGAAAAATAAAAATACTCTTTGTTTTTAGGAAATTACAACGTTTTATTTTCTTTGCAACAGTATTTTAAATGTTTGTAAATTAGGCATTAAAAAGCTGAAAAATCTAAGTTTAATTGCTTTATACACACAGATTGAACAAAAAAATACGAAAAGGTCTATAATCAAAAGCCTTATACATGAGGATGAGACAATGAAGGCTTCCGCTATTACCATTAAAACTGAGCAAGATATAGAAAAACTCCGTATTTCCGGGCGTTTAGCAGCTCAGGTTTTGGAAATGATAGGGGAGTATGTCAAGCCCGGTGTAAGCACAGAATACTTAGATGATATTTGTAATGATTTCATTGTAAATACACTCAAAGTGATTCCAGCAAATGTTGGTTATTATGGCTATACCAAAACCACCTGTATTTCTCCAAATGAAGTTGTCTGTCATGGTATTCCATCTGCAACAACTATTTTGCAAGATGGCGATATTATTAATATTGATGTTGCAATTATTAAAGATGGTTATTTTGGTGATACCAGTCGTATGTATTACGTGGGTAAAGTTAAACCAGAGGCTAAAAAATTAGTTGAAACGACTTATGAAGCCATGGTTGCAGGGATTCATGCGGTTAAACCAGATGCAACTTTGGGTGACATCGGTTTTGCTATTCAATCTGTGGCGCATCGTGAAGGTTATAGCATTGTCCGTGAATATTGTGGTCACGGTATTGGTCAGGTTTATCATGAGCAACCCAATGTTTTGCATTATGGTCAAGCAGGTCAAGGTCTGAAGCTTAAAAAAGGCATGGTCTTTACTATTGAACCCATGATTAATGCTGGGAAACCCAATGTTAAAGAATTAAAAGATGGCTGGACTGTTGTGACAGCAGATCGTTCTTTAACTGCACAATGGGAACATATGGTTGTTGTCACTGATACTGGTTTTGAACTTTTATCCCCTTGGCCAGAAGGTACAGGTTCATATCCAGAAATTTAAAATCTGGTGCTTTTGGATGTTAAGTTTATCACTTTATACTTTAGTATAATATTATCTATATGATAGATGAATAAAGTTGTTTAAACGATTAGTTTATTTTTTAAGATATTGTTTTATTTTAGTATTTTTAATTTCAAATGGAAGATTAATATTTTTTAACTATTAGTTCTAATTGTGTTTTATTTGTATTATGTGCACATAGATTCTAGCTGTAGTTTCTTGTTTTTAGTTTATAAGCTTACCCCTCTCGGGTAAGTTTTTTTTGTCTAAAATTTTTACTTATTGCTTTTTATCATGCATCTAATGAGTGGTGTGTTGTCGTGT
>CAXYYO010000079.1:0-3666 GCA_964293305.1 uncultured bacterium | reverse complement strand
GTTTAAAATATTATATGTCATAATTGTGATGTTTTTTTGCATTGGTTTTTTTTATTTTTTTCTGTGTTGTGGTCGTGGGTTTGTCTGTCGGTGTGGGTCGTCCTGCCATTACCGCCAACGTTTATGAAAGTATCCGACTAGCCCTTTTAAATTAGCCCTTTGATATTGATCATTGGGCTTGTCGGTATACTTTGTGTTGACCGACATTGTTCTTATAGGGGTAAAGTATTTCTTTTGTTTACTTTTTTAAAGTGATTCGGATACTTTTTTTAAGTCGTTTTATTTTATCGTAATAAATTTAGCTAATTTCTGTTGTTTTTGGTTACGTAAACTCATAGAACTGCTTTGCCAACATATTTTTATTAGCTAAAAGGTATTATCCATAAGCATTTAAACCTTATCCATAATGACCATGCTTATAATACGACGCTATTTGAATGAGCGTTTCTTTATGACAATTCGGACAACAATTAATTGATTTACCAACTTGCAATAGCAGTCTAGTTTGCCAACTGATTTTCACTCTTATTGGATGAGCAGGGATGTTCATCATTTTCGTAATCTCTTTAATTCTCTCCGTCCTGCCTCTATTGGCTAAATAACCATAGCTCCGTATTCTAGTAAATCTTTTTGGTAAAATATGCTGTTTAAATCTTGTGACAAAGTCACATGCATTTACCTCCATCAATTTTTCATTACTATTATCCGCATAATCTTTGTACTTAAATTGTACGCGATTATTATCAGAATCAAATCTTACAATTCTGCTATTGGTAATAGCTGTTTTGTGAGTGTACCTACCTAAATAACTGATAACTTGTTGTGGGCCACCAAATGGTCTTTTGGCATAAACAACCCATTCTTTTTTGTAAAGCTCTTTTAGTAAAATATTTAAATCTGATTTGGGGCTTACCCTTAATTGATTATTTTCTAAAAGTACCTTTATTCCCATCAAATATTTAGCTCTAAAAACTTTGGCTAATGCTTTAATTGGAAAAATAAATTGTTTACTGTTTCGAACAGCATTTCTCCAGTATTGTATCCCACTAGTATTATCAATACCCCCACTACTTATAATACAGTGAACATGTGGATGAAAACTTAACTGCTGACCCCACGTGTGTAATAAACTTAGAATACCTGGCGTAGCTCCTAAGTATTTCTTGTCTTTACTAAAAGTTAATAATGTTTGAGCAGAAGTATCAAAAAGTAATTTCAACAATAATTTTCTATTACCAAGAATACAACTATTTAATTCATGTGGTAATGTGAAAACAACATGAAAGTAATTGGTCGGTAGTAACTCATTCATTCTATCTTCTATCCATTGTTGTTTTTGAAAACCACCGCATTGAGGACAATGACGATTACGACAACTATGATATCGATAATGATATTTCTTACATTCTCTATCTGTGCACTGGTATAAATGATACCCCAACGAAGCTGTTCTACACTGTTTTATTTGCTCGATTACATTATTTACATGTAAGTTGGTTTCAGGTTTATGCCAATGCTGTAATATTTTTTGCAGCGTATTAGCATTTTTCATTGGTTGACTTTTGCATGATTACATCATATGGATTCACGATACTCTGTAACCGTTTTGTCGAGAGATGCAAATACTGAACTGTTTGATTGATACTATTATGACCCATCAATTGTTGTATTGCTTGCAAATCAGCACCATGGTCTAGTAAATGTGTTGCAAAACTGTGCCTTATACTATGTATACTGTAATTTTTATTGGATAGTCCTGCCTTAGCTAAGGCCGTCTGCATGATATGTTGAATGGTTCTAGCTGCATATCTTTTTCCTTTGCCAGCACCATTGAACAAATAGATTTCTGGTCTATACTCAATAAAATAAAAGCGTAATTCTTCAAGCAGTAGGGGGGATAGTAAAACATATCTATCTTTTTTACCCTTGCCAGATGTTATTTTAATACGCATTTGATTGCTTTCAATATCGGTTATCTTAATTCTGGCAATCTCCATCAATCGTATACCAGTGCTATACATCAGAGAAAGTAATATCCTGTGCTTATTGTTAACTATACTGTTTAATACGCTCCGCATCTCTTCCTGTGATAATACAGCTGGTAATTTATGCTCATGTGCAGGAAATAATACAGCTGGAGTTGAATATGGCTTGTTCAAAGCATGTTTGAAAAAGAAGGCAAAGCTTTGTGCTGCCATTTTGCATTTAACCCTACTACAACCCATTGTCTTGACCAAATAAACTAAATAGTTTACAGTCATTTCATAAGTAATCTCTGATGGTCTGATGTCAGGATAATACTGAAATAAAAATCGCAACTCTTTTAAATAATTGATGCGAGTTGAATCACTGTAGTGACCTAAAGCCATTAAATCTGAACACTTTTGAAGTGCATTAATGGCAAACTGTGTTACTGTTTTTTTTCCATAATTTATGATTTTAGTAACACAAGGTAAAAAATCTATAAAAGCTCATTGCTGAAAGCAATGTTGGTTCAACGTAGAGCATTGATGCTGTCGGCTAAAATTAGTTAATTGTTTTCTTTAGGCTTCGCCGATAGTATCAATGCATTGTTGAGCGAAGGTCGTTTGCGGCTGTTTATTTAGTTCATCTTATCTGACGACCGGAGTTCGTCAGCTGATTTACTGTTCTGTATCTGCTAGTACTACTAAAGCAATGACGTAAAAGAAGTTTACGTTGTTGCTTTAGTAGATATGTGACATCGAATATCATTGGGTGAAAAAACATTAACTGTAAGTATTTTCCCATTCTAAAATTTCGGAATTCTAAAAATATATCTTGTAGCTTCATGCAAGCCTTTTTGCCTTCGGCGCTTCACTAGCAAGCTCGCGGCGCCTTCGCCTAAAGGCTTGCAGGTATAGTTCGTCTTGTTATTCGGTTTTACTCTTTGAATTTAAAAAAGTAAACAATTATCGTTACATTTTAATCAGCTGACGAATTTCGCCTCAACGTTCGGGCTTTACGCAGTTTGGATAATTGGTGATCTTACTGCTGGCTTGGCCACTAAAAACTCGATTAGCTAAAGCCAAATTACAGAAGTTGATTGAAATACCAAAGCTGATGGGCCATTGCTGAAAGCCCAACTTGCGTAAAGCCTTTTGTTAGCAGTAGTCTCAGCGAGTACAACTTGATATTATTTTATCAGATAGTACAGGAAAATTGTCGCGTAGAATACTTATTGTATCGGATTGCATTTCGCTTATCTTATCTATAATACTAACGGGCTTGTTGATAATAAAGAACTTATCGTCATTCACCAATCTGATCTCAATTAAATCAAAAGACCATTTTGATCTTCTATCCTCAAATATCAGAATTGAGTCAATTTCATTAATGTCAAGTGATCTATCCCCCAAGAATAAACATTCATCGATTATCCGAAGAGTTTTGGGTTTGTCGTATTTAAAAAAAATAATTAAGGAGTCAATAAGCCATAAAATTAATGTAAGTGATATGAAAGTTAGTACCGCAACAAAGAAACGACCAGATTTTAGAACAGTAACAATGATAGTTACTACAGCAATCCGCGGCATTATGTACAATACAAGCCTATCCCAATATCTTCCACTAATTATCATGACTAAAAATTACTGCTAACGTTTATGAAAGTATCCGACTAGCCCTTTTAAATTAGCCCTTTGATAT
>CAXYYO010000078.1:0-3807 GCA_964293305.1 uncultured bacterium | reverse complement strand
AGCTTTTATCAAGTCAACAATTTGTATTTTAAATTCGAGCCAAAAAGATGATTTCCATTTATTCATCATCCTTTTGAAGTTAAATGCAGCTGCTGCAAGCATTACATTAATATTATCGCCTGTAATTCCTTTGTAGAAGTTACGATTTAAGCGGTGGTCAGTTTTTAAATGACCATTTATAGGTTCTATGGCAGCTCTTTTCCTAAATTGCTTCTTTAGTTTATTTTGCTGATATTGAGATTGTTTTCTGTTGTTGAAAGGTTTTGGAATTTCGATTGTCGTATCGTTAATTTGTCTTTTCCCTTTGTAACCTCTGTCTCCAATTAATGTCTTTAGGGTTCTTTTGCCTAATAGCCTTTCTGTTTGTTCCAGTGCCGGTTCTATTGTGTGTCCATCATACGGATTTCTAAAACCCAGAGCGCCAATTATCACACCTGTGGTTTGGGTGTAAATGATTGATACCTTATTCCCAAACTCATACTTCTTGTGCTCTTTCCCTTTGGATATGCATTGAACATCAGGTTCATGCACAGAATAAATTTTGTTCTTGTCGCTCTTTTTCTGATTTAAAATACGCTTAAACAAATCAATGTCTGATTGATATCTCGAATCGGGGGATAAGTTTCTCTCCAACTCACGAACTAATCTGCCTGCAATGGTTTTCTCTTTTCTATCGGCTTTTCTGGCTTTCCACTTGTTACGTGGATGATTCCTGAAACGCTGATCTAAACTTAATTTCTTTAACGTGCGTGTGTAGCTTTGACGTACAGGAAGATTCTCTTTTTCTGCTATATTTCTGCACTTGTCAATTATTTTTCTGTGCAGTTTGCTGTCTGTTGGAAAAGTTATATTTTTCTCCTGGACAGTAGTGTCAATACTCGCTGTAGAATCATTACTATCATTTCCATTAACACGAATGCTTTCCTTTAAAATCAATTCTATTCCGCTCTCTCCAATCCTATTCCGAAAATGAACCAACTCAGAGGCCTCGCACGGCTCACAAGGCTGAAATACATGTTCCCCACAAAAATATTGATAATAGTTGTTTTCACTCCATTGCTCAACCACACTTTCATCTGAAATGTTGCGTAAATGCTTCAATATTAGCAATCCGACCATTAGTCGAATCGGTTTTGCCGGACGTCCATTGTCCAAACAATATAATCGTGAGAACGAATCTTCAAACATTTGCCAATCCACTTTATTGGCTAAAATATACATCGGATGTTTTTGGTTTAACATATCTTCTAGTCCCAAAAACATACAGCTTTGCTGAGTATCTTTCTTCTTTGATAGCATAATATATTTGCAAGATTTATGCATCAAATATACTAAAACTTGCAGATATACACAATACTTTTAAGATTTATTTTACTGATAATCTTATGTTTATGGGCTTTTTAAGGGTCGACTATTTAGTTTTGAATCAATGAACATAAGAAATACAATTAATTTTCAATTAAATCAGCATATGATTTTCGAACGATTTCTTTTCCAGATTCAGTTAAATGATATACATACATGTTCCAAATGGAAACGAAAAATTCTTCTTTGGTGATTGTGTATTTTGTATTTTTAAATATCATCGAAAATCCATACCAACCCGAAAGAATAAGCCAGGTATTTTTTACAAGTAAATCGTAATTGTGTTCACAACCGGCTGGATAAAGGTATTTTTTCTCAACTAATTTTTCCAGAGCTTCGCGCATAATCTTCATTCTATTTATAAAAAAATCTTCTTCAACGGCTTTATATTTAGGATACTGTTGAAAAAAAATGTAGAAGTTAGAAAACAAAAATGCGTATTTAAGCTGTATTTCGTATATCCGCTCAATGTATGTCACAACCTCCGAAATATCTTTTGGAAAAAAATCGTATAACTGATTGATATCGGCCTGGAATTGTTCAAAAATATCGTCGATCAGGTTTTCCCATTTGGGATAATGATAGGTTAGATTTCCAATGCTTATATGTAAAGCCTGTGACACATCACGCAGTTTAACGTTGGATAATCCCAGTTCGTTCAACATGCTAATTGCTGTGTCCAGTATCTTTTTTTTTGTTGTTACAGGCTTTTGTTTCATGCTGCAAAGATAGCTAAATGTGCCATAAACACCATAATTTTAACTTTTTACAACTAAATTATCAACAAAATAGTACAAACGTACTAATAATTGAAATAAATTTCTTATTTTTGCAGTGTGAATTTTATTTTCAATACATTAACTAAAAAATTAATACTATGTTTTTCTTCGAATCAATTCCGTGGTACTCGGCGCTTATGTGGTGTGGAGTTGTAGCCGGACTTATGTTAATCAATGAATTGACACGTTCGAGCAAGTGGTTTTCTTATGTTGTTTATATTTTGGTTCCTGTCATTCTGACTTTTGCTGTATGGCCCAAAACTGCTGGACCAGAGTCAAGTGTAGGTACCTGGTTTCATTGGGTAAAAGTTTATTCTGCGTTGGCTGGAGTTCTTGGTTTTATGTATTTACGCCACAGCAAAAAGGGGATTACTTACAAATGGTTATTAATTTTCCCTCCACTTATTTTGTCAATTAATATTCTGGAAGCTGTAATTCGCGATTTTCAGGTTTATGCCATGTATCATGGCGACTTATTTGGTTCGGTCGTAAACGGCGTAACTATGCAGGGCGGAAGTTGGAATATTATGAATGGAATTGCCGGAATTATCAATATAATCACCATTTCAGGTTGGATGGGAATTTTTATTGGTAAGGATAAAAAGAAAGATATGTTGTGGCCCGATCAGCTTTGGTGGTGGATTATAGCTTACGATTTATGGAACTTTGCTTATGTGTACAACTGTGTTTCTGATCATTCGTTTTATGCTGGAGCTGCTTTGCTGGTTTCGTGTACTATCCCCGCATTTTTTATGGGAAAAGGAGCGTGGCTGCAACATCGTGCACAGACGCTTGCCATTTGGATGATGTTTACAATGTGTTTCCCAGTTTTTGTTGACGAATCGATGTTTGCTGTTAAATCATCTCACAATCCTGATGCCTTATGGACGTTGAGTGCGTTGGCACTTGCTTTTAACATAGGCGTACTGGTTTTCCATTTTTATAAAATATTTAAATATAAACGCAATCCTCTCAAGGTTGAAGTTTATATTGATGAACCAAAGTATGCTGAAATTGCAGTAAAGAAATAATAAGATTTTAAATGTTTATATTATCCCTGATTGAATTTTTTCAATCAGGGATTTTTATTTTGCCTTAATCAGAACAATTATTATTGAAAATGAGTTTATTATATTTCTGCAATTGTAGTGTATCAATATTATTTCTAACTTTGCATCCATTTTGTATAAATGAAAATTCAATTAGTAAATGCAACTTTGCAGACAAGATAGGAAATTTTGTTTTTTTTCAGAGCCAGGAGGAATAACTCCCCCTTGTCCTGATGGAAAAAATGAACTATATTGGCAGTCCTCACGGATATGTCCTTTAAATGAGCAAATGATGGCGTGCGTTCGACGGGATTTCCGAATCCCGTCGGAATGTATTATAAGGATTTTTTAATCCGCTAAGCTACAATTGTAAATTAAGAATATATTCATAATTTTGTCGGAGTAAAGATTAATCGGTATCATATCGGAACGCAGTTCCTTATAGTACAATTCCGACGGGATTCAAAAATCCCGTCGAATGTGTGCGAAGCTAAATGCTTTGGATAGCATATCTGTTTGGGCGGGGTTTGGCTGTAAAAAAACGCAAAAGCTTTTACCACCAATAGTTGTGAAATTTTTGTGCGAGAAGTATGGAATTATGTTGCATTAACGCG
>CAXYYO010000077.1:0-4001 GCA_964293305.1 uncultured bacterium | reverse complement strand
CTTTCCAAAACTTGCTAAAAAGCTAAAATATTTCATCGAACTCAGGTTAAGTAATTAATCTAATGTATTTTTTTGTATTTACACTATAAGGGAGGAGGCTTTGAATTTAATGCAAGCACATATTCGCCTTAATATGATTGTCAAAAATGAAGCACATGTTATTTCAAGATGTTTAGCTTCGGTAAAACCATGGATAGACTCTTGGTGTATTGTGGATACGGGTTCTAGTGATGGTACGCAGCAGCTTATTCAAGACTATTTAAAAGATATACCGGGACAGTTATATGAACGTCCTTGGAAAAATTTTGGCTTTAATCGTACAGAAGCAATTGAACTTGCTCAATCCAATGATTTACCGCATGCAGATTATTTACTCTTTATTGATGCAGATGAAACCTTATTTGCCGATCCAGATTTTAGCCTTCCCCCGCTAAAAGAGTCTGCTTATTATTTTAATGTGGTTTATGGCAGTTTGCGTTATAGACGTAATGCTTTGGTTTCGACCCAGTTAACATGGATTTGGAAAGGTGTATTGCATGAATTTTTACACTCTGCATCACCCCATGTTTGGCATACCTTAGAAGGTTTGAATATTTGTGTTCAGCATGATGGTGCACGAGCAAAAATTGCCGATACTTATTTAAAGGACATTGCATTACTGGAGCAAGGTTTGCAGGACGAACCTGATAATTTGCGCTACTTATTTTATTTAGCACAGAGTTATCGTGATGCAAAATTATTAGAAAAAAGTCGTGAGTTTTACTTAAAAAGAGCCAGTGCGGGTGGTTGGGAAGAAGAACGCTGGATGGCGCAATTTCGTGCTGCCCAAATGGCTGAGCGTCTGGGGCTAAGTGAAGAAATTATCTACAAAGAATATCTACAAAGCTGGGTTGCTCGGCAGCAACGCGCAGAGCCACTATATGAATTAGCACGATATTATAGAGGGAAGAAAACTTTTGATTTGGCGAGTTATTTTGCACAGCAGGCGGCAAATATTACTCTACCGCAAGATAAATTATTTGTGGATGCCAGTGTCTATGAGTGGCGTGCTTTGGATGAACTTGCTGTTGCAGCAAGTTATTGTGTTGCCTATAACGATGCGGGTAAGGCAGCAATACAAAAATTGATTACAGACAATAAATATCCGACGTCACAAAAGGAACGTATTTTAGCCAATGAAAAATTTTTTAAATAAAATTTAAAATTAAATAAACCTAAAGTGATATTAACTGCCACTCATATTTTTTGTGGTGGTTAATATATTGTGCTCATAATTAGTGTTTGTATTTTTAATGTAGTTAAACTAAAAATAAAATATTAATTCTCTAAAATATGGGTGATTTTTTATACTAATGATTATTTAATTATCGAATATTTAAAGATGAATTTATACATTAATTTAGATCTTGATTAATTTAGTATTTAATACTCTTTATTGTTATTTTTAAATGATATTAATATTTATTTTTATATTGTAGATTATTGCAATTGATTGGATTTTTAAAATATTTTTTGCATTTGTATTGTGCTGTATTATCTTTTAAATGAATGTTTTATATTTATGATGTTGTTGATTTTTAATTAAAATTTATTGTATATTATTGATATTTATTATTATTTTGTTTTGCGTGGTATTTTATAATAAAATATTATTTCTTTTGAAATCGGTTCTTAATTTTTATTAATATAATGATATTGTTTATGTGTTTTTTTGAAAATGATGTAATTTATTTTTCTAGCTTGTTAGATGTGTTGTTCTAATCTTGTCTCTATTTTATGCTAATCATATGAAAATATTTTACCTGATTTTAATCCACTTTATTTTTGTTATCGTTGTCACCTTAAGAGAGTCTGGTTTTTATTTTTATAATAATTTTTATTTTTAAAATGATTTAAATTGCAGGTGGCAGAATTAAAAATATATGTTTAAATAAGAAAATTACTTTTTAATTATAAAATATTTAATGATGAAAATAAGGGTTACATTTATTTTACTTTTGCCTTTTTCTGTACCCATTGCATATGTTCATGCAGAAACATCAACAGACTATTTAACTTCTGTGAAGAGTGGAATTGGTCAGTTGTTTACCCCAAAACCGGCAGAAGATGTCAATAAAGCCAGTATTCGCTCATTCAGTCATTTTCAATTAGATACCTCTCAAGTTCAAGAATTGCCTCAAGTGACTCCAGCCATAGGGGCTAATGCAGCAAGGCAAAAACCATTTTCGGGTTATGCAACCAGCTTAAATTTTAATGAGGCAGTTTTAGCAGCATTACAACGCCGACCTGAAATTACCCAGAGTATTGCTGCTGTCGCTGCTCAAAGTGCCTATATTGATGTGGCAAAAGCGCAGTACTATCCGCAACTTTCGGGTGGAATCGGTATTGGGGATTTAACGTCGGGGGAGCGTGGGCGGCAAGTACTGAGTCTTTCCGCGACGCAAATGCTTTATGACTTTGGTAAAGTTAAAACCTCAGTCAATGTTGAGCAAGCCAAACGATTACAAGAACAAGCCAAGGTGCTGGTTACGCTGGATAATATTGCTTATCAAGTTGCCGATGCGATTGTTAATATCAAGCGTTATCAAGACATTGTGCTGATTGCAAATCAGCAAATCAAGGGCATTGGCCGGATTGCTGAAATCGCGAATTTACGAGCCAAAGCAGGCATTAGTAGCCAAGCTGACCCGATCCAAGCACAGTCGAATTTAGAAGCGGCACAATCGAATTTAATTATTCAACAAACCTACCTTGGGCAGTATCAACAAAAGCTCAGAACCCTGCTGGGTTATGATATATCCGCAATTCACTGGCAAATTCCAGAACGTTTGGTGAAGGATTCTGAACTGTATCGTGATCCAAAATTTAATCAAATTCCCAGTATGATGGTGGAACAAGTAGGGGTGGAAATTGCAAAATTACAAAAGCAAAAAACCAAACTGAGCAATTATCCCACGTTGAATGTCAAAGGCTCTTTAAGCCAAGCCCTTAAAGGTCGGAACCCCAATAATAATGAAGATGACGGCTTTTATAATTCCATCATGTTAGAAGCGTCGAGTAATTTTTATCAAGGTGGAGCGGTTGCTTCGCAAACACGTGCCGCCAGTTATGCAGAAGAAGCGGCGAAGGCGCAAGTCAATACCACCTATCTTGAGGTATTAGATCAAATTCGATTAATTCGTGAAGAAATTGAAAATAAACAAAAACAAATCGGCGTGTTGGCGGCCAGAAAAGAAACCACGATCCGTACCAAAGAGCTGTATCAAGAACAATATAAATTGGGTACCCGAACCGTGGTGGATTTATTAAATGCAGAACAAGCCATTCACAGTGCAGCACAAGAAATTGAAGCCGCACGTTATGACATTTATAGCGCTATTGTGAGATATATCAGAGTCACAGGTCGTTCACGTGACCTGTATGACCTCAATAATATTTCCATTCAAGGGTTTGAGGTTCAGCCATGAGTCATACCATCAATTATCAGCCGTGGCTGCAAGCGGTCTTCACCATTGCCAAGCATTATCGTATCGAGCCTTCTGAAGAACGTATTCGTTTGCAATTGGATTGGAATCCGAATCAGAGCATTGATGACATCTTGACCTTAATCACACGCCAAATTGGCATGAGCCTGCGCAAAGCCAGTTTTAGTGAAGATTTAATCAATCCATGGCGTCTTCCCGTGCTGGTTGAATTCCAGAGTGGGCAAGTGGCGATTATTGACAAGGTCGATGTCGATGGCAATGCCAGTGTTCAGTTCAGTGGTGATCAAGGACTTGCGCAAATTTTAACGTTCGATGTGCTGAAGGAAAATATTGCTCATGTTTATATTCTCCGACCTGCACAGTCAGTGCCTGATGCGCGCGTCGATGAATATATCAAACCCTATGAAAGTAGCTGGTTTTGGTCGATTGTTTTGCGTGACTGGAAGCGTTATGTCGATGTCATGTTTGCATCGATGCTGGCCAATATTTTGGCTTTGGCCACCATCGTTTCTTCCA
>CAXYYO010000076.1:0-4073 GCA_964293305.1 uncultured bacterium | reverse complement strand
CAACTATATTTTTGTTGATTTAGATTGGACTATAATGTAATTGGATATGGTATAAGCAACCATTTAGGAAATGTATTGGTGACTATTTCAGATAAGAAGATAGGTGTTGATGCAAATAACATCGGACTGATTGATTATTATACAGCAGAGATAATCAGTGCCAATGATTATTATCCTTTTGGGCTCTCAATGAGTGGGATTAGTAGTAAGGCAGCGAATACGTTAGGGAATAAATTTAAGTTCGGAGATAAAGAAATGCAGAACAAAGAGTTTAGCGATGGCAGTGGACTTGAGATGTATGACTTTGGTGCAAGATTTTATGATGCTCAAATAGGAAGGTGGCATAGCATTGACTCCAAAGCAGAATTATCTCCTACATTAACACCTTATCGTTATTGTTATAACAATCCTATTAGATATATTGATGCAAATGGTAATTATGAAACTGATGGACATTTTTGGACTGTATATTTAATGGCTACATTAATGGGCAGAGGGGATGCCTATAGTTTGGCATTCTACACAGAGCAGCCAGACAATTTGATTGCACAAAATGGTGAAGTCTATGGCTCTCCAAATACATGGATGGATAGAACTATGCAAAGGCATGTTCATGCTTTAACAGGTGGCGACCCTGCAAATGAAAGGGCTAACTCAGGTCTTTATGTAAGAAGTGCTCAATCATATCAACAATTAGGTTGGGCAATGCATAGGCTTGGGGATAGCTATGCACACACCAATCTTATTAATGATGAAAAAATGTACCCCAATGGTGTAGGGCATTTACTTGACTGGCATGAACCTGATAAAAATTCAAAACAGACCAGATTTATATTTACAATATGTACAGCAATTGCAGGATGACATGGGAAGTCGTTTAGGTTTTAAAGGCAAAGTAGATATGTTTACCTTTGACTATGTAGCGAAATCTAAAGGCACAACACAACAAAATAGTGCAGTTTTTGAAACTGAAATTAGAATAATGGAAGGAGTAGGTACTTTTTCAGTAGGGGGTAATCAAGTAGATGTAATCAATGGTTATTTAAAAAGTAGTAATGAACATTATGGTAGAAGTGTGAGTGCAAATGTTGTTTATGCAAACGTGGATATGTATTCTAAAAATGACAAAGGAGAATGGGTTAAAAAAACCGAACAAAGAACCTTTGTGAAATTTAATTAATTATGAATACAAAACCATATTTAATACTTGTTTATCACCTTCTATTTATAGCTACTTCAATGAGTTTGGTTTTTATAATAGAAGGGTATGGATCAGAAATGTTTGCAGGTGCATTATATTTTAATCTGCTGTATCTCCTAATTGGAGGTTTGATAAATTATTTATCTTATTCAATAGTTCAACGAATTTATTTTAAAAAGTACATTAGATTACTTGGAGTGCATTTTTTGACGTGCCTTTTGCTAATGAATATAATATCTTTATTCTTGAATAGTAGCTGGATAACTTGGGTTTTATTAAAAGGAATTTTTATTGACAGAAATGATAGTTTTTGGGTTGCATTGATTATTCATATTCTTATGCTTTTTTGTTATTCATCTGCTTTTTTAATGACAAAAAAAAGTATGCAAACAGCTTCCTTCCCAGCAATGTCTCCTGCAAGGGACATTGCGTGAACACTACGCAACTTTCTTCCCAGCAATGTCTCGCTTTGCGGATATTGCGTATTGTCTTGATAATGCCTAAAGCAGGTTTTTGGATTAATGGAAATGCCACCGCAACAAATGAACTGAAATTTCATTTATATTTGTAAGTCAAAATAAGTTTCCTTCCCAGCAATGTCTCCTGCAAGGGACATTGCGTGAACAATACGCAACTTTCTTCCCAGTAATGTCTCGCTTTGCGGACATTGCATATTGTTTTGAAAATCCCTAAAGTAGGTTTTGCATTAACAGAAATACTACTGAAATAAAAGAATTGAAATTTCATTTATATTTGTAAGTCAAAATAAGTTCTTTGAATTAACCAATCATCTTGGTAATGTATTAGAAACCATAACAGATAAAAAAATACCTGTTATTATAGGTAGTAGTATCAGCTACTACACTGCCGATGTGGTGAGTGCCAATGATTATTATCCTTTTGGTATGCAAATGCCGGGGAGGAGTTATACAAGTGGAAATGAATCTTATCGTTATGGGTTTAATGGGCAAGAAAAATCGCCAGAGATTTTTGAAGGCTCTACAACGGCATTATTTTGGGAGTATGATAGTAGATTAGGAAGACGTTGGAACAGAGACCCAAAACCAAATGTTTCCATTTCTAATTATGCAATGTTTTCAAATAACCCAATTTGGTTTAGTGATATTGCATTAGATACTCCAACGGTTAAGGAAGCAGCAATGATGTCTAAATTAGTTTATGGTGATAAATTAACCAAAGAAAATCAAGCTGAATATGATAAATCTGGCTGGAAATTATCAAATGCAGTACAAGGTGTAGAGTATGAAAAAAAATCTGGTTTAAAATCTGCTTTATTTGAAAGAACGATTGATGGTAAGACAGAATACACACTTGCTTTTGCTGGAACTGAAGATATTGGTAAAGATGGAGTAGCAGATTTGAAGCAGGTGTTAGGAATGTCAAAGCAATATAATGAAGCACTAAAAGATGCAAAAGATATTTCTACTGCGTTGGTAGGCAAAGAACTTACATTTACAGGTCATTCTTTAGGTGGTGGTTTAGCAAATGTGTCTGCATTATACACAGGCAAGGCTTCACTTACTTTTAATCCTGCTTGGGTTTCTACTGCCACAATGGTAAGATATGGGTTATCATTTAAACCACAAACTGGATTAAGTAACTATGTTATTTTAGGTGAAATTTTAAACAGTGTTCAACGGGCTGCTAATACAAATCCAATACCACAAATGAACTTACTGCAAAATGTAGGTAAAACTCATTACTTATTTTCTACTTTACCATTAGTTCCAATCTATGGCACATTAAAAAGTCATTCAATAGACAAGATTATTAATGAGATAGAAGATGTAAAAAAATATAATACTGTAAAAGATGGGCAATAAAATATTTGTTCTGTTTTGTGGTATAATATTTTTGCAGTCTTGCAATACTACAAACTATTTACCTGCTTTTGATTTTAAATTATTCAGCAATAGCCCTGTTAAAGAATTAGCAAAAGCAGTTGAGAAAGAGGATGTACAGAAAATAAATCAAATATTAAAAGACACTTTAATTAAGGTAGATTATCAAGAGCAAAAATTTGGTCATACTTTATTAATGCTTGCAATAGCAAATAATAAAATTAAGTCAGTTGAAGCATTGTTAAAAAATAGTGCAAATCCAACCTTATCTACAAAAAATAAAGAAGATAATTCGTGGTCAATAGCAACAGAAAACTATCCTGATTTATGTGATACTTCAATATTATCATTATTAGCAGATTTTAATAACGATATAAATTTTATACAAAATATTGATAGAGTTGAAAATAACGGAATGCACTCAATAGTAAAAAGAACATTACTAATGATTGCTGTTAGAAATGACTGTTATGCAATATCAAAATTTTTAATTGACAAAGGTGCAAACATTAATGAATATACATATTATGATGGATATGGTGCAATAACAGAAGCTATTATTCAAAATAATATAAATATTGCAAAATACTTAATCATAAATAAAGGAGCGATAATACCTGAGTATCGCTACATAAGAGACAAAAATGGCAAGAATGAAGAAAAACTAACTGTTACCGATTTACTCAACGAGCAACAGTATGATAAAGGAACAAAAAACTATAAATTACGAGAAGAAATAATTAACTATCTAAAAAGTAAAAATCTAAAATAGTTTTATCCTTGCTCAGCTTCGTAGGGCAAACAAAAAGAGCAAAGAAACCACACAGCGAAGCTGTGAAAAAAGGGGCATAAAAATACAAGTGGCTTCGCCACTCCTTTTTTTCCCCCGCAACGTCTCCACTTGTGGTACGTTGTGGATAGTATTTTCTTCCCAGCAATGTCTCGCTTTGCGGATATTGCGTATTGTCTTGATAATGCCTAAAGCAGGTTTTTGGATTAATGGAAATGCC
>CAXYYO010000075.1:0-4357 GCA_964293305.1 uncultured bacterium | reverse complement strand
CAAAAAAAATCAAATAAACTATTTTGGACTATATATTATTTGGAAATGGTATAATATACTTTGGTTTTTGTGAATGTTGCCTTGCTTTATTTGTGGCTAAAGCCCAAATCAAAGGGTGGACTTATACTCTAAAGCCCACCCTAAGGGACAAAACCAAAATATCATTTTATTGTTTGATTAGTTTTAATGTGCTGGTTGATTTATCATCTTTTACAGTGACTATATAAGTGCCTGCGGCAAATTTTTCTGCAGGTATTGTTACAATATTTTGTGTGATGCCAGCTTGCTGCCATACTTGCTTCCCAGTCATATCTTTTACAACTATTGATACTTTTCCTATTGCATTTGTAATGGAAATTTTTGTGTTTGTACGCACCGGATTTGGCGATATGGTTGCTAAAAATGCTGCTTGTAAATTTTGTATATTTTCTATTTTACTGATGCTGCTTTTTCCATCTTTATCAGCTATCTGTAGGCGATAGTAAATCGTTTTTGCTGAAAGTAGAGAGAGCGCATTAATATCTGTATAGTTGTAGGATGCTCCAAGCCCTGCGGTACCTCTTGCCTGTATGGTGATGATGGTGTTGAATTGTATGCCATCTGTGCTGCGCTGTATGTGGAAAGCTGCTGTATTTGTTTCGGTGGATGTTGTCCAATTTAATAAGGCATTTTTATTTTGGGCAATGGCTGTAAAAGATTTGAGGGTAACGGGCAGTGTGAGTGCTGTTATGTGAAAGTCCCAGATGCCTCTACCAAAAGTACCAAATCTTACGGTTTGTGATGAGGATATGTATTCTACAGATACATAATCCTGCAAGGGAGTTTCTACACCGGTAAGGCTGTACCATTTTTTTTCTTCTCGTACATATACATAAGGCCCGGCGGCAGTGCCTGCAAAGAGGAGGGTTTCATCATCATTGGCACAAATTTCATATACCAATGTTTGTGGTAAACCTGTGCTTCTAGCTGTAAAATCTTTGCCTCCATTTGTACTTTCCCATACGGGTGCATTGCTATATCCACTGCCTGCATACCATACCGTGTTGATGTCTTTTTTACTGGCGTAAATGCTATTTCCATACAGATACCAAGGCTCTGGGCCAGTACCTAAGGAAGATTGGAGCCAAGTGCTGCCACTGTCTTTTGTATAATAAAACAACCCATTTTCTGTACCTACAAAAATATTTTTTGTATTGATAACAGATGGTTCAATGGCTGATATGCCTGCACTTCCACCACTGGCAGCTCTAAAGTCATAATTAAACTGCTTGGCAGTAAAGGATACGGGTAGTGTGGTAGATGCATCTACTCTTACTAAGTATGAACCACTGCCTCCATTGATATTGCCACCGGCTATATAGATGCCATTTTCATTTTTGGATACGGTGGCGGTTGGTAATATCCATCCATATAATGGTAATGCCGAGCCGCTCATTTGCCAATTGCCAGGTGACACATTTCCCGCAGGGTTTGTATAATAAATAACCCAACCTCCGGGATATTCACTCCAGAGATTTTTGTTATTGCCTGTTAAGGCCATGTGTCCATAGTCGCCACTTATTTGTTGTGTCATGTTTAGGATACCTGGGGTGGTGGCAGTGGTGGCAATATGCCATCCCTGATCCTGAGTGCCTCCATAAATTTCATTGGGTTTTGCAGGATTAGTGAGCACATCATAGTACTGCCCATTGTATAAACCAGTAAGGGAAATATTTTTAGTGGTTACTAAATTATCGTAAGAAACGGCACAACCTCCATGATTGTTTATAATGGTGAATGGAGTGCCTCCTTGTGTATAATATTGCTTGATTTCCATAATATCTGCATGCAGCTTGCCGGGTATATTATTGTAGTATTCAAACCATTCATTTACGGTGCTCCAATTTGCGCCACCATTACTACTTCTTATGGCATTTACAGCACCTGCAAACACAGTGGAAGCATTTGTAGCTGATACATCTAAACGGCCCCATGAGCTCGTAGGTAAATTCCCCTTTTTTGTCCAAGATGCGCCATCGTTTGTACTGGAATATAAGTTGATGTTATTAACCAACATATACAACGTAAACGTGCCTGCAATATTTACAGCTCTGATTACACAATTGCCTGATAAACCTGCTATAGCATAAGCGTTTGAGGTAATGGTGCTGCCATCAATCTTTGTGGTTAATACTGAACCCTGCGAAATAAATATGCTATACACTGTATTGCTATTATAAGCCATGTGCTCGGAAGCAATATCTGGCGTGTAACCACCAAGCTTTACTATATCTAATTCTGTAAAAGATGCTCCTTGATTGGTAGATTTAAAAGTAGTTAATACATAATCGCTACTTGCAAAATCATAACCGAATGTATGTAGGTAGATGGTACGCAGTGCATCGTTTGCAACGAAATATCTTCTCACTGCATAAAAATCAAATTTTGATTCGTCGTTGATTTTGCCACCGCAATTTGTAAATGTTTTTCCATCATCATCAGAATAACTCACTGCTCCAAAAGTCGTATGTGCCAGTATTCTTATGCCACCACCGGGTTTTTGAAATGCTAGTACATCTACGTTATCAAAAAAGATATCATCGTTTAAAATCTGCCATAGGCTACCATCTCTTTTTCCTTTCCACAAACTACCACCTGCGGTTATGGTATATATTTCATCTGTTTCTGGCACGAAGGAAACGCCAATGGTGCTGCCGGCAATATTTGCATTGCCCCTTTCACTCCATTGTCCTGTTATTTTTCCGTTGGCAAATGATTCATCGCCAGTAAATGGTACACTTAAATTTCTTATGCTTTTCTTTTGTTGGAGGAGCATTTCTGCATTTGCTGCATTCATTTTTTTCCAATCTCCACCCGGTGCTGTACGGTGTATGGACTCCCACCATAAAGCTTTTTTCTTTTCATGATCTTCACCTTCCTCTTTGCCTCCTTCACCAGGTGTCATAAGGGAGGCTTGGGGTGCTAAATCTTTTTTGGTTTTAGATGCTTTTAATGTATAAAGACTAATCAAAAGAATGGTGAGTAAAATCAAGGAAAGCAATACCCTGTGCGTAAAGTAATTTTTCATTGTGCAAATTTTTGTTGATATAAGTTGGAACAAATATAAGATTTTTATACCCAGATTTTGCTTTGTAAATTAATTTTGATGGAGAAAAGATGTGTATCAAGTACCCTAAAGGGGAAACAGTCAACTTTAAAAAATCATTTACTTTTTTAACCAAAAAATGACTGCAATAACGATTATATTTTATCGAAAAATAAGTGTACAAAAAGAATATAATCAATAAAGATCAATTCTGAGTAGCCGTTTTTAGACAATTCGTTGCTATTATTTGCATTTGTTACTTATATATCGTCAACTTTTAAGAAGGGTTTTTTGGGAAACTTTTTGATTTGTCCTATCTGGAAAATCTGGTGCAGCAATAGCGAAAAAAACGACAGTAAATACAAAGTGATTTTTCAATTAAAAAAAGGCTACAACAAGAGGATACTTTACTATCCAATTATTGTAGCCTGTTGCAGAATGAATGAAATTCCTTATTCAAACATCAACTATGCTTGCTTACTCTTTCATAATACTTAAACTAAATCCGGTTTTTTTATCTTTTATAAAATAAATACCTGGTTTATAATTGCTCATATCTATAATACCATTTCTATTTATTTGCTTTTCTGACAATATAAGTCCTTCACGATTTGTAACAAATATTGTTAGATTTTCTGTGGTTTTAATATGTAACTCATTGATCACTGGATTTGGATATGCAGCTACAATACTAACCGTTTGACCATCGCTATTATTATTGGTATTAAAACTAGGAGGTGTATTTATATTGATGGTTTTTACACCCGCAGCATTGGTTTGACTGTTTGTAATATTTGGTGCTGTAGTATATTTCAAAACAACCGGGTCTGTGGCACCATTTATTTTTACTGTATTGCCTATAGTTGCTGCGGCTGTTACATTTACCACAATCATAAAGTAGCGAGTAGTACCAGCAGTCAAAGACGAATAAATATTTACACTGTATTGTTTTGGCCCTGCAAAGTTTGTTGTTGCATATCCTAAATAACTAGCGCCTGTAAGTGTAGGACTGGAATTACTATATACATTGGCATAACTGAGGTCATCCGCATCGTGTGTGCCAGATAATGTAAATTGGATATTATTAGCAATTACATTACTTGTACTTACAACAGCCTTTAAAATATAAACAATATTGTTTGTACTGCCTCTGGCAATATTTCCCGCAGCTACTGTATTTGATGTAAGTGTAATATCCGCAGCCTGTATGGTTTGTGACCCCGCTGCACTGGTTTGATTATTGGTTACATTTGGCTTAGTTGTAAAACCAAA
>CAXYYO010000074.1:0-4696 GCA_964293305.1 uncultured bacterium | reverse complement strand
AGCCAAAACTTTCATCTAAATCGCCATTTGGTAAATATTTTGCAAGGGCAAAATCACCACTGTCAAATATGCCGGTTGCCCCATTGATGGTTCCACAAACGATGATGCTACCATCTGACAGCAGAAGAACTTTTTTTATAATATCATCTGTACTGTTATTAAAAATTGTTGTTACTCTTCCATCAATGCCAAAAGAGGAATCTATTTGTCCACTACTCAGATATCTTACTAAAAGAAACTTAGGTGAATTTTGACCAGGCGGCAATGCTCCCGTTGATCCTCCTACTAATATTTTACCATCTGTTTGTATGGCAACTGTATAAGCCTCTTCTATCCCTCCGAAATCAGTTTGAACAGTTCCATTTTCACCAAAACTGCTATCTATAGTTCCGTTTGGAAAAAGCCTAAGCAGGGTATAATTAAAATTAAATATTTGATTGAACTCTTCGTCTCTCACAAAATACAAATAACTTGAACCTCCGGCTATAATCTTACCATCGTCTTGTACAGCTAATGACCGAAGCTGGTTAGATTTAGCAATATCCGCAATTGTTTTCCCATTTATGCCAAAACTTGAATCAATAAAGCCACTGTTGTTTAATCGCATCAGGAAGAAGTCCATATTTAGGTCATCTGTGAATCCGCCTACAAGAATTTTTCCTTCCTTTTGCAAAAAGGCTGTATTAGAGTAAACTTTTATACTAGTATCAAAAAAAATCCCATTTTCTGCAAAACGAATATCTAGTGTGCCGGGTTGGGAATAACTGCTTGTAAACAGCAGTAAACAAAAAATTAAAAGATAAATTGACTGTTTCATATAATTTATTTTATGGACATGAATCATTATTGGTGCAGCCAGCATTGTTATCGGAGGTACTGCACCCACTCCTATAGTTTTCACAATCAACAAATTTGATGTCATTTAAACTGGCAGCTATCTCATTGATTATAGCCTGAAAAAAACAAACAAATTTTTGTATTAAAAACCTTGAGTTATTTGCGTGTGTAGTAAGTAGGCAATAAGCAATTTGTTGCATAACTCCAATTGTAGGTGTTAAAGTTAAAACGAATATAAAATCAATTGCTGAAAGCTGATAGATTTATTTTTGGGGAAGGGATAAATCATTAAGGCCCGCCTGCGGCGGGCCTTAATGGCAATTTTACAAATATTTTCCTCTCCTCCTCACTCCTTCACTAACTTCAACCTTACCACTCCACCACCATCATTTTTGAGTTCTATAAAATAAATACCGGCCTTTAGCATAGCGATATCAATCTGCTTTTGGGTAACAGATTTTGCTGCTGTTTGCAGCAATGGCTGTGCTTCTTTATTGCTGATGATGATGCTGTATTTTTTACTTTTATCTAAACCATTGATGGTAATAACCGATGCTGCGGGGTTTGGATACACAGATGGTTTAATACTTGATTGCAAAGCAGCCTCTGTTACCACATCAGAATAAACAGAACTGCCATCTGCATAAACTGCTTTTATTCTAAAATTTCTGTTTGCTGTAGCACTGGTATAGTTGCTGATATTATAGCTATAACTATTGTTTTTATTTGGTAATAAACTTGCTATTGTAGCAAAACTGCCAGCACTGTTTTGTTGTTCTATATTATACTCTGTGGCTGTTCCATTTACATCTGTAAAGTTTAGGATGTTTCTGTGGATCCAACGGCGTATTTTGGTAATGAAACTTGGTTTGTCTCCTTCAAAACCTAGAAGGGTAATACTGGGAGTGCCACGCACTACAATGCGGCCCGTTGACAGTATAACCATGTCGTAGGCTACTTCATGTATTGAACCTAAATCCAGTTCTACAATTCCATTTTCACCAAAAGAACTATCAGGACTACCATCGCTGAGGTAGCGGGCAAGTACATGATTTGTATTAGTATAAGAGGTACTACCACATACTACAATTTTATCATTGGTTTGTAAACTTACGGCATAGCCATCTGTTCTTTCAGCTAGTTTTAATTTTACTTTTCCGCTTTCTCCAAATGAAGGGTCTAAAACACCGTTTTGCAGATAACGGGCAATAGCCATATAGGGAATTTTATTACCAAAGCCACCTACCAATGCTGTGCCAACCACCACCATTTTATCATCAGATTGTACCACTATATCTCTGATAAAATCACCATCCAGGTCATAATCGGTTTTTACAATACCGGTACCCGCTTCGCCAAAACTGTTGTCTATAATACCGTCTGTATTAAGCCTGGCCAAAAGAAAACGGCTAGTATTGCTGTATTCACCTTCAGAACTACCAGCTAGTATAATCTTACCATCCTTCTGAAAAGTAATTTTGCAGTTGCCGTAATTAAAAAGAATCCTTGTCAAACCAAATTCATCCCCAAAACTACTATCCACACTTCCATCAGACATAAATCGGGCAACAAAAATATCGCTCCTGCTTCCGGATTCTGAAAAAATTCCTGTAATTAAAATTTTTCCATCATCCTGCAAAATTAAATCGTTGACACTTTGCTGTAAACCTCCTAAAGTAGTCTCAATGGATCCATTTTCACCAAAAGTAGAATCAATGGTCCCGTTTACTAAGAAACGGCGCAAAACAATTCTTTGTTCGAAAAACTCACCATTTGGTAAATTCCGAGTTCCTCCAACTAATATCTTCCCATCCGTTTGTAAACCGATACTGGATGCGCCATAGAATTGATTAGTCGCTGAAACACCATTATTTGCAAAATCTAAATCTGGGCTGCCATCCGGATGAAAGCGATAGAGACGCAATGTATCTGGGTAAGCGTATATGCAAGTAAGTAGTTTGCCATCTTTTTGAGTTTTTAACCTTGGTCTCTCATAAGCATTCCAATACTGTGTTTGTACAATACCCTCATTGCCAAAACGAGGATCTAAACTGCCGGGTTGTGCATAAGCTGTGCTGCAAATAATGGTAGCAGCCGCACTGAGCAAAAGAAAATATTTCATAATTATAAATTTTTATTGTGGACAGATATCTTCATCACTAACTGGATCACTACACCCATTGTGTTGATCTGAGCTTGTGTCACAACTATGTCTATAGTTTTCGCAGTTTACAAAAAGAGAAGGGCCATTGATGGCTGTGTTGGTAAGGATAGATTGAAAAAATACAGCACCCCGCTGTACGATATACCGTTGAACATCATTTTGATTGGTGAGATTGGTGCCAAATTCAGTCAAATAGCAGGTGATCGTACAGGTTGCTCCCCGCCTGTTTTGAGGTGATGCACAACAATTGGTCGGATCATCATCTAATCCATGACCCATTTCACAGTCTAAATATACTTCTGCTTCTTTGCCTTTGTTTATTAAGAGTTTTCTTAATGAAAGCGGGCCAATCATTAGCAGGTCCTGATGATCGGATGCAGGAGTAACAGAAATCAACCCACCATTATCTATACAAAAACTTGTGGTATCATAGTTTCCTTTTGGATCAAAAGGAACAGGAGTTTGAGATGGATACCTTTCATACCTATAATCATATCCCACAATATCGTCCTTTCTTCCTTGAAACGCGATCAAAGGGGCCCAATAATTATTTCGGTTAAAAAAAGTAGCCGCTTCAGCATCTGTTTTTATACTGCCCGGCATGGGAAAATTACCCCACATGCTTAACACACCCTTTATTTCTGGTAAAGTATATGTTGGGGGAGCATAATAGTAGTCCACATCAATATTGCCCAGTCTGGCTTTAAAACCGGGTGATACATCATCTACCATATCCTGTTTCTGGAGATAGGTTAATGTAAGCATGGCTCCTGCACCTGCACTGGCCCCGGCACCAAATACCTTTGTTTCATCAAATTTGAATGCAGTACCAAAAAGCCCATCTACTTGCATTTTTAAAGCACTCCGTATGGCACCACGGGCATCTTGCGCTGCCCGGTAAACAGCTACCTGTTGAGAAATAGTTTTGGTACTATTGATTTCTTCAAATGTTCCGACAGGATATAGCAATCTCCCCCTCCTGTACTCCACATTAAACACCACAAAACCCCGCTTTGCAAATTCATTACACATAAACTGTATGCCTGTAGTAGTTTCTAAACTGGAACAATCAGAAAAGCCACCCGGATGAAACATAAATATAATAGGTAGGGGGCAGGTGCTATAATATGGATATGCCGTGTTTTTGGGGTAATGTACTACAAAAAATAATTCATCATTATCCGTGCGGCATATATCGATTGCCGTATCTGGTCCACAGTCTTTCGGAAACTCCCAATCTTTAAAATTTGAATTTTGTGGTGATTTACCATAATTGTAAGTGGCAGTATTTATATCTGCATTGGTATAAATAGGATTGCGTAAATCGAGGCCACAATAATAGGAGGGAGTGCAGGAAAATTGTGCTTGTACATTTGTAAATGTGGTTAGCATAATGCTATAAATTAACAATGCTAATTTCCAAAAATAAGAAGGTATGCTATTTTCATTTTCCCTTCGTTTAAAACTATGATGGGATAAGCGTTTGCTTTGTAATAGATAAAGCAATTTTTGATAAAGGTTGGCATATAATTTTACCCCCCCCCGCAAGGGTTGCTGCGCCAATACAAAACAGGTAGAGCAGATAAAAATGATTTTGTTTCATGACCACTAATTTTAAGCGTAGAAGATTATGGCGAATGTAAAATTATTTGTGGGATGCTGTCAAATATATTTTGAAAAAAGTGATTAATCACT
>CAXYYO010000073.1:0-4697 GCA_964293305.1 uncultured bacterium | reverse complement strand
GTATGGCAATATCCTTATTAAACTTCTTGAAAAAAGCTATACTAAACCACCTATAAATACAACCTCTCCGTATGGCCCGGCGTTGCTGAACAACGGATAGCCAAAAGCCCCAATTCGTTTTATTCATAGCTTGTTCTAAGATTACTGATTCACTTGTATGCAGGGGCTTTTGGCTATCCGTCTAAATGTTGGCAGCACACCCTTTCTTTTTTGTTTGTTCTAATTTGTTTTTCAAAGTCTAGCTAGAATACAACATAAGTTAATATTAATTACATTGGAACTAAACTAATGTCTTGCTTGTTGATTTGCCCTTGCTTAACAATTAGCTCTGCAACTTCTGTTTCATTATATTTTTCGGCAAATACTTTGATGGTGTATGTACCTGCGGTGATTGGTTTTATTTCGTACTCGCCTTTTTCGTTGGCTTTTATTTTTACAGATGCTGCATCGATAACAACTACTGCACCGCTAATAACTGAGTTATTTTTTGCATTTGTAATTACTTCTTTTAAAGTTGTGGCTGTTTTTGATGGGTCAATTATTATACGGTTTGTTTTATATGTAGAAACAAAATCGGCGTTTGCTGTTTTAGAGCCAACAATTGTTTTGTCTAATTGTAGTTTTAAAATTTGGTCGGCTTCTTTTATTAGGTTCTTTAAATTGGTTCTTATGGTTGCTTTTTGTGCAGCTGCATTACGAGGGTCGGGTACTTTTGCTTGGTAATTGTTAATGGTGTTTTGTAAGGCTGTTACTGTAGCTGCTGAAATACCGTAAGCGTTTAATGCGGCAAGATTTGCTTGTGCAGCATCTGCAATATTTTTGCAACGTGGTGCTAATTGGTCGACTTTAGTGTGTATTAAATCGCTGTGTGTAAAATTTACTTCTTTTAAAAGTTTGTTGTTTTTAGTAGCCGAAGCAAATGCAACAATTGGTGCAGCAATATCGGCAGCAAGTTGGCAAAGTGTTTTCTTTACTTCGGCTTTGTCGATAGTAATACCCTTTGTTATTAAGTCTTCTTGCTGGGCTGTGGCAACAATACTTGCAATGGTGGTATTTAGTTTGCCTACTGCTGTTTAAAAGGCTGGAATTGTGGCAACGATGGTTGGATTATCGTTGCAATGTTTTTGGGTAGCTCTAAACATATTGAGCTTTGATTCTTGAGTAGCGTTCATTGTTTTAAATTAAAAGGTGAATGAATCAAATTACTTGTTTACAGATTAAAATTAATAAGTAATTTATTTTGATGAACACTACTTTGAATGATTTAACATTTAATTTGAATAAGGCAAAATGTTTATTGAATGGTTTTAGTTGGCATTTGAATGAGCCTACAGGCTGTTGAACTACTTTAAATAATCATTGAATGATTTAAAATATTTGTTGAATAAAAAAATGTTTATTGATTGATGTGAACTATTCATTGAAACGTAAAAATATCGTTTGAATGGATTAAAATATTTGTTGAATGATTTTGAATAGTTATTGAACGGAAAAAATATCGATTGAATGGGTTTGAAATTTCATTGAACTGATTGTGTTGTTTGTAAATTATTGAATTTGAAGTATTTACTAAATTATGTGAGTTGAATGTGGCAAAAAAAAATGAAAAACAAAAAGGGCTGCGTCAGCAGCCCTTTTTGTTTTAAACATTTTCCTTGTTATTTTAAGTTATGAATTACTTAAAAAAAAATACGCTTAAATAACTATTGAAATAAAATTTTGGAAGTTGCTGATTGTCCATCTCTTTCCATTTTTAGTACATAAACTCCTGTTTTTAGACCTTTGAATTTAATATTATAATTCATGTTATCGGTTTCCTCAAATTTCCATTGTTTTACTAGCTGGTTAGAATTTATTTCGTAAAGACTGAAAACCGTACTAGAAGTTTTTAAGGATGATTTTTGATAATTTTTTCCAGTTAGTACCTCTCCTGTTTTATCATCAACTACATCAATTGCTATATTTAAATTGTCTTTTGTTGGATTTGGAGATGCAGCAATTCTAAAAGACCAACCTAAAGAAACTACATTAAAAGTATATCCAATTCGCTTAGTTCCACAAAGGCTTCCAGCGTCTAAATAAATTGTTTTTACAACTGAGGAGTATCCGTAAGCTGAGGCTTGTACGCTACTGCCATAACTTAAACCTGTGGCACTGCTATTTCCTGAACTTGTTGACCATTGGTAAAGCGGAAAAGTTGGCGAAGTAACAACAAAATTCATACTAACATACGAACTACGTGGAACATAAAAACTTTGGTAAGTGTCGTTTGCTAGTGGTGTTTGAGTTGAACCAGAGCCGCCAGATTGTGGCTGTGGATTTGTGGTGAAATAGCCAATAACATTGCCAACAGGAGTTATTGTAATAGGTAGTTGGGAGACATTTGTTGTATTTATTGTTGTAGCCCCAGTATTATTTGGATCAAGCCAGTTGCTTAGCCTAGTTGTATTTGTGCCGCCACCTATCCATGATTTATCAAATTTTCCATATTCTCCTCGTCTTTGTGTACAATAATTTCCTTGATTTTGCTGGTCTCCATGAAGCTGTCCAATTATTCTATGATTCATGTCATAAAGTGCAGAACCAGATGAACCGGGCTGAACAGTTCCTTGCTCAAATACTGTTACCCAATGATTGTTTGCTCCGCCCCATGAACTTGTACCCAAAGGGTCAAAATCTCTACTAAATTTCATAAGGTCACCTGCTGGATGGTGAATGTTTACAGCACCGATTGGTAAATTGCCATTCCTATTCCATCCAGAGTAGTTAATTCCCGAGTTTGCATCTGGTATATTGTTGAGTTGTAAAAGTGCAAAATCACTTGCTGCACTACTTGCTTTTAATGAACATCCATTAAATTGAACATCCTGCCTATATGCTCCGTTTGGACTGCAAGTAGCACTCCAAGTTTGAAACTGAAAAACCCAGTTAGGAACATTTCCAGCAGCTAAACAATGGTTTGCAGTTAGAAAATAAGGAACGCTGGTATTGCATGTATTCATTATCAAAGAACCTGTACATGCCTCAGAACCATTTGCAACAATTAAAGCAACTGAGTTTCGTTCATTTTCCCAACCAGCACCTTCTGGACAAACAATGTTTATATTGCATGGTGCAGAGGCTCCTGGCTGACCAAAAAATTCAGTACCAAATTTTTTATACCCAAAATTTACTTTATCAATTACAAGTGAAGGTGCCTCAGCGCTTTCCCCTTCTATTACCATTTCGATAGTTAGTTTATTTCCCTGATAGACTCTAGTAGCCCATATATTATGCTCATTATTTTCTTTTGATGTTATACTATCGGTTAATTCAAATTGATTATAGATTTTCAATATTGAGTTTGTTGGTAAAAAAAATTTGCTGAATTGTAATGAAATATTTATTGCTTTTTCTGCATTAATTTTCATTATGTATACACTAGAATTTCTATTTATTATTTTTTCCGAAAGTGATAGAAAATCTAAATTTATTGTTTGCGATAAAGCAAATTTATTTGAATATTCTAGTTGATTTT
Source organism: uncultured bacterium (assembly GCA_964293305.1). GTDB lineage: Bacteria > Bacteroidota > Bacteroidia > Chitinophagales > Chitinophagaceae > CALAGJ01. Next base: position 1,180 of record CAXYYO010000073.1, on the reverse strand, counting down.
CGCTAGACTTAGCTTCATTTAAAACCTTTAAAAACCATCAGGAATTGGTATTGTTTTTTCAGGTATTTTTAATGTGTTAGTATTTATTATTGACGATGGAATACCATTAATAAAAATTTTTGTATGAATTTGTGCATTTGTTTTTATAGTTGCGATGGCAAATAATAATGTCATAAAGCAACTGAAAATTTTAAGTTTCATGTAAATTTATTTTAGTGAATAATTAATTGAGATACCAAAACCGAAACCTTTAAACCATTTATTTCTTGAGTTACTGCTAGTTTCTTCTTGAAATGTTTCATCGGTTTTCCATACATCTAATACAGGAATAATTAAGGAGGGACCAATATTTATTTTGTTAATTTTCTTCAATCCATTAAAGTATAACATGCCCATAGAACCAAAGTATTTTTTATTACTTTTTTTAAAATTTTGGCTTTCGTTTGGATTAAAAGTTAGATGATAATTTTGAGAAATAGTAATATAATTATTGAACCCCACCCCCAAGGCTAGCTGATAATTCTTTTTTAAAAGAATTTCCTTTTCTAATGAAACATTAGCACTTATTGTATTGTAGTGATATTTATCCGTGTAAAAAGGAATTAGTAAAGGACTTGGGAAGATAATATTTCTTGAATTAGTAGTACCAAAACTTGTATTGTTTCTTGTAATTTTACTAAACGAATATTTGTAGTACCCAATACCAGGTTTTATAAATAGTTGTTTTGAAATTGGAATTTTATAAGCAAAATTTATTCCAAAACTTGTTCCTTTTATACTTACGTAATCTACATTTGGTCTCCCATTTAATATATATGAAAACTGAGGGTATTTATCAAGTTTTAAATAAGGATAAATTTCTAGTTGTCTATTTTGCCTTTGGGCTACCACTGCACTCGTGATAAAAATACAGATTGAAATTAAAGATTTTTGTTTCATATAGTAAAATTTATAGTTTAAAAAATAATGATAAATATTTCGAAGGGCTATTTATTGCGATTATATGGTTATTAAAAATTTTCATTCTCGTTGATTTTTGCCTGCCTTTTCACAGACTACATTTAATGTAGAGTATCCAACAGGGTTCTGACTAACGTCAAAAATTAACATTGTAAATCAACCAGATACAATACCTAAATCGACATTTGTGATGTCAAATTTAGCGATTTGTTTTTTAATT
>CAXYYO010000072.1:0-4704 GCA_964293305.1 uncultured bacterium | reverse complement strand
ATTTTTTGCTTACACAAAAGCTTTTAGATGCAAGGCTTAGAATGAGCCAAATTGTAGCTTTACGTTTTGCTTCAGATGCGGAGTTTCCTGCATTAGCACAAAGAGCTGTAGCTGAAAATATGAGTAGTAAAGCTATCAAAGAAGCTATACAAAACTGGCGTGCTGATTACGATGGACATAGTTTTAATGAATAGGCTTCTTAGTAAGTAGAATTTCTTCTAGAGCAATAATTTTAAAGAGTATTCTTTTATTAGAATGGATTAATGTGCAATATTTATTTAGAAAAATTTGCTATACGCAATGAGCACTATTGTTGATTAGGAGCGTGTTTGCATAAACAAAATACTAAACATGAAAATTGGAATTCTTGGAGGAGGGCAGTTGGGTCGAATGCTTTTGCAGGCAGCAGCTAATTACACAGTAGAAACTTTTGTGCTTGAAAATGATGCTGATTGTCCAGCTGCACATCTTTGCCATCATTTTGTATTGGGGGATATAAAAGATTATGAAACTGTACTCGCATTTGGTCGTCAGTTAGATGTACTAACTATTGAAATCGAAGCTGTCAATACAGATGCCTTGGAGATTTTGGAAAATGAAGGTATTGTTGTCATTCCATCGCCAAAGGCGATAAAAACAATTCGTAACAAAATAACGCAAAAATTATTTTATAAAGAAGCAGGAATTCCTAGTGCAGATTTTCGCATTACGCAGAAAAAAACTGACATTAGTTTACACCTCGATTTTCTACCAGCAGCACATAAAATAGGAGAGGGAGGCTATGATGGTAAAGGAGTAGAAATAATACATGATGAGCAGGATATTGAAAATGGATTTGATGCACCTGCTGTGCTGGAAAAGAAAATAAATATTAAAAAGGAAATTGCCATTATAGTAGCAAAGTCAACCAACGGACAAATTACATTGTATCCTCCTGTTGAAATGGTTTTTGATCCCAATCTACACTTATTAGATTATCAGATTTGCCCTGTAGAACTACCAGAGCAGCAGCTTTGGAAAGCAGAGGCCCTGGCTCAAGCTGTGGTAAATGGTTTGGGTGGTGCAGGACTATTTGCAGTAGAGCTTTTTATTGATCATGAAAATAGTGTGTGGGTGAATGAAACGGCACCACGGGTGCATAATAGTGGACATCATACTATTGAAGCACATTTTAGCAGTCAATATGATATGTTGCTGCGTATTATGTTAGGATATCCTTTGGGAAATACAGATAAAATTATTGCTTCTTCAATTGTAAATATACTTGGCGCACCGGATTATAATGGAGCCGCTTTTTATGAAGGATTAAATGAAGTAATGGAAATGGAAAATGTATTTGTACATCTTTATGGTAAAGCAGTTACAAAACCAGGTAGAAAGATGGGTCATGTTACTATTTTGAGTAATGACAAACAGGAGCTCACACATAAAGCAAATAAGATCAAGCGTACCCTTCGGGTAATTACGAAATAGTATTTAAAAACTACAAAAACTATTTATCTTAAATTGTCTCTTATATGTTTTTTAACTCTGTAATCAGATTTTGCAATACTGCTTTTGCATCTCCAAATAGCATAGATGATTTTGGTTGATAAAAGAGTTGGTTTTCTATGCCTGCGTAGCCCGGTTTCATGCTACGTTTATTTATGATAACCAATTTTGCATCTTCCACTTCTAATATTGGCATACCATAAATAGGAGAGGAGGGGTCAGATTTTGCTGCAGGATTTACCACATCATTAGCACCCAGTACCAATACTATATCAGTTTGCTTAAATTGGTCATTGGCTTGCTCCATTTCTTGCAGTTTGTCATAAGGCACATCCGCTTCTGCAAGCAAAACATTCATGTGGCCAGGCATACGACCTGCCACCGGATGAATGGCATATGTAACATCTACATCTTTTTGTTCTAAAAGTTTTTCTAACTCATGACAAGCATGCTGGGCTTGAGCTACAGCCAATCCATAACCTGGTACTATTACTATTTTACGACTATAAGCCATTGCCATAGCTGCATCACTTAGGCTTATTTCTTTATGTGCACCACCTGCATTATCTGTTGAAGGGCCTGCTATTTTATTTTTGCCACCAAAATTTCCAATCAACACATTTTTTAATGAGCGATTCATTGCCTTACACATCAGTATAGTAAGCAATGTACCTGCGGCCCCCACTAATATGCCCCCTGTAAGCATTACTTTATTGTCGTAGAGAAAACCACCACAAGCCGCAGCTACTCCAGTAAACGAATTCAATAATGATATTACAACCGGCATATCAGCACCACCAATGGGCAACACGAAAAATATACCATAGATTATTGCTAATGAAAAAAGAACATAAAATAGAATAATCAAACTAGGTTGTAATGCAATAATGATGTAGCAACTTACAACAAGGATTACGATTAATAAAACCAAGTTGATAATATGCTGTCCATTGAATGCATAGTCTTTGATTTTACCATTAAGCTTGCCCCAAGCTATCATACTTCCAGCAAATGAAACGGTACCGATCACCAATCCAGCCATGATAATGAGCAGGGTGCCCGAAGGTAAAATGCCCTCAGTGCTATGTAGCCAATTGCCACTTGTATCTGTTTCTGTTAAATGCGCAAATTCTACCATACTTATCAATGCCGCACAGGCTCCTCCCATACCATTGAAGAGGCTTACCATTTCCGGCATAGCCGTCATCTTTACTTTCTTTGCTGCAAGTGTACCTATTATCGTACCTACAATGATACCTCCAAATATCCACGCATAGTTGTGCAATTTATTTCCATCTTCGTCTTTGTACAAAAATATGGTTCCCAAAATTGCAATAATCATACCTGCTGCTGCTATTAGATTTCCCTTTCGTGCAGATACAGGATTGGATAACATTTTCAGACCGAGAATAAAAGTGACTGAACCAATAATATAGGATAGGGTGAGTATGTTTAATTCCATGCGAATTATGAATTATATTTTGCGAAGCAATTATTTTTTCTTTTTAAACATTTCAAGCATTCTGTCAGTAACCACAAATCCACCCACCACATTTAAAGTACCCACAATAACTGCGAGAAAACCCAATAGGAGAGCGATATAATTATCTGATTCAGCCTTGCCCATTACAATGATAGCACCGATGATTACCACACCATGTATGGCATTGGCACCGCTCATAAGCGGAGTATGGAGTACGCTAGGTACACGACCAATAATTTCAATGCCCAAAAATATCATTAGGATTACAATGTAAATAACCTGCTGGTTTTCCTGTATAAATGCTAAAATCTGCTCCATTCAAATTAGTGTTTATTTTTATTGATTCATTTTTTCGTGAATGATTTTACCATTCTGCGTAATACAAGTACCTTTTACCAAATCATCATCAAAATTGATGGTAAGCTGACCTTCCTTACTTATAATTAAAGAGAGGAAATTGCAAATATTTTTCCCATACAATTTACTGGCATCTGAGGGCATGGTACTTTGAAGACTGCTATTACCGTATATTGAAACATCATTGTAAACAATGGTTTCATTATTAATTGTGCGACTTGTATTGCCACCAGTACTTGCTGCTAAATCAATGATAACAGACCCGGCACGCATTTTTTGCATCATATCATCTGTGATGAGTATGGGTGCTTTACGTCCAGGTATTTGAGCAGTAGAAATGATTATGTCTGCTTTGGCTGCGCTTTCAGCAATTTTTTGCTGTTGCTTATCTTGGTAATCTATTGATTGCTCTACAGCATATCCGCCTGCCTTACTGGCATCTGCTGCACCTTCCACTTCTATAAACTTTGCCCCAAGGCTCATTACTTCTTCTTTTACTGCTGGTCTTGTATCGAATACTTCTACAACAGCACCCAATCTTTTAGCAGTGGCAATGGCTTGTAATCCAGCCACACCAGCGCCAAGTATTAATATTTTGGCAGGAGGTATGCTTCCAGCTGCGGTCATAAACATGGGGAAATAACGAGGGTACATATTTGCTGCTGTAAGCACTGCTTTATATCCTGAAATATTTGCCTGGCTACTTAGTATATCCATACTTTGTGCACGGGTGGTACGTGGCAGCATATCCATACTAAATATTACAGCATTTGTGGCAGCCCATGACTGCATGATTTCTTTTTGAAAGAGTGGTTGATAAACGCCTATCAATAGCACACCTTTTTTACATGTTTTTAATTCTTCTGTGGAAATGGGGTGAATGGATAATAGTATATCGCATTGTTGCAATAGATTGCTACGGCTAAGGAGTTGTGCCCCTTTTTGCAGATATGCCTCATTCATAGCGGCAGCCTTGATACCGGCTTCTTGCTCCACACATACACCAATATTCAGTTTATCAAAAAATGGTATGGCTTCAGGCAAGAGCGATACTCTTGTTTCATAGGAAGTTTCTTTTAATATGCCAATAGTCATGAATAAATTTTACGCTATTAATACAGTGGCGAATGTAGGGGTTCATGATAAACGAAATATGTTGTTGTATAAGTTGTGAAAAGATGATGGTGATGTATATCCGAAATACATTTTATCAGGAATACAGATGCTCAGATGCCAAAGTGACAATACTGGTGATTATTATCTAATTGCTTGAGGTTGTTTATAAATCTGGTTGATTATTTGAGCAGCAATTTATGCTGTAAAATCTTCCTCATTACTTCTTCCTTTTGATATTTTGAAATAGGAATCTGGTA
>CAXYYO010000071.1:0-4767 GCA_964293305.1 uncultured bacterium | reverse complement strand
CCAGAAAACATACAACAACATCCTGAATATCAAGCGATATTTGGGACTAACCGCGTCTTTTATCAACATCACCATCAACACTGTGCGCATGGTGATTCGGCAACCGCCTGTCAGCACGACTCTCGCCCGCATATTCACCCCGAACCGGAAGCTTAAGCCATGATGGAATGGTTACAACTACTATTACCCGCATGGATTATGGGCACTTTATTGGTGTTTCTTACAGCACCTTTAGGTTGCCTGATGTTATGGCGACGGATGTCCTTTTTTGCTGACACCATGGCACATGGCACCTTGCTCGGTGTTGCAATTGCAGGGGCACTCAGTCTGCCATTGTGGTTGGGGGTCACGCTATTGGCTGTGATGTTAGTGGGCATTTTATGGCTCTTACATGATCCGCGCCTACCTAATGATGCGTTGCTAGCACTATGTTCTGCGACCTTATTGTGTTCAGGTTTATTGTTAATTCAACATTTACCTAATTTAAGACCTGAATTACTCAGCTATTTATTTGGCGATTTACTGACCATTTCTTGGTCAGATTTACCCATTTTTGCGACAGTCATTTTAATTGCTTTAGCTGTTTTATATAAAAGCTGGCAGGCACAAATTCAAATTGCGATTGACCCTGATATTGCAGTAAGCGAAGGGATTAATGCCAAATGGCAGCGTCTCATTTTTATGATGCTTTTGGCTTTATTTACTGTCTTGGCTTTACGCGCAGTCGGTTCTTTACTTATGGGCGCTTTACTGGTGATTCCTGCATTAACCGCACGTTTAATGGCGCATTCACCTCGACAAATGGTGCTTTGGGCATTTATTTTTGCACAAATTGGGATTAGCGTTGGCTTATGGTCTAGTGCAGGTCTAAATATCTCTACCGGTTTAAGTATTGTACTGACCATGGCGATTATTTTTGCCGTGATTTTTACGATACAAAAAATCAAAAAACTCGCCTAATACATAAAATAGCCTATAAAAAACCAATCTGTTATGGGCTATTTTTGAGTTGATAAAATCTGAGTTCAGGATTAAACAAGCCTAGCAGAAACCAAAGCGTATATAGAATCCAGAAAAACCATGCCATCATAATCACCTGATCTTTCGTCCATTCTTCAGATTGAGACATATTAAAGAAAAACCAAGTTTTCCAGCCCTGAATATATCCTGCCCCGCCCCACGATATAATCCATTTTGTGACCAATGAATAAATGGTATAGATTGCAATCCACAGTATTACCGACATTTATTTTTCTCGTATTATTTTTCTACAGTATATAAAATTAACGCTAAAAATCTAATACCGATGCCAATATTTTCATCAGCAGTATCAACCACATGATCTACTTATTGATGTACCAAACTTAAGAGACTGGCAGCGCAGGCAAACAATACCGCAAAAGTTCGGTTCATATATTTTTGCTGTTGAGGTGATTCCAAAAGCCTTAAAACTTTGGAAGCTAAGCCCGTATAACCAGCCATAACAATCAAATCAATTATCACCATGGTCATCGCCATGATTATATATTGAGGCCACTGTGGTTGGGACAAATCTAAAAACTGGGGTAATACGGCCAACAAAAAGACAATAGCTTTCGGATTACTCATATTCACCAAGAAACCGTACAACACCAACTTTGAACGAGACTTCGGCCGTGAATCTTGCTGAATTTTAATTGTCTGAATAGGTGCGCGCCATTGCATATAGGCCAAATATAATAAATAGCTCACCCCAAACCATTTCACTACCCAAAATGCCCAAGGTGTGGTTGCAAACAACACCCCTGCCCCAGCGGCAACAATACCAATTTGTACCAATAGCGCCAGCTGTAAGCCCAAAGCATTCCAATAGCCATGTTTAAAACCATAGTTCAGACCACTGGACATAGAGGCAATAGCACCTGCGCCCGGAGAGATACTGATGACCCAACACGCTAACATATAAGCCAGCCAAATTTGGAAGGACATAAAATTATTGAAACAGAAAGAAGATCTTAATTATATGATATTTACAGCGTTTAAGCGTATAAAAAATTAGCAATTAAATATTCAGATCTAAACTATCCTCTACAAGATCAATAAGGCACAATAGAAACAGCGACATAGAAAATACCAATATTTAGGAGCCATGAATGACCGCCCAATCTGTAATTTTGCCACTACCTTCAGATCATGCGCGCTTTATTGTTCTTCGTTTAAAAAATTTAACGATTGAAGAACTCAAAGAAAAACTTGGGGATTTATTTACCACACGCGACCGTTTGATCAGCCAATACCCACAAGCTCAGATTAAAACAGCTGTGGCCTTTGGGCCTGAACTTTGGGCCAAACTGTATGCACAAACACCAACAGGCTTTCAGCAATTAGATCCAATTTCTGGTTCATTTCACATGCCCGTTGTGCCAGCCGACGTACTGATTCATATTGCGGCACAGCGTACCGACATTTGTTTTGCACTCAGCCAGTCTTTTTTTGATGGTATTCAGGACAAAGTAGAAGTACTAGATGAGCGTGTGTGCTTCCGCAATTTTGATGGGCGCGACTTAACTGGCTTTATTGATGGTACTGAAAATCCGCAATTTCCAGATGACCGTGCTGAAACCGCTTTACTACAAAATGATGTTGGAGTTTTTGCAGATGGTTCTTTTATTTTTGCACAGCGCTATGCGCACAATTTAGAAAAATGGAAAAAGCTCAAAGTTGATACACAAGAGCAGGTGATTGGGCGGACTAAGCTTGAATCTATTGAATTAGATGAAGATGAACAGCCTGAAAATTCACATGTTTCACGTACAGTTGTTGAAGATAATGAAGGTGAAGAAATGGCGATTTTGCGCCATTCATTGCCTTATGGTGATGGTAAAGGTGAGCAAGGTTTATTTTTTATTGCCTATACCAATGACCTCAGCATTATCGATAATATGTTATTGCGTATGTTTGGTACTAGCGGTGACGGTATTCATGACCGTTTACTGCACTTTGTAACACCGATGGATGGTGCATATTATTTTGCACCGAGTGAAGAGTTGTTGGAAGAAGTGCTGGAAGGATGATCCTATGCAGAGTGTACTTTCCATACACTCTGCATCATCTTAACTCATTTACCAACCACATCAATTTCTGCCAAAGAAAGTCCGACATTGTCACACCCTAGAGAAGCTGAAATACATTTTAAAGAAACATTTAAGTCCACTTGAAATGTTTCTTTTTTTCTATTATTGGCATACTTTATATTTGCGAGATAAGTATAAGTTCCTTTTTTAGGATTAAATGTAAATTGATCTCCTTGTAATAAATCTAATTTTTTCTCATCTAGCTCACTCTCAAAATTCAAAACAGGGACCGTCGAGAATTTATTCGAAGTTAAATTATATATATAGGTATTTACCACAAAACTTCTGAATGGTTTTTTTACATAATCAATCGTACTATTGTCACGCACTCTGAAAGCAACAATATTTTCATCATGATATAGTAAATTAAAGTCTACATTTGATTTTACAGGTGTTGTAGTTTTAAATACATTAAAAACCTTGCCATTATTTAAAATCTGAACACCATAACTCTTTAATATATATTTAACTCCATTCTTATTTTTTTCGATATTTCCAAAATCTGTTAATTTTATTTTTTTATTTTTGTTGATAACTGTATAACCATTATATTCATCAATAAATTTAACTGGTTCATTTACTTGAATACTGTCTTCTTTTAGATCTCCAAAAAAATCTATATCTTTTGAAAAACATATAGGAATAGTAAATACAAATGTATATATCAATAATTTTCTTATATTTATTTTTTTCATGGCTTAGATTAATTACAACTTTCAATTAAAATAGGTTTAGGGATTTTTTGCTTATAAAATATGAACTTTTTAACAATATGATCACTTTCACTTCCAATAAAATATTTCCTACTAATCAGTTCCATATCACTACCATCTAAATCAGTATTATCATCAGCAATAAGATCTTTCAAGTCATCATCAGTAACCAATAAACCATTCTGATATCTATAAGTTAGATAAGATGTTTTTATCAAATTATTTTCTTTAAATTTAAAATCGTAACGTTCCTGCCCCGACTCACTATAAAGGTTAAGTATAAGAGAGCAATTATTTCTACCCTTTTTCAGTTCAATTTCACCTCCTTCTGTACTTATTTGTTCATCAGTTAAATCCAGTTCAAATATTTTATTTCTATCTTCTCCCTCACTTATAGTTACCTTATCTAATTCCATTGAATAAGGTTTTGTTTTTGATAAAACATCTGGATTATTAGAAATAAAAACTTTTCCCTGGTTAACAACATCATCCTGATCCGTCAATGTTTTCTTATCTAAAATCGCTATTTTTGGAATTAAATACTCACCCTTTTCAGGGATTTTAGTAACTTTCCATAACAACTTACTATATTGAGTTAAAATTAAATCAACCAATCCAAAATTCCAACTAAAACCACTATAAAAAAATATACTATATTTATTATCCGAAACCCAACTCCCAATAAAATTATTATTAAAATCAATTTTATTGCCATAATTTAAAATATAAAAATACTCTCCTAACACTCTCTTATTCTGCTCAATTATATTTAATTTAAATATATAAATTGGTATATTTTTATCACTTTTGAGTAATTCTACAGCCCAAGATCCAATCAAATTAGTTTGTTTTTCATATATAAAATAAAACCCAAAAACAATAAATAATAAGTTGACAAAAATAACTAAACATGCGAAAAGACATTTTTGGTTAAACGATGT
>CAXYYO010000070.1:0-5549 GCA_964293305.1 uncultured bacterium | reverse complement strand
TTAGCTATAGCACCAAGTTTAACATGGCAAATAGCCGAAGCTGTATTAAGAACCAGCATTTTATGCGTAGCTGGGATTACAGCTGTTTATTATTGGGGTATCTCATCGGAAGTAGAACAGTTACTCCACTTAGCTTGGAGCAAACATAACATAAAAAAAAGAACCAAAAAACTATGAAAAAATTAGACTTCAAGACTAAAATTCTACCTAATTTAGGCATCGCCTTATTATTTCTAATTGCTTCGGTCATGTATTTTTATCCAGTATTGGAGGGGAAAATCATATATGCTGGTGACAACATCAACGGGACTGCGGCTGTACAAGAATCGGCTAGGCATTATGAAGCTACAGGTGAGCGTACTTGGTGGACAGGATCGATGTTTAGTGGTATGCCCAATTACCAAATTGGTGGAGGACAATATCTAATTAACAAAATTCTTACTCCTTTTTTTAATTTTTTTCTTTATGGTGGACGGAATTATATTTTTATATTTTTCTATTACCTCGTTGCGTTTTTTGTATTATTACGAACTTTTAAAATTAACAAATGGATTAGTATGGCAGGCGCTTTCTCCATAGCGTTGTCTTCCTATTTCTTCATTATTATTGCAGCTCAACATCATGGGAAAACTATGTCAATAACTTGGATGACGTTGGTGGTAGTTGGTTTCTTACTTATTTATCGAAAATTTTACGGCTGGGGGTCTATCCTTACCATGTTCTTCATTATAATTGGTTTTTTTATACATCCCCAGATGTCATACTATATTTGCATGCTGATAGGCGTGTTATTTTTTGCTGAATTAGCTATACACTGGAAAGAAAAACGTTGGAAAGATTTTGGAATTGCCTCTGCCATTTTCTTTGCCTCTTTTTTAATAGGATTAGGTTGTGGTAGCGCCAATATTTTTGCCAATCAGGAATATGCAGAACAAACTATGCGTGGCGGACATTCTGACTTGGAAAAAGTAACAGACGAAACGAATAAAACCAAAGGGCTCGATTTGGACTATGCCACAGCTTGGAGTTACGGTATTGGGGAAACAATGACATTGTTAATTCCTAATTATGAAGGTGGCGCCAGCGGCTATTCACTTGGCACGGATTCTAAACTTTATAAAGTGCTCGTAAGTAACGGTGTTCCAAGGGCTGCAGCCAAACAGTTTTGTGAAGCTGCACCGACTTATCATGGAGAAAAAGCATTTACATCGGGGCCTGTTTACATTGGCGCTATTATTTGTTTTTTATTCCTTTTAGGATTATTGATTGTAAAAGGGCCTTACAAATGGGCCTTGCTCATAGCAACTTTATTCTCCATATTTTTAGCATGGGGACATAATTTGATGCCTTTGACCGAATTATTTTTCAATTATTTCCCAATGTACAATAAATTTCGCGCCGTTGAAAGTATCCTTATCGTTGCGGAAATTACGATGCCATTACTTGGTTTTCTAGCACTGAAAACTATTTCAGAACGGGAATTTGAATTTGAAAAATTAAAAAAATACATTTTGGTTGCTGCTGGAATTACTGGGGGACTTTGCTTGTTTCTCATTTTATTCGTCAACCAAATTGATGTTACATCTTCATACGATGAGCAATTGAAAACTCAATTACCAGAATTTGCCTATAATGCATTGTTACAACAACGTGCAGACATGATTAGTTCTGACGCATGGCGCTCTCTTATATTCATTTTGCTTGGTAGCGGACTTACATTTGCCTATGCACACACTATTAATAAGCAAAAAAACGAAGAAAGTACGAACAAAGCAAATCTATGGTTTGGTTGCGTTTTGGCACTTTTGATTATTGCCGACATGTGGAGCGTGGATAAACGATTCTGCAATAATGATAACTTTCGTCCTAAAAAAGAAATTACCAGAGCGTTCGCTATGCAGCCATATGAGAAAGAATTACTAAAAGACACCTCCTATTTTAGAGTGCTAAATTTAAGCACCAATACCTTTAACGAAGCACGTACCAGTTATTATTTAAAATCTATCGGAGGTTACTCTGCCGCTAAATTACGTCGGTACCAAGATTTAATTGACGAACATATTATACCAGAAATGAACCCATTATTTCAAGCAATTTCTGAAAGTGCTGGTTTTCAAACGCCAATAGATGGCAATAAACTATTTCCTGTGCTTAATATGTTAAACATGAAATATGCTCTTATACCACTACAAAACGGAGAGGTTGTACCTATTGAAAATCCATACTCCATGGGTAATGCATGGTTTGTAGATAGTCTGCTTATAGTAAATAATGCCAACGAAGAGTCTAATGCTTTAAGCATTATTAATCTACGTAAAACAGCGGTCTTGGACAAATCATTTGCCAAAATGGCTGAACAATTAACAACAGCAACAGATGCTTATGCAACTATTAAACTAACAACGTATACACCATCTAGTGTAGAGTACACATCACAATCATCCGTAGGGAAAACGGCTGTATTCTCCGAAATCTATTATCCGTATGGGTGGAAAGCAACTATTGATGGAAAACATGTTGAACACTATCGAGTAAATTATATGCTACGTGCAATCAATATCCCAGCAGGTAAACACCAGATTGTATTTAGATTTGAACCTGATAGCGTGCAAAAGGGCAATTTGATATCTATGATATGTTTCTCAATGATGTTATTGACAATTTTTGGATACACAGGCTATTATATATATAGTAAAAGAAAAAAACAAAAGTAGATGCCTAAGACACTCATAATAGGACCAAATTTTCACTATTTTGTTCATAGTATTGAGCAAGCTTTTTCTGCGCTTGGCTATGAAACAAAGGCATTGATATTTGATGTGCCTATTCATCCATTTACGCTTTTCAACAAAGTTTGTTACCAGTTAAGCACTGACAGAAAATCATTAGAAGAGACATCACGCAAACAGAATAAAAAAGATATAGAATGTGCGTATCATGAGTTTTCACCTGACATCGTTTATATTGTCAATGGTGAAATATTAGAACCAGAAACAGTGCGCATGTTTAAACAGAAAAGCAAAGTGGTTTTATGGATGTTTGATTCCATTACTCGCATAGATCGTTTGAAAGCATTAGTGAAAGATGTAGATTATATATTTTGTTATGATAGCAGCGATATAGAATGGTGTCATACACAAGGCGTAGAAGCCCATTTTCTACCACAAGCATGTGACGAAACTATATATCATCCTTTACATCTAAAGAAAGATATTGATATTTTATTCGTAGGAGAGTTGTACTATTCTAAAAAGCGTCAGAAATATATTAAAACTGTAATAGATGCATTCCCAAATAAAAAAATATTAATTTTTGGTAAATACAAACCATGGTATAAGGGCTTTTTCTCTTGGTTATTTAGAGAAAAACGTAACATATATAAAAATCATGATTTACATAATGAGGAAGTAAACAAATATTACAATAGAGCCAAGGTGGTACTGAACATTCATCATGAACAGCAAACCAATGGTGCCAACCCTAAAGTATTTGAAATCTGTGGTTCTGGAGCATATCAAGTCTGCGATTCAAATCCGTATATTAAATCACTCTTTCCATCTGGTGAAATTGGATTGTATAAGAATGAAAAAGAATTGGTGAAACACATATTATACGCACTGGAACATGATATGACCCAAGAGTCTCATACAGCTCACCAACTTATTTACACCAATCATACTTTTACCAACCGAATAAAGGAAATGCTATCATTAATTAAATAAAGAATCACGATCATGTCAAAAGTTTTGATTATATGTCCTTCCTTTCATTATTTCCCAAAAAGTATCGAACGAGCATTCAAAAACCTAGGATGGGATACAATGCTTGAAACATACGATGAGCCTATTCATCCTAATAGCCTATTCAACCGTTTACTCTATAAATGTTTGAGCAATAAAGAGCGCTTAGTTGAAAAATCTCGAAAGAGGTGGAAAACGTACATTGAGCAACAATATATATCATTTAATCCTGACCTTGTATTTATTATAAAGGGCATTAATTTACTACCAGAAACTGTACGTTTCTTTCATCAACATAGTAAAATTGTCCTTTGGATGTATGATTCAATTACTAGGTATGACAATCGATTAGGAGCATTAGTCCCTGAAGCAGATTTTGTTTTTTGTTATGAAAAAAAAGATATTGATTGGTGTAAGCAATATTGTAACAATGTGAATTTTTTGGCTCAAGCAGTAGATGAAACTATTTACAAACCATTAAATATTGAAAAGGATATTGATATCCTTTTTGTGGGTGGAATATATAAATCTCCGAAACGACAAAAAATACTAAATGTAGTTATTACTCATTTCCCGACACGAAAGATTGTATTCTATGGCATCTATAAACCATGGTATAAGAATCCTATAAAATGGCTTTTTAGAGAACATCGTAAAATATTTAAAAATCATGACATTGATAGTAACCAAGTCAATGAATATTATAATCGTGCACATGTTGTTTTAAATGTTCATAGGGAGCAACAATCGGATGGAGCAAATCCAAAAGTATTCGAAATCTGCGGTTCAAAGGCAATTCAAGTTTGTGATGCTAATCCTTATATCACTTCTGTCTTTTCTAAGAATGAAATTGAACTATACCACAATGATGAAGAACTAATTACTGCAATAAATCGTGCATTAGAAGAAGATAAAACTACAGCTGTAGAGGAAGCTTATAATATAGTATTAGGTAATCACACTTTTACCAAACGAATAGAATATTTATTATCAATTATCAAATTGTAAGATGAGCAAAAAAACAATAACACACGTATACTCTGGTGTAGTTCTATATTCTTTAATGCAATATATTTTCTTAATGGATATCGATACAATAGAGAATCATACTTATTTTTTCTTTTCACATGCAATAGATAAAAATGTAGCAAAAAAATTTAAACATTACACGCAGTTTAAAGACACAACTAAAATGAATCCTTTATATAGAGTTTTATACAAACTTAAAATACGATTCACACAATATCACAAATATCCTTTTTTGCGAAATGCAAATTTATATGCACAAGACCACATGTTCGGAATGCTACTTCGCAACAGAAACTATTCATTATTGGAAGATGGTCCCAATTTCCTTTCTAATTCTATGGGTAAATCTGGATATATCTTGAAACTGCAAAAAGAACGACAACATAAGCTATCATCAAAAATTGAAGAATGGTTATATGGACCCGTCACAATAAAATTCTTTGGTAACAACAAGTACTGTAGTGATATCTATTTGACTGAAGAAAATACTTCTACTGTTCTAGAAGGAAAAAGGGTACATGTTAAAAGTCTTGAAGATATGTGGCAAGAATCGACAGACGAAAAA
The DNA here is from genome assembly GCA_964293305.1 of uncultured bacterium. GTDB lineage: Bacteria > Bacteroidota > Bacteroidia > Chitinophagales > Chitinophagaceae > CALAGJ01. The sequence continues at coordinate 215 of CAXYYO010000070.1, read as the reverse complement.
AAGGACTATATTCTGAATAAATTTAATGTATTTACAGAGGATATAATCGTATTATCTAAGCGATCGATTGCCTTTATGACACAGCCATTGGTAGATGATGGTATATTAACAAACGATGAATATAAATCTCTACTTCAAAAAGTGTTTTCGAAATACAATACACATAAGATGGTTATTAAGACACATCCACGGGATAAGTTTGCCTATAAAAAGTA
>CAXYYO010000069.1:0-6147 GCA_964293305.1 uncultured bacterium | reverse complement strand
GCGTGGCTATGAGCCTTATAACAAATCCGACTTTGGCATGCCTGACGTGTTTCTACATATGGCATGCGCGAATCATGCCAGAACTGAACATACAGTTCTGGCTGAATTATCACATTTTGTTCATTTTCCAAGATGAAATATCACTGCGACAATGCCGCTGCTATTTCACTTTCTAAATCTTCAGGCTTAGTGGTGGGTGCAAAACGGTTTAAAACTTTGCCATCTCTACCAATCAGGAACTTGGTAAAATTCCACTTAATCCCGTTGCCCAAAATACCTTTACTGTTATTGGTTAAATAACGAAATAAAATATGTGCTTCTGGCCCCTTTACATCCACTTTGGCAAACATCGGAAAGTTCACACCATAATTTTTTTGGCAATATGCCCCGATTTGTTCATTCGATCCAGGATCCTGTCCACCAAACTGATTACAAGGGAATCCCAAAACTTCAAAACCTTGATCTTTGTATTTTTCATACAACTTTTCAAGACCGGAAAATTGCGGTGTAAAACCACATTTACTTGCAGTATTTACAATTAATAAAACTTTGCCTTCATAATCGGCAAATGATTTATTTTTTCCATCTAACAACTCAGCTTCAAACTGATAAATGCTGGTCATGGATAGGTTTCCTCGTCATTTTTTTCTTGTGTTTTTAATTCTAGTGAAGCTGAATTTACGCAATAGCGCAATCCAGTCGGCTGTGGACCATCTTCAAAAACATGCCCTAAATGTGCATCGCAATGATGACAAACAATCTCGGTTCTGACCATACCATGCGTCGCATCTTGATTTTCATCAACCGCGCCACTGGTAATCGGTTTATAAAAGCTTGGCCAACCGCTACCACTATCATATTTCGTGTTAGAAGAGAACAATTCAGCCCCACAACAACGGCACAGATAAGTCCCCGTTTGCTTGGTATTCCAGTATTTCCCTGTAAATGCTGGCTCAGTCCCCTTTTGTCGCGTAATGCGAAATTCGTCAGGTGATAACTCTCTTTGCCATTCTCGGTCTGTTTTATTGAGTTTTCCCATGATTACGTCCCTTTCTATCTTGCTATTTAAAATAGGATAATCCTATATTTACGTGATTCATCTTAAAATTTCTAGTCTTTAGTTAACAATTTACAAAAGACCTATAATTTATTTAAAAGCAAAAGGTAAGCAAAATCACAAAACATGGTAAGCATTTTATTTCTTAAATGCTTTTTTGTGAGCAAATTTAATGTTAGTCTTATTGAAATTCTTGCTCAGGATTAAAAAATGTCGCAAAAAAAGAGCGTTATTTTTAAACATCTACTGCCTGTGATTAAACAATATCAACAGGTGGGATTCACGCATGAAAAAATTGTTGCTTTACTCAGAGATGAACATGATCTCGATCTGGTAACAACTGAAACATTTAAAAGTTATTTATATCGTTATGCAAAAGTGACCTCCACTCTTTCCGAGAACATCAAAATGCCGAACACTATCCAAACCCCACGCGAAATAAAAAAATCGTCTAAGCTCGAGCATGTATGCTACGACATTCGTGGACCTGTGTTACGAGCGGCCAATGAAATGGAAGAAGCCGGTCATAAAATTATTAAATTAAATATCGGTAACCCTGCTCCATTTGGCTTTGAAGCTCCGCAAGAAATTATTAATGATGTTGCTTTAAATCTACCCAATGCCGTTGGTTATACCGACTCAAAAGGGATTTTCCCTGCGCGTAAAGCCATTTGTCAGTATTACCAGCAAAAAGGCATTTTAAATATGCACGTCAACGATGTGTATATTGGCAATGGTGTGTCTGAGCTGATTGTGATGGCCATGCAAGGCTTATTGAATGATGGCGATGAAATGCTGGTTCCTATGCCTGACTATCCTTTATGGACGGCTGCGGTAAACTTATCTGGCGGTACTGCAATTCACTATAAATGTGATGAAGAAAACTATTGGTATCCAGACATTGCCGATATGGAAAGCAAAATCACACCGAATACTCGCGGTATTGTGATTATCAATCCAAACAACCCGACAGGTTCGGTTTATCCACGTCATGTGTTAGAACAAATTGTCGCACTTGCAAAAAAATATGACTTAATTTTGTTTGCAGATGAAATCTACGACAAAGTTGTGTATGACGGCATTGAACATGTTGCTGTTGCTGCACTTGCGGGTGATCATCTCTGTGTTTCATTTAATGGTTTATCTAAGGCATATCGTATTGCGGGTTTCCGTTCAGGCTGGATGGCCATTACAGGTGATAAATCACGTGCAATGGACTACATTGAAGGCTTAGATATGCTCGCTTCAATGCGCTTATGTGCGAACCATCAAGCGCAATATGCCATTCAAACAGCTTTGGGCGGTTATCAATCAATTAATGACTTGATTCGTCCCGGTGGTCGTTTATATGAACAGCGTAATATTGCTTGGGAAATGTTAAATGACATTCCGGGGGTAAGCTGTGTTAAACCTGAAGGTGCAATGTACTGCTTCCCTCGTCTTGATCCTGAAATTTATCCTATTCAAGATGATGAAAAACTCATGCTCGACCTTTTACGTGCTGAAAAAGTATTATTGGTCCAAGGTACTGGTTTTAACTGGCCTACACCTGATCATTTCCGTGTGGTATTCCTACCTGCTGAAAATGAATTACGTGAAGCATTAAATCGTTTAAGTCGCTTCTTAGCAAAAATGCGTTAATTTCAGCGCTATAAAAAACCGTGTTCTTTAACGCGGTTTTTTATTTTAAAGATTTATTTTTTATAAAATTGATCATTTTTATTCAACTTTCACTATTTAGCCTTAGTATCTACTCACCCAATAAATCAGAATAAAAAATAGCCAATCATGAACTCATATTTTATTCATTATCATCATATTAAATCATGACAATTCATGCTATTTATTGTTATTAATCAATAATAAATATAGGTGAGAACACAGGATGTCCTCAAACAAGATTAAGCTCAGTCTTTTTTTATGTCTTAGCATGTGCTTAGGCATAGGTATTTTACGCTTTTCTTATACTGCACTATTACCCACGACTCGCGAAGCATTTGCTTGGACGAGCGGATTTTCCAGTCTTTTAGGCAGTGCGAATTTACTCGGTTATTTGCTCGGTGCTTTTTTGGCCATGCGTTTACCTCAGAATAAAGTCATGGCACTGTATATTCAAATAGCAGCCTTTGTGGGTATGCTGAGCTTGTTCTGTTGTGCATTTTCAGACTTGCCAAAAGCTTGGTACATTTTTTGGCGCATCATTTCTGGAATAAGTGGTGGTCTATTGATGATCTTATCACCTAGCGTAGTGGCACAATGCTGTGACATCCAAGATCGCTTTAAAATCAATTTTATCGGTTTTAGCGGCATTGGACTTGGGGTTTTACTGGCAACACTTTTCCTGCCTTATTTAGATCAAATTTCGACACAAACAGCATGGCTTATTCTGTGTGGTTTTGCACTGATCATTTGTATTTGTCTAAGTCTTTTACTGCAACAGTTTAAACATCATTTATCTACACAAACTACACCAGCATCTACAAACATATCATTAAATACGCTGTTCTATAGTTTACTGATTGCCTATTCAAGTAGTGCCTTTGCTTATATTCCACACTCACTGTTTTGGATTGACTACCTGAGTCATGAATTAAAACTTAATCTCTTTTGGATTAACTTCAATTGGATTCTCTATGGTCTAGGCAGTGCTTTAGGTGCTTTCTCCGCTTATTTATTAGCAAGAAAATTTGGTAATTTTACTGCACTGAAAATTCTTTATAGTCTATATATCATCGCTATTTTTATTGCCATTCCAAGTACAAGCCCTATTCTGACCTTTACGTCTTCATTTTTTACAGGAATGCTTAATCCTGCGGTGGTTTTTCTGACCTCTTACACCATTTTACAACTTTATGGTGCTACTTATAAAAAGCTTTGGAGTATTGGAACACTGTGTTTTGCATCTACACAGCTTGTCGGTGGTTTAAGTTTTAGTGCCCTACAACATTTTGGCGTGACTTATCATCAACAGTTTATCTTGGCTTCATTTGTCTTGCTGCTTGGTACTTTGCAATTGGTTTGGCATACACGCTCAACTAAATACCAAACAACTGAACAAGTGTAGCAATTTTTTAATCTTTAAGAAGATGGTGTTAAATATGGATAAGGGTTAACTGCTCCTTGTCCATTTAAATAAATTCCATAGTGCAAGTGTGGTGGGGTACTTTTAGCATTGCCTGTATTTCCCACATAACCAATCACCTCACCCACTTCAACCCAATCACCCTCTTGAATCTGGTCAACATAATCATTCAAATGTGCATAATAATGACGGCTTAAATTTGGGCCAACAATCCAAACCACTTTCCCGCCTAAATCATCAATGCCTACACGAACTACAATCCCTTGTGTTGCGCTTAGAACAGGTGTTCCTCGCTTAGCAAAAATATCAATCCCTTCATGTTTTCTACCGCCACTCCGTGCTGTACCCCAAGTATCTTGTATTTGCCGAGGCTTAATCTTTTCAACAGGCATTGCAAGCTGTATAGGTAACTCCATTTGCTGCAACTGTATAAATAAAATTGGGTAACGAATACCTGCGGCTTCACCTGAAGGTGGTGGCTTACAACCTGTTAATGAAATAGTTATCCCTAGAACAAAGATGGATAAACAAAATATTTTTAACTTTTTAAACATCATTTATTTGCATCTATTATTTTAAGTGAATACTCTTTAATCTTATTTATCAAATACAATTCTTAATAGCTATTTTCTGTAATCCTACTCTTTATTCAATACTCTCAAATTGAGGATAAATTTTGAAACTTTCACCACTTTCAATTAAAGAATTAGTTAAATATATAAATGATGATGAAAAAAAATTTAGGTACAGATCCGGCCCTGATATTGTAGAACTTTTTAATAGTATTGGATCACAAGACAACTATTTGGCAATTAGAAATGCTGGGGATTCATTTTCCAGACCTAAATATACAAAAGAAAAACTTATAGAATTTAATGGCCAACATATATTGAAAAATATTTTTGAACAGCTTGTAGATTCCCGTATTTGTCAAAATAATGATGAACTTGTTCAGGAATTAAATAAAATTTTAAAGCATGATGGATATCAACTCAAAAAAAATACAGAGTATATTTATAAAATTATAGGCAAAAATATTGATGATCCTGTTCAACTCACTTCACACTTTGAAGATATTGAACGACAAATTATTAATAATATCAAAGCTGCTAAGTTTTCAATTTGGGTATGTGTGGCATGGATTACACATCGCGACATTGCTAATGAATTATATAAGCAACATAAAAATGGAATAAATATACGTGTGATTGTAAATGATGATGAACTCACAAATAACAATGGATGTGACTTTACCAAAGCTGGTATTGAATACCATAAAATATCTCCTCAAAATGCATCTTACAAAAACCTCATGCATCATAAGTTTTGCATTATCGATTTCAAAAAAATATTGATGGGATCATTTAATTGGACAGTACGAGCTAATTATAATTATGAAAATATTGAAGAAATTGAAAGCCGAGATAAGGCTGAGGAATATGCGGCAAGATTTATTAAAATTATTCAGCTATCAAAACAAAAATAAAAGAACCCGCAACAAGTGCGGGTTCTTTTTAACACAAGGTTAAGTCAAAATGATTTAATCCATGTTATTAATGATTGCTTGACCAAACTCTGAACAACGTAACAAAGTCGCATCAGGCATTAAACGCTCGAAGTCATACGTTACCGTTTTCGCAGTAATCGCACCAGCAATACCTTTGATAATCAGGTCAGCAGCTTCAGCCCACCCCATGTCACGAAGCATCATTTCAGCAGAAAGAATAATAGACCCAGGATTTACTTTATCTTGACCTGCATATTTAGGCGCAGTACCGTGAGTTGCTTCATAAACTTGGATCGCACCACCGATATTTGCACCAGGCGCGATACCGATACCACCGACTTCAGCTGCAAGTGCATCCGAAATATAGTCACCGTTCAAATTAAGTGTCGCAATGACAGAATAATCAGCTGGACGCATCAAAATTTGCTGCAAAAATGCATCGGCAATCACGTCTTTAATAATGATTTTTTTGCCAGTTTTAGGATTCTTAATCGTGACCCA
>CAXYYO010000068.1:0-6395 GCA_964293305.1 uncultured bacterium | reverse complement strand
GCAAAAAAAATCAAATAAACTATTTTGGACTATATATTATTTGGAAATGGTATAAGCAACAATTATTATTTGCCAAATTTTATTTTAGATTTATTTTTTTATAGCGATTTTTAAACTCTTCTGAAAGCTAAATGATATCTTATGCCAAAAAATTATTTACATAATTATGCTCTATTGAATTGTCGTGTTGCTATTGCTCATCCTGCAACAATTAAATTGGCAATTTTGACTTTTTTAATCTCGACCTGGATAAATACAACCAGTGCACAAACTGTTGTTTGGCAGGACGATTTTGATTTACCCACAGTTAATACAGATAGTTGGACCTACGATTTTGGAGATGGTAGTCAGCGGGCACCAGGATTTGGTTGGGGAAACGCTGAGCTGGAATACTATACCAGCAGGCCTGATAATGTAAGGGTTGAAAATGGTAGCTTAATTATAGAAGCAAGGCGAGAAAATTTTGGACCTGCAAGTAATTTTACCTCCGGCCGTGTAAAAACGGAAGGTCGTATTCACTTTAAATATGGTACAGTTGAAGCCCGAATTAAATTGCCAAATGTCGCAAAAGGTATTTGGCCGGCATTTTGGACTTTAGGTACAATTGGTGGATCCTGGCCTTCAATTGGCGAAATTGATATGCTGGAAGTTGGATCGGGCCAAGCGTTGGCTGCTGGCTTGGGAAATAGGCAAGTAAGTGCTGCTGCACATTGGGGCAATACAGAAGGTGCACATCAATATAATGTTTTATATAATAATTCATCAGTAGATTTATCAGAAGATTACCATTTATATAAGATGGTTTGGACAAGCAGTTCTATAAAAATGTATCTTGACAATGTTGAGTTTTATAGCTTCGACATCAGCGACAAAAATGCACCTTGGTACAATGAATTTCATACACCTCATTTTTTATTGCTTAATCTGGCTGTGGGAGGTAACTATACAGGAATTTATGATGCCAATGGAATTTCAGCCTCTTTGCCTTGTAAGATGTTTGTCGATTACATAAAAATATCCCAAAACGCTGGAGATGAATTATATATTGGAAAAGATGATTCCTTAAGGGGTAATTTTGGTGTATTAACCGAAACAACCACCGTAACTGATTCCTTATCCTTTGGTAATACTGCTAACTTGTATTATTGGAATAATCTTTCCGAAATTAAAAATACAGTTCCATTTGAAGGTAAAAATAGTTTGGCGGTACATGCAAATGCAAACGATTGGTTTGGTATGGGGATAGTAAATAACTATGTAAACTTGCATAATTTTAGTGCAGGTTCACTCAAGTTCCATTATAAATCTACTTACCAAGGTCAGCTTAAAATAGGTCTCACTACCGGGCATGGTGAAACATGGATGAATTTTCCTGCTGGTAAGCAACCATACGGATTAATTAGAGATGGCAACTGGCATGAAGTTTCAATACCACTTGCTGACTTTAGCAATTCAAGTCTAGGGATGAATATTGATATTTGGTCATTAAAATCAGCCTTTATGTTTGCCGGTGATCCGGCAATATCCAATGCAGATTTTTATTTTGATAATATTTATTATTCAGATGGAGCAACGCCTAATCTATCACCCTCTATATCTATTACTACTCCTGTTAATAATAATATTTTTAAATCACCTGCATCAATTACCATCAATGCTACGGCTGATGATTCCAATGGATCTATTTCAAAAGTAGATTTTTATAATGGAAACACTTTATTAGGTTCTGACCTCATTGCACCTTATAGCGTTTTATGGAATGATGTTCCAACTGGTAATTATGGTATTACTGCTCAAGCTACAGATAACGATGGAAATATTACAGTATCGGTTCCTGTAACTTTTCAAGTAGCGCCCACAGCATGCACCGGTACAGCCGTAAACGGCGATTATAGTTATGAAGTTTATACAGATGCTGGATCCGTTTATTTCAAATTTCATCCTTTGGCACCAATATTAGGAAGTACGTATGCGCTTATATATTTAAGAGAAACAGGAAGTGGCATCTACCCTGGTTACAATATGATTCCTTCGGGTAGTGATTTTACTTTTAGTAAACCAATTGCAGATGGCGTTACTACAAGTTTCTACTTTTCTTATCAGGTGCCATCCGGAGGTGAAAGAAATTCCAGCAGTGATCCCCATGCTTATGTGGTGGGAACAGTTTGTGTGGAAGGTGCCCCCAGTGTTTCAATTACAACACCAGTGGAAGCAGAAAGCTTTGTAGCACCTGCCTCTATCACTATCAATGCTACTGCTACTGATGGAGATGGCAGTATAAGCAAAGTTGAATTTTTCAATGGATCTGATTTACTGGGTACTTCTTCTTCAAGTCCATACTCTTTTACTTGGTCAAATGTTGCGGCTGGTTCTTATACTTTAACTGCTAAAGCCACTGATAACAGTGATTTGTCGAGCAGTTCAATACCAGTGAATATTGTAGTAAATGCACCGAATACAAATGGTTATTGCGGCACAGCATTTAATGGAGATTACGAATATAAAGCTGAAACAAATAATGAATTGGTTACATTTACCTTCCATCCATTACAGCCAATTGTAGGCTGTCAGTATGCACTAATATATATTCGTGAAGGTTTATCAGGTGGTTATGCAGGTTATGGAATGACTGCTTCTGGCACCGATTTTATTTTTTCTAAAACAATTGCTAACAATACACCCATCAGTATTTATTTTACCTACCAAACACCCCCGGCTGGTGAAAGAAACTCCAGCGCAAATCCGCATAGTTATACTGTAGGTACTAATTGTATCGGCATAGTTGGACAAGCGCCTACCATAGCTATTACTTCACCAGTTAATAATACAAGATTTACTGAACCTGCCTCAATTTTAATTAATGTTGATGCTACAGATGCAGATGGTACAATAAGCAAAGTCGAATTTTATAGTGGCCCTACATTAATTGGCTCAGATGATACAAGCCCATACAGTTTTGAATGGAATAATGTAATGGCAGGAAATTATACCATAACATCAAAAGCTACGGATAATGATGCACTGTTTACGACATCAACACCAGTTAATGTAGTTGTGGAAATAGATAATTCAGGAGGCTTTTGTGATACTTTAGAAAATGGAGATTATAGTTATAAGGTGGAAACTGTTGGAGATAATGTACTCTTCCAATTTCATCCGCTTCCACCTATTGAAGGTTGTTCCTATGTATTTATCTATGTTAGAGAAGGTACAACTGGTGGTTATCCCGGCTATGCCATGACACGTATTGGCTCAGATTTTATCTTTGAAAAAGCCATTGGAAGCGGCACTCCGCTTAGTATATATTTTACTTACAACGTTCCCTCAGGTGGTGAAAGAAACTCAAGTGCTACTCCACATGACTATACTGTGGGTACTATTTGTGAAGGGTTATTGCCTGTTAACTTGATTGCTTTTAATGCAGCTAAAAATAATGATGGCTCAGTAGTGCTTAATTGGTCTACAGCTTCAGAATCTAATAATGACTATTATATAATTGAGAGAAGTGCCGATGCAAGGAGCTACAAAACTATATCTAGGGTAGAAGCCAGCAATTTGCCATCAATCAAAAATGATTATCAAGTAACTGACGAATATCCAATGGAAGGTCTGAATTATTATAGGCTTGTTCAGGTGGATAAAGACGGACTATCAACATTTCATGGGGTGAAATCAGTAGAAGTGTCGAAGCGAAAATCGGCTGCTAAGATTTATCCGAATCCCCTTCATGGTACAGGTTTAAATATTAAATTGAATCAAATTTCTGACGATCCTGTATTGGTTCAGATTATAAATATTAATGGCAAACTGATTCATGAAGGAATTTATAAACCGACAGCAGGGTTATTAAAAGTTGCACTTGATGTAAAACCAGCAGCTGGTATTTATTTGGTAAAAATTGGCGGCAGCATAGAGGCAAAATTAATAGTGGAATAGGTTAAATAAGGAAAGAGTAAAAAATACTAAAAAGACTATAATCTTGTGGTAATGCGCACTAGATTGAAATGTCAAATTTTGGAAACGGTATGCCTTTTGTATAGAAATTTTTCATACAGTAGTGATGCAAAAGTTGTATTAAATACAACTAAACTCAAGGCAGCGCAGTTTATATTTGAATTTATAAAATAACATTTTGCGTATGGCTTAGCCTATGATGAATGCTGGCCGTCGTCACCCACTATTATCTTCGGTTTGGGTGTGGAAATAACAGACTATGGATTAGTATGTGGCAATAAGTTCTTTGAATTAACCAACCATCTTGGTAATGTATTAGAAACCATAACAGATAAAAAAATACCTGTTATTATAGGAAGTAGTATCAGCTACTATACTGCAGACGTGGTGAGTGCCAATGATTATTATCCTTTTGGAATGCAAATGCCGGGGAGGAGTTATTCGAGTGGAAATGACTCTTTTCGTTACTCTTTCAACTCACAAGAAAAAACAGACGAGATTGCAGGGGCTGGAAATCATACTACTGCATTGTTTTGGGAATATGATACAAGATTAGGCAGAAGATGGAATTTAGACCCAAAGCCTAATACTTCAAAAAGTGGTTATGCTGCCTTTGCTAACAATCCTATTTTCTTTGTAGATGTCAATGGTGATACGCTTGGCATTGGTGGCTCACAACCAAACCAAGATGCGTTTTTAGCACAAATAAATACAGGAGAAACCAAATTCAAAATTGATGCAAATGGCAATCTGGCTTTAGATAATCCTACTGCCAAAGTTGTTGGTCAATTTGCTACTTAAATGGTAGCAGCAAGAAACAATACACAGAAAGTTAATCTTTCATTAGTTGATGCTTCAAACTCTGTAATGATTGATGCTTTTGCAACTGGTGAAGTAGATATGGGTGATATGCTTGCAGGAAGTAATGACGCATTTAAAGATAATGTTATTCATTTTGTTGTTGAACGTTTTGATGTTGCCGATTATGAAAAAAATAAAGGTTTAGGTATGCCTTCAAGTGCACACAGCACAGGCATTGGGGCAGAAGAAAAGTTTATAAAAGAATTATATCCGAGAGCTGTTGTTGGTTTCCAATCTGAAGGGATGGACAAGTCATCATTACTTTACAATGCTACTACTGGAACTGGTTCAGTTAATTACACTTTTGATTTCAAAGACGTAAAGTTAATATTCCAAATGCAGGTAGTAAAAGACCCTTCATCAGGAAGACCTACAATGACAAACGTAGTAGTTCAGAAGAACTATTTTCAAGCAAAAGAAAGTTTAGTTGGTCCCTTAAAAGAAGATGGTACATTCTAAAATTATGAGATACTATATTTTGATATTGCTACTTGCTGTAAATTTTGCATTATATGCTCAAAAAAACAATTATGACATGAAGGGATTAAAAGCAGGTTTTTGGGTTGAAAATAATGATAGTATTACTTTTTGTGGTAATTATAAATTGGGAAAAAAAGAAGGTTCTTGGGCATATTATAAGAACAATAAAATTGTTAAAGTATTGAATTTTTCGAACGATACACTATTTGGAATTTCAATGAGCTTTAATGCTGATGGTTCCATTCATAGAAAATTTAAGTATGAAAATGGCAAGCTAAATGGGCAATGTGAATTTTACTCATCAAAAGGAGAATTGTTAGCAAAATATGAGTATTTAAATAATACTATACTAAGAGTTGATTTATACATAATAGACAAGGAAACACCACCAAGAAGCCACGATTACACACCAACACTCTAAAACAAAAGACTGCAATCGTTGAGTGTCTTTTGTTTTTCATTCCTGCTCTGCTTCGCTGAGCAAAAAAAGGGGCAAAAAATACACACAGCGAAGCTGTGAAAAAGGGGCAAAAAAAATACAAGTGGCTTCGCCACACCTTTAATTTTATTCTTCTTATTTTCTATTTTTAGGGTTCAAATCTTCTGTTTTTAAGGGCATTTAAAAAAAGTTTTCCACAATTACATTTATCGCTTCAAAGCCTTTATTTACAGGGTTTTCCGTTCCTTTTCCTTTTTTCTGTAAAACCCCCAACAGATAAGCCTTTTAGGACAAGACAGACGACGCTGTCCTGAGTTTGCAACTCAGGATATGCTTTGAAAAATCATTCAGCCGCTTGCAAAAATGTAGGCGACTTTTTTATTCCTTCGTAGCATCATCTCCACTCTGGTAGATTGCGTCTTGTATTCACCTTTTTTAAAACTAATAACCAATACTATAAACTCAATATTTAAGGTTGCCATTATGAAAAACAAAAGCAGCATATAATGGTACTTATTTTCTAAATTAGGAATTAGTCTTAACTATTTTTGAGATGATTTGATTGGGATTTTTTTTTGCTTTCAGCGGCTTTATACCATTTCCAAGTAATATATAGTCCAAAATAGTTTATTTGATTTTTTTTGCTTATCTTTGGACTATA
>CAXYYO010000067.1:0-6744 GCA_964293305.1 uncultured bacterium | reverse complement strand
GTCATGTTGGAGAAATACAAGTCGTGATTGAAGGTTGTATTCCATCAAATCAAGCATATCAGCAAACTGTTCATATGCGTGCAAGACAGCTTTTTGCTGAACTGGGTGTTTGGGATACCGAGTTAAATAGCGGTGTGCTACTCTATCTAAACTTATGTGAGCGAAAAGTTGAAATTGTGATTGATCGTGGCATTCAAAAAGCGACTGAACAAGTGGTTTGGGATCAAATTTGTCAAAATATAATTCAACAACTGGCAGCGCAGCACTATAAAGTAGCTGTTATAAAAGGAGTGGAAAGGATTGGAGAGGTATTAATTGAGTTTTATGCACATGTCATAACAGATCAACAGAATGAATTGAGTAACGAACCGATTATATTGGGCTAGAAAACAGTGTTTAAGTGACAAAAAATGTCATTTTTTTACCAAAAAAAACATTAAAACCACACTGTAACAATTTTATTTTTTTAAAGTGCTGTTTTTTCTGTTAATTTTATTATAATCACTCTTGGCATATTTAGTGCTATACATAAAATAAGCTAAATAAGTTTATAAAGCTTATAAAAATTAACAAAACATTTGTGGAGAATGTTATGAATGCACAAAAGGGTTTTACTCTTATTGAATTAATGATCGTTGTAGCGATTATCGGTATTTTGGCTGCAATTGCGATTCCGCAATATCAAAAATATACTGCACGTTCACAAATTACTGCAGCGCTTGCTGAAATTAGCCCTGCTAAGACACAATTTGAACTTGCATTATCTGAAGGGAATGCAGCCTCAATTACTGGTCCTGGTTCATTAGGATTACAAACTACAACTAAAAATTGTTCAACAATTGCAACGAATGCTACTGGCACTACTGGTACAATTACATGCACATTGGCTGGTTCTGCAACAATCACTGGTGGACGTCTTGTTTTAACACGTAGTGCAGATGTGGCTGCCGATGCATCTGGTAATGGTGCGAACATTGGTGGTTGGGCTTGTTCAATTACAAATGCTGGAACTTCAGCAATTAACTCTGGTATAGCACCGAAAGCTTGTACAGTTTCTTAATAAGAAAGAAAAAAGATAAGGACTTTCCTTATCTTTTTTTATAAAATATGAAACTTAGTAAACTAATAATTTTAATCTTACTTGTTTTAGGATGGGTTTATCCATTTCATTATGTTCCATGGGTTGTTGCAGAAAATGAGTTTTTTATTTTACTCATTCCATGTTTTTTATTTTTTCCGTTGCTGAAATACAAAAATACAAAAATGAATGAATTTATATTTTTACCATTAATTTTATTATTATTTTCTTTTATACAATATTTCATAATTGACTATTATTTTCTTGAAGATTTTATTGTTATTAGTATTTATGCATTGTTTATAATTTTTATACTAATATGTTCTCAATTTTATAGTAGCGATGAAAATGTATATTTTTTTCTTAAGATTATTATTTTATTGTGCTTAATAAATTCGTTTATAGTTTTGTTGCAGTTTTTTAATATTAAAAGTATATTTATTCTTGAGCATTCAGGGGTTCGTCGTTTTTATGCCAATGTAGGGCAACCAAATCATTTATCAACACTTTTTATGACAGGAATTATTGCCACTTTAATTTTATATAGACGTCAAGTTATTAAAACAAAAATGCTATATATAATGTCAATATATTTAACATTTTTTATTTTCCTTACAGGTTCTAGAACAGGAATTCTTACCCTATTAATTTTGCTGGGTTTAGGGTTTATTTTTAAAATAGGAGAATGTAAAACTTTAAATTTCTATTTTTTTGGAATTTTATTATTACTGTATATAGCTATATCTTATTGCTTTACCAAAAACTCTAGAAATACTGTAGTAAGTATAGAAACGACATTTAGCGATTCAAGATTTTTATTATGGAGTGATAGTATTAGTTCCATATTGGAAAATCCATGGTTGGGTTATGGAGTAAATGGTGTTAGAACATCCAGATTGTTTGGAGACTTAAATTTTAAAATACCTTATGTGTCAGCACATAATATTTTTATAGATTTTTTTCTTTGGTTTGGCGTGGTAGGTGGAATACTATTTCTGGTATATTTACTAATAGTTTTCAAACGAATATATACAGATAAAAATAATGGCTATGAAATCTTATTGTTCTTAACACCTTTTACTGTACACTCTTTATTTGAATACCCATTCAGATATCTCTATTTTTTAGTATTGATCGTTCCTGCATTTACTTTGATTAAAGGGAAGAAGCAATTTTACATTCATCGTTCAATTCTTATTTTAATGATATCTGCATACATAGGTTTAGTATCTTTTGTTTATATCGATTTTGAACGTTACTCCAGAGGAGCATTTTTTGCCCATACCCAAAAATGTGAAAGTGGAAATGGTGATCCTATTGTACTTGATTTAATGAAAAAATATTCTCAATTGTATTGTGGAACACTTTCTTCATTTGAAATGAGAAAGGTTATTTATCGCTATGCATATCCTATTCATATTAAATATTATATTGAATCAGGTTATGATGATGAAAACTTCATTAGATTTGAACAGAAAATAAAAAGTGATAATCAAATCAAATAATGTTTAAAACTGTCAAAATATGTCATAAAAATATTAAAAGGTTGCTATTGTTTGTTTAAGATGTTGAATTAAAATAAAAAAATAAATTGGCATGTTACTTGCTATATTATAAAAAAAGGGGGTATATCATGAATAAAGGTTTTACTTTAATTGAATTGATGATCGCAATTACCATTATTAGTATTTTAGCTTCTATAGCAGTGATTTCTTACAGTAATCATGTGAAAAGATCAATCATTACAACGGCTTTGACTGAAATTTCTTCATTAAGAAATGATTATGAGCTAATTTTTAATGAAAATTACTCAGGGGCAAACCCATTAAATCAACTTTCTAATGTTAAGTCTGAGTATTGTAATATAACAGTGAATGCACCTAGTGTTGTGACCCTTGCTGCTGCTAAAGCAATCACTTGTTCATTTAAAAATGACGAACTCTTTGGAAGTAATGCAGAGATATATTTGAGTAGAAGTTCGGATGGTGTTTATGATTGCCATGTTTTAAACATTGTTGGTAAATTTATTCCAAAACAGTGTATATTAAATTAAGTCTAGATGCTGAGCGGCGTAGTGATGATATGTTTGCAGAAGTATTGGGTGGTATTTCGATTGCACAACGTCCAGAGCGTTATGTGGAATTAAACAAAGCAAAAAACAAATGTAACAACGCGAACAAAAACTTGAATTATTACAGCAGTACAATAACAAAACCGATGTGGAAAAAATCTTAGCAAAATACCCACAGGCAACCGCATTTTTATCGATGAAAGCCAATGTTGTAGATATGACTGTTTTGATAGATCAAAAAGCCAATGTAGTCAAAATTGTAGACTTACGCCCATGGCACTAAATCATTAAGAACGATGTAAGAAAAGCAGATTATCATTTAATCTACTTTTTTATTATCATATGCCCATTCTATTTTCACTGATCTAATCATGAAATTCCTTCTACTCCTCTTAGCCAGTGTATTCATTGCCCTCGGTTGGCTTTTGCCTATCCATTACCGCCCGTGGGTAACCTATACAGGCGAGTTGTTCGCCTTTTTATCCTTGTTTGCCCTTGCTGCTATCTATCTAAAAGATAGGATTAAGTTGCCTGTTATCGGTTTACCTTTATTGTTTCTGGCTGGCGTGCCTCTATTACAATATTTCTACGGTGAGCTCTTCTTCTTTGACAAAGCCTTACTCTGTTCACTCTTTGTTATTGGGTTCTGGCTTTGCAGCGTGTTGGGATATAACCTGACCCAAAGCAAACTTGACCGAGAAAAGATTTTTATTGGCTTTAGCACAGTTGTGCTCTTGTCCGGAACATTGACAGGCATCATTGCCATTTGCCAGTGGTTAACTCTAGATGCCCATATTCCGGGTATGGTGAATATGCAAAATGCTGTTCGACCCTACGCAAACTTTGCTCAACCGAATAACATGGCGACATTTTTAATCATGTCATTACTCGGTTGCGTATATTTATATGAAAAACAGAAAATAAAAACGTGGGTTCTCAGTCTTTGTAGCTTTATTTTGATCTTTGCTGTGGCACTTAGTCAGTCTCGTACTTCTTGGGTAGCGTGCTTATGTATCCTTGTTTACGGCACTTATCAGCAATATAAGGGATTGATCACACTTAAGTGGTATTACACGCTTGCATGGCTTGCACTCTTTATTGGTTTAATTGCGCTATTACCGATTGCTACGCAATGGATTGGACATGTTACAAATGTCGATATCGCTCAAACCAAAACGGCTGCTGAGCGTGCAACAGGGGATATGTCTCGCTTAGCCATTTGGGAGCAAATGCTGCATGCCATTTTAGATCGCCCTTGGTGGGGCTATGGTTGGAATCAAACCAGTGTGGCTTATACTCTGGTCAGTGATCATTTTCAGGGACCCGTCTGGATACGTAGCGCACATAATTTCATTCTTGATTTTGTGTTGTGGAATGGCTTGCTGATCGGTATTCCATTTTTGGCCTACTTTGGTTATTGGGGCTATCAGCTGAATAAGCATGTCAATTCAGTGGAGTCGGTGATTGGTATATTGATGATTGGGGCGGTGCTGGTTCATGCCATGCTCGAATTCCCGCAATATTATGCTTATTTCTTGCTTCCTGTTGGCTTTATTCTGGGGCTAGTACAATCACAACAATCCAATATCAAGACCATTACGCTTTCACCCAATTATATGCGTGGGCTTTATGTTGTGTCACTGTTGTTATTGGGATTGATTATTCGAGATTATTCGGTTGCTGCTGCAAAACTGAATCAATCGATACGTTATGAAAAAACACCTGAAAAAATAACCAATCAAAAGCCCATTTATTTGCTTGAAGAATTTGACCGACGGATTGCATGGATTCGTATGAGTCCATATACCAAGCTTAATCAGCAGGAATTAAACGAAATTCGGGAAATGGTTTTAAACTATCCGACCAAATATGATTTGATTAAATATGCCAAAGCACTGGCTTTTAATGGTCATGAAAAAGAAGCCAAACATCAGCTGTGGCTACTGAAAAAATTAGGAAAAATGGATCTGGATTATGCTTCACTAGCACAGCCCATTTCTAAAAAGTAGAACCCCAAATGCAAAATAGCCAGTCAATTGACTGGCTATTTTTTTGGATTAAATTTGACTTTGAATATAATTTTCAATGCCCATTTTTTCAGCTAAATCGAGTTGAGTTGTGGTCCAGTCCCAGTAAGCTTCTTCTTTTTCTAAAATTTCTTGCACAAGGTCACGGGTGACATAATCAAGTTCTTGTTCCGCTAGGCTGACGGTTTTTTGTAATGTTTCAATATTTTCTTTGACCTTACGCACATCACAATTGAGCACTTCAATGGTGTGTTGGCCAATATATAATTTACCTAAATGTTGTAAATTCGGTAAACCTTCTAAAAATAAAATACGTTCAATAATTTTATCCGCATGTTTCATTTGCTGAATCGATTCTTTGTATTCCGCAGAACCCAATTGTTCAATTCCCCAGTCATTAAACATACGTGAATGGAGAAAATATTGGTTAATAGCCGTTAAATGGTGGAACAGCACCTGATTTAACTGATTAATCACATCGCGATTGCCTTTCATGGGAAATACTCCATCAACAATTTCTGCCTTAACCATTTGTCAGGCAATCAAAAATTATTATTGCAATTATTTTAAACAAGAACAGAAATAATGGCGAGTAATTTATAGAACGGCAAATGAAAATCGCAATCAAGAGCAATTAAAGCGTTCATTTAGCATGAGAAAAGCAGAAAAAACCCGCTTAGAGTCATAAGCGGGGGAGGAGTGATCTTTCGATCATCAAAACGGTATGATTATAAGAATAGAATTTTAAGCGGCATAAGACAGACGGGCAGCCAGATCTGAGAGTTCATCACTAATGATCGCGCGAGCTTCTGGTGCGCATCGACCACAACATGTTCCTAGATCAAGTAAATCACGAATTTCACGATAGCTTTCAGCACCATTTGCTACGGCATCTTTAATATCTTGATCGGTAATACCACGACATAAACAAACGTACATTTGAGACTGACCATAAGAGTGAAATGGGATAAGTGATATTATTGATAATTGTTATCGTTTGTCAATGTATTTCATTTGAAATGTTATTCATTTTAATTGGATTTTTGAATAAAAAAACACCAATTCATTGGTTGGTGCTAGTCGGTTAAGAAATTGATTGGCATTTTATTTTTTAAATTCATAATGTTATTAGATACGCGGAAACGTCATCCGCAACTGTTCGAGGCAAAACTATTTTAAAAAAGTAAGGTTTCTGCGATTTATTAATCAATAAAAGAGATTTGACGAGTTTTGTGGTGAGGCGCACTGCGCCGCAAGATGCCTTTCTTGCGAAGCTCTGCTTCTCATTTGGGCTTACCCAAAGTAATAGATGAGCTCCAAGTATTTGATTTAAAAATTATAAGACTCCGTTGTGAAGAACTAAGAGGTTAAGGACTTTATTTCTAAAATCCTTAACTGACTGGCATTAACTTTATTGGTGGTGTTTGATAAAAATATTTAACGATATGATTTTTAGTTATTAATAATGACAATGCCATCCATTTCGACTAAAGCACCTTTGGGTAAGCTTGCCACGCCTAATGCTGCACGTGCAGGGTAAGGCTGTGCAAAGTATTCACCCATAATCT
>CAXYYO010000066.1:0-6845 GCA_964293305.1 uncultured bacterium | reverse complement strand
TATAGTCCAAAGATAAGCAAAAAAAATCAAATAAACTATTTTGGACTATATATTAATTGGAAATGGTATTAGTTCAAAGAACTTTTTACCACGGGTAAAAGTATAAACTTTTGCCGACTCTGGCAATCCATTGATGATAATGGATTCCTTAGGATGGATTTTAAATGAAAAATTATCTAAGCCAACTCCTATGACCCGATCAAGATATTTTGTGGAAAAAAATATGAACACATTCAAATCAATTGTACAAATTATAATCATCCATTACACAAGGCCCAATATCAAACTATACTATCAGCTGAAAGCAAAAGCAGCGCACCGGCGTTGCCACATGTAGGATCTGTGAGGTATTCTTTCATTAATTTTTTTACTTCAAAACCTATCTTCATTTGTATAGAAACAGTTGGGTCAAAAATTTCTCCCATTATTACTTTTTGAAAATAAGTTTCAATCGTATTTTCAACACTATGGTGCAGATATCCATTAAGCATACCAACCATCATTTGCCCTTTGAGCTGCAACTGTACACAAGTGTGCTGCCGGGCTCTGTATAAAATACGGGCAAGGCCTTTGCCCCTGTATGCTGGGTGCACACCCATATCCAAACCGTACAACCATTCCCCATTTGGCATATGTGTTGTAAGCCAACCACCACCCATCGTTTCAAAAAATGTATGGTGCGCAGTATCATTCGGATCATACCGATATCTCATGGTAGAGGTAGATGCTATTACAGACAGCCCATCTGTGATAACAAATTGCCCTTCGGGGAATACTTCTAAATGCCTCAAATATTGCGGAGCATGCAAAATTTCCTCTTCAGCCAACTGAGGAAATACAAGCTGCTGTAGTGCTTCACACTGTTCTGCATCAGTGGTTTGCATTTGCCTAATGATCAAACCATCCGCTATTTCCTGCTGGTAGGGTTTATATGTTGTTGACATTATAATTAAATAGTATATCCTAAAATAATATATGTAATACAGGTAAGTGTAAATACCAAACCAATATAAGGTAGTTGTGAAAAACTATTATCCAATGGAGGGCTTTCGCAACTTTGAGAGGTAAGTATGGTGGCGTCACTATAAGGGCAACTATTACTACCCATTACACCCGCACTTACAGCAGCACCGCAACATAACAAAACGTTAGCATCTAACTGTTGAGCCAGAGGTACTATAAGAGGTAAAGCCACTGCATATAAACCCCATGATGAACCGGTGGTAACGCTAATAAGTGCCATTGATAAAAATACAGCCAGAGGAAGCATTTCCTTGCTTACATAAGGAGTAACCCCATGCAGTACATACTCGGTAAGCCCCATACGACTGTTGATGTCTTTTAGCACATAACTCATCATCAAAATAGAGAGTGCAAGCACCATTGAATTAACACCGTTAAACATCGTATCACTCAACTGTTGAAATGAACCAAGATTAATAATGCGGTAGTAAATAAATGTAAATGCAACCGCTATGATTACGCCTTTTAAGGCGTCAATATCAAAAAATATTGTAGCCACAAGTGCCACTAACATGGGTAGTACAAAATAGATTAGTTTTCCTGCTTTATTAGGATTCATTTGTGATACATCCATAACGGATGATGATGAAAAAGCACTTGCAGTAAGCTGGCCTGTTGTTTCTGCACGAATAGCCGCTTGCTTTAGTTTACCAAACCAGGGTAGCACACCGGATGCAAAAAGTGCAGCAAGTATAACAGCAATATATCCATAAGCAATAAAGGGTATCATGCGCCAATAAGTTTGTAGTCCTTCTCCTTCAGGTGCAGCTTTGGATACCACCAGCAATGCACCAATATAAATCGTCCAAGTGCTGATGGGTGCTATTACACTCCAAGCTGCCGCAGTGGCATTTACAAGGTATGCAAGTATTTCCCTAGGCACTTTAAAAGTGTCTGTTATTTTTCTCATTGAAAGACCCACAGTAAGTTCACTCAAATAATCGTCCAAAAATATAATCAACCCTACAACCCATGTGCCCATGAGTGCCTGCTTTTTTGTTTTAATAAATCTAAGTGCCCATTCACCAAATTTAATAAGGCCGCCACTACGCACCATAAGAGCTATAAGGGAGCCATACAAACCACAAACCAATATAACCCATACAGAGCCTCCGCTACTTGTATCTCCAATAACTCGAATACTGGAATCTACAAAGTCTGTAAAAGCATTACTACCCGTATAAATGGATAGAATAATAAAACCTGCTACACAGCCTATAAGTAGTGCTTCAAACGAAGATCGCAATACAATAGATATTACAATAACAATTGCCGGTGGAATTAAACAAAGTGCGCCGTAGTCCATATTTCAAAAGTTTTATTGCAGAAAATAAGTTTTATGTTTTTGAATAATTCATGGTTCGTGGAATAACATTATATGACGATTATAGCAAACGTCCATCTCAGATACCGCCAATGCTAATAAGCTTTTTCTCCATATATTCCAGCAAACCCTCAGCACCACTTTCATGGCCAATGCCACTTTGTTTCCAGCCACCAAATGGTGCTTCTGTGCCATGTGGAGCCCATTCATTAATACCAACCATACCAAACTCTAATGCCTCACTAGCCCTTACTGCCGTGTTGATGTTATTGGTAAATAGATATGCAGCAAGGCCATATTCTGTATCATTTGCTTTTGCTATGGCTTCATCAAAGTTGCTGAATGAAAATAAAGGGAGTATGGGACCAAAAATTTCTTGTTTAGCCAATACAGAATCCTGTGTAAGATTACTAACCACCGCCGGCTGAAAGAAATATCCTTTTGATAAATGTTTAGGCACATCACCACCCACCAGTATATTAGCCTGTTCAGCTTTTGTTTGCTGCATCAGTTGTAAAACGCTATCTCTTTGTTTTTGGGTAATGAGTGGCCCTATCTGTACACCATCCTCAAAGCCATTACCCAATTTTAATTGTGATACATATTTACTGACACTGTCTGCGAATGCATCAAATATTTTTTCGTGAATATAAAATCGTTGCGGGGCAATACATACTTGCCCGTTATTTCTAAATCTTGCAATGCTTGCTACTTTAGCTAAAGCTTCCACATCAGCATCCTCAAAAATAATAACAGGAGCATTACCACCCATTTCCAAAGCCATTTTTGTATTGGTACGAGAAGCACCATCCATCAATAATTTGCCAACAGCCGTACTACCTGTAAAACTTATTTTTTTTAATTCCGGATGATTCAGCATGGCGTCTCCTATGGCAGATGCTTTCCCCGTCAACAGATTGAGCACACCCGCTGGCAATCCGGCTGCGGATAGTGCTTTTGCCATATGAACACCTGCCAATGGTGTATTTTCAGAAGGTTTTGCCACCACCGTACTACCTGCTGCTAATGCTGCTGCCCAGGCACGGGCAGGGTTATAGGCGGGAAAATTCCAGGCAGTAATCACACCTATTACACCCATGGGCTGCCATATCACACTCATTCTTTTATCTGCTCTTATGGATGGAATTACTTTTCCATAAGCTCTTTTTCCTTCTTCCGCATACCACTCAAAAAGGTTTGCCGCTACTCCCCATTCACCCTTTGCTTCTGCATAGGGTTTACCACTTTCCAAAACCATGTCCCGACTGATGGCATCAATATTATCCCTTAAATACTGCGCTGCTTTTTTGAGTATCTCAGCTCGGTAATAGGGCGTGGTTTTGCGCCAAGTTTTAAATGCCTCAGCAGCTGCATCTATGGCTACCATACAATCTTTATCATCAGCATAGCTGATATGATCTATAACTTCCTCCGTAGCAGGATTTATTAATGCTACTTGCTGGTGGCTTATTGAATTTACCCAAGCTCCGTTGATGAATTGTTGTATCATTTTTTGTAGTAGAGATAAATATTTTTGAAAAAATTAAAAGGAACTATTTTAGTTTTTAGAGGTAAGTTCTTTTAAGCCATTTTCTATAATGCTTAATCCTTTAATCAATAAGGATTCCTCTATAACTAATGGACTCAGCACCCGAATAATATTTCCATTTACACCTGCATTGATTACAATTAAACCATTTGCTGCGCAATAAGCAATCAGTTGCTTACAAAGTTCTCCATCTGGTTGAAAAGGATCATTGTTTTTTACCAATTCAAAAGCCATCATAGCACCAAGACCCCGCACATCACCAATGCAGTTATATTTTGCTTGCATTTCTAGAAACCTTCTGCGTGTAA
This sequence comes from uncultured bacterium, assembly GCA_964293305.1. GTDB lineage: Bacteria > Bacteroidota > Bacteroidia > Chitinophagales > Chitinophagaceae > CALAGJ01. The sequence continues at coordinate 2,641 of CAXYYO010000066.1, read as the reverse complement.
TATTTCCAACTTTTTCTCCTAAAGCATTGATATCAATTTCATGCATATAATCTAATGTAGCTATAGCTGCTGCACAACATACAGGATTTCCCGGATAGGTACCACCAATAGTAGAAGGCTTGCAGGCATCCATGATTTCCGCTTTCCCCATAACACAACCAATTGGCATGCCACTACCCATACTTTTTGCCCATGTAGATATATCAGGTACTACATCATAATGCTGATATGCTGCCCATTTGCCGGTACGGCCAAAACCGCTTTGTACTTCATCCAATATGAGCATGATGCCATACCTTGTACATATTTCCCGAAGGGACTGTAAATATCTCTTTGGTATTGGCAGAAAGCCACCTTCACCTTGTACCGTTTCTAGAATGATGGCGGCCACTTGAGACGAAGGAACATTCGTGTGAAAAAATTGATCAAGTTCTCTAATATAATTATCTGAAAAGGTATCTATATCCATGCCTTTTCCATATCGATAGTAATCAGGATATGGCAGCCGATATACTTCCGGAGCAAAGGGCCCACAACCCATTTTATAGCCAACTTTACTGGTGAGTGTCATGGCCATCATGGTGCGACCATGAAATGCATTGTCATAACAAATAATGGCAGGACGACCTGTAGCTTGTCTTGCTATTTTGATTGCATTTTCTACACTTTCAGCACCAGAGTTTGTGAGCATCACTTTTGTGGCATCCCCATGTGGGAAAATGGCAATTAGACGCTCTGCTAATTGCATATATAAATCATAAGAAGCTACATTAAAACTGCAGTGAATCATTTTAGCAGCTTGGTCTTGAATAGCTTTTACTACCGGCGGCGGACAGTGTCCGGCATTTACCACACCAATGCCTCCTGCAAAATCAATCATATCTACACCATCAGCATCTGTAATGCAGGCCCCACTTGCTTTTGATGCTGTAGATGGATTAAAAATCCCTATGGCATTAGGAACAAATTCTTTTCTTCTGCTGAGAATAGTAGTAGCATTTGACATGAAAAATGATTGAGTAAAAATTTAAAATTGATGACTATATTTTCTTACAATAAAAGAAACACTTTTTGATAGATGATGAATATTATTGGATATTAACCAACATATCCTTGGTCATTTGGGGAAGATCAAAATCCGGCTTCCAACCCCAATCTGTTGTGGCTATGCTATCGTCAATACTTGCCGGCCAGCTATCTGCAATGGCTTGTCTGTAATCCGGGTTGTATGCAATGGTGAATGATGGTATATGAGCCTGAATAGCTGCAGCCATTTCCTCCGGGGAAAAGCTCATAGCTGATACGTTGTAGGCAGTACGCACACTTATTTGTGAAGCAGGAGCTTCCATCAGTTGAATTGTTGCTTTTATGGCATCCGGCATATACATCATGGGTAGGTAAGAATCTTTTTTTAGGAAGCAGTTATAGTGGTTAGATTCAATGGCTTCATGAAATATTTCAATGGCATAATCTGTGGTGCCACCACCTGGAGCACTCTTATATGAAATAAGGCCGGGATATCTAAGACTCCTTACATCCACACCAAATCTTTTATTATAATAATTACACCAAAACTCACCTGCATATTTACTAATACCATACACGGTGGTGGGTTCAATAATAGTTTGCTGTGGACAGTTATGCCTTGGACTTGTAGGACCAAACACCGCAATACTTGAAGGCCAATACACTTTATGCAATTTTTCTTCACGGGCAATATCCAATACATTGAGCAAACCTTGCATATTAAGGTTCCATGCAAGGTTTGGATTTTTTTCGCCGGTGGCGGAAAGTATGGCAGCAAGCAGGTAAACTTGTGTAATGTTTTGACGAATTATTTGTACATGCAGCATTTCTTTGTTCATTACATCTATAGCTACAAAGGGGCCGGTACCTTCTAATAATGGGCTTTGCTCTCTGAGGTCACTGGCTATCACATTTGCATTGCCATATATTTTTCTCAACGCAAGTGTAAGCTCCACTCCTATTTGTCCGCTAGCACCAATAACTAAAATTTTTTCTTTTACCATGAATAAGCATTTGTTAGAGGAGACAAATGTAAGGGAATGAATAGGCTAGCAAATTGTTTATTCTGCTTTAAAATAATATTATGGGAAAGAATATCATTGATGGTGGAAATTTGAATTAAAAACACGGCAACCCAATATGCTACTATGAACTGTATATGTCCTCATATTGCTCCTGCACATATTGAAATAAATCTGGGAAAAACTTATAATAACATGCTTGCAAGGCATTGTATTCAGACAAAAAAAGTGCATAAACTAATTTGGTGTCTTCTATATATTTCGCCCTTCGGGCAATGCCTACAAAACTTTTTTCAATACCAGATTTCAATCTGTAATTGTACAACCAGTTTTGCTCCTTCATGAAAGGAAGCATGGGTGCAAAATGGTCTGGAAGCCAATTGATATTTTTTGAGAGTGCAGCATAAACTACAGCAGCATGATCTTGCAGATTTTGTTCATGAACAAAATGTGTTGCATCATTTGCCAGAAAATGATCATACACTACATCTACAAAAGCGCCTGCATATCTATTTGCCGCAGGCTTCAAGATGGCCGCTGCTTGTTTTGTGGCTTCATGTGTATCAGTAAAACTATCTATACGTCTATGCAGT
>CAXYYO010000065.1:0-7267 GCA_964293305.1 uncultured bacterium | reverse complement strand
GTTGAGTATCCCATAAGACCTATTGTGATATATTATTAAAAATTTAGCTATATAAGCCACAAGAATCGAGTTGAGGACATTGGTAATGTGTTCTTTGTCTTGACCTTGGTAATTTAAACCTAAAATACCGGTCAATTTACCTTTTTCAGCCACAGAATAATTCTCTGTAATTGAAAGCATTGCTGCAGGCAAAGACATTTTTTCAATATTATAAGTATTTTTGAGTTGATCTTGCGTATAGAGGGCAATCTTCCAAGTACCATATTCCGATGTATGCTGGCTTTCTTGGTTGGTTACTGCACTAAAAATGACTTGTTTGGTTTTTGCATCTGTTAATGTGTATTTATTGCCATTAAAATTGAGCAGCAGGTTCTTATCTAGATAATAGGTTGGAATGTCAAACTTTCGAACATCAAAAGACTTGGCATCATCTTTAAAAATAACGGCGTTTTTATTATATGTGGTTTGATAGTCATGTGGACTGAGTAAACGATTAAAAAAACTATTTTCTGTACCGGAAATTTTTAAATCTAAATTTAGATCTTTAATGACAGAACCCAGTACTAAGCGTGATTTAAGCAGCTCGATTTCAGTTTGAGCGGGTTGCTTCTGCTCAATCATGCTGGATAGATCACCCAGTAAAGCTGCCGAGGTGCCTTTACTTTCTTCAACTTGTACCAATGCATCCACTGCATAAGTATCAGGCGTGGTTCTTAAATAGAGTAATGCGCAGACCAAGCTTAAAATGACGCATAGTGCAATGAGTTTCCATTGCGCAATGAGTGAAAAAAACAGCTCTTTTAAATCAATGGTATCTTCGGTATTGCTATTTTGGCTCATAATCTTGCTATCAAAAAGTTAAATATGTTTTTTCCAGTCAGCTATACAATCTTGTATTAACTGACAGGTTTCATCAAAGACCCATTGCTCATGTTGAAAAGGATCAGGCACATTTCTACTTTGCCAATACCCTAATCGAAATGTTTTTCCTTTTGCAAAAGGCCAAGTCTGTTCTAAATGCTTTTGCTGATTTTGACTCATGACCAAAATCAGATCTGCCTTTTTAATTAACTCAGCATTGAGTTTTTTAGCAATATGAGGCTGCATATCTATACCTAAACGCTGCATACAGAGTATTGCCTTTTGATCTGCTGCATGACCGATTAAACCAGAAATACCCGCAGACTCGATGTTCAGCTCTGGATATTCCCGTTTTAAAAAGTATTCAGCCATTGGGCTGCGGCAAATATTCCCCACACAAACCACAAGAATCTTTTGGATATTCATATTAATTGCCTAAATTGTTGGCAGTATTAACAAGACTAGAAAAAGGAACAACTTGATTAATCACACGTTGCCAGCGTGCAAGGCCTGAAGCATCGACATAGACAATATCATTACTGTGCATTTTAAATTGATTGGCCAAGCCAAAGTCAGCAATGCTGGTTAAATCCAAATGATAAACTTCAGTACTTGCGTCATTTCGGTTGCTGCGCACTACATAAATTTTACTACGACTGGCAGACAGTGGATTTAAACCTAAACTTTCACCGAGAACATCGCTTAGACTCATCCCTTGATCACGCATGGGTAGGGATTGATTCTTACCAGACTCACCCATAACATAAATTTTTTGATTTTCTCTCGCATTGATATAAAGTGTATCATTGGGTTGAATCAGTAGGTTATGTAAAGAATAGCCTGATTTTTCCAATTCAACGCTGTTGAGTGCGTAAGTACGACCTTGGCGAACTAGCGTCATTGAAGCATGGTCACCCAATTGAGGATTCACACCACCCGCTAAACCTAAAGCCGTATAAACGCTGACTGGTTGATCGCTTAAGTAGAATTGCCCACCTTTCATGACATTGCCCTGCACTGAAAAGCGTTGTCCCTGATAGGAGAGTACCCGTGCAATCACATCGGGGGTTTTTAAATAACGAGAAAGTTGGCTACGTAATTCTTGGTTGATTTGTGTTAATGATTTTCCCGCAGCCTTATAACGACCAATCATGGGAAATTGAATATAGCCATTTTGATCAATTTGATAGCCATTGGCTTGTATAGATTGTTCATTATTAATTGTTGTGGTGGGTGGCGTAATATCAGGATAAGCCCAAAGATAAATAGAGAGAATATCACCCGCACTTAATTTATAATTTTTATGTGGCGAGCTAAATAAATGAGCATAATCTTGTTGAATGTTGACTTGTGCAGGTTGTAGAGCCGGAAGTGATTCTTGAGTGAGTTTAAGCACATTAACCGGAGTACCAAGTTCGGTCTGATAAACACCTTCACTTGGCAAATCAAATGTTTGTAGCCCCGATGTAATCGCACATCCTGTTGTACCTGCAGCTAGTGCGCAGAGTAAAAAAAATTGGTAATATCTCACTCGAAATCCCGTTTATAAAAATAATCTGATTTTAAAAATAGTCGGCATTTTACCCTGTAATACGTAAAATATTAATAATAAATTGTAATTGTTATTTTATACCAAGATCATCGCTGGGGTATAGCTTTTCTTCATGAGTTTGATGTGGGTAGGTGATTTTGATGTTCAAAACAGGTTTTTATGGGCCAAATGAGATCTAGTTCTCTGTATTTTAACTAAAAGTACGACTTCGAATAGAATGTTTAAAATAGATGAAAATAAAATTTATTAATCGTTCAATTCTATTCTGTTTGATATTTAGTTTAAGATTAATAATGTTAAAATTAAATATAATTAATATTGTAATTGTTTATTAATTTTTTTATGAATTTAATGTTTAATTATATTGTATGCCTTGTTGTTTTTATAATTTAATGCTTTATTTTTATATAATTAATACAAAATTTTAAAATGTTTTTCTTTTGAATAAGTATAAATATATTTTTTCTGCTATATTATAACTCGGCGTTAAGCCTACTGATTTATAGACATAAATAAACAAGATAAGGCTGTAACATGTTACAACTCGCGGAACTAAAAATTGCAATTATTGGATTGGGTTATGTCGGACTTCCTTTAGCGGTAGAGTTCGGTAAAAAAGTACCCGTGGTTGGTTTTGATATTCATCAAAAACGGATTGATGAACTCAAAAGTGGACAGGATCATACCTTAGAAGTATCAAAAGAAGAATTGGCTCAAGCCAGTCAACTGAGCTATTCAGCAAATTTAGAAGATTTAAAAAATTGTAATTTCTTTATTGTGACTGTTCCGACGCCTATTGATGAGTTCAAACAACCCGATTTATCACCTTTAGTCAAAGCATCAAACAGTATTGGTCAGGTACTTAAAGCGGGTGACGTCGTCGTTTATGAATCAACGGTATATCCTGGGGCAACTGAAGAAACTTGCATCCCTGTATTGGAAAAAGTTTCAGGATTAAGATTTAATCAAGACTTCTTTGCAGGTTATAGCCCTGAGCGCATTAATCCGGGTGACAAATTACATCGCGTTACCAATATTTTAAAAATCACCTCAGGTTCTACCCCTGAAGTCGCTGATTTTGTCGATCAAGTATATAACTTGGTCATTGAAGCTGGCACACATAAAGCGTCTAGCATTAAAGTGGCAGAAGCGGCAAAAGTGATTGAAAACACGCAGCGTGATGTCAATATTGCCTTAATTAATGAGCTGGCGATTATTTTCAATAAAATGGGTATTGATACCGAAGCGGTATTGCAAGCAGCAGGGACGAAATGGAATTTCTTACCTTTCCGTCCGGGGCTTGTCGGTGGGCATTGTATTGGTGTTGACCCGTATTATTTAACCCATAAAGCACAGTCAATTGGTTATCATCCAGAAATTATTTTAGCGGGACGTCGCTTAAATGATTCAATGGGTGCTTATGTGGTCACTCAGCTTGTCAAAGCAATGATTCAGAAAAAGATTCAGGTTGAGGGCGCGAAAGTATTGGTCCTTGGTTTGAGCTTTAAAGAAAACTGCCCTGATATTCGTAATACTAAAATTATTGATATTGTGAATGAGTTGAATGAATACCATATGGATGTCGATGTTTATGATCCTTGGGTAGACACTGAAGAAGCTGTGCATGAGTATGCGATTACACCGGTACAATCAGTTAATAAAGATACTTATGATGCTGTCATTTTAGCGGTTGCGCATGATCAATTTAAAGTCATGGGAGCAACAGAGATTCGCGCTTTAGGGAAAAAAGCCCATGTTTTATATGACTTAAAATATGTGCTTGATCAATCTGAATCTGACATTCGTCTTTAATCACGAACTTTGTAAGGAATACATAACATGAGCCAATATCAAACCGTTTGCACACAATTAAAACAAGCACCTAAAATGTGGTTGGTCACGGGTGTGGCTGGTTTTATTGGCTCAAATTTATTAGAAACCTTGTTAAAGCTTGATCAAAAAGTCGTAGGTTTAGATAACTTTGCCACAGGGCACCAATATAATCTGGATGAAGTTCAAAATTTGGTGAGTCCTGCGCAATGGAGTAATTTTTCTTTTATTGAAGGCGACATTCGTCATTTTGAAGATTGTCAAAAAGCCTGTATGGATGTGGACTATGTATTACATCAAGCAGCTTTAGGCTCTGTACCGCGTTCAATTGCCGATCCCATTACCACCAATGCAACAAATATTACGGGCTTCTTAAACATGTTGACTGCGGCACGCGATGCTAAGGTTTCAAGTTTTACTTATGCGGCCAGTAGTTCAACCTATGGCGATCATCCTGCTTTACCGAAAGTTGAGGAAAATATTGGTAATCCATTGTCACCCTATGCAGTAACCAAGTATGTCAATGAACTCTATGCAGATGTTTTTGCTCGTACATATGCTTTTAAAACCATTGGTTTGCGTTATTTTAATGTCTTTGGAAAGCGACAAGATCCGAATGGTGCCTATGCTGCGGTGATTCCCAAATGGACAGCTGCAATGATTGCCGGTGATGAGGTATTTATTAATGGTGATGGTGAAACGAGTCGTGATTTTTGTTTCATTGAGAACACGGTTCAAGCCAATATTTTAGCAGCAACCGCAAATGATGAAGCAAAAAATCAAGTTTATAATGTTGCTGTAGGTGACCGTACGACTTTAAATGATTTATTTAATGCACTTCAGGCAGCATTGCATGAAAATGGGGTCACTTATAATAAAAAACCAGTTTATCGTGAATTCCGTGCCGGTGATGTTCGTCATTCACAAGCAAGTATTGCTAAAATTGAACAATTTTTAGACTATAAGCCAGAGTTTAATATTAATCAAGGGATTAATATTGCGATGCCTTGGTACATTAAATTTGTCTAATTAAAAATGAAAGATATCTTACTGTTGTTGAAAAAAGCAAAATGGCTTGTGGGTGGTAATTTTGTTTTTGCATTTTCTCAATGGGTCATTTTGATTTTTTTTGCTCGCATGACGAATCAAGAAAACTTGGGTCAATATGCATTAGCCTTAGCAATAGTCACACCTATTTTTGCTGTTGGAAACCTTCAATTACGTCCTCTTTATATATTAGATGTAAATAGTGAGCAGAAATATACCTATACACATTTCTATTATTTACGTTTAATTTGTTCATTTATTGCGTTAGCTTGTTGTTTGGTTCTTGGTTTATTTTTTAATGTTTCAATTTTAGTATTGCTTTTGGTTGGGCTATTAAAGTTTTTTGAATCTTATTCCGATATTATTTATGCCTATTATAATGCACATGATCAAACTCAATTAATTAGTAAATCTTTATTTTTAAAAGGGACTCTTTCTGTTTTAGCTGTTGCAGTAGGTTTATATTTATTTGATTTTTATACTGCATTAATTTTATTTTTAATTGTTTATCTTGTGGTGTGGTTATTCATCGATAATCTGTATATTCAGAAAACTCAAGAAATAAAAAAAATGAGTTTAGATTTAGGAATGATGAAGTCTGCTATTCCTATGGGGATTTCATTGGGTATTGTTACTTTGCAAAGTAATATTCCACGTTTATTTTTAGATCAGTATGCAAGTATTGAGGCTGTGGGTATTTTTACCGTGCTCAGCTATTTTATTATTGTGGGTAGTATATTTATTAATTCTATTTGCCAGTATCTTAGTCCTCGTTTAACGCATGCATGGAATCATAATAGAGCATATTTTAGAAAGCTTTTATCTATGGCTTTGCTTGTTGCTGGTGGGTTGGGTCTAATCGCTATATTCCTCAGTTATTTCATGGGAGAGTTTGTACTTAACCTCGTTTATGGTGCTGAATATGTAGCTTATACAGATGCGTTTGTATTGACCATGGTGGCTGGTTTTATACTTTATTTGGCTACTGTTCTGGGTTATACGCTAACAGCCATAGGATTTATTAAACAACAGGTTTATTTATTTTCTATCGTGTTGATTTTTAGTGTATTGGTTTCATATTTATGTATTCCTGAATATGGAATTGTTGGTGGTATTTATACTTTAATGGTTAGTTATTTGGTGCAATGTATTCTTTCTCTGCTGGTTGTATTATTTCGTCTTAAAGAGTAAATAAAATGAAAATCATGTTATTCATTACTGGTTTAGGTATGGGAGGAGCTGAGAAAGTTGTTTGTGAACTTGCAGATAAGTTGTACGAGTCAGGACAAGAAGTCAGTATTGTTTACTTTTTCGGTGAAATCGTTAGAAGACCCGAAAATAAAGAAATTAATATATGTAAAGTATCGCTTAATCATAATTTATCCATTTTTAAGGCATTAAATGCTGTCATTAAACTGGTTGATCAGATACGGCCCGATGTTATTCATTCACATATGTTTCATGCCAATATGATGGCAAGATTTGTGAAAATGTTGAGAAAAAATATTCGTGTCATCTGTAGTTCACATTCAAATTATGAGGGTGGACGTTTACGTATGGCAATGTATCGATTGACTGAAAACCTATGCGATGTGCATACAAATGTCAGTGATAATGCGGCTAAAGCTTTAATGAAAGCTGGAGCTGTTAAAAATAAAAAAATGATGACTGTTCATAATGGCATAGAAAGCAATAAATATAAATTTGATGAGAATATACGAGCTGATGTTCGAAAGAACTTGGGTTTTGATGATAATTTGCAAGTTATTTTAACAATAGGCCGAATTGATACGCCTAAGGATTATCCTACTTTATTAAAAGCATTTAAAATTGTTCGAGAAGAGCAAAAAAATACTATTTTAATCATCGTGGGAGATGGCCCAAAGAGAAATGAAATTGAAAATCTCGCAATTCATTTAGCGATTGAAAAAAATGTAAAATTTTTAGGCATTAGAGATGATATTCCACAACTTTTGA
>CAXYYO010000064.1:0-7766 GCA_964293305.1 uncultured bacterium | reverse complement strand
CTCCGCTTTTTTTCATCTGATGGTGATCCTTGTATAAAAAAGATGATACTGGTTGTTTATTTATATCGCTGAAATTTATTTTGTTATAGTGCGTTATCATTCCCCGAAGGGGTAAATAAAAAAATCTGCTTTTTTCCGGTGAAAGTTGTTCCAAAAATTCTTACAGCAACTGGAGGCTGAAAATTGTGTAGCGGATTCAGTGGGGTATATTTTTTAAATCTCGGGTAAATCTAAATCACCCGCCAAAGCGAGTGTTAGGTTGTAAAGGTTTTGAAATAGCCGCAAGCACCCATAAAACCTTTTGCAAATGATAGTGCCTCGAATTTTTTGGGAAGAAAGGGAGGATAGGCATATCAATTTATTTCGATAACTCATAATATGCAACAATTTAAAATCAATAACTGTTCTAATTATTTACAGAGAATTTTACTTTGAATATATAAAACTAAATTTGTTCTCTCAGCCATCATTTGATACATTTATTGTATTACAAATTTTTAATATGATTTATAGAAGTATGGAGGAATGTGTGCTCCATTTAGAAAAGCATGGGCATTTGATACGCATTAAAGAAGAAGTGGATTCAAATTTAGAAATGTCTGCTATTCATTTACGGATATTTGAGCAAGCTGGTCCGGCACTTTTATTTGAAAACATTAAGGGTTGTAAATATCGTGCCGTGTCAAATTTATTTGGCACACTTGAAAGGAGTAAGTTCATTTTTCAAAACCGGTTTAATGCGGTGCAGTATCTGATTCAGTATAGAAAAAATCCAGTAGCATTATTAAAAAATCCAATAAAAGCATTGTATGCAGCAGGTATTGCAGCATCGGCACTGCCGCTAAAAAATCCAATTTATCATCCACAGTTTGATCTTATTCAAATAAAGGATATACCACTTATTAAACACTGGCCAAATGATGGCGGAGCATTCGTAACTCTACCACAAGTGTATACAGAAAATGCTGAAAAGCCAGGTATTTTCGGCAGCAACCTGGGTATGTATAGGATTCAACTTACCGGAAATGATTATGAAACCAATAAAACAATTGGCTTACATTATCAGTTGCACAGGGGGATTGGTGTGCACCAGACCATTGCTACTAAAAAAAACATACCGCTTAAAGTGAGTGTATTTGCCGGAGGTCCACCCTCACATAGTCTTGCAGCTGTTATGCCATTGCCCGAAGGGATGAGTGAACTAACTTTTGCAGGCCTTATTGGTGGTAGAAGATTTAGGTATAAATATAAAGACGGATACTGCCTGAGTACTGATGCTGATTTTGTAATAACAGGGTCTGTTATCAACAACGAAGTATTGCCCGAAGGGCCATTTGGAGATCACCTCGGATATTATAGTTTAAAACATGATTTTCCTGTAATGCAAGTGCACAAAGTATATGCCCGAAAAAATGCAATATGGCCTTTTACTGTTGTGGGTAGGCCACCACAAGAAGATACCAGTTTTGGTGCACTTATACATGAACTGACTGGGAATGCAATAGAGCAAGAAATACCCGGATTAAAAGAAGTACATGCGGTAGATGCCGCAGGTGTTCATCCCTTATTATTTGCTGTGGGTAGTGAAAGATATACACCCTATAGTCCAACCCAACAGCCCGGTGAAATACTTACCATAGCCAATCATATACTTGGTACCGGACAATTAAGCCTTGCAAAATTTTTATGGATTACGGCTCCTTTTGATGGTGCTGTAAAGGCATCTGACAGCAAGCAGTTTCTTGCCTATATGTTGCAAAGAATTGACTGGGAAAGGGATATTCATTTTTATACAAATACTACCATTGACACTTTAGATTATTCAGGCTCTGGACTCAATAAAGGAAGTAAAGTTGTGATGGCAGCTTATGGTCCTGTTATAAGAACACTTTCTGATGCTATACCGAATGGATTAATCAATAATCAGCTGATACGGCAAGCTGCGCTTGCAATGCCCGGTGTAGTGTGTATTCAAACAGAAGCATTTACAAACTATGAGCAGGCTGCTAAGCAATTGGAGTACCTCACCACCTACTTGCAACAATACACCAATGAACTGCACTCAATACCCTTGATTGTTCTTTGCGATGATGCATCGTTTACAGCAAAAACATTGAATAATTTTTTATGGGTTAGCTTTACAAGAACAAACCCATCACATGATATATATGGAGTAGCTGCCAGTACAAGTTTTAAGCATTGGGGTTGCAAAGGGCCGTTGATATTAGATGCACGTATTAAACCACATCATGCACCTGTACTTGAAATGGATAATCAAGTTATTAAAAAAATTGATAAACTTTTTGAAAAAGGGTCATCTCTACATGGATATTAAGTTACATAAAAAAAAATTGGGGCTGATTAAGAATAATCGCCCCTTTTTTTCAACCCTAAACCCTTAAAAAACATTTAATAAATTTCACAAATCATGCCAACTCTTAATATATTTTAACTTTTTTTTTCATTGAAACTTATTTTCCCGAAAACGGAATAGTGAAATTTATTCATCATTCATAATACGGAAAATTATTTTTTCAGTTTTTTGTGAAATAATGCATCCTTCTCAATTATATCATCAGAAATAATTTGAGATTAGTTTTCTCATTGTAGTTTAGCAACTTTCATTAAGATGGGTAAAGTATTAAAAAAAGCAAAAGCACCTAAAACAGTACAATCTGATGAAGAGGGTATTGTAATAAAGGGGGCAAGGGTTCATAATTTAAAAAACATTGATATTGTTTTTCCACGCAATAAATTTATTGTGGTAACAGGTGTATCCGGTAGTGGGAAATCCAGCTTATGTATGGATACCCTATTTGCCGAAGGACAACGTAAATATGCAGAAAGCTTAAGTGCTTATGCCCGACAGTTTATGGCTCGCATGGTAAAGCCTGATGTGGACTATATCAAAGGGCTTTGTCCTGCAATTGCTATAGAACAAAAAGTGATAACCCGTACGCCACGCAGCACGGTGGGCAGTATGACTGAAATTTATGATTATCTCCGCTTATTATTTGCAAGGGTGGGAAAAACCATTTCCCCCATAAGCGGTACAGTTGTAAAGAAAGATGATGTGCCAGACGTGGTGGCATCCCTACAAAAACTGCCCGTTAGTAAGAAAGTGTTTTTACTCATCCCTTTTAAAAAACATATCCATCGAAATGCGAAAGAAGAATTACAAATCTTATTACAGAAAGGGCTGACCCGTTTATATAAAAGAGCTGCAAAAAAGCAGGAATCATATATCATGCTGATAGAAGATTTACTACAGGAGCAGGAATCATATATTGATGATTGGACAGGATACAAAAAAGACAGTATTGCATGCTATGTGTTGATTGACAGATTCATTACCAAGGAATGGGAGGAAGATGATATACATAGAATGAATGATAGTGTGGGTCTTGCTTTTTATGAAGGAGAAGGTGATTTAATGTTGGAAATAGATGAAAAGCAATTCATCCATTTTAGTAATAGATTTGAGTTAGATGGAATCAAGTTTGAAGAGCCTGTACCCAATCTTTTTTCATTTAATAATCCTTATGGGGCCTGCCCCATATGTGAGGGTTTTAGTCAGGTGCTTGGCATAGATAAAGATCTTGTAATACCAGATGCCACAGTTAGTTTATATGATGGCGGAGTGGCGCCTTGGAAAGGGGAGAAATTAGTATGGTGGAAAGATCAATTTATAAAAGGGGCAAAGGCCATCAGTTTTCCAATACATAAACCAATTGTCGATTTATCAGAAGAACAATATCATATCCTTTGGAATGGGAAAGATAAAATACTGGGTATAAATGATTTTTTCAAAGAAGTAGAACAACAGTTATATAAGGTGCAGTACAGGGTTTTACTGAGTAGGTACAGAGGCCGTACCACTTGCACAGAATGTGGTGGATACAGGCTGCGCAAAGAGGCTTTGTATGTAAAAGTTGCAGACAAACATATTGGCGAACTCTGTCGTATGCAGGCAGTTGATTTACAAAAATGGTTTAGTCATTTAGAACTGTCAAAACATGATACAGCCATTGCCAAAAGAATTTTATTGGAAATAAATCAACGCTTGGAAACACTTACTGATGTAGGATTAGGTTATCTCACTTTGGACCGTCTGGCCAATAGCTTAAGTGGTGGTGAAAGCCAACGCATACAGCTCACAAAAAGCTTGGGCAGTACGCTCACAGATTCCCTTTATATTTTGGATGAGCCTTCCATTGGACTACATACTAAGGATACTAAAAAGCTTATTCAAGTATTATTGAAGCTGCGCAATGCAGGCAATACCGTAATAGTAGTAGAGCATGACGAACTAATGATGCGTATGGCAGATCATATCATAGACATGGGTCCATTAGCCTCCCACCTAGGCGGTGAAATAGTAGCCGCCGGAAATTATGAGGCTATTTGTACAGTAAAGGAAAGCCTGACCGCACAGTACCTAAATGGTAGTGAAGTGATTCGAAAATTAGACCTGCCTCAGCAGTTAAATACTTGGATCTCTATAGAAGGTGCCAGGCAAAACAATTTAAAAAATATTTCTGTCAATATTCCACTCCATACCCTTTGTGTAGTGAGTGGAGTAAGTGGTAGTGGCAAAACAACTTTAATTAAACAGATTCTATATCCTGCTCTAATGAAACTACTTGGAGAGGCTTTTGATAAACCCGGTTTGCACAAATCTATCGGTGGGGATTGGAAGGATATTAGTTTGGTAGAACTGGTGGACCAAAATCCTATTGGCAGGAGCAGCCGTAGCAATCCAGTAACATACATAAAAGCTTGGGATGGGGTAAGGGATTTATTCAGTTCATTGCCATTGTCAAAAATCAGGGGTTTTCAGCCAAAACATTTTTCCTTCAATGTGGATGGTGGCAGGTGTGATGCTTGCAAAGGAGAGGGAGAGCAAATAGTGGAAATGCAATTTTTGGCAGACGTTCATCTTACCTGTGAGGTCTGTAAGGGAAAAAGATTTAAAGAAGAAGTGCTGGAAGTGCAGTATAAACAGAAAAATGTTTTTGATGTACTTGAAATGAGTGTGGATGAAGCCATTAATTTTTTTAGTGCCATCTCTTTAGATTATAAACGAGAATCGATTGCTATTGCAAAGGCACTACAGCCACTTCAGGATACAGGTTTGGGATATATGAAGCTGGGACAAAGTAGTGATACCATAAGTGGTGGTGAGGCACAAAGGATAAAATTAGCTTCCTTTTTAGGAAGGGGTAATGTAACAAATCCCGTACTTTTCATTTTTGATGAACCTACCACCGGGCTTCATTTTCATGATATCAATAAATTATTGACCGCTTTTGAGGCACTCATTAAAAGAGGTCATAGTGTACTTGTAATAGAGCATAATATTGATGTGATAAAAGCAGCCGGATGGCTGATAGAATTGGGCCCCGGTGCGGGGAATGATGGTGGCCAACTTGTATATGAAGGCTTACCTGCCGGTATTAAGAAAAATAAACAGAGCGCTACTGGAGAATTTTTATAAAGGATGATTTTAGAGGAGAAGTATTTGCTTCATTTCATTTTCTAGGAGTGGTCGTGCTTCATCATTACCCGAAGGGATAATAAAAAAATACAATATTCATTTGACTTTTTGATATTGGATTACTACTTTTGCAGCCCCAAAAAGTTCTTTGCAATACCACTTTTCATTTTTGAAGTGGGAATGAACATTGAATTTGGGAGTAATTGTCTTTATGATGATTACGCTAGAACCAATAAAATTTTTTAAAATGGCAAAAGAAATTACCGGCTACGTAAAGCTGCAGGTAAAAGGCGGTCAGGCAAATCCTGCACCTCCGGTAGGCCCTGCACTGGGTAGTAAAGGTGTAAACATTATGGAGTTCTGCAAGCAGTTTAATGCTCGTACGCAGGACAAAATTGGGAAGATAGTTCCCGTACTCATCACAGTATATTCTGACAAGAGTTTTGATTTTGTAATCAAAACTGCACCTGCATCTATTCAACTAATGGAGGCAGCCAAAATTCAGAAAGGTTCCAAGGAAAGTAACAGAAGTAAAGTAGGTAAAGTAGATTGGGCTCAGGTAGAAGCTATTGCAAAAGACAAGATGCCAGACCTTAATTGCTTTTCTATAGAAAGTGCCATGCGTATGGTAGCCGGTACGGCTCGTAGTATTGGTATTACTGTAGAAGGTGCCGCTCCTTGGGATAACTAAATAATAACCGCAAACCTTAAAGAGGTGAGCTCAAATCTGAATTAAAATGGCAAAACTTAGCAAGAAAAGAAAAGCAGTAGAAGCTAAATTAGATAAAACAAAAATATATTCTCTCAAAGAAGCTAGTAGTGTTGTAAAAACAATCAATACTACAAAATTTGATGCTTCGGTTGACCTGCACATACGCTTAGGAGTAGATCCTAAAAAAGCAGATCAGCAGGTACGTGGCACCGTAACTCTTCCACATGGTACAGGTAAAACAAAACGCGTATTGGTGCTTTGTCCTCCAGATAAAGAGGCTGATGCAAAAGCAGCAGGTGCTGACTTTGTGGGTTTAGACGAATTTATTCAAAAAATTGAAGCAGGTTGGACTGATATTGATGTAGTAGTAGCTACTCCATCAGTAATGCCTAAATTAGGTAAATTGGGTAAAATTCTCGGCCCAAGAAACCTGATGCCAAATCCTAAAACTGGTACTGTTACAAATGATGTAGCCGCTGCGGTAAATGAGGTAAAGGGTGGTAAAATTGCATTTAAAGTGGACAAAGCGGGTATTGTACATGCATCTATTGGTAGGGTTTCTTTTAGTCCTGAAAATATTGCTGCTAATGCACATGAACTCATAAATAGTATTATTAAATTAAAACCTTCCACAGCAAAGGGTATATACCTGAAAGGTGTAAGCATGGCCAGCTCTATGAGTCCGGGCTTAGCTGTGGACACAAAAGCATTAATGAACTAAGCCCCTCATGAACTGCCAAGGGTAGTTATTTGAGGAGTGTTTCTATAATTCCATAACACTCAAATTCAAAAAGAATGACAAAGACGGAAAAAAACCAGGTGATTGAGGCGCTTAAAGAAAAGTTCAGTCAATACAATAATTTCTATATCGCCAATACAGAATCACTTTCAGTAGCACAGGTTACTAAGCTACGCAGGGTATGCTTTAATAAGCAAGTAGAAATGAAAGTGGCAAAAAATACACTTATACGTAAAGCCTTAGAAAGCATTGATGCTGAAAAGTATGCCGGAGTATTTGATAGCCTGCATGGTGTAACTGCATTGATGTTTAGTGAAAATGCTAAAGAACCGGCAATGATAATCAGTAGTTTTCGTACAGAAGGCAAAACTGATAAGCCTGTATTGAAAGCTGCATTTATTGATACTGATGTATTTGTAGGTGACAACCAGCTTGAAGCATTGAAAACGCTCAAAAGCAAGCAAGATCTTATTGGTGAAATCATTGGTCTTTTACAAAGCCCCGCAAAAACTGTTATCAGTGGCTTAAATGCTGGAAACAAACTGGCAGGTATTGTAAAAGCATTAGAAGAAAGAGCAAACTAAGATTAAAAATATCATCCTCAAGCCTGAGGGGATGCGTACAAATTTTATAAACTACCGCCGGAGCACAGGCATTGAAGGCGGACAAATTTGAAAAAATGGCTGATATAAAAGCATTTGCAGAACAATTGGTTAACCTTACCGTAAAAGAGGTAAATGAATTAGCAAAAATCCTGAAAGATGAGTATGGCATAGGGCCTGCTGCCGCTGCTGCTGTAGCTGTAGCTGCTGCTCCTG
>CAXYYO010000063.1:0-10396 GCA_964293305.1 uncultured bacterium | reverse complement strand
TGCAGGCAAATAATATTTGCTCCTTCTTTTGCCAATTCATAGATTTTACTTTTTGCATTTACGATATTGTCAGATACATTTTTTGTTAATGACAATTGGGCAATACCAACTTTTACATTATTCATTTCAATTTCAAGTTTTTTTATTTATCAAAGAAACAGCTTCAGAAAAATCAAAAAA
Organism: uncultured bacterium; assembly: GCA_964293305.1. Taxonomy (GTDB): domain Bacteria; phylum Bacteroidota; class Bacteroidia; order Chitinophagales; family Chitinophagaceae; genus CALAGJ01. The sequence goes on along the minus strand of CAXYYO010000063.1, from coordinate 10,216 downwards.
AATAAATGCACTCAAATATCTTTTTTGTGAAATGGAACTTGCTCTTTTTTCCCTGAGTTAAATACAAGGAGGCAAAATTATATGCTCAACTACAGTTTTTGAATTCATTAAAGGCAAATCAATAGTGATTTGTATCGTTCAATGGCTTCACTGATTCGTATATCTAATATCGGCTTCAATTTTTGCCAGAGTTTCGGCAGCTTTGGTCCCGCTTCCCAATACTCTATTTCATTTAACTCATCCATCTGTATTGTTTTCATTTGCTCCAAATATTGTATATGCTTTGCCACAATTTCATTTACATGCCCACATTGTTTATGTCCACCATCTCCAATATGGATATAGGTTGCGGCAGTATGTGCCATTGCCCTTTGCTTGCCATAAACCTTTATGGCGAGCCAGCTTCCGGCATTAAAAAAAGTATCAAGTTTAAATGAGATTGCATATTTATCCTCATCAGCCATTATTTTTTTAACTGGCTTACCATTTACAATCAACTCCATAAAATCTAATACATCAATCTGTGGGTTTATTTTTGCCGAAGCAATTATCTCTATTTTTTGGCCTGCTAGTATATTTATTGTAGCACCCATTGCACTGTCATTTACAAAAAAATCAAGCATGGGTCCATTGCTTACAAATGTGTTGCCAGTTTTATAGGCTTTAAACCATGCATCTGATGAAAATGGACCATTAAGTCTTGTATAACTGCGTACAGCACCAGGATGATCAAGGTATGGAAAATCTGAACCTGCAATGGGTAACAGTTTGTACCCGAGGTTTAAAAACTCGTACCAGAGTTGTGTTCCTGTTTCTCCATATTGCATTATTTCTAAAAAATCTACCAGCCCAAAAGGTACATCTAATGTAAGCCCGTATTCATCATGAAACCAGTCCCTGTCCACATGCGCATAACCTGTGTATGCGCCTTGATTTTGATAGGCTTCTAATATTTTGTGGTATAAAAAATATTCTTTTGTATTACGCAATGCTTGTTTTACATTCAATGCAATAGCATGGCCATGATGCACGCTACGTGGGTCTTCAACGCCCGGTACTATTGCAAAATTCCCTTTTACATATTGACCTTTTTTGCCAAAAGCATATTGTTTAAAATGTGTGCTTGCTGCATTACCCATTTCAAGCATATTGGATAGATGGAGGTCTTCTGCCTGCATTATTTCTTCTAGTGCAATATCATTTTCCATTCCTCTGGCAATATGTAAATGTGCGTCGCTGGAGTACCAACCATTTGCAGGCATATCAATCCATCTTTGCATATTGATATTAACGGTAGTCGTTTGACCGGGCTTTATTTCAATTGCTCTTGTTTCCATTAGATATTCAGGTCCTTTGGTAGCAATGATTGAATATTTTCCGACTGGAAGATTAGCAGTATAATCACCGCCGGAATAAAAAAAGTGGCGATTGGGCGATGGCCAATAGTCCTGTCTTTCGCCTGTAGTTCTTAAAAATAACTTCTTAACCACTCTTTCCATATAGTGCAGGTGCAGAGCAACTTCTGCAGGTATGGGCATACGGTATGTAGTGTCGTACACGCCAATACGTATTGGCGTTTTTTCTGTTTTATTTTGGTCGAAACTTATAATTTGTAAAAGCCCGGTAGCTGCTATTGTGGTGGGCTTAAAATTTCTTATCACTTCTATATTGATGATGGCAACTGTGTGTGTAGTATCTAATTTTAAATCGTAAGGATTGGCGCCTTTTGCAAATACAGTAAAATCTGTACCTCCATGCCCGCCATTGGCAAAATGTGCCCTTGGTAATTCCACTGTTGCTTCCAGTATATTATTTTCTGTGGGTATGGCTTCTACATCAATGGCAATCATGGGTTGAATGCTATGATCATACGCAATTGTAAAAAATCGACCACCCTTATTGCTTAAATGAAATTTCAATGTTATGGTTTCGTCAATATCATAAGCGAAACTGTCTATCACATCAAAGGAAAAATAACTTCCTAAAAACCCTTTTTGTTGATTTACTTTAAATGCTTTGGGATTGCCTTTTCTTGGATACGCTTCAATACCAAATGAAAACCCCCAGCCTGCGGATAATACCCTGTTTATTTGTGGCAGTTGCCAATTGAGTACAACAGTTCCTCTCGGGTCATTATCGTGTCTATGCTGACAAGCCGCATACTTAGCTGGAAGTAGTGAGATGGCTGCAAAAAGAAAAATCAATACTAAAGACCTGCTTGCAGCATTAAATTTTTGTACAAACTTTTTTATGTATTTTATAAACATGTGTAAACGCTGTAATAACAAAGCATATAGCTACAAGATTTGTATGTGATTTTAACTAGCACTATGCGCTTGCAGACTAGTGAACAGATCCTCAAACTAAGCTGTTGAATTGATTTATTTTGTACAAGAGTGTGACATAATCCAAGCATCATGGATGAACTATAACTGGGTTCAAAAAAATACACCTATCATCATTGTGCACAAAAGCTTCATTTGAATGGATGCTTAAAGTACACCCCATTAAAAATTTATTGCAAAGTCAATACCAATTGTAATAGGCCTATTGGTTGCAAATCTTGGCCTGCCTGCCACTTCACCACCAAATGCCCTAGCTATACCATAATTAGCATGTGTATTGGAAAGGTTATCTACGAAAAAGGAGAGCTCATATTTTTTATAACTGAGTCCTGCCCTTGTGTCAATGATGGTATAAGCAGGAAAAATATTATATACTTCTGCAGGATCTTCTGGGGAAAATGTATTAAGCCTTTTACCAGCAAATTGAAGGTCTGCCCTGATGTAGCAATTGGTATTATTATTTACATCCCAGCTATACTGCACATGACCATTTGAAGTAAAGGATGGTGTAAATAAAATTTTATCTCCTTTTTGACCATCAAGATTTAAACCTGATTCATCTAAGGTAGCATCTACTACACCCATTCCCATGCTAATATCAAGCCCTTTTATTGGTCGTGCCCTTGTTTCTAATTCAAACCCGGCTGTATGTGCTTTACCCACATTGGTTATAAAAGAATAGCCACACATAAATACTTTTTCCTGCTGTAGCCGTTTCCAGTCGTTATAAAAAACGGATGCGTTTAAAATTAATTTCCCATTTAACCAAGTGCTTTTAAAGCCCATTTCATAATTCCATAAATAATCTGATTTATACGCTTTAGGATAAGTGCCACCAGGTAACTCAGCTAATTCATCTGCACAAAAAACTTCGGATACTACATCATTTAAATTACCCAACCTGAAACCTTTAGCTACTGTGGCATACAGCAATTTGGTTTTGTCAATTTCATAAGTAAGATTGAATTTTGGATTTATCCCTTTTTCTCTTTGCGACCCGATAATTTGACTGCCCGTTAAGTCAGATAAAAATCCATCTTCTGCGGAAAGAATGCTATTGGTAGCATCAAAATATCGAAGCCCGAAAGTAGCTTTTAGGTTGTTTGTTATTTTGTAATATACTTCTCCAAATAATGCAAATTCTTGGGTTTTATATGCACCATCAAAATCATAAGTGCTGATGGGGTTATCGTTCAAATCAACAGCAAAATCAACATCACCAAAAACGTTTAGTGCCGTATAGGCATTAAAGCCACCCACGGTAGAGCGCCATATTTGTTTATCATCAGAATTACGGTAAAATAAACCAGCAGTGAAGTCAAGTTTGCCCTTGTAATTTGACTGGTATCTTAACTCTTGTGTAAATTGTTTATTGATGCCATGCTTAAATAATTGTCCGCCAAAAAAATCAAGATAGTCTGCACCATCATAACCAAGAAATGTTTCGCTAAAAGCTTCTCCTGCATCTTCTGTTTCTTTTATATCTCTGTCTAAATATGAAGTGCTTGAAATTATTTTTCCATTACCCAAATCAAAACCTGCTGTGAGGCTGTAAAATTTCCAGTAATCTTTAAAAGATTCAGGTACACCTGAGGCTCTGTATTGGGTGAAATTATTTACGCTGCCTTCGGCAAAGTCGTAACCTGTACCTGATTGATTCTGTAAAATTATTTTTGGAATGATAGAAATTTTTGGGGTAGGATAAAAACCTATAGCTGCAGAAAAGCCATAATTCATTTCATCATCTACATTTTGTTGGTCATTCAAATTGCAGGAAGGACATGCATCTGCATTTATGATAAAAGGGGAGCCATCTGGGAATGCCGTTTCAATGGTACTACTGCCATTTAGAATGTTGGCATTTTTATTAATGACCTTATCAAATACTCCGGTTTGATAATCATAAAACCCATTAACCCTAAGTGCAATAGTTTTTGAGAGCGGCAGGTTTAAAACTCCGTCAATACCATAATCACCAGCACCTTCTTTTACAAAAGCATAGTTTGTACTCATGCTTCCTTCTATCTTTTTTACATTGGGTGTATTCGTTATGATCTTTACTGCACCTCCCATATTTCTTGAACCATATAAAGTGCCCTGTGGACCTTTTAGAATTTCAACCCTTGATATATCTTCCAGCCGGGGGCTTATGTTTTCAGGCAATGCTGTTTCATCTAAGTATAATGCAGTGGTATTGCGCCCAGCAATGCCACGAATTGCAATACCATTATCAAAACGCCCACTATTGCCATTGCCCTGTGTGCTAAAGGAAAGGTTGGGTATGCCACTGGCAAAGTCCCTGAATTCATTGGCATTGGTTCGTTTTAATTCAACCGGTGATAGTGTGGTAATACTCATGGCCACACGCTGTGCAGTTTGTCCACGTTTGTTTGCAGAAACTGTTAAGTCTGGCAATTGCTTATTATCTACTACTAATGCAATTTGTAGTGTTGTAATTGCCTGATTTATTTCAATTACCCTATTATTATATCCAGTTCTGCTTATTTGAATACTAAAGGGGAGGGCTCTCGCCGACAATAAATTGAAATTACCATTTTCGCCTGTTACAACCCCAATTGCTGTATTGACAATCTGTATGCTCACTCCCACCAAATTTTCATGAGTTGTACTGTCTGTTATTGATCCTGATATTTTTATTTGTGCACTGGCAGTAAATGAGAACGAAATGCAAAAAATTAAAAGAAAGGAGGTGGTAAACAATATTTTTTTCATAAAACAATTTAATCGTATTGGTTTTATAATTATTTGTGTAAATCTGTATATGATTGCAGTCTGAAAATTAACTTTTCTATCAAATGAATAAAAAAAGGAATAAAAGTTTGTTTTCTATCTATTAAAATAATAATTCCATTCAAAAGTCGGGCATTCAAATATTATATTTTCAATTTTAAACACTTTTAACCCACACTAAGCAGTTGATTTTTTTCCAAAAAAGAAACCCTACATACTTAAAATGGGTTTAATATTGATACGAAGAAAACCATGATTAATTTCATCAAGAATTAAAAACTTACATTCCAGGTTATCGAGGGAATAATTGGGAATAGAGATACCTGTCTTGCTTCTACTTTTAAATCGCCGGTTGTAGGATTTCCTTCCTGATCAAAATAATAAAAATAAGGATTGAGCCGGCTGTACACATTGTATATACTAAATACCCAATGACCCTTTAAGCGGTGTGGTCTTTTTTGAACAGGTGTATAAGTGGCGGATAAATCAAGCCTATGATAGGGTTTCATTCTGTATTGATTGATACTGCTGTATTCTTGGGTAAGCACTCCGTCAATAAAATAAAAACGCTCTGGCAAACTAATTGCATTTCCCGATCCATATACAAAAATAGAACTCAGCTTCCATTTACTATTCAGTGCATATATGTTTACGAAGGAAAGGTCATGTCGACGGTCGTATCTGCCGGGGTATTTTATGCCATCGTTGAGGTCTGGAAATTTTCTCCATGTCCAGCTGAGTGTATAGCCCAGCCAACCCGTCCACCTACCTTTCTGTTTATTAATATATAATTCAGCACCGTAACTCCATCCCTTACCAAATACAAATGACTGCTCAGGATCTTCTAAACTGGGGGTGTATCCTTGTTCATATTCAATCTGATTATTCATTGTTTTATAATAGAGCTCCACACTGGTTTCAAACATATTATTATTAAAGTTTCTGAAATACCCAGCTGCATACAGCCATCCTGTTTGAGGCATTACACGCAGTGTACTAGGCACCCAAATATCTGTGGGTAGGGTAGTACCTGCATTGCTTACTAAATGTATGTACTGATTATTGCGTACCGCCGATGCTTTAATACTACTATTTTCATTGAGGCTGTATCTTATGGTAAAGCGTGGCTCTAGACCGCCATAGCTTTTTACCACATCGCCCTTGCCATAAAGAATGCTGTCTAAATTATTTCCACTTACATCGGTAATGTATTCTGTATATTTTCCTACCTGATCAAAGAGGCTGGCACGTAGCCCAATATTGATCTTAATTTTTTTATTGATATCCCAATCGTCCTGCACATATACGCCAGCTTCACGGGCAAATTTTCTGGCAGCACTTGCCGGCTTAAACACCACAGAGTCTTGACTTCCGCTAGCAAGGTTTGGCAGAAAATTGTGATAAGTATATTGTGCACCCAGCTTGAGCCGGTGATGGGTAGAGGCAAAAAAGTCTACATCATATTTGGCGGTAAAATCTTTTATGCCACTGCTTAAATTAAACTTAAAATTATCCTGTTGGCCTTCAAAATCAAAATTGTAATCATTATATATTAATGAAAGATTACTAAATACTTTACGATTAAACACATGATTCCAGCGAAGAGTGGCTGTACTATTTCCCCAAGGTATTTCTGTACTGAAACTGCGTTTATCATTTACGAATTCAAAATCATCTTTACCCAGATAGCCGCTTAAAAAAATACGGTCTTTATCCGTAATTTTAAAATTTGCTTTTGCATTTAAGTCGTAGAAATAATAACCACTTCCATAAAAATTGCTGCTCTTCGATATAAAAGGTTTGGCTAAGGCATCAATATATGTACGCCTTGCGGATACTATAAAACTGCTTTTATCTTTTACTATGGGCCCTTCCAAAGCAAATCGGCTTGCTATCAGTCCTATACCCGCTGTGCCTTCCATCTTTTTCATATTGCCATCTTTCATGGTTATGTCAATTACAGATGAAAGTCTGCCGCCATATTGTGCAGGCATACCACCTTTATACAAAGTGAGGTTTTTGATGGCATCAGAATTAAATACTGAAAAAAATCCAAAGAGATGACCTGTATTATACACTACAGCTTCATCCAACAGAATAAGGTTTTGATCTGGCCCTCCACCACGTACATAAAAGCCTGCATTACCTTCCCCGGCATTGCGTATGCCCGGCAGCAATTGAAGTGTTTTTAAAATATCTGTTTCACCAAATATGGCCGGCAATGCTTTTACAGTACTAATGTTTACATCAATTTTACCCATCTGTGCAGATTTGGTATTGCCTGCATTTCTACGGGCAGTTACTATTACATCAGATTGGGTTACCGTTAATGGAGACAGAAGAATGTCAACATCCTGATCCCTATTTAGGTTTACTGTTATTAACTTTGGAGTAAATCCAATGGATGATATAAGTAAGGTATAATCCCCTTCGGGTAATGAGATGCTGTAGAAACCATACACATTTGCAATAGTTCCTTTGTTTTGATTCTGGATGGATATGGCAGCATTAGGTATTGTTTCTAAGCTGGTGCTGTCTTTTACGAAACCCTTGAGCGCAAACTTATTCTGCGCAGCAGAAAAATGAAAAGAAAAAAATAAGATACTCAATAATAAGAATACCTTTTTCAATGCTGTGTATATGTATTTGTTTTTGATAGTAGCTATGTATAGTGCAGGGAAGAAACAAGTAAAATTTTAAAAAGTTTCTTACCACTTGTTATAAAAAGAAATCTTTGCTATAAGGAAGTAAACGCAACGCTGTCTTTTACTTCACCACAATGCAGCATACCATTTTTATATCGTGGGTGCTGTGTGCCTAAGTATGGATTTACAATTTCAACATTATCTGATAACCACCAAGCTGCTACCGTATCATAGAAAGCCATGGGGCACTCCTGCTTATACACTTTGCCTACGCTATACTGCTCCTCCTGCAAAAATGTAAATAGTGATAATGATAAACTACTAAATGCCTTTCTCTGGTTTTCAATTCCCACTGCATTTATCAATGTGCTTGCATGTTTTTTTGTTGTAGTAAAAGCTGTAGTGGCAGTGGTGGTACTATCTAAAACGATTTGGTCAATGCTTTTTACAACACTGGCTATAGATGTGTTTATAACGGAAGTATCCCATGCTACCAAAGCGGATTTGAGTTCATAATAATGCTGCATCATAGTGGCAGTACTAGTATTGAATAACTCACTGTGAGCCTTGCCCGCCATTGGTTCGGTAGTGTTGGCAAGGGTTTGAGACTGATTCTTTTTTCCTGATACCACAAAATAGATGGCTATAGCTATTAGGGCTACGCCAATTATTATAAGTCCTTTTTTCATTTTTATTTTTTGCTTGCTTTTAAATATCCAATCTTTCTGCTCTATACTGATAGCCCTTTTTATGGCTCATATTTTTTGAAAATAGCCGTAGCAATATGACCACCAAAACCAAAAGTATTTGACATGGCATAATGAACTTCTTTCTTTACAGCAGTACCAAGACATAGATTGTATTTGCCATCAATATCTGGCTCTATATCCTTACTGTTTATGGTAGGATGAATCAATCCATCCTGAATAGATTTAATACATACTATTGCCTCCACTGCACCTGCAGCTCCAAGCATATGCCCTGTTACAGATTTAGTGGCACTGATATGAAGATTTTGTCTAATGCCAAACAATTTTTCTGTAGCTATCATTTCACTTTTATCGCCAAGTGGTGTACTGGTAGCATGTGCATTTAAGTAGTCAATATCATTTGGGCCAATACCTGCATCTTCCAATGCAGCTTTCATGCCGAGGTAAGCGCCTGCACCTTCCGGATGTGTGCCGGTAAGGTGATAGGCATCTGCAGCCATACCTCCACCAGCTACTTCTGCAATAATATTTGCACCTCTTGCCTGTGCATGATGCAAACTTTCCAATATCAGTGTGGCACTACCTTCACCCATTACAAAACCATCCCTACTCACATCAAAAGGACGGCTGGCCGTAGTAGGGTCATCATTGCGTACCGAAAGTGCTTTGCATGCGTTAAAACCACCAATACCACTTTGAGTTATAGGTGCTTCGCTACCTCCTGTAATTATCATATCTGCTTTACCCAATCTGATATAATTAAATGCATCTATTATACTATTTGTAGAGGTAGCACAAGCACTCATGGTAGAAAAATTGAGTCCCATTAATCCATATTTAATGCTGATAATGCCACTGGGTATGTCCGCCAATATTTTGGGAATAAAAAATGGATTAAAATGTGGCATACCATTGCCCCTGGCCCACTCACTTACCTGCTCCTGAAAGGTAGTAAGACCTCCATTGGCACTACCCCATATAACCCCAATTTTTGTTTTATCCAACACAGAAAAATCAATGCCTGCATGCTCCACTGCTTCTGCCGTGGTAATGAGTGCATACTGAGAAAAAAGGTCATACTTTCTACTTTCATTTTTTGGAATAAACGCTTCAATATTGAGCTGCTTTATTTCGCAAGCAAATTTTGTTTTGAAAAGTTCGGTATCAAATTTTGTAATGGGTGCCGCACCACTTACGCCATTGCACACATTGGTCCAAAAACTATTTAATGTATTACCTATGGGTGTAAGTGCGCCAAGCCCTGTTACAACTACTCTATTCATAATTAACAACTATGGCACAAAGATAATAGGAACTACTGAATGCATTTTCCCATACATCCTTTTTTGAGATATGGGAGCATATATTTTATTAAGGAAAAAGAGTTTTTAGCCCTACGGGCAATGATTGAGCAGCCTACGTGATTGTGAGTGAAAGGATGCTAACTCAAATCAAGTAAATCATTTAATCCCATAAATCATGGTTCAGACATTTCGCCCTACGGGCAATGAAGATGCAGGCTACATCATAGCGAATAAAAGAAGCAGTCTTCTTTATTGGGAGGAAGCCGAACCCCTCTGCGTCATTGCGATGAGGCCGACGAAGCAATCTATGTCAATAATCAGAAAGATATCGACTCAGAGCGTAAGCAGATAAAAGTAGAACAAGGCAAAGGTAAAAAGGACCGTTACAGTTTGCTATCCATTAAACCCATAGAAATATTGAGGGAGTATTTTAAGGAATATAGGCCTAAACAATACTTATT
>CAXYYO010000062.1:0-11594 GCA_964293305.1 uncultured bacterium | reverse complement strand
GCTTTTGTGAAAAAGAATGACATTTGACTCCAGAATAAAAAATCGTCACTAAATAAATACAATACTACTAAGGGTAATGCGCATAAAACCCCAATAGCAGCCACCAGCATCCAAAACCGTTTAGGATTATAATTACTTTTTTGTGAAACAGTGTTTGAATTTATAAAATAACTGGATTCATCTATTATTGTATTTTGCTTTATCGTGGATTTTGTTTGTAAAGCTTTCGGGTACACTTGCCGCAATATAATTGCCAATAATATAGCTACAATAATGATGACGGGAAAAGGTATATTAAAAAAGAAAATACAAACGAAGGCAGATACCGCTAACGCGTAATGAAAATAATTGGATAATGCTTTTTTTGCAATTTTTATTAAAGCAAGAATAACAATAGCAATAACTGCTGGTTTCAATCCATCAAATAAAGCCATTATCCAAGGGTTATTCCCACTCAACACATAAATTAAACTAAGCCCGGCCAATATGAATAGTGATGGCAATATAAATAGTAAACCTGCAGCCACCCCACCTATAGACCCATGAAGTAGCCAGCCGATATAAACACAGAGCTGCTGTGCCTCCGGGCCTGGTAATAGCATACAATAATTGAGTGCGTGCAAAAATTTCTTATCACTAATCCATTTTTTTTTATCGACTAAAAATTCATGCATCAAGGCTATTTGGCCCGCAGGGCCTCCAAAGCTTATAAATCCTAATTTAGTCCAAAATTGAAGGGCCTCTTTAAATTTTGGTTTAGATGGTTCGGTCATTTGCATGTGCAAATAAAAATATGTAATTGCAAATCATAAAACAATTCTCATTTTAATTCCAACTAAATATCCATAGTCATTTGCAAATAATGCTTCAAGACTATATTTTTGCATCCTTTCAAAACAAAATTTTTCTGCATGTTTATAAAATGCCGAAAATATTTTATAAAACAGAGATATTAAATGAAAATTGTTGTTATCGGTACCGGCTATGTAGGTTTAGTAACTGGAGCATGTCTTGCAGAAGTAGGAACAGATGTAGTATGTGTAGACGTAAATGAGCAAAAAATTCGCAATCTACAAAGCGGCATTCTTCCTATCTATGAACCAGGCCTGGAGGATATCGTAGAGCGAAATTTTAAAAAAGGCAGGTTACATTTTAGTACAAATCTTCAGGAGGCAATTGTTGGAGCTCAAGTTGCTTTCATAGCTGTGGGTACCCCTCCCGGTGAGGATGGCAGTGCAGACCTACAATATGTAATTCAAGTGGCTGATGCTGTTGGTAGGCATATGAATGGATATCTTATTGTTGTTACTAAAAGTACTGTTCCTGTTGGTACGGCTGGAAAGGTAAAAACTGCTATAAGTGGTGCTTTAAAAAAGCGTAGTGCTGATATACAATTTGATGTAGCTAGCAACCCAGAATTTTTAAAAGAAGGAGCTGCTGTTGATGATTTTTTAAAGCCGGATAGAATTGTAATAGGCGTGGAAAGTGAGAAAGCAAAAAATATTTTGCATCATTTGTATGAGCCATTTGTAATCAATGGCCATCCAATAATGTTTATGGATGTGCCATCCGCAGAAATGACGAAATATGCTGCAAATGCCATGTTGGCTACAAAGATTTCATTTATGAATGATATAGCTAATCTCTGCGAAAAGGTTGGTGCAGATGTAAACCATGTACGTCAGGGAATTGGCAGTGACACACGTATTGGCACAAGATTTATTTATTCCGGTATTGGTTATGGTGGTAGCTGTTTTCCAAAAGATGTGAAAGCATTAATACGCACTGCAAGAGAATATGGCCATGACTTACGCATTTTACAAAGTGTAGAAGATGTAAATGAAGATCAGAAAAAAGTGATCCTTAATAAAATCAATAACTATTTCAAGGGTGATATTAAAGGTAAGAAGTTTGCATTATGGGGTCTCTCTTTCAAACCCAATACAGATGATATGCGTGAGGCACCAAGCCTTGTAATCATTGAAGCTTTACTAGCAGCAGGAGCTGAAGTAAGTGCCTATGATCCAATATCCATAAAAGAAGCAAGACACATGCTTAAAGGTAGTAATGTGGATTTTCAAGATGATGCCATGCAGGTTGTAGATGGGGCAGATGCACTTGTTTTAATTACAGAGTGGGCAGAGTTTCGTTTACCGGATTGGGAAGGAGTTAAACAACGCATGAAGGGAAGGGTAATTTTTGATGGAAGAAATGTGTATCATCCCGATGAAATTGAGGAATTGGGTTTTGCATATTACGGTATAGGCACAGGAAGATTTTAATTCAATTATAAAATACCTTGAAATGGATGCTATTTGCATCCATTTTTTGTATATAGAAAATGAAAATTTTCGTATAACTGCACCATAGTAGTTAAATGGAAATTTTCTTTAAGTCTCTATGACTGAAATACAGATAATTGAGAAATAAAATATTTTAAAAGCAGATAGATAAAGATATATTTTTGTTGGCATTTTTAATCAGTAACAATTTAAATCGGTAAATGACAAATACTTATACTTCTTTAGTAAAACAAACATTCCATTTCCCACAGGAAGATTTTGATTTAAATGACGAGGCATACCTAACATACAATGATGTTGATATAAAAAAATTAATAGATAAATACGGTACCCCACTTAAGCTTACCTATTTACCTAAAATTGGAATGCAGATCAACAAGGCCAAGCAAATGTTTGCCAACGCATTCAAGAAACATAAGTATGAGGGAAATTACAATTACTGTTACTGTACTAAGAGTTCACACTTTTCATTTATAGTAGAAGAAGCCTTAAAGCATGATATTCATTTAGAAACCTCTTTTGCTTATGATATAGAAATTATTAATCAGTTATTTAAAAAAAGGAAGATTAATAAAGAAACATTTATAGTTTGTAATGGTTACAAACAAAGGGGATATACCTCTCGTATAGCTAGGCTTATAAATACAGATTTTAAAAATGTAATACCAATTCTGGATAACAAAGAAGAGCTACTTGCATACAAAAGGAGTGTAAGAAAACCATTCAAACTTGGTATAAGGGTGGCTGCAGAGGAAGAACCCAATTTTCCATTTTATACATCAAGGCTTGGTATTCGAGCAAAGGATATATTGGAATTTTATGTAGATGAAATAGAAGGTAATGAAGAAAAATTTCAGCTAAAGATGCTTCATATCTTCTTGAACAAAGGTATAAAAGATGATATTTATTACTGGAGTGAACTCAATAAAATCATCAACCTGTATTGTCAGCTTAGAAAAATTTGTCCTGAACTTGATAGTATAAATATTGGCGGCGGATTTCCTATCAAGCATTCTTTAGGGTTTGAATATAATTACCAATTTATGATTAATGAAATTGTTGGTAATATAAAAAAGTCATGCAAGAAGGCTAAAGTACCTATGCCAAACATCTTTACAGAGTTTGGTAGTTATACAGTAGGTGAAAGTATGGCTCATATATATAGCGTAATAGCTGAGAAAAATCAAAATGACCGTGAGTGCTGGTATATGATCGACTCTTCATTCATTACTACTTTGCCAGATACATGGGGTATAGGTGAAAGATTCCTCATGCTACCAATCAATAAATGGGATAATGAGTATCACCGGGTAGTACTAGGTGGCATTACCTGTGATAGTCATGACTATTATGATAGTGAAGAGCATATTAATGAAGTTTTCCTTCCCAAAATAAAAAACTCCACTAAACCAGATGACCCTAATAATAAAGAACCCCTTTATGTTGGTTTTTTTCATACAGGGGCATACCAAGATCAAATAAGTGGTTATGGTGGTATAAAACACTGTTTGATACCATCCCCAAAACATATAATTGTTGAAAAGGATAAAACTGGTAAATTAATAGATTGGGTATATGCTAAAGAACAATCAGCAGTAAGCATGCTTAAAATATTAGGCTATCTAAAATAAAATAGCCCTTAGCAATTTTTTTTACTCGCATAAGTACTGCTTTCGATTAGACTTGTGTTTTTGGGTTATTTTTAAGAAATATTTTGAAACTACATGGTCAATCAAGTTATAGTTAGCCGAATATGGACAAAAAAAACCTGGTAGTACTTTCCGGGGCTGGCATTAGTGCAGAAAGTGGTTTAAAAACATTTAGAGATAGTAATGGTTTATGGGCTGGCTATAACATAGAAGATGTAGCCACTCCTCATGCATGGAAAAAAAATCCACAACTTGTTTTGGACTTTTATAATTATCGACGCAAAGAAGTATTAGATGCAGAACCAAATACAGCACATATTGTGCTGAAGGAACTGGAACAATGGTTTAATGTAATCATCATTACTCAAAACATTGACGATTTGCATGAACGTGCAGGCAGTAAAAATATTTTGCATTTGCATGGTGAAATTTTTAAAATAAGAAGCGAACGAAATGAAAACCTTATCTACGATACTAAAAATGATTTAGCGCTTGGAGATTTAGCGGAAGATGGCTATCATTAAGACCGCATATCGTTTGGTTTGAAGAGCCAGTTCCGTGAATTGAAAGTGCCGCCACAATAACAACTACTGCGGAAATCTTTGTTGTAATTGGAACATCTCTTGCAGTTTATCCTGCTGCAAGCCTATTACAATTTGTACCCTCCTTTGCAAGAAAATTTGTTATTGACAAATCCATCTCGGAAAATCTTTCACTCTCAAATTTTATTACGATAGAAGCATCCGCTTCCAGAGGAATTAATATACTCAAAGAAAAACTCCTGAATTTAATCTAGAATGACCATATTCATATTGAAATTTCAAAAATCTTTTGTCTGCAATAAGGCATAAAAAAACCACCATAATTGGTGGTTTTTTTATCTTTCTTAAAGTTTTATTCTTTAATCAATTTAAGTTGTTCAGTTGTTGTGCCATTAGTTATAGACACTATGTACATTCCCCTGCTCAAATTAGCTGTATTTAAAACAATTTTATTCTTTCCAATAGATGTTGATATTTCATTGCGAAGCAAAGAACGACCTCCTAAATCAGAAATAACAATAGTACACTTTGATTGAATAAATGAATTTAAAATGAGGTATGTATCACCATAAGATGGATTAGGATAGATATTTGCTCTTTTATCTGATGCAATTATACTATTTACTATAGGGCATATTGTTATTTTTAATCTTGAATTTGGTGAGCTATCGCAAGCATTATCCGCATTAACATGAATAAACCCTTCTGTAGTCCTGTTCCAATCAACCAAAACTGATGAAGTACCCTGTCCCGATTGAATAATCACATTGTTTGAAGCTGACCAAGTGTAATTTACACCAACTTCTGGATTTGAAATACTATAGGAAAGGCCGATACTAGGCACTATAGAAACACAGGTTGGCCCTGAAATGATCGGCTTAGAAGGTTGACCATATATATTTACATTTCTTGAAGTACTTGTACCACAACCATTTGAGGCAGTAACAGGAAAAGTAACTTTTCCAAAACTGTTACCATCAGGAGTTACAACAATACTGTTAGTTGTACTTGAACCGGTAAAACCAACTGGCAAAACCCAATTATAAGATGTTGCAGTAGGATCATTTGGTACGGTAAGTGTTATAGAGGTTTCTGCGCAAAGGTTGCGTTGTGATGGGCTGAATGAAGGGCTTGATGGTTGCAAAGGTGCAACGCCAGTACCATCAGCTACTACCACATTACCTGTTGAAGCTGAGCAACCATTTTGGTCTGTAACTGTATAAGAATAACTTCCTTGAGAAATAGCAAAAGTTCCAATGCCATTATATGGTGCCACTCCCCCATTTCCAACAACTGAAATGCTTGATGAACCACCTATGCATTCAATTGGAGCATCCAATGTTGCGGTTGCCGTTAAAACTGCTGGTTCATTGATTGTGTATGTGTCTGTAGCAGTACACCCACCAGTAGCTGTTACAACTACAGTGTACATACCTGCTGCAAGTGAACTGAGGTCCTCAGTTGATGCTGTAAAACCATTGGGTCCTGTCCATGAGTAGCTCACTACCGGTAGAGAACCTCCACTTGCTGTTAAATCAATTGCTCCATTTGATATGCCATTACAAGTTAAATCAGTAGTTGATGCACTAAGCGTTTGCCCTTCACAATCGGCATTAGCTGTAATGGAGACATCGTCAATACCCAATGCTTGTGCATTGCTGGCAGTAGTTCCAGAACTCACTGAATAGTTCCATGCTAGATATAAATTACCGGATATTGGTAGGCTTACATTTAGTGTATTAGAAACGGCAACTGTTACACCCGGAGCGGGAGTATAGCCAGCAGTAGCAGGGTCCGCAGCAAAAGTTGTAAGAAAATCTCCACCAGCATCTGTCCAAGTGTTTCCGTCTGTGGAATAAAACAATTGCATTCTAAATCCTGCAATATTTGTTCCTTGTCTATATTTTTCTACATTATAAGAAATCGCAAATGAGCCGATTGTATTAGAACCTGTATTATTCAAAAAAGTATATGCATTTACAGAAGCAGAACCACTTCCAGAGGAAACCCCACCGATAGCTCTATCCGTAGCCATATCAGAAATGCCCGCACCAAAATTATATCGCCCATTTGATGCTGATGATGACATGTTATTTCCGGCCCTTTGTTCTGTACTTGTTCCAGCTGCGCTATATGTACCAACAGTTCTAACCGTGGATAGTTTATCAATTTTCCAACTAGCGGGTAATGGGGCAGTGGCTAAAACACCTAAGTTAAAAGATTCGGAAATAGTATTCCCAGCGGAAATACCAATCTGACAAAAGGATGTTTTAAAGAGTAAAAAAGAGAAAAGTAATAGTAGATTTTTTAATTTCATAAACATTATAATTTCTAGCAAATTTATAAAAACATATTGCTATATGATTTTTGACTTATTAACAAATTATGAATATTTCAATTTCCCAAAATATCATACTTTTTGGTTCTCGTTCCTTTATTTTGCTTCGAAATAATTAAGCATGAAAAATATTTGTATTTTTTTTAGTTTCATCATTGCAGCTTATAGTTCAAATGCTCAATCAGCTAAAGTGATCTATGGAGAACTTGGCGGACCAGGCTTAGCATCACTAAATTTTGATACAAGATTTAATGGAACAAATACAGGTTTGGGTGCTCATGTAGGAGTGGGAGGTTTTACAATTAGTAGCTCTGGTATATTACTTGTGCCTGCAGGTGTTAATTACCTTTTATCAAAAGATCAGAAGAATTGCATTGAACTTGGCGTGGGTATCACCTACGTAAGCATATCTTCAGATTTAGAAGAAGGTTCTACCGAAGAAAGTTTTTTTGGTAACAGTTTTGGGCATTTGTGGTTAGGTTATAGATTGCAACCAATAGATGACGGCATAAGTTTTAGAGCAGGCATTAGCCCGGTGTTTGGCTCAGGAACGTTCATTCCATATTACGCCGGTATATCTGTTGGCTACAAATTTTGAGCTAATTGTTTATCCGTAAATAATTCAAGTATTTTTTGATATTGAATAATCTCGATGCTGGAATTTAAAAATTGTAGCTCAACATATATCAACTTGGCTCATGTATTTATTAACTAATATGAAGTTAAAATTTTATAATATTTGACTCCATTTCTCGTATTGATTCCCGAATCCTACTTTAGCCAAGAAATGCATACTAATTTTGCCAAGAAACTTCCAGTATAGTTTATCAATTCTGTATAATATTAACTAGAAAATAAAATATTATGAAAAAAAGTATAAGTACACTATGTGCTCATGCAGGTACTCAAGCGGTTGAAAACTCAGGTGCGGTTGCAGCCCCATTATATTTATCAACAACATTTCGATATCCCCCAACGGGGGAAGCCCCATCAGGATATACATATAGTAGAGAAAGTAATCCAACTCGTACTATGCTGGAATCAATATTGGCAGAAATGGAAGGAGGTGTTGCTGCTGCTGCATTTAGCAGTGGTAGTGCTGCGGCTCAGGCCACATTCCAAAGTATGAACCCTGGAGATCATATTATTGTAAATGATAGAATATATTCCGGGGTTCGTAAAATGCTTGTTGATATCTTCATACCCTGGGGTTTACAGGTAAGCTTTGTGGATCTTACAAATGTAGAAAATCTTGAAAAAGCCATTCAACCAAATACGGCACTTGTTTGGACAGAAACACCCACAAATCCGGATTTGAAAATTATAGATATTAAGGCCTTGTCCAATATTTGTAAACCATTGCACATTAAATTAGCCATTGATAACACTTTTGCATCACCCATGCTTCAACAGCCCCTCCTACTGGGTGCAGATTTAGTAATGCATAGTACAACAAAATATTTAGGAGGACATAGTGACCTTACAAGCGGTGCACTGATCACTGCTGAGAATAATGAATGGTGGCAAAAGATTGTACATATCCAAAAAGTGCTTGGGGCCATAGCCGCACCATTTGATTGTTGGCTTTTGATGAGGGGCATACGCAGTTTTGTACCGAGAATGAAAATGCAAGTTGCAAATGCAAAGCAGATTGCATTATTTCTTGAAAAACATCCCAAAGTAGAGCAAGTATTATACCCCGGACTCCTTTCCCATCAAGGTCATGAGATTGCTGCAAAGCAAATGGATGATTTTGGGGCAATGATTTCTATTCTTATAAAAGGTGGGAAAAAAAATGCAATAGAAATTCTCCAAAAATTAAAAGTATTTACAAATGCAACTAGTCTGGGCGGCACAGAGAGCTTAGCAGAGCATCGCCAATCAGCAGAAGGTCCATTTTCTACAACTCCAAGTAATTTGATTAGATTAAGTATTGGATTAGAAAACACAGAAGATCTTATAGCTGACTTATCTCAGGCAATGGCCTAACCATATTGTATTATCCATTTCAAATAAGTATTACAATGGATAATTTCAGGAAAGTATCATACATATGTTTTAAACTAGATATTTCAGTTAAAATATAATACAAAGTCAACTGTAATATCTGGGTTGAAGGAGTTGTATCATATTCCCTCCTTGGTATCCTGAGATGTCTGATAGTTGTACAAAGTAAAGTAAGATCCTTGTTTTTCCATGAGACTTTGATGATTCCCAACTTCTACAATATGCCCATCATCTAAAACAACTATTTGATCAAAATACATACTTGTAATTATGCGATGTGTTATCAGAAACACAGTTTGCTCAGATAAAACTGTATTAAAATTTTTTGCAATTTGATACTCAGTTTTTGTATCTACTGCACTCAAGCAATCGTCCAAAATGATGATATCCGCTTTTTTCATAAGTGCACGGGCAATAGATATTCGTTGTTTTTGACCTCCACTTAATGTAATGCCTCTTTCACCAATAGTAGTATCATAACCTTGTTCCAAATTTAATATTTCATTATGAATAGCCGCAAGGGTTGCAGTGTTTTCTACCTGCTTCCTATCCGAATCTATTGACGCACCAAAACAAATATTGTTATGTATTGTATCACTAAATAGAAATACATCTTGTGGCATATAGCTTATAGCATTTCGAAGACTTTCTAATGAAATATTTTGTATGGGAATGCCACCAATCAAAAGGTTTCCATTACTTATATCATAGTAACGAAGTAGCAGTTGTGCAATAGTTGATTTACCACTTCCGGTGGCTCCAAGTATCATAATTTTCTCACCTGATTTTATAGATAATGAAAATTTATGTAATGCCTGAATGCCAGTGTGAGGATACTCAAAATATACCTGCTCAAATTTAATATCCTTGTTTGGCAGTGTTGAAATATTTATTGGTTCAGTAATATCTTTTATAGAAGGTACCCGATGTAGAAATTCATTTATTCTTTTCTGAGAAGCTGCAGATCTTTGTATCATACTTGCCACCCACCCTATGGCACTTACAGGAAAAGTGAGCATGTTAATATATATAACAAACTCCACTATTAGTCCTGTTCGGTTTGGATGCTCAATAGCCATTTTGCCTCCTAGGTAAACGGTGAGTAAAATACTAAGACCAATCATAAGCGTCATACTAGGAAAATAGATAGCTTCTACTTTTGCTAGTCCTAAAGCATTTCGACGATATTCCTCACTAGTTTTTCTAAAAAATGATATGCCAGATTTTTCTTGCACGAAGGATTTTATTACTCTAATACCTGAAAATGCCTCTTGTGCAGATGAAGTTAGTTTTGAAAGTAATGCCTGTACCTTTTCGCTCTTTTTGTGAATGGTGGTATTAACTAAATAAATGGTTATAGCAAGTATTGGCAAAGGAGCAATAACAATCATGGTAAGATGCTTATTCTTACTGTACATATTCAACACACAAAAAGCAATGAGAGCCGTTAAATTTGTGAGGTACATAATAGCTGGACCTACATACATACGCACACGACTTACATCTTCAGCTATCCTATTCATTAAATCCCCTGTAGTATTCGTTTTAAAAAAGGTAATATCTAATTTTTGGTAATGGTTATAGATTTCATTTTTTAAATCGAACTCAATATATCGGCTCATTACTATAATTGTTTGCCGCATAAAAAACATAAGTACACCCCTTACAATCGCTAATGCCAATATCGTAAGGCTACAAATAATTACTAAATTTTCAAAACTCGTTTCCTTTAATAAATCGATTAACCATTGTACAGGTGCTTGATAGGTTTCGGCCCTTTTTAGCGGTTGTGCACCAGGTAATTGTTGCTGTACTCTGCCTACAATAAAGCCTGTGATTTCAGGTGCCAACACTGCAAAGTAATTATTAGCCAATACAAAAAAAATTCCGATGAAGAACCGATTTCGATATTTCCAGAAATATTTATTTAAGGAGGCTAAATGCTTCAATCTAATTTTTTATGGGCGAAGTTAAGGTATGAGTTAGCACCAATTGTAGAATAAAATATAGGGTGCATTTTTAATCGAAATGATTCAGTTGAATTTATTACAAAGCAGAAATGCTTCATGAATATTGATTTGAGAACAAATGTTGACTTTTAAATAGTTTATAATTTCTCCAGTCAAAAATTAACCATAAACAGATATCATATTTTCTTTCAACTTTTCTTAACAAAGTCAAGTGCTTCATCCGGGTAAAAAACTTCACAATGGTTAATATTTAGTATCAACCTACTCATAGCGTTTTATTTCAGAAACTGAAAACAAACTTACTAATAGTTGACTTAGTTGGTCTTATTGATTTTTAGCATCATATTTATATCTACTTATCAAAAAAGCCATCCTTTATAAGATGGCTTTTTTGATGCATTCATATAGAATTATTGCAGTTCTTCTTTTACACTATGTTGAACTGGATAATGTTGTAGTATTTTACTATGCGATATCGGTAAAAATTGTATTTTTAAACCATCTGAATACATGATGGTAGCTATTTGAGTATTGTTTTTAAACTGTACTTTATATTCTTCTTGCTCTTCTGTGGTAATTGTTTTTGTTTCTAAAACATTTTCTGCTTTGTCAAGCAATTTGATAGTAACAGTACCCTCTATTTGTGCTGCAAATTCAATCTCTATTTCATTTGTATTTTGTTGTATTATGTGCATCCATTTGTCCTTCTCATATTTTTCCTGATTACTTTTGTTTCGCAAAATGATATAGGCTCTTTTCATATTTGGAAGACCATATCCATACCT
>CAXYYO010000061.1:0-11924 GCA_964293305.1 uncultured bacterium | reverse complement strand
ACACAAGTTCTAACGCATAAAAGTATAGTAGAAAGATGTATTGACATATTCAATAAAATTAAAATTAATACTAATAAAAATGAATTGAATGAGACCATTTTAGGACTAAGAGAAAACATATATCAGTTACAAATTCAAAAACCTGTTGTTCCCAATTCCTCTAGTATAATATCACCCAAAATAAACTCTGATTTATCAATTAATGAACTTGCCGAAAAAGCTCATTTAAGTAAGTTTCATTTTCAAAGAAAATTTAAGAAAAATAATGGCTTAACAATTGGCCAATTAAAACAACAAGAGAAGACAATAAAGGCTAAAACACTTTTGGAAAAAGGCAAAATGTCAACAGATGTAGCCTATGAATTAGGTTTTTTTGACCAAAGTCATTTTATAAAATATTTTAAAAAAATGTGGGCTACTACTCCTAAGAATTTTAAATAAGAGCATTTTTTTACTATTTTCTAAGTATTCCTAAACTGAACTTTGTACAAAAATTGAACAGCAATTATGTACAAATGCTTTTAACCCTTAACTAATGATAGCTATTAGTCCAAGAAATATCATTCAAAAGGTTTCGTCGTTTATCAAAGAATGGACACCGCATATTATTGATGAACTTAATAAGCAATTTATAAAATGCTGCAAAAAGAAAAATGATTTTGTTTGGCATTGTCACAAAAACGAAGACAAGCTATTTATGGTGCTCAAAATAACACTATTAATGGACTTTAAAAATAGCCAAACAGTTGAAGTAAATGAAGGAAATTTGCTAATCCTACCAAAAGTTGTTGAGTATCGACAACATCCCAATGGGAAATTATTTTTAACTTATTGTTCGACCCAAAAGCCACTTTGAATAACGACAAAATCATAAACGAAATGACCTAAAAGAAATTGAATTGGATATAATAATGATGTAAGTAAATTGATAGCATAAGCTGGGTTAATAAAAATCATACTATGAGTAATATAATCAACTACAATAATAAAAAATTCAGACCTCTAAGCAATACCGATAATGGAGAGACCTCCAATGATACACTTTTTCATTACAAACAAGTTGGAAATATACTAACCTCGGAATATGCCGGTGGAAAAATTAAATATGGACATTTGATTGGATTGGTGGACAATGATGGTAACATAGAGATGCGCTATCATCAAGTAAATGAAAAAGGAGAATTGATGACAGGGATTTGTATTTCTAGACCGGAGATACTTAGCACCGGAAAAATTCGGCTTCACGAAAATTGGGAATGGACTTCGGGTGATAAATCAAAAGGAAGATCAATAATTGAAGAACAATAAACTAAAACATAATGGCACACGAACACATCTACAAACTTACTGCAGTATGGACAGGAAATAAAGGTGATGGAACAAAAAATGTACGAACCTACGACCGAAGCCACACCGTATCCATTCAAGGAAAACCAGCATTATTTCTAACAACGGATAATAAAGCGGTGGGAGACCAATCAAAATTAAATCCGGAAGACCTTTTGGTTACTGCTATATCATCCTGCCACATGCTATCTTATTTGTATGTATGTTCATTAGAAGGAATTATAATTACAACATACACAGACAATGCCACAGGTATTATGATTGAACAGGCAAGTGGTGGCGGCAGTTTCAAAGAAGTAACTTTGAATCCAATCATTTGTGTAGCAGACGAAAGTATGGTAGAAAAAGCTATCGAGTTACACCACAAAGCCCATGCAATATGTTATATAGCCAACTCTGTGAATTTTGAGGTAAAGTGTAATCCAATTTGCAAAACAGACAATTAAATGAAAATTTGCATCGCCCAGACAAAACCTATTATGGGAAATATTGATGCCAATATTGAAGCTCATAGAAGATTTATAGAGCAAGCATTAACATTAAATGCAGAAGCAATATTTTTTTCAGAACTTTCGTTAACGGGTTACGAACCAAAACTTGCAAAAAAATTAGCGACCAATCAACAAGATCAACGTTTAGACATATTTCAGCAAATAAGTAATGACAACAATATCATTATCGGATTAGGTTTGCCAACTGCAAGTGAATCAAAAATTCGAATAAGTATGATTCTTTTTGAACCCAACAAAACGAAACAAACATATTCAAAACAAATACTACATACAGATGAATTTCCTTATTTTGAAAATGGTATTGGGCAAGTAATAATTAAAACAGGTAAAAGGAATATCGCACCTGCAATTTGTTATGAAAGTTTACAAGATACACATGCAGAAAATGCTTTTAAACTTGGTGCAGATGTTTATATAGCAAGTGTTGCAAAATCTGTAACTGGGGTTGAAAAAGCTTATACCCATTATGCGATTATTGCAAAGCAATTCAAAATACTTGTGTTCATGGCTAACTGTGTAGGACCTTGTGATAATTTTTTAAGTGTTGGTGGATCTGCTGTTTGGTCAAAAGAAGGTAAATTAGTTGGGCAGATTGACGACATAGCGGAAGGTATTTTACTTTTTGATACTGAAACTGAAGAAATCTTTTTAAGGATATTAAATAGCAATAAAGACAATTAAAAATGTTAGAAATTTCACAGTACATTAAATCTGTGGTAAATGTTTGCCAAACGATTCAAATGGGGAAATGATTTGTACTTTTGTTGGTGTGTATTTTGAGGTAAAGGCGAGGAAATAATTTTAGAAAATATTTGTCCTAAAGGTGGCGGTGGCTTTGAGAAATGACCAATAGAACCAAATTTGAAATTGGTAATATATCCTATTAGAAATGATAAAGTATTGAGCCCAATAGAGTTTATTAAATTTATACAGTCTAATAAGAGTTTTGACGAATGAAAGAATAAATTTTATAACCTTATTTGGTTTTTCAATTCGTTGGAGAAGTCAATTTTTAGAACATCTTAATTCAAACGAACCACAAAGTAGAAATAATTGATTTACTAATAGGAATGGGCCAAGTTGGCTTTTGCCATATAACAAAAAACCACCTTTTGGAGGTGGTTTTAGATAATGTTTTTAAACCATTATTTTAATTCAAATGATTCCATGAATTTGGTATTAAAATCGCCTGATCTGAATTGCTCATTTTTCATGAGTTGTAAATGAAAAGGGATAGTAGTTTTAACGCCTTCTATCACATATTCACTCAATGCTCTATACATAGTGTCTATTGCCTCTTCTCTTGTACGTGCCACCGTTATTACCTTTCCAATCATTGAATCATAGTATGGAGGAATAGTATACCCAGTATATACATGGCTATCAACTCTTACACCATGTCCGCCAGGTGTATTGAGCACAGTAATTTTACCCGGTGAGGGGCGAAAATCTGCATAAGGATCTTCTGCATTTATTCTACATTCAATAGCGCACATTTGGGGTTCATAATTTTCACCTGATATTCTTTCGCCCATAGCTATTTTGATCTGCTCTTTTACCAAATCAAAATTGATTACTTCTTCCGTCACGCAATGTTCTACCTGGATACGTGTATTCATTTCCATAAAATAGAAATTGCGATGTTTATCCACTAAAAACTCAACGGTACCAACACTTTCATAGTTGATGGCGGATGCGGCTTTTATAGCTGCTTCGCCCATTTTTAACCGAAGTTCAGGTGTCATGAAAGGTGATGGACTTTCCTCCACCAATTTCTGATGCCTTCTTTGTATGGAGCAATCTCTTTCACCCAGGTGACACACAGTGCCAAACTGATCTCCAGCTATTTGAATTTCGATATGACGGGGCTCTTCTACAAATTTTTCCATGTAGATGCCATCGTTTTTAAAAGATGCTGCTGCTTCAGCTTTTGCGGTATTGTAAGCACGCTCTAATTCAGCTTCCTCCCATACCACTCTCATTCCTTTACCACCACCTCCAGCAGTAGCTTTTAGTATTACAGGGTAGCCAACCACTTCTTTTGCAAGGTGCTTGGCCTCTTCATAACTTTCCAGTAATCCATCACTACCGGGTATTACAGGTACACCAGCTTTAATCATGGTTTCCTTGGCAGTAATTTTATCACCCATACCGTTAATCATTTCAGGTGTGGGTCCTATAAATTTTATTCCATGATCTGCACATACCTGGCTAAATTTTGCATTCTCCGCCAAAAATCCATAACCGGGGTGTATGGCATCTGCATTGGTTATTTCAGCAGCAGCCATTATATGTGGTATATTGAGATAGGAATGAAGGCCTTGAGGCTTTCCAATACAAACCGCTTCATCTGCAAATTTTACATGGAGACTGTCTTTATCTGCCGTACTATACACTGCTACAGTCTTAATACCCATTTCCCTACAGGTACGTATAATACGTAGCGCTATTTCGCCTCTATTGGCAATCAATATTTTTTTAAACATAGCAATTTTTTAAGAAAAGCAATTTGATATCCCTTCGGGGAATCATTGTTATGGCTCTACAAGAAATAATGGTTGATCGTATTCTACAGGACTACTATCGTCCACCAATACCTTTACAATTTTGCCACTTATTTCAGATTCTATTTCATTGAAAAGTTTCATAGCTTCAATAATGCAAAGCACTTTTCCGGGTTTTATTTCTGTACCTACTTCTACAAATGTGGGCTTGTCTGGGGCTGATTTACGATAGAAAGTACCAATCATTGGACTTTTTATAGTGATTAAATTGTCAGCTACTTGTGGCACTGCAGGGGCAGATGGTAGGGTGGCTGCAGGTGCGGCGGCGGGTGCCGCTTGAGCAGTAGCTGCTAGCGGGGCAGCTTGTGTTGCTATAAGAGGAGCTGCATATACAGTTGGTACTGCATCTTTCTTTTGCTTGATGGTAAGTTTAAATTCTTTTTCTTCAATACTTACTTCACCAATATTACTTTTGTTGATAAGCCGAATGAGTTCCTGAATTTGCTTATAATCCATAATTGAATTTTTGGAGTTTTGTGTAAAAATTAGGGCATTTTACCCCGAAAAGTGGGCAAAATAGCCAAAAAACGATTAAAGTTGAGGTTTTTTAGAATAAAGTTATAATCGACCTAACCTGATACAAACATAAATGCGGGGCCTACACTGCCCATGTGGTAAGTCCTGATTTGGTGAATTGGTAAGGTTTTACATGTCCACCAAAATGTTCCAAAGCCTGCATTACCCCATATCGGGTATTGGAGGGGCAGTAGAAAATCATAAAACCACCGCCTCCCGCACCACTTATTTTTCCACCTGTGGCACCGGCATTCTGCGCAGCAGCATATATTTCTTCTATAAATTGATTTGAGATATTAGCAGCCATTTTTCTTTTCTGTTCAAATCCATAGTTCAATATTTCACCTATTTCATGCAGCCTTCCTTTTAATAGCGCTTCCTTCATTCTAAATGCCTGCTCCTTAAGCTGGTGCATGGCATCAATGCTACTTTTATTTTTATCATTTACATTTTTCTGTTGCTCTTTTATGATAGCGGCACTCTCTCTGGTATTGCTGGTAAAGAATAAAACCAGGTTGTTTTCCAATTCATGCAAGTATTCATTTCGTATTCTCAGCGGGTTTACGATTACTTTATCTTCAGCATAAAATTCCATAAAATTTACACCACCAAATGTGGCTGCATATTGATCCTGTCTGCCACCTGCCAGCAATAAATCTTTCCGTTCTATTTGATAGGCATAATGTGCAATATCATATTCGCCCAAGGGCAATTGCAGCATTTCTGTAAATGCACCAATAATAGCTACCATCAGTGTGGAGGATGTGCCTAAGCCGCTACCTGCAGGCGCATCTACATAGCTTGTAATGCGTAGTCCGTTGGTTATGGTGCCATAGTCTTGGCTAATGCGATTGAATACACCTTTGTGTAAATCTAAACAACCTGTAAGGGGCAGAGATTGCTGTAAATCATGCGTTTCTGTTTCGTTTCGATCTGCGGCATGAAGTATGATTTTTTTGTCAGGAATGATTTCAATATTGGCATGTGCATAATGCGAAATGGTAGCATTAAGAATAGCCCCACCAAATTCATCAGTATAAGGGCTTACATCTGTACCTCCACCGGCCAGTCCAATACGAAGCGGGGCACGACTTCTGAAAATTTTATGTATCATCATTTTAGTTTGATTCATTGGCGGAAGCCAAATTCATAATATTTGTAATTAAATTATTCCAACTATATTTTTTCTTTTCCTCACGGAGATGTGGAATAAAAAAAGATTCACCTTTATCATATAGCAGCTGTATGCCGGCTGCTATATCTGCGGCATTTGCAGGTACTACAATTCCTGATTTATTATTTGACACCATATCGGGAAGTCCGCCCACATTGGTAACCAACATTGGTTTTTCGAAATGATAAGCCAATGGGGTAACGCCGCTTTGGGTAGCATTTCTATAAGGCTGTATTACAAAATCCGCTGCACTCAAATAGTATTTAACTTGGCTATCATTTATAAATTGAGTATGCGCATACACCACATCCTGTAGATTAAATTGTTGGATGAGATCAGTGTATCTTTTACTGTCTTCGTAATACTCTCCTGCAATCAGTAGTTTAATGCCTGCATTCATTTCTTTGAGTAAATGCATGGCTTCTAGCAAAATATCCAAACCTTTATAGTGTCTAATAAACCCAAAGAATAGAATTATTTTTTCATTTTGAGGTAAGCCAATTTTGATTCTTGCTGCCGATTTCTGTACACCATCTCCAAAATTATCATATAGCGGATGTACAACTTGTATGGCAGGCTTATTTGTAAATGTGCGCAGATCTTGCATTACCTTTTCACTCATAGTTATACAGGCATCTACAGGTTTTAAAAAATACTTTGTAAACCAATGGTCGCCGAGTCTTTTTTCATGTGGAATGATGTTGTCTGTAATGGCAATGACCGTGGTCTTTTTATTCTTTTTTATACATCTTAAAATAGTGCCTAAGCAAGGCCCCATAAATGGAAGCCAGTACCTTACAATAACGATATCTACTTGCTGTTTTTTAAGATTTTGTCCAACCTTTAACCAATTAATGGGATTAATGGAATTGATTGAAACATGTATCTTCAAATCTGTAGGTGCAGGCTCCGAAGAATATTGTGTGGTACCCGGAAAAAGAAAGCCAGGATACTGTAAGGAGAATGTATAAATGATGGTATCATTTCCTGCTTGTTGAAATGCAGTTGCCAATCGTTCATCAAAGGAAGCCAAGCCCCCTCTTAGGGGATGTGCAGGACCTATGATAACCACCTTTTTCATAAATCAGCATCCTGTTTTGGATTCAATTAAATAGTTATTCCGTTCTGTACTGTTTCTAGCAACTAACTCACCCACAAAACCCGCCAGAAATAATTGTACTCCAATAATCATATCCGCCATTGCTATATAAAATGCAGGTTTATTGGTAAGGCCAAAATCATTTCCATAAATAATTTTTTCTGCTATCAGGTAAAAACTGATGGCAAAACCAATGATGAAAAATAATGTGCCATATAAACCAAATAAATGCATGGGTTTTTTGCCAAAGCGACTGATAAAAGTAATGGTGGCAAGGTCTAAGAATCCATTGACAAAGCGATCCCAACCAAACTTTGTAATACCATATTTTCTTTTGCGGTGTTCTACTACTTTTTCACCAATTTTTGAAAACCCTGCCCATTTGGCAATAACAGGAATATAACGGTGCATTTCACCATATACTTCAATGCATTTTACAACTTTGAGTTTGTATGCTTTAAGGCCACAGTTAAAATCGTGCAGCTGAATTTTACTGGCATATCTTGCTGCACCATTAAAAATTTTAGAAGGAATATTTTTGGTAATTGTATTATCATATCTCACCTTTTTCCATCCACTCACCATGTCAAAACCTTCATCAGTAATCATTTTATACAGACCAGGAATTTCGTCTGGACTATCCTGCATATCGGCATCCATAGTTATGATTACATTGCCTACTGCCATTTTAAATCCTTCATTCAGTGCTGCAGATTTTCCATAATTCCGCTGAAAGCGAATGCCTTTAAAATTTGTATTATTTTGATGAATATTTTCTATGATATGCCAACTGTTATCTCTACTGCCATCATCCACAAAAATAACTTCGTAACTGAAATGGTTAGCCTCCATCACAGATATAATCCATGCTGATAGCTCCGGCAGTGATTCTTCTTCATTTAAAAGTGGTATTACAACTGAAATATCCATCATAATTAGGCCTGATTTTCAAAAGGGTTATTTGGTTTTTTCTTGGCCACCGCCGCTCCAATGGCTGCAGAAATGGCACCAATAAGTGCAAACATAAAAAGGATACCTGCTATGGCAAAAGGTACAAAATTATTTTCCATCATTTGCAGGGCATTATCAATGTCTGCGTCACTTAAATTTTTTTCTTCCATAGACTTTCTTGATTCACGCATAATGATATCAATCATTTCCGGAAATATTAATTTGAGAGAAACAATTGTATAGACACAGATAATAGCTGCTACTACCGTTGTTATTTTAAAACCATGCGAAAACACTTCTCCAAAGCCTACCTGCCCATTTTTTTGATTTGAAAAAAGGATACAACTATAAATAATGCCACCCATCAATATAACGTATTGAATATAGCCCAATGCTTTATTGGTAGTTTGTCCTGTAAAATACACGACTAATCCAAAAATGATTAATAATAAGGATAAAATGAGTCCTTTAATGATATGGGAAGTAACGGGCTGCTGATCTGACATGGTATTAATATTTGATGAATTGATTTTTATTGATGATTGCAATAATAGCACCTTGCAATGTTTTATTCATAAAAGGGGAATTATTGCTTTTGCTCTTATTATTTGCTGTAGTAAGGGTTGTAGTATCTTTTTTTGACCAAACTGTACATTCTGCTATGGCTCCTACTTCAATGATTCTTTGTGGTAGCGATAGTATTTTTCTGGGGTTGATAGCAAATAATTTTGCAATCTGTTCAGGGCTAATATCTGGTAATACGGTGATTAATGAAGCTAATGCTGTTTGTAAACTAATCATACCCTCTTTCGCATATTCAAATTCGATGGTTTTGCTATCCCAATCATGTGGTAAATGATGTGATGCTATGGCATCTACCAAGCCATTCATTACAGCATGTCTGAGTGCTATCATATCATCTTTGCTTCGCAATGGAGGGTTCACTTTTAAATTTGTATCATAGTCAGTTAAGTCTTCATCACAAAAGGATAAATGATATGGCGTTACTGAGCAGGTAACTTTTAAACCACCTTCTTTTGCACGGTTTATATATTCCAAAGATTTAGGAGAACTCACCCCGGTAAAATGTATATGCGCATCTGTATAACGACTGAGTTTAATATCCCTTGCCACAACAAGTTCTTCAGCCATAGCTGGTAGGCCCGGTAATCCTAATCGGGTACTTGTGATGCCTTCATGCATCAGGCCGTTTGCGCCAATGCTGGTATCGATGGGCACTTGGATGATGACGCCATTAAATGCTTTTACATATTGAAGCGCTTTGAGCAGAAGGCCTGCATTTTGCACCGGTTTTATACCGTCTGAAAATGCTATGGCACCTGCTGATTTCATATCATACATTTCTGCCAATTCCCTTCCTTCAATCTGCTTTGACACAGCACCTAGTGGATGTACATGTACAGGCAGATTAGCTGCTGTATTTTTTATGTAGGATACTGTTGTTTTTTTATCTACAACAGGGTTGGTATTTGGTAGTATTGCCACAGTTGTATAACCACCGGCAATGGCAGCATTTGCAAATGATTGTAAAGTTTCATTGTGCTCAAAACCAGGATCTGCGGCATTCCCAAAAATATCAGTAAATCCCGGGCTGATAAAGGTATTTGTGGCATCAATAATTTCATCGGCTGGTTCGTTTATATCCGGCCCAATTTGCTTTATGATACCTGCTTCTATATAAACAGATAATATTTGGAGATGAAAGGGGGATTGAGGATCTGCTATGGTAACATTATTGATAAGAATCTTCATGCTGCTGTATGAAAAATTTTGGTGCAAATTAAAGGTTTTTAGGTTAAAGCCGCTACATTTGCCGACCGTCAAAAAACGGTGTTTTACATGATGTTGTTCGTACAAATATTATTGTATGAAGGAATCGCAAATCATTTCGGGATGTAGCGCAGCCCGGTAGCGCACACGTCTGGGGGGCGTGGGGTCGCAAGTTCAAATCTTGTCATCCCGACAAGAAAGAGGCTGTCTCGTTATAGGCAGCTTTTTTTTATTCGATAGCGTCATTTTCTCAAAAAATATTGATACCGTAAAAACATTGCGCAGCAAAAAACTACATTCTACTCTTTCTATTCAAATTAAAATATGGGATTAGATAATGTATTTTATTATGGTTACTTATATTTTTTAATGACGAATGATTGCACATTTTGAAAGTATTTGTTGCACATTTGCATTAATTAGAATTTCATGGCCGTACTCAAATTTAGGATTTATTTAGAAGAAGATGAAGCTGTACATAGAGATGTACTAGTGCTGCATACCCAAACATTTAAAGACTTACACTTATCCATATTAAAAAGTTTTGAATTTGACAATAAGCACCAAGCTACATTTTATAGAAGTAACGACAGCTGGCTTCGTGGCAGGGAAATTTCCCTGGAGCAATATGATAAAACATATCAGGTAGCACCACTATTAATGGACCAAACAGTAGTAGGTTCTGAAATAAAAGATACCAATCAACGATTTGTATATGTATATGATTTTTCAAAAAATTGGATATTTCTGGTTGAGTTAATCAACATTTCAAAGGAAGGAAATGGCAAGATGGAATATCCTCAAATCATTCGTGTTGAAGGTATAGGGCCACAACAGTATGGTACACGCAGTTTGCTGGGTGAAAAATATGCAGATATTGAAGAAAAATATGACTTATCAAAACAAGCTGAGGGCTTTTCAGAGGAATCCGATGATGAACAGGAATCTGACTCCAGTGACTCCAATGACTCCAATGACTCCGATGAAATGGAAGCTCAGCATGATGATTATTAATATATATCATGCACATACTCATTACAGGTGCTAATGGTTATTTAGGACAGCATTTATGCAAATATTTTGCTGATAAAAAATATGCGGTTACTGCCACAGGAAGAGGCCAAAGGAGAATTCCAAAAAGTATATTTTTAAAATGGATAAGTACTGACTTCACCAGTGAGGAGGAAGTCAAACGTTTGATAGCTGGTACACTGCCTGATGTTATCATTCATACCGCTGCCATGAGCAAACCTGATGCATGTTTACAAAATCCTCAGGATGCCTATACACAGAATGTAATTGCTACCAGACAATTAGTAAAAGCATTTCAAGAAATCAACTTAAAGCATAAACGATTTATACATCTAAGTACAGATTTTATATTTGGGAATGGTGGCCCACATAAAGAGGACGATATATGCAATCCCTTAAACTATTATGGAGAAACCAAAAGACTTGCTGAGCTTGAAATAGAGCCACTTGAAGCGCAGGGAACAATTGTAAGACCTGTGTTTATTTATGGGGATACTTGGGCAGGTATAAGACCGGGTTTTATACAATGGGTGGCAGACAATTTAAAAAATAAGCAATCGATAAAGGTTGTAAATGACCAGCAGCGCACACCCAGTTTTGCACCAGATATTTGCAAAGGCATTGAAGCCATCATACAACAAAAAAAAAATGGAGTATGGCACTTGGCAGGCAGGGATTTAGTAAGTCCTTATGAAATGGCATGTGCCGTAGCTAGATTACTAAATTTATCAACAGAATTTATAGAAGCTGTATCATCTGATCATTTTCAAGACACGGTAAAAAGACCCCTAAGTGGTGGCTTAAATATTGATAAAGCAATAGAACTGAGAGACAGAAAAGAAGAATTTGAATTAAGAAAAAATTTGTAAAATAAATAATATGGCAGAATTACACGTAAGCAAGAAAAGCATCAGCAAACTGTTTAGCGAAATGCAAAA
>CAXYYO010000060.1:0-12058 GCA_964293305.1 uncultured bacterium | reverse complement strand
CAAAAAAAATCAAATAAACTATTTTGGACTATATATTATTTGGAAATGGTATAATTGTTGTCAAATGCATAGATATACATCGTTTAACTTTAGTAATACAATTCAACTGCATCATCTGGGTTTAAAATAGCTCAAACGCATCAAAGGTTCTTTTATCCATAAAAAAGCCCCCAGATAGTATTTGACTATTGGGGGCTTTTTTACTGTAAGACTTATTGTTTTAAAAACTGTGTACTCGAAATCAGAGTGCTATTTTGTTTTAGTAAAATGAAGTAAGTGCCTGCATGTAGCTTGTCCATACCTGTTATATTGAAACTGTAATTTCCCGGTTGTTTTAAGCCTGCATCAAATCTTTTTAAAACAACTCCTGTTGGGCTTGTTATTTCAAATTGAACGTTTCCTTTTTCAGCTATTTTATATATTGCATAAGCATTACTATTAATAACCGGATTTGGGTTTAATGCCAGCAAATTATTATTTCCTGATGCTATATTTGATTGCATGCTTTCTGCCGATGGATTTTTATTCGTAGCTATGAAACTGGCTCCTGAAATATTGACTGTATAATCTTCCACTTCACCATATGAAAAATCTCCACAAGCATCAAAAGAAGGAGTACCGTACACCATTTTCACCCTAGCTCCCGTAATGCCATTTTTAGCAGTTGCTGGTACAGTAAAATTAATAGTCACTTCATTGGTAGAAGCAGTGGATATGGTTCCTACTTTTTCACCGGCATCTAAAAAGTCGCGGTCATGATTGTAGTCTATAAATACACTGAAATATTCCGAATATGGAGAACCACTAAAGCCAGCTTTGAGATGAATACTATAATTATTTCCGGACTGTATTGGAGCAGTATATTTTGAATAATTTCCATAACCTCCATCATCCCCACTCTCATTTGTAAACGATCCTATTTTTACAGACTGTATATATTCATAAGTACTATTTAACCCTTTAGAATTACAATATCCACCAACTCCCGCTGTTACAAAGCTACTTGATGCACTATATACACTGCTGGAGTTTGTATCACAAACTGTTTGCACCCTGAATTCATAAGAAGTATTTGAGCTAAGTCCGGTTAATTTATATGAATTAGAGGTAATATCTGATACTGTTACCCAACTTTGGTCTCCGGTTTTTTCCCATTGTACATTGTAAGATTTTGCATTGGCCACTGCATTCCAAGACAATACTGCCGTTTTGGTTGTAATGGAATCTGCCCCGAGGCCGGCAGGTTTTGTACAAGTAATTGCGGAAATACTGTCAATACCTACAGCATAAAAGGCATTTTTTACCTGCAACACTTCATTGCTTGAGGCTCCATAAAGGTCTGTGGCAGCATTAATACAAGCTACACGCCAATCAGGGTATTTTGAATTGGCAGAAAGATAAACATCATTTGACCGATAAATAATTTGATCGGCTTTTGAAAGTCCTAAGGCTGCAACATTATAATTCCAACCTTTATCGTTTGTGCCTGTGCCACCATCTACTAGTAACACAAACATAAAATTACCAACACCACTCAAAGAATGTACATTGGCATATTTACTCCAATATTGACCTTGATAGGTATCCGGCATGGAGAATTCATTTGGGTTAGCCATATTCCTGATTAGCCAATTCATATCGTTACTCAATAACCAGCTTTTGTCAGAAGGCTTTGACCAAAACTGTACACTTTTTCCCATTATATCACTGAGACTTTCATTGATACCACCCGATTGACTGGAATAGACTAAGTTACTTGTTTCCTGAGTAACACCATGTGTTAATTCATGACCACATACATCAATACCCGTTACTCCACCATTCGAACCTGTTCTTATATTATAATTCATAGATTGTCCATCCCAAAAAGCATTATCAATATAGGTGGGATCATTAATATAACTCACTAATGCTGTCCCATTATTATCATAACTATTGCGGTTAAAATTATCGTAATAAAACTGCCAAGTCTGGGCTGCGCCATAATGCGCATCTAATGATGCTAAATCACTATTAGTAAAACTCCAATTTGGGGTTGTGCTATTGTACTCCTGACCACGCTTGCCATTTTCACCATGAAGTGTAATGATTTGAGCTCCTTTTGATAAATCCCTAAGTCTATAATTATTGCTAGCGCTTACATAATCACTATGAATGGTTTGAGGTCCACTCCATGCTGTTTGGGCTGTGCCTATAGCATCGCTAAAACACAGTTTATCTACCTTTCCCAATAACTCACCAGTTTTTGCATCAATAAAATACTCGGCTCTGCTTAAGGGTATTCTGGCGTAAATATTTATTCTGTAAGCCAACCTTAATTCAGATGGTATTATTTCATCACCTTTATTGTACCAAACCAGTGTTGCTTTTGGCTTATAGGTAGCTGTTGACTTTTTCATTTGATTTTTTAAAGCCTGTTCCATAGCCTCATCCTGCCAAGCATATTGTGTGGCATTGATATGAGATAATGCATTTTGAAGCGCAGATGCTTCCGAAATACTTACTCTTGTATCATAGCGATTGCTAAACCCAAAGTTGACAACCATTTCACCACCTATACTCTCCACTACACCATTTCTTGCATGTGCAATCAGTGATGCATGTTGTATTTCATATCCACGATAGGCCTGTTTAAATCGATAATGTGCAAATCCAAGTGCATCTGTAGATGCTGATTTTAAAATCAACTTACTTTCTGTATTATTCGAAAGTAAAACTTCTAAATTTTGCTTTTTAAATGCGAATTGCTGGTCTTTTGAAAGCTGTATATGTGCTTTGCTCATGCCATTTTCTCCAACAAATATTTTGCTTAAGTTTTTTTGAGCCACCGCGTTTATGGCACACAAAACAAATGCGATTAGTAGAAATTTTAATTTCATAATAAGATAAATTTTTGTGATGATTAATTTGATTGAGATAGTTTGTTGATATAGGAATATTTCAAATGGAATGCACAAGGTAATGTTATTTTCCAAAAACAAAACTCTTTTTAGGAATCGTTTTTTTGTGTGAATAACCTATAATACAATAATTGAATGCCCATTAAAAAAATAAAAACATGTGCATACTTGCGGTATCATAATAGAAAATGCAGCAGCAAAGTGGATAATATTTATTAGGAATTTTTTATGAAAACCCACAACTTGTTGTACTTTTTTTATATAACACTGTGGTGAATAATACACAATAGCACAAAATTCTTTCAATCCGACAGCAACAGCTAAAAACCAAACACGCTATTTTCCCTATTATTGCAGATAATTATACCAATATTATATAGCCTGATTATTGAACTGAATGAAACATAGAATACATCAATTGCTGCAAGAAAGAAAGTTAAAGGGACAAAAATCCTTTGCAGTACTTATTGATCCGGATAAAGTTAATGTGGCACGCACAGAGCAATTAGTTGCAAAGGCTGTGGATGCCAATGTTGATTATATTTTTGTAGGAGGCAGTTTGGTTATATCAAATAATTTGGACGAATGTATCCGTCAGATAAAAGTATCCTGTAATATTCCAGTTATTATTTTTCCGGGTGCCCCTTCGCAAGTAAGTAGATATGCGGATGCCTTGCTTTATTTATCTTTGATATCCGGTAGAAATCCGGAATTGCTTATTGGCCAGCATGTTATAAGTGCACCGGTTGTAAAGCAGAGTGGGCTGGAAATAATGCCTACAGGATATATGGTTATTGATGGCGGTGCTCCTACAACTGTTTCTTATATATCAAATGCTGCACCTATACCTTCAGATAAAAATGAAATAGCACTTTGCACAGCAATGGCTGGTGAAATGCTTGGAATGAAACTCATTTTTATGGATGCCGGAAGTGGTGCTAAAAAGCCCATAACAGAAACCATGGTTGAAAAAGTGGCTGCCGGTATTGAGGCTCCACTGATAGTAGGCGGCGGTATCACAAACCCTGAAAAAGCATACCTGTATTGCAGATCAGGAGCCGACGTAATAGTTGTGGGAAATGCAATAGAAAAAGATGCATCTCTAATTAAAGAAATTAGTGCAGCAATACATTCCGTTACAGTAACTGCTTAATAACCTAATTATTTTTTAAGCGTATCACCAACAAAACAAGATTAGCAGGGTAACCATTAGTACCCTGTTTTTATAAATACTAATAGACATGTCTGTAAAAGAAGAAGTTCGCCTCCAAGATATAATAGCCCATGCAAAAGAATATGGGTTTGTGTTTCCTAATAGTGAAATATATGATGGACTAAGTGCCGTGTATGATTATGGTCCTTGGGGAAGTGAATTGAAAAAAAATATTAGGGATTATTGGTGGCATAGTATGACCAATATGAACGAAAATATTGTAGGTATTGATGCTGCAATTTTTATGCATCCCACTACGTGGAAAGCAAGTGGACATGTAGATAATTTCAGCGATCCGATGATTGATAATAAGGATAGCAAAAAGCGATATAGGGTAGATCATCTTTTGGAAGCGCATGCTGACACACTGCGTGAAAAAGGAGATGAGGCTGGTGCCAATGATTTAATATTTAACATGGAAGAAATGCTCAAAACAGATGATTTTGAAGCATTGAAAAAATTACTCATCACTCACAATATCAAATGTGCTGTAAGTGGTACTACAAACTGGACAGATATTCGCCAGTTTAATCTTATGTTTTCTACTGAACTCGGTGCAGTAGCAGACGATGCGTCTACTATATATTTAAGACCGGAAACAGCGCAGGGCATTTTTGTCAATTTTTTAAATGTTCAAAAATCTGCTCGTATGAAAATTCCATTTGGAATAGCACAAACGGGTAAAGCTTTTAGAAATGAAATTGTAGCTCGGCAGTTTATTTTTCGAATGAGGGAATTTGAGCAAATGGAAATGCAATTTTTTATTCGACCTGGCACACAAATGCAATGGTATGAATACTGGAAAGCAGCAAGAATGAAATGGCATTTATCTCTAGGCATTCCCGCAGAAAAATATCAGTTTCATCCGCATAGTAAATTGGCGCATTATGCAGATGCCGCTTGCGATATTGAATACCAATTTCCTATAGGATTTAAAGAAGTGGAAGGTATTCATAGTCGTACTGATTTTGATTTGAGTAGACACCAAGAATTTAGTAAAAAGAAACAGCAATATTTTGATGCTGAAATAAATGCTGATACCGGAAAACCTTATGGCAACTATATTCCATATGTTATAGAAACTTCAATTGGATTAGACAGAATGTTTTTACACTAATTAAGCAATGCATATAAAAAAGAACTGCTACAAAAGGAAGATGGTACTACAGATACTAGAGATGTGATGAAAATACCACCACAACTGGCACCGGTAAAATTAGCCATTTTACCACTGATCAAAAAGGATGGGCTTCCTGAACTAGCACGTCAATTAATGGATGATTGCAAAAAACATTTTCGTTGTTTTTATGAAGAAAAAGATGCTATTGGGAAACGATACAGAAGGATGGATGCTATTGGAACTCCCCTCTGTGCTACAATCGATCAACAAACAAAAATTGATGGCACAGTTACGCTTAGGTATAGGGATAGCATGACACAAGAACGGATACAAATGTCTGACGTTCATCAAAAAGTTATGGATATTATTAATTTTGTATGATATTTATTGTAAGTTTGTCATAATACTTTATGTAAAACAAATTTATAACCTAAAATTAAATTATCATGGCTGCTGCACTACTTTCAATTTTTAACGGATCTGTTGGTATGGATTCCCTTGTATTCATTGCTGCAATTTGCTTTGCAGGAGGGTTTCTTATTAAGTCTGCTATTGTTTTTACACAGCGAAAAAGAATCCTGCGACTGGAGGATGAAATGCTGAGTAATCATGCTCGTATTCTCTCATTAGAGCGAAGGGTTTCTGATCAAAAAAAAAGTAATTTGATGGTTGCTGAAAGTAGTCAGAAAATTGAAGTGAAAAATCTAATTGCCACTGTTTAGTATAATCAAAAAAAAATTTGTAAAGGCTTCCTATTCGGAGCCTTTTTTATTGCTCCATCCCCATTTTAAGAAATAGGGGAAAGCTTTCCCCCAAGTAGGCACATCATGTTTGCCATCTGCTATCTCCATATAATATATTTGTTCATCATTGTATCCAATTTGCTTCAATTCTTTTACCAAATCTAGCGCATCATCAATGGAGTCGATAATGCCATTTTTATTGCGGTCTTCACTCTCATCGGCACCACCAGTTTGTATAAAGAATTTTAAATTATTCTTTTTAGTGCCATTTCTTATCATGGCATGTGCAAGCCTATCAGTTTCATCATTATATCCTTCATCATATCCTTTCTTTCTCCACCATAAGCTTCCACTAAATATACCAATGGAGCAAAATTTATCAGCATTTCTCCAGCTGATATCAAGTGCAGATAAAGCACCTAATGAAAACCCTGCATAATGCATTTGTAATCGAGCAGGAATGATTGCTTCTTGATCAAGAAAAGGCATACATTCTTCAAAAAGAAATTGTTCATACAAACCAGCTTTTGCACCCCTGCCTTTAAAGTCTGGTTGGTCTTTCATGCCGTATTCCATCTTACGTTCCGGGCCACAATGGATGCCAACGCAAATGATGGGTTTTATTTCGTTTTTTGAAAACAGAGGTTCTAATATCGATAAGAAATCCATTCTTGGTAAATCCTGCCCATCATTAATTAAAATTAAATCCTCAATTTTTTCAACACCTACATCATGTTTGTAAATATCAATTATAACCTCTCTTTTAAGATAGATGGAATTTATCGTGTATGTAGTTGTATTTATAATCGGTGTTGTAATTTTCCCAGCAACCATGTATTAAAATAAGGGCTGCAATAAAAACATATTTTATTCATTTGGACCTTCTTTAAAATTTATTTTTCAAAAAATGGTCTGATTCAATATCTTCTTTACATTGGCGCACTGCTAGTAATGATTGCATGCAGATAAATTATCTCAAAATATAAAAATTCATAGTATGAAGAAAATTGGAATTCTATTTGGCAAGGAAAGAACTTTTCCACAAGCTATTGTAGAACGTATAAACAGTAAAAACATTCCTGGTATTATGGCTGAGCCAGTGCTTATTGATAAAGTAAAGCAGGGTGAAAGTTGTGGTTATGCAGTAATATTTGACCGCATTAGTCAGGATATACCTTTTTACAGGGCTTTCCTGAAAAACGCTGCCCTTACAGGTACTGCGGTCATCAATAATCCATTTTGGTGGAGTGCAGATGAAAAATTTTTTAATAACTGTCTGGCCACAAAAATTAATGTGCCTGTACCCAAAACTGTAATTTTACCAAGTCGTGATTTACCAGTTGACACCTCTGATGATTCATTCTCTAATTTATCCTATCCATTAGACTGGGAGGGCATATTCGATTATGTAGGATTTCCAGCATATATGAAGCCATTTTCCGGTGGCGGTTGGAAGAATGTGTACAAGCTTGAAAGTATGGAAGATTTCTTTGATAAACATGCGGAAACTGGACAGTTGGTCATGTTATTACAAGAAGAAATTGTATTTGAAGAATATTATCGTTGTTATTGTATTGGTGGTAAGCATGTACGCATTATGTCTTATGAGCCACGTAATCCTCATCACCTGCGTTATGTAGCAGACTTTAAGCCCTCGGCTGAAAAATTGGCTATGATGGAAGATATTGTAATCAGGATTAATAAATATCTAGGTTATGATTTTAATACAGTGGAGCTAGCCCTAAGGGATGGAGTGCCTTATGCCATTGATTTCTGTAATCCTGCACCAGATGCAGATCGTGCCAGTGTAGGTGAAGAAAATTTTGCATGGGTGGTAGAAACCACTGCTAACTATGCCATAGAAAAAGCACAAACACAGGAATTAGGTAAGGACAATCTTACATGGGGTGAATACATAATCCGCAGTAGCGCTAAAGAGTTATTGTTTTCATAAACAGAATGCATGTGTTATGTTGTTTTTTATAACCCATGCATTTTATTCAAAGGAAGTGTTTTGTTACTTCCTTTTTTAATGTAAAAAATTAGAACCATGCCAGGCATTAATTATAAAAGTTTTACACTGGGTATTGAAGAGGAGTATATGGTAATCAATCCTCAAACTCGGGAACTATGTAGTCATGAACAAAAGATTGTATTGGAAGGTCAGAAACTGATTAATGAAAAAGTAAAAGCAGAAATGCACCAGGCTGTTGTAGAAGTGGGTACAGATATCTGTGCAGATGTGGAAGAAGCATGGAATGATGTATCTCATCTACGTCAAACAGTGGCGGGCATTGCTGAAAGTTTAGGCTATTGGGTAGGCGCATCAGGCACACATCCATTTAGCCATTGGCAAAGCCAACTCATAACTGATCATGTACGATACAATGAAATAGTAAATGAACTACAGGAAGCTGCAAGAAGTAATCTCATTTTTGGATTGCATGTACATGTAGGTATGGAAGATAGACGTATGGCAATGCATATAGCAAATAGTGTTAGGTATTTTCTACCTCATGTGTATGCACTCAGTACAAACTCTCCTTTTTGGGAAGGGAGATATACAGGCTATAAAAGTTTTAGAACAAAAGTATTTGATAAGTTTCCTCGCACAGGTATTCCAGATCATTTTGAAAGTATTGAAGCCTATGATAGTTATATCAATCTTTTGGTAAAAACAAATTGTATTGATAACGCCAAAAAAATTTGGTGGGATATCAGGGTGCATCCCTTTTTTAATACTGTTGAATTTCGTATTTGCGATGTATGTCTTACTGTTGAAGATACAATGGTACTGGCTGCATTATTTCAGGCTCTCTGTGCCCAGCTGTATTATATGCGCAGCAAAAACATGAATTATATGATCTATCAACGGGCATTATTAAATGAGAATAAGTGGCGTGCAAGCCGCTATGGTATTGATGGTAAACTCATTGACTTTGGCAAAGAAAGCGAAGTAAGTACTCGCTCTTTAATAGGAGAGTTGTTGGACTTTGTAGATGATGCATCAAAGCATCTTGGTAGCAGATCTTTATTGGATGCAGTACCTCGATTATTAGAAACAGGTACCGGTGCAGATAGACAGATAGCTATTTATGAAAGAACCGGCAATTTGATTGATGTGGTTGATTATATACATGATCAATTTTTAGCATAAATCTATTTTTATATTTCAAAAAAAAGAGTAACCAAAAAGGCTACTCTTTTTTATGTATTTAAAATTGTCTTTACACTCCCTCCTGATTTTATATATTTTATATCCAAAGGGGATATCTTGAAAATACTATGGATAGTTTACCAAAATACCTGCACTCAAATCATAAGGTGCCATACCAGCCACCAACCCACGTGCATAAATTGTATAAATTTTACCACCTTCCAATACGGTATTTGGTAATAAAAGCACCGGAGTACCACTGCCTATAGGTCTCACTTCTAAATTATAGGTACCAGCTGCCAACTCAGTAAAATCAGCTTTTGAAGGATT
The DNA here is from genome assembly GCA_964293305.1 of uncultured bacterium. Classification (GTDB taxonomy): domain Bacteria; phylum Bacteroidota; class Bacteroidia; order Chitinophagales; family Chitinophagaceae; genus CALAGJ01. The sequence continues at coordinate 2,595 of CAXYYO010000060.1, read as the reverse complement.
TGCCTCTTGGTCGTTGTAAATGCGAGTAGAAAATAAAATGTCGCCACCAGTTACCGCTACATCTACACCACCTGCATCTGGGCTAAAATGTAAAAAACGCACATAACAACTATCTGTAGCAGGTTGTACAAGATTGTCTTTTATAACCACCGCTTTTTTTTCTGTACCATCCAGTATAGTAAATACACTATAAAATCCATTTGAAGCAAAATCTGTTGTAACAGATGCTAATGCTGTACCCGTACTATGATCAGAAAATGCCACATTGTAATTACCCGGTTCTGTTAGATAGTAGGGGGTGTAATCACCATATACCAAACCTGTATCTATTAGTGCTGCATTATTAAATATATCAAAATTATTTACCTCTGGTATAGCATTTACATACAAAACACCAGATCCCGGAATAACACTTGTTTCATCTTTACAAGCTACCAACGATACAGCCAACAGCACATAGAAAAATACTTTTTTCATAAATCTTTTATTTGTTTTTGTTAATTAAAATAAGCCACCTTCGGACTTTGTATGGATAGGATGGTTTAACATGGACATGAATAAAAATGCTTATATATATGATATACATTAACTAAAAATACCATCTAGCCATATTAATTGCCAAAATAAAATACCCAATTCTAAATTAGAACCGTATTCACAATAAGAGTAAACCCTGATGTTTCATCGAAATTTATTGCAATGTTGAAACGCTGCATTTAAACCATATAAATATATACTGATTCTTTTCAACTGAAATATAAGACAAGCCGCTTTAGCTCTTAATTAATTTCTACTTTGTATTTTCTTGTCCATTTAATTATTAAAGGAACTATTAAAACAGTAGGCAAAAGCCATGCTATTACATCTGGCAAAATTTTATTATTCACCACCAGAAAAGCCGTAGCAGATGCTATATAACTGCCTATCATTCTTTGAAGATGCATTGTAAGCCAATAATTTTTAACCTTTGATTTTCCTTTGAAAATTTTAAAATCTTGATTGACAAATAAAATACTAATACTGCCAAATACTAAAATAACAATGCCAAAATAATTTGCTTTTACAATATTAAATACTCCAAATACAATAAAAGCAATTCCGAAAACTAACATTAAAAAAGTAAGTGTCCAATCAGCAAATTGAATTTCATTATTATCCTTCTTTTTCAAATACCTTTTTCCTGTTAACAGCATATATGATGTAAATACTCCTATAATAAAAAGAAAATAATTTGGATGTAAATATGACATTGGTAACGCTACTAATGCTGCAAATAGCATGGTAAAAAAATATATATTCCCAATTATTTTGTGCCTTTTGTCCCCTTTTTTTGTGAGCAATTGTATTGCCCCAAGTAATAGGCTCGTTCCGCCACAAACTATATGTGTTAATAGTAATATTTTAAAAATGTCCATAGAATGAATGGTTGATTAGTTTCGTAAATCCTATCAGGAATGATGTATTTATTTTGCTAATAATTGTTCAAATAGCTTAATCATAATTTCTTTTCCATTCGTTGGGTCATAAATAAAACCGTGATTCCCTTTTTCTAATGTTTCAAAATGCCAATCTTTTGATTCTGTTTTATGCATGTTGTAGATTGAATAAGCATCAGTATATGTGAATACATCGTCTTCTTTTGAGTTGATGCTATAAAATTGTTTTCCTTGTGATAAATTTTTAAAATTTATGTCTCCTATTTCAAGTTTAGGCAATGGGGAAAATGCATAAAAACCTTTAAAAATATTAGGCTTTTGAGAGGCAAACCAAAATGAAGCTGTGCCACCATTTGACATTCCGCCTAGAAAAATTCTTTTATTATCAATGTTATAATATTGTTGAACTTCTTTGATTTCTGTTAGAACATTTTCAAAAGCTTTTTTCTGGGCTACCCAACCAAAGTCTTTTTTGCCAAATGGGTAAATGATGATTGAATTAAACCTGTCTCCCATCGAAAATATTGGCTCACCGGATGCTAAGTCTGGATTGTCAAAATTATAATTTTCAGTATTTACAATACCTCCGTGTAAATACACAATGAGTTGCATAGATTTTAATGGGTCGTAGTTGGTAGGTATATAAACAAGATATGGAATTTTTAAAGTGTCAACTGTTGTGTAGTACAAAGCAAAACCACTTTTTGGGTTTACGAATTTTTCATTTTTCTTTTTTGTAATTTTATTTGAGTCAATGAGTGTAATCCATTCTGCAATTTTTTTAGTTTGCTGTTCTTGTTTTTGAGCTAGTGCTTTTCGCATTTCGTTTATAATATCTGTCCACTCAGAAAATGAATGAAGTTTGATGAATCCACTATCATTGGAAATAAAGTCTATTTCGCCAGGGTTTAGTCCAAGTCCTTTTTGGTGACTTTTACTGAGCCAATCCAAAGCAAGTCTTTCGGCATTGCAATTACTTGCTGCCATTGCAGCATAGGCAAAGTCATAAGTACCAATTTTAGAACTGTCTCTAAAAGCGTTTTTAAAAATATTTAAAGCGCTACAAAAATCTTTTTTCTGCAAAGCTTCTCCCGCTTTATTCATTTGGTCGTCATAGCTTTGTCCAAGCGCAAAGTAGCCAATTAGAATAGCTACTGCT
>CAXYYO010000059.1:0-14763 GCA_964293305.1 uncultured bacterium | reverse complement strand
CGACGCAGGAGTGGCGAGGACTTGAAACGGAAAGCCCGGCCCAAAGGGACACGCCTTAAATAAAATATTTTATATGCTTTGAGGTTGTAGTAAAATCATGATTTGAAAGATATTATCTTTTGTAGGGATTTGTTTTTTTTGCCTCATAAGCATTGACCCATGCTACTACTTCATCATAACTTTCAATGCCTGACTCCTGACTGTTGGCTTGTAAAAAAAGACTATACATTTTATTAATATAAGGCTCTATGGGGTTGGTGTATGCTGTAGCATATTCCCGATAGGTATTGATGTCCGCCTTTACGTTTTTATCTAAAGTTTGTATCCTGTTTTTATATTGGATACTATCTCTAAAGTGCAGTTCTCCAAGCGCATATAGTAATACATCGAAGTGAGCGCTATAATGTAAAAATGCATTATTGCTTTCCATACAAGTAAGATAAGATGCAAAGCTGGCCTCACTTTCACTGGCATAGCCAAGTTGGTGCGCCATTTCATGACAGAGTGTAAAAGGTTTTACTACATCTGGTATGTATTTATTCAATTGTGCTTCGCCTGTGAAGGGATTGTAGTATCCCAAAAATCCCATATAATTTCCGAGCCTTCCATACATGGATTTTTTAATAGAGTTGGCCTTGTAATGTAAGAAGGGGTATTGCTTTTCTGAAGATTGATAGGCTTCAATGCAACTGTTTTTTAACACATCCCATTCGGGAAATTGAAAGGAGCTATCAAGACTATTTCTTTCTGCATTGGTACAGTCTATAAGATACTGTGTAAGCATGCTTAATGTGTCTGTGCTATAGGGTGCAGGAATATATTTTGTTTGCCATGCAAGTCCGGCTCTGTTATAATTTAAACCCCATATTAATTGAAAGCAAAGCCAAAGGGTAAGTACAATTCTTATACAATTGATTAATAGAGTGCCAAAGCCTTTTTTATATTTTTTTCCTTTGAAAAATATATAAATTTTATACAGCATCCAGCAAACTAAAATGGCATAGAATACATCACCAATACTTAGGGGAATCCACCCAAAAATTGTTCGTTGTACAAATGCAATATATGGGTATAAACCTGTACTATAATACTGCTCAGTGCGTATAGGGTTGCTAGAAAATATGTACCATATGATGGCAAGAACAAAGAGTAGTATCCAGCTTCTGTATTTTAATAATTTCATGCTGACGCTACTTTAGATATACTTATATTGAAAATGATAACAATGGCTTATACATTAAACCTGAAGTGCATAATGTCACCATCTTTTACCAAATATTCTTTTCCTTCTATACAAAGTTTTCCTGTATCTCTACAAGCAGATTCGCTACCATACTGCACAAAATCATCATAGCCAATTACTTCTGCTTTGATAAAACCTTTTTCAAAATCACTATGTATCACACTAGCGGCCTGTGGGGCTTTCCAGCCTTTTTGTATAGTCCAAGCACGTACTTCTTTTTCACCTACAGTGAAATAGGTAGAAAGATTTAATAAGGCATAAGCCGCATGTATCAACCTATCAAGGGCAGGCTCATGCATGCCATATTCTTGCATGAACATTTGCTTATCATCTGCATTATCCATCTCGGTTATTTGCGCCTCAATAGAATTGTTCATGATAATCATTTCAGCATTTTCTTCGAGTACTGCTGTATGTAAAATATCAGAATATTTATTGCCCGTATGCATGGAAGCCTCATCTACATTTGCCACATAAAGTACTGGCTTATTAGTGAGTAAAAATAAATCTGCCACTGCTACTAATTCTTCTTTATCCAACTGTAAGCCCCGAATGCTTTTTCCTTTTTCTAAGTACTCTTTACAACGAACGAGTACATCCAATTCTGCTTTTAGTTTTGGATCTGTACGCGACAATTTTTCGGTGCGTTGAATTTTTTTCTCTATGCTATCTAAGTCTTTAAGTTGAAGCTCTGTATCAATAATTTCTTTATCGCTCACGGGATTAATAGCACCCTCCTCTCTGAGGATATTTTCATCTTCAAAACAGCGTACTACATGAATGATGGCATCTACTTCTCTGATATTTGCCAAAAATTTGTTTCCCAAACCTTCTCCTTTACTGGCACCACGCACCAGCCCTGCTATATCTACAATTTCAATTTGTGTAGGTACTACCCGCTGGGGATTGGCTAGTTCTGTGAGTTTTATGAGCCTGGCATCTGGCACATCTACCAATCCTACATTTGGATCTATTGTACAGAATCGATAATTACTAGCCTGTGCTTTGGCACTATTACTTACTGCATTAAAAAGGGTTGACTTGCCCACATTTGGCAATCCTACAATACCTGCTTGCAATGACATAAATTATTTTCTTGATTTGTTATTTTGCTTAGGATTGCTTTGTTATTTTTAATTATAACAAATGGTATTCCTTGCATTTTCTTTTGCGATAGCATGTATAGCATTAAGCATATTCATACACATCTTTCATAATAAAGCATGTATAGATATTTTTTATCTATACATGCATCAGTCTATTGGAAATGATTTTATAAATCAATTGCCTCTCCATAAGCTACGGCTGTTGCTTCTTTAAAAGCTTCACTCATGGTAGGGTGTGGATGTACGGCATTTAAAATCTCGTGTGCAGTAGTTTCTAATTTTCTTGCTGTTACAGATTCTGCTATCATCTCGGTTACATTAGCACCAATCATGTGTGTGCCTAAAAGTTCTCCATACTTAGCATCATATATTACTTTTACAAAACCTTCAGTAGCACCGGCGGCACTAGCTTTACCACTTGCCATAAAAGGAAATTTGCCAACCTTTACTTCATATCCTGCTTCTCTAGCAGCTTTTTCTGTATATCCTACACTTGCTATTTCAGGTGTACAATAAGTACAGCCAGGAATATTATTATAATCCATTGCTTCTGGCAAATGATGATATTTCTTCTCCATGAAGCCAATATGCTCAGCTACATTCACTCCTTCTTTACTAGCCACATGCGCCAATGATTGACCAGGTGTGCAATCTCCCAAAGCATAAATACCTGCTACAGAACATTGGCCATATTTATCAACAATAATTTTTCCTTTTTCAGTTTTTATTCCTGCCTCTTCTAATCCTAAGTTTTCAATATTTGCTACAACACCTACTGCACTGAGCACTACATCTGCTTCTAAAGTAAATGTGCTACCATCCTGTTTTTTTACAGTAGCTTTTACACCGGCACCTGTTGTGTCCAATTGCTCTACGCTAGCATTTGTAAATATTTCAACACCCTGTTTTTTATATTGCTTTTCTAATTCTTTTGAAATGTCTTCGTCTTCTACAGGCACTATGCGAGGCATAAATTCTACGATCGTAACTTTTGTACCCATACTATTATAAACGTATGCAAACTCTACACCTATGGCTCCACTGCCTACTATAATCATACTCTTTGGCTGCTGTGGTAGCACCATTGCTTCCCTGTATCCAATTACCTTTACGCCATCCTGTTTTAGATTTGGTAATTCCCGGCTGCGGCCTCCTGTTGCTATTACCACATATTTTGCTTCTATTATTTGTTTGGCACCATCGGCTGCTGTTACTTCAATTTGGCCTTTACCCTTTACACGGCCATAGCCCATAATAACATCAATCTTATTTTTCTTCATGAGAAATTGTACACCCTTACTCATTTTTTCTGCCACACCACGACTACGTTTTATAACTGCGCCAAAATCATGTGCTATACCGGTTGCATTAATGCCATAATCGCTACTGTGTTTCATGTATTCATATACCTGTGCACTTTTTAATAATGCTTTGGTGGGAATACAACCCCAGTTTAGGCAAATACCACCCAAACTTTCCTTTTCAATAATTGCTACTTTTAAACCTAATTGAGAAGCACGAATAGCGGCTGGATATCCACCGGGGCCACTTCCTACAACAACAACATCGTATGACATAAAATTATTTTATTGATAAATGCCTTTTTGGCGGCTGCAAAAATAAGGTGTAGCAGCCAAATGGGAAAAAGCCATATATAAAAGAGTGTGCATTTAGTGCTTATTCATCTGCATTTACTGATAGTAGTATGTATTCCATAAAAAAATTATTGTGTAGATATTACACATTCCAAAAAAAATATTATTTTTCCAACGGTTTAAGGAGTTGCTTGAAATAGAATTATAAAAATACATCTCATGTAGATTGGTTTTTTAAGAAATCTGCACAGAGTTACTATCCTTTCAATAATAAAAATATAGGAAATGACTTGCAAAAAATTTACACGCAAAAAAGTAATTGTTCTTTTTCTATTAGTATGGATGCTGGTTGGAAATACCAACCTGCTAAATGCCCAAACAGTTGTGAAAAAAGTAGTATTACAAGGCTTCTGGTGGGATTATTGGAATAATAATTTTCCAAACGCTTGGAGTAATTATCTCACAGAGTTAAGCCCAAGACTCAAAGCCATAGGTATTGATGCCGTATGGGTGCCCCCAGCTTATAAAAATCAAGAAACAAGTAAGGTGGGCTATAGTCCATTTGACCAATATGATCTCGGTGATAAATTTCAAAAAGGCGGCTCTGGTGGATTGAACAGTCGTACCCGAATGGGCACTAAAGATGAACTGCTGCGCATGATTGCTGTAATGCATGCTAATGGCATAGAAGCTATTGAAGACATAGTATTGAATCATACAGACGGTGCTGGTAGTAATACTGGTCAGGGTGGTCGTGATCCTGAATCATCCTATTCCACAAGAACATCTGATGGATATAAAAATTTTAGGTATGTGAGCTATAGCACTCCTTTAATAAATGACAATTCAGATGACTATTGGACAAGAAATGGCAGATGGTCAAAGAACTATTCCAACTTTTATCCTAATCAGTTTAATAACTGCACTACCGGTGATATTTGTTCTGCATTTTTTGGTCCTGATATAAGCTATGACAATCAGGCTTATGGGCAAAGTTCAAATATACCCACCACCGGCTCTGTGAGTGTGGGCGGCACCGTAAGACCATATTTTAACCCTGCCCAGTCTGCCAATTATATGTTAAACAATGGTCGTGATTGGATGATATGGTTAAAGAAACAAACAGACTTTGATGGTTGGAGATGGGATGCAGTAAAACATTTTCCACTTTCTGTACAAGAAGATTATACTTATCAAACAAAATACACTGTGCCTTCTTTTGCACAGGGCGGAGCCACCATGTTTTCAGTGGGTGAATGGATTGGAGGGAAAAGCGAAATAGATGCTTATGTAAATGATTTGCGTGGGGGTGCCGGAGAAATAGCTACTGGCAGTTTTGATCTAAGCCTGAGAGCTTATGGAGCTAATGGTGGATTGTACAGTATGGTAACAGGACAGGGTAGTTTCTATTTACAAAACCTAATTGATGATCAGCAGTTTTACAGGTATTGGGATTATAGTGGAGTGCGTGTACACCGTACATCCCCATTTGTAAACAGTCATGATACCTATAGACCAAAGCTACTGACAAATGGTAATTATTCAAAATCATTGGGAGATAATTCGGGATGGAATACCGGTTCTGAATTGGGTGGCAATGGTCAGCATATTGATTCTCGAGAACCACGTTTGTATGCTGCTTATGCAACCATCTTTGCCATGGATGGCAATCCTGTTGTATTTTTTGAAGATCTATTTGATGTAGGTACAACTGGAAAAAGATTTGCGCATTTGCCTTCAAATACGACAGACTTACCTGTAAGAACAGACTTAGTAAATATTATTCAATCTCATCAAAAGTTACAATTTAAAAATGGTGATTATTCAGTGCCTACAAAACTCACAGGTGGAGATGCACCATCTTATCAAAAAGGAAATGCAGGCAATCATTTGGTAATAGAAAGAAATGGAAGGGCAGTAATTGGTATTACTGATGCCTACAGTACTACGAGCTCCAATAATGATGACCAGGAGGTTTGGGTTACCGTGGGAGCAGCTCTTAAAAATAAAGTACTTATAGATTACAGTGGTGCACATGGGGTACAAACCAGTCAAGTTTTTGCAGATGGAAGGGTATTAATAAAAACAGCTCCATGTGGACATACGATTAGTGGCGCAGGGGGTCATGGGTATTCAATCTGGGCACCCATTCCCGCAGGTGTCACCTTTAATAATGTATCGGATATGTATAATTATTTAGCCACATACATTCCCGGTAGGGAAACAACTACAACACAAGAATGGGAAATGGCCAATGATCTGGGAGATAGTAATCCAAATTCACTAAAACAAGGCGGTGCATTGCCAACCAACTCTAAAGCATGGCGTACCGTTGGAAAAGTATATGCTGAAGCAGGGAAAGATATTACCGTAAAAATATATCCGGAAGTAAATGGACGCAATCAGACTGTTGAACTGAGATACAATAATAGCAGTATTGGTAGCCGCTCAGGAGTAAGTTCTAGTACTAATCCTTTACAAGGCAGTTTCAACATTTCGAATACAGGATGGTACACCATTAGGATAAAAAATACAAATGCCACCACACCTGGCATGCGCATATTTGCTAATATTACCTACACTGCTCCAGTTTCAGTAAATACAAGAACCTCGGCAGGCCTTATTGGCAAGGAGCTTGATGACACCGAAACTGCATTGCAATCAAGTATAGCAAAGGGCAAAATATCTGTAACCCCAAATCCTACATCAGGGCCTATAAAAATAAAAGTAGAGGGCCTTTTAGCAGATGCAAGCATAGTGGCAACACTTTATAACCATGCAGGCAATATGCTGATACAAAAAACTGGAACCATAACTGCTATTGAATTAGCTGTGCAGGCCGAACTTAGCAATCGGGAAGCTGGTTTGTATATATTGCAATTAGCAGCACCCAGTGTAGATGAACATATTAAAATTATCAAGCAATAAAATACATTTTTCACTTCGTGGAATGATATAGAAAGAGGGAACAAGAAAAAAATATTCTTGTGTTGACCCCAAAAAAGATGGCCCATATAAGGGCCATCTTTTATTAATTTTAAATTGAATCTAATGCTGTACTATTTAATCATATTATTTCCAAAATACTTATGCAATACAGAAGGCAAGTGGATGCCATCTGTATGTTGGTTATTTTCAAGAATGGCAGCATAAATACGTGGCAATGCCAAAGAACTACCATTTAAAGTATGTACCAACTGCATTTTGCCCGCATCATCTTTAAACCTACATTTCATTCTATTGGATTGGAAGGTTTCAAAATTTGAAACACTACTTACTTCCAACCATCTTTCTTGGGCTGCACTATATACTTCAAAATCATAAGTGATGGCAGATGCAAAACCCATATCCCCGCCACAAAGTTTTAAGATACGATAAGGCAGCTCTAATGATTGAATTAATGCTTCTACATGACTGACCATTTCCTGCAATACATCATAGCTTTTTTCAGGCTCTGATATTTGTATTACTTCTACTTTCTCAAACTGGTGTACACGGTTAAAACCCCTTACATCTTTACCATAACTCCCCGCTTCTCTTCTAAAACAAGGGCTCCATGCCGTCATCTTTATGGGCAGCTGCTCCCGCTTTACAATAACATCTCTATAGATATTTGTAACGGGAACTTCCGCAGTAGGTATCAGGTATAAATCATCTGCCGTAGCATAGTACATTTGACCTTCTTTATCCGGCAATTGACCTGTGCCAAAAGCACTATCACTATTTACCATAAAGGGAGGAATAAATTCTTTGTAACCCGCAGCTGTATTGAAGTCTAAGAAATATTGTATTAATGCTCGTTGAAATTTTGCACCTTGTCCGGTATAAACCGGAAAACCGCTACCAGTTATTTTTGTACCCAATTCCAGATCAGCTAATTCGTATTTTTTTAATATATCCCAATGGCATTGCGCATCCGGCATTAGTTGTGGTATATCGCCATGCATGCGCACCACTTCATTCTCCTCCGGTGTGCGGCCTGTGGGCACATCAGCGGCAGGTAAATTGGGTAGTTGATAGAGAATAGCTTGCACTTTTTCTGCAGCTTCATCCAACTCGGTATTATTCATTGCCTCCTTCCATGCGGCTACATTTTGCTTTAGAATATCGGCAGCATCTTTTTCACCTTTGGCCATCAGCATACCAATTTCCTTTGATGCTTTGTTGACTGCTGCCTGTAAATTATCCCTATCAGTTTGTAACTGTTTGCGCTTATCATCCCAGAGCAATAATTCATCTACCAATTCAGGTTGTTTAAAATATTTATGCGCCAATCTTTCTTTTACAAAATCAGGATTTTGGCGAATGACAGTTAATTGTAACATGCAAAAAATTTGCGCAAATATAATCTTGTAGATTGTTTAGGTGTAAGACAAAACGGGGCGGGTATAAATTTTATTGGTTGTAGTTGGTTGTAGTTGACTCTTTTACATTTTATGATTTAACTCATTGCTGATACAAACCATCATACCAAAGGCAAATTGACTTTATTATAATTTTTACATTTTGTTTTGTGGGTTTGCATGTTTCTGAGCAACGGATAGATACACATTTTATTTAAGTTCTAAAATTTCAGAATTTCTCTGACGAAGCAGAAAAACTTTATCAAAAGATGTTTCAAGTGTTGAATTATCAATTAAAGCAACTCCAAAATAATCTGCTTCACAAGAGCCTTCTTTTATTAAAAGCCAATAAGCGTTACAAAATGTATAGTTTATTTTTGCATTTTCTTTTTTGTTGAGTAAAAATTGAATATCCCTATTTGTTAAAGCTAACCCTACAGCACCACCAGTTTCTGCAAATTCTATTTCTTCTATTCCATCAAATATACTGATCGTATATCCTTTGATTATTTCTGGGAGAGTTCCCGAATTTTCAAATTCATAATATCCATTTCCTCTTAGCTCACATTGTTTTTTTAGTATGTCTTCAAACCACGATTCTGAAATCCCCCTTGAATGTAAAGATGTAGAATATAGTTTATCATTTAAATGAATTGCCAATAAGCATTTTGGAAAATTAATATCTTTTAATTTTGACACAATGTTTGTTAAAAGATGTCTTTGAAAACTATTTTTAGCTTTAAGTAAAGATCCGTCTGGTGAATCTTGATCTTTAAATAACTGAGTTATTTCAACACCAATTATTTTTTCTCCTTCAACAATGAAGTCAGGACATTCTTGCTTGCGAATATCTCCTATTGGGAAATTCTTATGACTATTTTTAAATCTGTGGAATATTGATATTTCTTCAAAATTATTCATAAAATTCAGTCTAGATTAAATAAATCGTTATCCTAAATCAAATAGGTACTATACCAGATTCACCAGTAGAGATTTCAAATTTAGCAATTTGTATTTAAATCCTTTTTCCTAATCCTAGTTTGCGGTTCTTCAAGCAAAAGGTATAAAGTGGTTGGTTTGTATATCACTCCCTTTACAATTATTTTCCTTACTACAACTGGCAGTTTTCTTGCCAATGCCCGTAAAGCTGTTGATATCTGCCCTTCAATATGTTATCGGTGTAGAAAGACTTCAAAAGACTTCTGTCACAGTTAACTTATTGAGATTGCGAAGCGAAGAAAAAATATTTGTAATCTACTACCTCCTATTGACTGGTGAAGTTTTAATACTTTCTTTTGATTATTTTTTAATTCTGTGCAACTTTTAGCGTTGAAGAAAATTGTTTAGTAGTTTCACATTTGTAATGCTCACTAAGCCAACTTTACTTGTTAGTTTTACCAACTTCATATATCAATCTTTCAACAGATTTAAAAATTCTACTGCATTGAATCTCCTTGTCTTAAAATACTATTAATAACAGCATTTTGAATGTTGAAAATGCCAATTTTTTGCTACTTAAACCCATAGTCTACTTACCGAAATTTTACTCAATCGCTTTCTTATTATTCACCCAAATTTTCCTTTACAAATGCTTCGCAACAGTTTTTTATAAGTTGGCGCACAGCCCTAAATTCTGCTTTTATTTCTTCTTCCGTTCCTGTAGCTTTTGCAGGATCTGGAAAGTTGTAATGCAGTTTTTTTGCTTTGGTAGGAAAGTAGGGACAACGCTCTTTTGCATTATCGCAGACAGTAATGACAAAGTCAAAATCTACACCAAAATATTCTTCAATATGATTAGAAGTATGGTGCGAAATGTCAATACCATCTTCTTGCATGGTGGCAATAGCTTTTGGATTTACGCCATGTGTTTCCACTCCAGCACTATAAATATTTACTTTTCTTCCGTCTGTAAAATGTTCAAGATAGCCATGTGCTATTTGACTTCTACCACTGTTTCCTGTGCAAAGCACTAATACATTTTTCATTGCCATTTATTTTTAAGTTAAACGAATAACCAAATTATATTAATGATACAAAATTTTGGGTCGAAACCCCAAATAATTTGTAAAATTGTAATTGAAACCGTTATTATTATTTGCTTTTTATATTTGAATATAAATTCTTTAAGCAGCATAATTTTTAATTAACAGCATCCACCACCGGGTGTACAGCATGAAGATTGTGTTTGTAGTTTTTCTTGAGGAATACCACAGTGGTCTTTTGCCAAACAGTCTGTTTGTTTATTTGTCAAAATAAAACTACCATTCTGAAAGTCCAAACCATATTTTCCAATCGTTTCAGCTTGGTATTCCACTTCAATTTCCAAATCTCCCAATGCTAATTTATCTTCGGAAAGTTTTATAATATATAGCAGTTTTGTTGGTTTTAATTTGTGATCAAAATCGTTCGCATTCCAAAGCTGAAAATTTGCCACTCTTTCATTTCGGATGGTTCCACCACAGTCAATAAAGTATTTTGTAATCATTCCCACTTCTGTTACATGAAAATGTTCAGGAACAAAAGTTCCATTTTCCAATTGAAACGTTACGTTTTCTAAATTGGATAATGCCCGTTTAACGTCAGATAATTTCATTTTTTTTAAATTTTAATTTTAACAACAATTGGAATTTTTTATTTCCATTTTTTTTGAAATATTTGAAAAATAAGTTTGTAGTATTTCTAATGCTTTCTCGTTGATACAATAGCAAATAGTGTTACCGTCAATATTGCCCTTAATGAGCTCGGCATTTTTAAGTTCTTTCAAGTGTTGGGATATGGTAGGCTGCGCCAATGGTAGTTTATTTACAATATCACCACAAATACAAGTGTCCACCTTTAGTAGATAGTCCAAAATAGCAATTCTTGCCGGGTGTCCCAGGGCTTTTGCAAGTGTGGCCAATTGATTTTGCTTGTTTGTAAAAAGTTCTGTTTTGGTAGCACCCATTTAATTTATATTTGTACATTGCAATATTACGATATAAATTGCAATGCCAAATAATTTTATTTTTTATTCACTTAAAACTTTTGAAGGGAAAACAAAATTGATAGCAACAGCTGCTAGTAGAAAATCAGCATTTTCATTTTGTTGAATCAATTTGCCAATCTTGAAAACAAACAACCAGACCCAGATACTTGAAGGCCAAAGTCAGTTTAGAAAATTCGATATACCCATGCCAATACAGTTGAATTTTATTTCAAAGCAGAACGCTTCATACCCATGCAGTTGAGTACAAAGGTTGACGTTTAAAATTTGGACTATTGCTACAGCCAAAAATTACCCCAAAACACTTAGCAGTATTGCCATTCAACTTTTCATCACAAAGTCAACAGCAGCATCAGGTTTAAAAGTATGTTGATATACCAAAACTAAAACCACCAGTTTTTGCGGGGTCGTTTCCTAAAATATCTCTCTGTCTTTGGTGTCGGCAGTTGAGTCGGAATACGGTTTGGGAAGTAGGTCTAAAACTAATGGCTGGCATTATACTCCAAAGGTCATCCCCAATGTTGCCCCCTGTTTCCTTAAAATTTCCTAGGTTCCAATCCACATATTCAAACCGACAAGCAAGATTAAGTACTGCATCATCCCAACCAGCAATTTTTCTTTTTAAAATGGGTTGCACCAGATCTATAAATCCACCTTGTTGTTTGTTACCATATTGCTGCGTATAATTTTCTGGAACATCCACATTAATCCAAGCCCATTCTCCTGTAATAAAGGTCTTGGTTTTTGGAATTGTTGTATTAAAGTCAATGGCAAAAAATATCGACCTGTATGGAAGAAATTTATTTGAAACCTTTGTTAAAAATTGCTGTGGGAATTGTAATAATCGAGGCAGGCACAAAACAGCTGTACATCCTAACATAACCCCTGATAACTTTGGGCAATGATGGTATTTGTTAATTGGATAGGCTGTACCAACATAAAAGAAAAGCCACATCATGACCCGCCGTAGCTGCAAAATGGTTAGTCAAGGCCCTAATTTGTTTAGGGGGTACTTACTATAGTGTTACTAAAATGTTTTTTCGTGGGAGGTTTTATTATCCGTGTATATGATTGGGCTTAGGTGTTTATCTTACAATTATCAATTTCAATAATTCCTCTATAAAATTAACTAATTGCGTTTCGGTTTTGGTGTCAATTAGATTTCCGTGCATGTCAAATTTTCCTTTTATTCCTTGAATAAGTAAACTCGTCTTATCCGTAAATTTTGCCATTGCAGTTTTCATAATAAGTTGCAATGCTTCATGTCCTTTTTGTCCACTTGCAGAAGCCGTAATTAGTCCACTTGGTTTGTCCGTAAAAATTGTTGTCGAAATACACCATTCAATTGCGTTTTTTAGTCCACTTGGAATGCTGAAAACATATTCCGGTGTACAAATAATTATTCCGTCGGCTTGTTCAATATTTTTTCTAAATTCAACTATTTGACTTGGTGGATTATCTACCGAAAGTTCAGGGTCAAAATGCGGTAAGGCTTTTAAGTTGTTATAAATTATAATATTACAATACTCATTGGTCAAGCTTGCAATTTTTTCAACAAGTTTAAGGTTTGCAGAATTAGAACTTGCACTTCCGATAATTGCCATTATATTTTTTTTAACTGCCATTAATTCATTTAAGTTTTTTGTTTGACCTGCGTTTCATTGCACTGAAAGTTAGATGCAGTCTGTCTAAAACCGCCATCCATTTGCAACATTAAGCAAAAATGAAAAGCCTTTAGAGGCTCATTACTTGCAGTTAAAAAAAATGGGGTGTGTAATTAAAACACCACCACTCTGTAAGGCCCGGGCTTGCTGAACAAGGTATGACCACGGCTCCCAATTCATTTTAGGGTACCTGGTTCTAGGATTACTAAATGTCTTCTTTGCTGGGCTTTGGCTGTGCGGCTAAATGTTAGCTGAAGTTTTAATCTTAAATTCTGTTTTTAAAATCCATTCTTGAATGTAAAAATCTAATAATTTGAATTTCATTTTCGCTCATTATTCTGAAGAATATTAAATCTTGACCAGATTTGTAACCAAAAATATTATTGTCAATCTCCGTATAATTTTTCCCTAAGTAGCGATTTTTTTTTTAATGCTGTTCACTAATCCGAGTTTTCTTTTTTCATCAAGAAAGAGGTATGGAGTGGGTGGTTTGTAAGGCATTCCCTTGACAATCATATTCCACACAATAACTGCTGGTTTCATACCAATATATGGATTGCAGTTGGGTGTTAAAAATTTGTAGTATGAAAAACTGTTGTAGAAATATGTAAAGCATACTTTACATTTGCAATCTAAATTTAATAACATGAATTTTTTGCTTCCACACCGTTTTAAGAAAATAGGATTTGTAATTGCACCTGTTGGTTTTTGCCTTTGGTTAGTAATGCAGCTTGGTTATATAAAGCGTTTATTGATTGGTGTTTTTGGTCAACTTGATGGAAAATATGAATGGTCGGTTTATCATATTATAAATATTATTATAGCTGCACTTGGTTTCTTTTCCTTTCTTGCTGGATTTTATTTTGTATCCTTCTCAAAAGAGAAAGTTGAAGACGAAATGGTGCAGAAAACTAGATTGGATAGCTTTCAATTTGCTGCTTTCTTGCAAATCATACTCACCATTGCTGGTTTCCTTTTTATCCTGTTTTCAGGAGACCTTAGCGAAAGTAATATGATGCTTTTTTTTATTGTGTTAGTATTTATCTTTTGGCTGTCATTTATAGCACGTTTCAATTATATCCTTCATGTGAAATATAGACCATGAAGAATACAGTCAAAAAAGAGCGATTAAATAAACAACTCACACAAGTTCAGCTCGCAGAGATTGTAGGTGTTTCTCGACAAACAATTTTCTCTATTGAGATTAATAAATACACACCTTCAGTTGTGCTGTCCCTCAAACTGGCAAGGGCTTTTGGCAAAAAAGTTGAGGACATTTTTAAATTGGAATTGTCAGACTAGTAACAGGAATCTGGAGATGCCTTTATAAATTAAAGTAAATTAAAATAACTTCTGACCAAATAAAAATCTCTCATTGAGGGCCATTCAATCAATAGACCTAAATCCTCATAATAGATTACAAATTTAGAAATAAGACTTTACTGTTTTTACTAATCCGAGTTTTACTTTATATTAAAGAAACTAAGTGATATGTAGTGGCTTTTGACAATCCGTATACATGTTAGCGGCTGTCATCTATTCTTTTCCGTTTATTCAAAATTGATTGGTAATATTTAACTTTTTCCATTTTGTTCCATGATGTGTAAATTTCTACGACAACTTCTAATTCATTGTCTGCAATCTCAATTTCTGATTTTTTTAGCATTTCAGATATAATCTTATTTTCGGATTTCTGCTTCTGAGTTTTTCTTCTACATTCAAGACAACTGTTAGGTTGTGCATTTAAGGATAATTTATACGATTCATACCAGATCTTTTTTTCTTCTTTTCTAAACAAGAATTCTAGCTTGCATTTATTGCAAATTAAA
>CAXYYO010000058.1:0-15005 GCA_964293305.1 uncultured bacterium | reverse complement strand
GACGTCAAAGCATTTATCTTCCATAAAGCCTGGCAAGGTCGATAAGACCAAGACCATTAATGCTAATATGGATGATAAATGTTTCATTTCCCAAAGATATTGAAAACTACGTTACAAACTACTACTCCTGTTATCATTACTACCCATTTTGTATAAAACCAACTATTCTTTAAAATTTCATCCTTTGTATGCGTACAGCGTTTAAAATTGCCAATAAAGCCACACCAACATCAGCAAAAACGGCTTCCCACATTGTGGCTAAACCACCTGCGCCAAGTACTAAAAAGATTGCTTTTACAGCAAATGCTAAAATGATATTTTGCCAAACTATTTTTTTTGTTCGCTTCCCAATATTGATTGCCATCGGGATTTTGCTTGGCTTATCATCCTGAATAACCACATCTGCAGTTTCGATGGTGGCATCACTTCCTAAACCACCCATTGCAATTCCTACATCGCTCAAAGCTACTACTGGTGCGTCGTTCACGCCATCGCCTACGAATGCTACGGTTTCGTTTTGGGCTTTTATTTCTTTTACTTTATTTACTTTGTCTTCGGGTAATAAATCGCCAAAGGCATTATTAATTCCTAATTTATCGGCAACAAATTTTACTACGGTGCTTTTGTCTCCGCTCAACATTGTGGTTTTTACACCTAATGCTTTCAGTTTGTCAATTGTAAGCTGTGCATCTTCTTTGATGCTGTCTGCAATGGTAATATATCCTGCAAATTTTCCATCGTAAGCAATGGCAATTAGGGTGTACACAATTGTGGTTGGGTCTAAATCATATTTGATGTTAAATTGATCCATCAACTTAAAATTTCCGACCAATAATTCTTTTCCGTTTACATTGGCTTTCAAACCGTGACCTGCAATTTCTTCGGTATTATCTAACCTTATTGAGTTATCAATTTCGCCTACGTATTGATGAATAGCGGTCGCGACCGGATGTGTACTTTGGCTTTCTAAAGCGTTGACCATTTTCAGGATTTCATCTTTATTAAATTCAGATTTTAATACCACTTCTTGTACCTTGAAAACGCCCTCGGTCATTGTACCCGTTTTGTCCATTACTACATTTTGAATACTGGCAATTACATCTAAAAAGTTGCTTCCTTTAAACAAAATACCATTTTTGGAAGCAGCTCCAATTCCGCCAAAATAACCCAAAGGAATGCTTATGACCAAGGCACAAGGACAAGAAATAACCAAAAACACCAATGCTCTGTACAACCATTGACTAAAAACGTAATCGCTCACAAAAAAATAAGGTATTATGGTAATTAGCACTGCCAACAATACAACAATCGGTGTGTAGATTTTTGCAAATTTGCGAATGAATAATTCTGTTGGTGCTTTTTGTGCGGTTGCATTTTGTACCAATTCTAAAATTTTAGAAAGTTTGCTATCAGTATAAGCAGTCGTTACTTTTACCTGTGCAACGGTCGTTAAATTTATCATTCCCGCCAATACGGTTTCACCTTTGGTTTTGGTGTCGGGCTTACTTTCTCCTGTTAGTGCTGCTGTATTGAATGAAGCGGTTTCGGATAATAATTCTCCATCTAGTCCTAATTTTTCTCCGGGTTTTAATTGAATTATATTGCCAATACTTGCGGTTTCTGCTTTTATGGTCTTAGCTTGATTATTTTCTAAAATAGTTACTTCATCTGGTCTTTGATCGAGCAACATTTTAATGTTAGCTTTCGCTCTTGTTACTGCCAAAGTCTGGAATACTTCGCCAACGGCATAAAACAACATTACAGCAACACCCTCAGGGTATTCGCCAATGACAAAAGCTCCGATGGTTGCAATACTCATTAATAAAAACTCTGAAAATACATCGCCTTTTCTGATGCTTTCAAATGCTTCTTTAATTACGGGTAATCCAACTGGTGCATACGCTACTACATACCAAACAATTCTTACCCAACCTGTAAACCAAGATTGCGGCACCCAATTATCGAAAGCAATGGCTATCATCAATAATACGAAACTGATGATAGCAGGTAAAAACATTTGAAAGGTAGATTTATCGGTACTTCCGTGGTTATGACCGTCATCATCGGTGTGTTCGTGGTTGTGTCCATCATCGTCGTGATGTTTTTCCAATAGCATTTTAGCATCGGTATTTATTTTTTCTTCTTGAGGTGTGCAACAAAGCTGTTTGCCTTGTGCATCATATTTATGTTTATGTTCCATATCTTTCTTTTTAATATCAAAGTTAATTATAGAGAGCCTGCAATGCTATTGCAAACTCTCCTTTAAGCACTTCTCGCAAATACCCTTGCCAAATAGTTTTATCTCGTCAATTCTAAACTCATAGTTAATTTCCTGTGGTATTGTAAAATCTTCTTTACAGGTTGTCTGTTTACAAATTTTACAGTAGAAGTGCAGATGCCAATCTTTATGAGTTTTCTCATCGCACCCATCGTCACATAAAATATACTTACTCGTGTTATTGTCTTGAATACTATGTACAATACCTTTTTCCTCGAAAGTTTTCAGGGTTCTATAAATAGTAATTCTATCTGCTTTATAAAAATGACTTTCTATTTCAGATAATGACATCGCTATCTGTTGTTCTTCCAAAAAGTCATACACCAAAATCCGCATACTGGTAGGGTTGGTGTTTTTTTTTAAAAGTTTCTGTTCAATATTTTTCATAACAAAAAAATTAATGTTCGTGACCACCAGTATTGCTCAATTTTGCATTTACAAAGAATGCTCCTTTTGTTACAATTTTTGCATTTGCAGGAATTTCGTTTACAAAAGTTACTGCGGTATAACCCATATCAGACACGCCTTTCAGTACTTCTACTTTTTCAAAATTCTTACTGTTTTTATGTTTTTTTTCTTTGCCCTCTTTTTGACTTCCTTCTTCTTCTCCTTCTTCGTGGTGTTCTTCTGCTTTTTTATCGGTTTGTACAAAAACATAAAATTTGCCATCAGCATTTACAATGGCATCATTGGGTACAGCAGGAGTAGTTACATTGTTAAGGCTTACAATTCCTGTGATGTTCATTCCGTCAATTAAACCCTTTTTATTGCCATTTACACGGCAGTGTACGGCTATAGTTTTACTATCATTTTCAAATGATGAACCAATACTAAAAACAGTAGCATCATATTCGGCTGATGGATTGTTTGTTATAGTAAAGTGAATGGTTTGCCCCACTTTTACCTGTGGTAAATCTTTTTCAAAAACCTGTAAATCCAAATGCAATGAACTGTTATCTACAATTTCTATCACAGGCGAAGATACATCTGCATAACTTCCTATCTTGGCAAAAACGTTGCTAACCGTACCATTCAAAGGACTGGTTACAACCAATGTCGATTTTAGATTACCATTTGAAACAGAACCTGGATTGATGCCCATTAATTGTATCTGTTGTTGTAAGGAAGCTCTTCTGGTACGTAAACTATTGAGTTCGGCTGTAGCACTTTGTAGATTTTTTTTCGCTCCTGCATTGCCTTGGTTTAGTTCTTTTTGCCTTGCCAATTCTTGTTCAGCAAAAGTTATTCTGCTGGCAGTACTCAAGTATTCTTCCTGCAATTGTATAAACTGCGGATTGGCAATAGTGGCTATTACTTGTCCTTTTTTCACATAATCTCCAATTTGTACGTTCAGTGTTTTTATTACACCACCATACAAAGAAGTTGCGTTGGCTTTGTTGTTATTGGGAACTTTCAGCAAACCATTTGCTCGGATGGTTGCCGTTAATTCTTTTTGCTCTACTACGCCCAATTGTATGCCTACCGTTTTTATTTGTTCTTCAGTTAGTGTGGCAATGGTTGGTGCTTCTTCCTCGTGAGGAGCTTCAGCTTTTTCGGTTGCTGCTGCTTCTGTAGATTGACCTTCGTTTTGCTTATCGTTCTTACAAGCCGAAAAGCTAAATATTAAAACAACTATCGTTGCTATAAACGTGATTTTATTTATATTGAATTTCATTTTTTCTTATTGATTGATGAATGAATAAATAGTGATTACAGATTGGTTTACTTGCTGAATACTTTTGAGGTAATTCAACTGAATATCGGTGGCAGTTTGCAGTGCAAAAAGATATTCTACATAACTGATTTCGCCTGTTCTGTAACCCAATTGTGCTGCTGATACAATTTCCTTGGCATTGGGCAATGCTTCTTTCTCAAAATAATTGAACTGCTGTAAGTCTTGCTGGTATTGTTGCAAGGCATTTTGCATTTGCGTAGCTAATGTTTTTTGCTGTTGCTGTGCATTGGCTTCGGCTGCTTGTTTTCTGTAATCTAAAGATTTTATTCTGGCTTTGGTAGCACCATAAGTGATGGGAATAGCAATACCAATGTTTACAGAACTAAATCGGTTTCCACCATTGAAAAATTGTTCGGATCCGTTTACATTTTGAAAACCAATTAAAGACTGATTGACGTAGCCAATCGTAAAATCTGGTAAACCTTGCGAACGTTCTACCTTTTTGGTTTGCTCGGCAATAATGGCATCCTGATACAAAGATTGAATGGCAGGATGATTTGCTACGGCTTCATTATCCAACAAATTACTGATTTGTAGAGGCTGAAATATTCCGTTTTCTGCAATGGTAAAATCGTCTTTTGTGTTCATCAATGTTTTCAGATTGGCAACAGCATTGGATAAGAACACTCCATTTTGTTTTAACAATAAATTGATTTCGCCTTTCTTAGCTTCCGAGGTGCTGATGTCCACTTTTTTGGTGTCTCCCGTTTTATAGCGAAGCTGGGCTATTTTAATAAAATCGTTGTACAAACTATCCAATTGCTGTAACTGTTTTTGATTGTGTTGCAAGTACAAAATTTGATAATAATAAGTACGTACTTGATTTTTCAACTCCAACACTGAAAGATTTTTCTGTAATTCTTTACCTTTTATTTCGGCATTAATCAATTGTTTTTTTGCTCCAAATAATGATGGAAATGGAATGGTTTGCGACACCTGAAAAGACTGGTCGAATTTGATACTGTTGTACTGCCCCAACTGTGCATTAAAATCAAGTTTGGGTAATTCTCCAGCAGTTTTTTTTAAGGCTTTGCTGGCATCAATTTCTAAATCTGAAGCTTTTATGGTTTGATTATTTTGAAGTGCAATATTTATCGCATCGTCAACGTTAGTTAAACTTTTTGTCTGTGCATTTGCTGTAAAGCCTACCATTGATAAAAGCAATACAATTATGGTTACAATGGGTTTCACTTGTGGCTTTCTTTTTAATTTAATTTTTGAATTGAAAATGATATAGAGTAATGGCAGTACAAATAGGGTAAGGAATGTTGCTGTAACTAATCCGCCAATTACTACAGTGGCTAAAGGCTTTTGTACTTCTGCACCCGCACTACTGCTTAATGCCATTGGTAAAAATCCTAAACTGGCTACAGTTGCTGTCATCAATACTGGTCGCAGTCGGATTTTAGTTCCTTCTATTACTCGTTTGAAAACATCTTTTACACCTTCTTTTTCTAATTGGTTGAAAGTACCTATCAATACAATTCCGTTGAGAACTGCTACACCAAACAAAGCAATAAATCCAATTCCTGCACTGATGCTGAACGGCATACCACGAAGTAATAAAGCCAATATACCACCGATCGCACTCATTGGGATAGCTGTAAATATTAAGCCTGCCTGTTTAAAGGAACGGAACGTGAAATAGAGCAATACAAAAATCAATAACAAAGAAACTGGAACGGCTATCATTAATCGGTTACTGGCTTCCTGCAAGTTTTCAAATTGACCGCCATACGTGAAATAGTAGCCCGATGGTAATTTTACCTGTGTATTTAATTTTTGCTGAATTTCTTCTACCACACTTTGTACATCCCTGCCTGCAACGTTGAACCCGATTACAATTCTACGTTTTCCTGCTTCACGGCTTATCTGTGCCGGTCCTAATTTGTAATCAATAGTTGCTACTTGCGAAAGCGGAATTTGATTACCAGTTGAAGTTGGTATCATCAAATTGTTTACATCTTCGATACTGTTACGGTAAACACTATCCAGCCGAACGACTAATTCAAATCTTCTTTCGTTTTCATATACTACACCAGCACTTTTTCCTGCAAATGCAGTGCTTACTACATTGTTTACATCTTCTACCGTTATCCCATAATTGGCTAAGCGAGTACGGTCATATTCCACATTTATTTGCGGTAAGCCACTCACACGTTCTACTTGTGGAGATGTAGCGCCTTCTACTGTTTGTATAACCTTACTAACCTTATCAGCATTCAAGGCAAGCGTATCTAAATTTTCTCCAAATATTTTTACTGCAACATCTTGCCTAATACCTGTCATCAACTCATTGAAACGCATTTGTATTGGCTGGTTCTTTTCGAAAAATACACCAGGTATTGCTTCCAGTTTTTCATTAATAGCATCAGCTAATTCATCATAAGTTCTATGTGATTTCCATTCACTTTGCGGTTTTAAAATAACCATTAAATCTGTCGCTTCAGGTGGCATTGGGTCGGTTGGTACTTCTGCGGCTCCGGTTTTGCCTACTACCATTTTTACTTCGTCAAATTCTTTAATAATTCTTGAAGCTTGCATTGAGGTTTCTATACTCTGGCTCAATGAACTTCCTTGTGGCAAAATGCAATGAAAGGCAAAATCTCCTTCCTGTAACTGTGGTATAAATTCGCCACCCATTCGGCTGAATAAAAAAAGGCTAAAAGCAAATATGGCAACGGTTATACCTACTAGCCAATATTTTATTCTGATGGCTTTTTCTAACAATGGCTGGTATTTTCTTTGTAGCCAATTCATCATTCGATCTGAAATAGTTTCTTTATGCGTAGGATTTTTTGATAGAAACAAAGCACACATCATCGGGATGTAGGTCAAAGACAAAATCAACGCTCCAAAGATTGCAAAACCTACTGTTTGTGCCATTGGTCTAAACATTTTACCTTCTACACCAACCAACGTAAGGATAGGAATGTAAACTATAAGGATAATGATTTCACCAAAGGCTGCACTATTACGAATTTTGGAAGCTGAGGTAAATACTTCATTATCCATTTCTTGCTGTGTGAGCCTTTGTGTAGATTTCCTTAAACCTAAATGATGCAATGTGGCTTCTACAATAATTACCGCACCATCTACAATTAATCCAAAATCTATTGCTCCCAAACTCATTAAATTGGCACTTACGCCAAACACATTCATTAAAGCCAAAGCAAATAGCATTGCCAAAGGAATAGCGGATGCTACTATCAATCCCGCTCTAAAATTCCCCAAGAAAAGAACCAAAACAAAAATGCCAATCAATGCACCTTCTATCAAGTTTTTTTCTACAGTACTTATTGCTCGGCCAACTAATTCTGTACGGTCTAAATAAGGTTCAATAATAATATCTTCGGGTAAGGATTTTTGAATAATAGGCAATTTTTCTTTGATACGGTTAACAACCTCGTTGCTGTTTGACCCCTTAAGCATCATCACTACACCACCTACGGCATCCACTTCGCCATTGTAGGTCATTGCTCCATATCTTACCGCATTTCCAAAACGTACATCTGCTACGTCTTTTATAAAAATGGGAATACTGCCTACATTATTCTTTACACTGATATTTTTTACATCATCTAATGAAGTAACCAAGCCAATCCCCCTAATGAAATAAGCATTTGGTTTCTTATCAATATAAGCACCGCCAGTATTTTGGTTGTTTTTTTCTAATGCGGTAAAAATATCGGTAACGCTTACACCCATTGCTTTTAAGCGATTTGGATTTACGGCTACTTCGTATTGTTTCAGTTCGCCTCCAAAACTATTTACTTCAGCAATTCCGGGTGTACCGAAAAGCTGACGAGCTACAATCCAATCCTGCATTGTGCGTAGGTCTTTTGCATTGTATTTTTTTTCACTGCCTTTTTTCGGATGGATGATGTATTGATAGACTTCTCCCAATCCGGTACTTACTGGTGCAAGTTCTGGCTTGCCAATACCTTTAGGTATATTTTCCTCTGCTTCTTTTAGTTTTTCATTGATAAGCTGACGGGCAAAATAAATGTCTACTTTATCTTTAAATACTACTGTAATTACCGATAAGCCAAATCTTGAAATACTCCTTGTTTCTTCTATATCTGGAATATTGGCAATGCTTTGCTCAATAGGGAAGGTTACTAATTGTTCTACTTCTTGCCCTGCCAATGTAGGGCAAACCGTAATTATTTGCACCTGATTATTAGTAATATCGGGTACGGCATCAATGGGTAGTTTTGTGGCACTCCACACTCCCCAAATGATGAGTAACAAGGTCATTATCCCAATGACGAGCTTGTTTTTGATGCTGAATTTTATAATGTTATCTAACACGTGTATCTGTTTAATTTTTTGATAAATAAATTATTGCCTCTTGCCATAAGAAGCCAACAGATAATCAAATAACTATTGGATGAAGTGGATAATGCCTGTAATTATTTCTATAAACAAACATTCATAGAAAATACATAACACGATCACGCTAACAGTACCGTAAAGCTAATAAAAGGCATACAATTACTGAGGCTTGCAACAAACCATCAATAGCATTAAGAAAATCTGAAAAAATTAAACAGTAAATTTGGGAGGATGCCAAATACTTCCTGAGTAGAAGGAAATTAAAGTAAAATCACGAAGTGTAATTTTTTTAACAACAAGAGTGGGTTTAGGTTGCTTGATTTCAAAAGGTTTGAAATGGTAAGTAGCAATACTTATACTACAACAATTGCAATAACAAAAAGGACTGCAATTGTCATCGCTATCTTGATTGTGGTCGTGAGATTGAACGGTTTCAATTTTAGGAATGGTATCCTCACACTGATTACTTCCATCGCTACAAGGCAATGAAGAAAGTACCATCAGGTAAAAAGTCAATATTGTGATTATCCATCTCATTTATAGTACAAATATAGAAAAATAATCCTTGCAATCCGATTGCAAAGTTTCATAGCATGTTAGTTGCATCTGTCACATCGTCCTTTAAGTACCAAATTGATGCCTTCTAATTTAAAATTTTGTGGAATATTGATGTTTGGAATTTCGGTATCGGTAAGACAAAAAGTTCGCTGGCACTGGGAGCAATGAAAATGCGTATGCTGTTCTGAAGGTTT
This sequence comes from uncultured bacterium, assembly GCA_964293305.1. Classification (GTDB taxonomy): domain Bacteria; phylum Bacteroidota; class Bacteroidia; order Chitinophagales; family Chitinophagaceae; genus CALAGJ01. Next base: position 5,902 of record CAXYYO010000058.1, on the reverse strand, counting down.
GCAATTGCAACCCGATTGACAAAGTGCATATTTTACAATTCCTGTTCCGTCGTCAATAGTATGGATAAGTTTGTGCTCTAAAAAAGTTTTCAGCGTTCTGAATAGCGTAACATTATCTGCATTTTCAAACTGTTCTGCTAATTCCTTATGACTGATGGCATATTGCTGTTTCAACAGTTTTTCTACTACCAACAAACGCATTGCTGTGGGTTTAATATTTCTTTGTTGTAAAATATTTTCTTCATTTTTCATAATGATTAATTTCTATTATGATTTATTCTAAATAGAGAGCTATGTTAAAAGGGTGTTCAAACTAAGGGTTCTGCTATTTATATTTAATCTACAATATAATTTCTTATTAATACGAATTAAGGGTTGGATTTTAATAGTTATGGTTTTGCAATGTTTAATTTTTTGTAACAAACCGCAAATTAATTGATAGTTTTAACCCTTAATTCGTATTATATATACACTGTTTACTAATAATTCATTACGAGCCCCACTCCAAAACCCATATCGCTATCGTAATGTGTACGGATGCCCATATTTTTGTTAATGATGTACTTTAGGTCTGCCATATATTCCATATCAGTATTGACCAAAAATCCTGCTCTTAATCTTTTAGAAATAGGAATGTCTTCACGCATTAATGACAACCTAACAATGCCATCGTGATATACCTCTGCCTGAAAATTGACTAACATTGGCAATGTGTACATAAAACCTAAACTAAAGGCTCTACGTGTATCCTTCTCATTTTTTTGCCCAAACAAATTTGTTTCGTGTTCGTCCATTCCCTTTTTACGATACCTCCAGTCAAAACCGATGAATGGCATAAACCATTGCATTTTACCAATATATCGTCCTAAATGAGTTTCTACTTCATAACCGTGCATATCATTGTAGCCCAAACGCCATTCTGTACCTAAAGACCATCTTGAGTTCTGGAGCATTGCATCACCATCATTACCATTAGTTGCAAAATCATTCTGCGCCATAAAGTGCGGCATATTGCTTTCTCTCTGCAACTTGTTATAGGCTTGTTTTTTGTTGGGTAAATTCGGATTTTGATAATCATCCACTGCAAAAACCCTGTTCATTCCCGACATCATATGATAAAGGATATGACAGTGGAAAAACCAATCTCCTTCTTCGTTTGCTAAAAACTCAATGGTATCAGTTTCCATTGGCATTATATCTATAACATTTTTTAGTGGTGATTTTTCGCCTTTACCGTTGATTACCCTGAAATCAAAACCATGCAAGTGCATCGGGTGGCGCATCATTGAGTTATTATGAATGGTAATTCGTAGAATTTCTCCTTTTTTTACAGGTATTTTATCAACTTCTGAAAGTATTTTATTATCCATACTCCACACATAACGGTTCATATTTCCGGTAAGGGTAAATTTCAATTCTTTTACTGGCGCATCTTTAGGAAGTTCCGTATTGGAAGGAGATTGTAGCATTGCATAATTCAGCGTTTTGATTTCTCCCAAAGCATTTGCATTGTAACGGTTGGGATCATTTTCCATATTCATATTGTGTTGACTATGGTCTTCTTTTGGTTTTGCCTCTCCAGTAATTTCAGGATACATTACCACGTTCATATCCATTTGGTTCAGGCTCATTTTCATTCCCATATCGTCCAAATCTCCATTCATCTTCATCATATCGTTCATCATCTTCATCCCTTCAAAATATTTTAATTTAGGAAGTGGAGATATTAATTGTTTGATGCCATTGCCCACAAAATAGCTTGCGGATTGTGTTCGGTCTTCAGTAGTAGCTAGAAACTCATAAGCAACACCATCTTCAGGAATTGTTACTACAATATCGTAAGTTTCAGAAACTGCAATGATTAATCTATCTACTTCCACAGGCTCTACATCATTACCGTCATTGGCAACTACGGTTATTTTACCGCCTGCATACCGCAACCAAAAATAGGATGAAGCTCCACCGTTTGATATTCGCAATCGTACTTTATCGCCTGCTTTTAGCGTTTTGCCGTCAACAGTTTTTAAATCGGTAGTATACTTTCCGTTGATTAAAATTTTATCGTAATAAACATCGCTTACATCCATTGCCAGCATACGTTTCCATTCGTTCTTTATTTTTGTTTTAAAATGTCCTTCTCTAATGGCTTCTGCGTAAGTCTGTGTTGCATTTTTTTTAATAGCTGCCCAATCGTTGGCATTATGCAGCATCCTGTTAATGTTGTCGGGGTTAAGATTTGTCCACTCGCTTAAAATGATGGGTACAGTCGGCAAATCGTCAATTCCTTTTCTAAAGGTTTTATCATCATCCTTTTTCTTCATTATAAAACTACCATACATCCCAATTTGCTCCTGCAAACCAGAATGTGAGTGATACCAATGCGTTCCGTGTTGGATAATTGGGAAACGATAGGTATACGTTGTGCCTGCTTTAATAGGTTTTTGTGTAAGCCAGGGCACACCATCTTCTTTGTTGGGCAGGAACACTCCGTGCCAATGCAATGAGGTACTTTCTTTTAATTGGTTATGTACAACAATTTCGGCTGTATCACCTTCTGTGAATGTAAGCGTTGGCATTGGTATTTGACCATTTACGGAAATGGCTCTTTTTTCTTTGCCTGCGTAGTTGACAAGCGTATCTTTTACATACAACTCGTAACGAACTACTTTTTGTGCAAAGAGAGATTGCGAACATAACAGTATAAAAACTGCTTGCAGCAACCTGATCGTAATATTTTTAGGTATATTCATTTTGATATTTTTTTTTTGAAACTTACTTCTGCTCTTTTAACCAATTGGTTAATACTTTGATTTGCTCATCATTCAGTTTTGTATTTTTATGCATCATTGTATATGATGATAAGGGCATTTGTTTAGTTTCGATTTGTTCTTTAATTGAGTTTAATAATCTTTCCTGCTTCCTATTTGAGTATGTATCCCATTCGTTGAAATTCAAATCCTCTTTTGCGTTTTTGATGTGATTTTCTACTAATGCTCTCATAGGTTGCACATAGTCGTACCAAACATAATTAGTATTGTTACTATGACAATCGTAGCAAGAGGTTTGAAACATCGCTTTTACTTGAACAGGCATTTTATAGGCTTGGGTAAAATCGGTTGTGTAAACCTGCCCTTTATCTACATTAAGGGCAGGCTGATAAAATTGCATTCCAATAAAAATAAACAGCACTATTGCCAATATTATCTTTAATACTTTCTTCATTTTAGAACTCTTTTTTTACAGAGCCACAGGTAAGCATCTTACCACCATAGTATGGGTTTTTGATAGCTTTAGCTTCGCTAATCCAAACAGCACCTTTACCATCGTTATACATTGGACAATGGTCTTGATATAATTTTTGTGTAGTTCCAAATAATACTATAAGATCGGAAACATCTTTACTTAATGATGCTAAATGTTCTCTTTGATGGTCTATTTTGCCTGCATTATCGCCAATGTGTTCTGCATTTTCCTTAGCATTTTCGAAAATATCCATAAACTCCTTATGCTTGTTTGCAGCTATGGTTTTCATATCCACCTTGCTTAAAGTAGCAAAAAGTTGTTTTCCTGCATTAGCAGCTGCTTTGTCATTATCTGCAACGAGTGCATTTTTTAAAACCAGATAATCTTTTACAATTGGTTCAATAGAGAAGTTTTGTGCCTGCTCTTTTACAGCGGATTTTTCCACCTTTTGAGATAGTGTATCTCTTGAAGTAACGGCAGCTGTTGTATCATTTTGTGTTGCTGCTGACAAATCTTGGGTTTCAGTTATGGCTGTGCTATCATTAGTTTGCTGGTTGTTATTTTTATTTGAAGATTGATTGCAGGAAATTGTTACAACTGCAATTGCTACTAATGTAATGATTGAGAAAATTATATTTTTCATTTTATTTATTTCTAATATTATTAAAGGAATTTATCTTATTTATTTGTTTTCAAATTCTTTCAGCTTACGCTTCATAAGTTCGATTTCTTTTGCCTGTGTTTCGAGTATGTTTTTTTGCAACTCTATCAGCTCGGGGTCGGTTAGCTTTGCTTTTTCAGACATCAGCACTGCTGCTGCGTGATGCGGTATCATACCTTTTACAAACTCCTTATCTCCCACAAATAATTGCTCCCGAATACCGAACCAAGAAAAGATGCCAATCGCAAGGGAAACTGTTATGATTGCCCAATTGATTTTTTTGTTTTGATACATTCCTTTCATTATCCATATTTCAATGACCAACATTGCCGAAACCATTAGTAGGGTCATATATAAATTATTGATGTTGGGGATAAGGTTCTGCAAACCGTCAATCATAGCATACATAATAAAATACATAGCTACAAACATTGCAACAGCCATTAGAGCAAAACGTTTGTACATTGCTAAAGAATGATTGGGATTATTTTCTTCACTCTTTTGGGTATGTTGCATTCCGTGTTGGTTTTTCATACTTTCCATAACAATTGTTTTTTATTTGTTATTTAATAGTTTCCTGCACACTACCGCAGGTAAGCATTTTAGAACCGTAATATGGGTTTTTAACCACTTCTTCCTTACTTAACCAGTTTGCACCTTTCCCATTATTGTACATAGGGCAATGCAGATAATAAACAGGTGCTTCTTGTTTTGATACCTTAGTTAATTCATACATATTCTTAGAAAGCAAAACGAAAGTTTCTCTTTGTTTGGCAACATCTTTGGAAGTAGCAATCTTTTCAGCATTTGCCGTCAGTTCTTTCATTACTTTCATCCAAACAGTATGTTCTTCAGTAGAAAGTTTTGTCATTTCTACTGCTTTAATAGCTTTTACCAATTCAGCGGCTTTTGCAGATGAGATACCTGCATCAGTTTTTACTAATGCATCTTTAACCGAAAAGTAGTTATCGAAAACGGCTTTTAATTGCGGTACATTTTGCGTTTCAGTGGTGTTTTTTTGAGCCATATCGCTTTGGTTATGGTTGGCGTGTTCATTTTTCATATCCATACCTGCATCTTTGGTTTTTGCAATTGGTTTTAGTTCCCTTTTATACTGGCAACAGTCGGATAATTTTGCATATACATCATCCGGAGCCAAAAATTTCTCACTGTCATAACCTGCCAAAGCAATACGTTTCAGTATTTCATCCTGATTTGTTTTTTTACCATCATAGTTGAGTGTAGCCATCTTGGTATCTTTATTCCAATTTACCGTGGCTACATTTTTTAAATTGCCTGCTTTTTCGATGGTTTTTTTACACATTTCGCAGTTGCCATATATTTTTACGGTTTCTGTTTTTTCATTTTTGATTTGTGCGAAACTGTTTACTGATGATAGTAATACGGCGATTACCATCACTATTTTTGATAATGATTTCATTTTGAAAATTTTTAATTTAATAAGATATACAAAGATTGTGCGAAAACTTAATAGCTTTCGAGAAGACATAACTATGGCTGTTAAGCCATCGTTTTAGCTTATTTTAGGCGGTTGCCAAATAGAATAGTAGCCTGAAGAACAATAGGCTTGTTTGAAACCAAATTTTTGCTTTTTAGTTTCGGCAAAAGGGGTTGTTACTTTTAAATCAGTTGGTATCGGTATGCTTAGAGAAGATGAAGAAGTGCTACATCCACAAGAACTGTGCTTGCAATTGCCATCGCAGTCGTGACCATCCTTGCATTTTTTACAGGACTTGTCCTTGCAACTGCTTTTATGTTCTGATCTTTCGGATTGCTCTTTTGAGCAGGAAGCCTGCTCGGTCTTTGCTACTTTTTTTGCACAAGCATAGCTTATGCTTGGCATTAGGAAAAAGCCCAAACATAGTAAAATGACAAAGCTGATATGTTTACTCAAATTTTTCAACCCTACAAAATTATGAAATTATTTCTTTTAATTGCTATAATTTGCACTTTCATAAATCTTCAATCTAAAATATA
>CAXYYO010000057.1:0-15008 GCA_964293305.1 uncultured bacterium | reverse complement strand
ACTATATTTTTGTTGATTTAGATTGGACTATAATGTAATTGGATATGGTATTATTGACTTTTCAAATGCTTACTATTTCATCTCCAAAAAAATAAACACAAATATTTATCTATTCTGCCTTTTAACTTGTCATAATAAATTCATCTGGATAATCTTTGTTAATGGATGAAGGCATTGTAAATGGCAATAGGGTTTGAAGCTTTTATCCTTCCGTTAATGCCATGTTTCCATAAATAGTGCTAGAAAATAAAAGCAGGCACTAGGCCTGCTTTTGTATAAACCCCCATCCGAAAGAAGACATTTTATCTAAGCAATGTAATGTTTCCCTTAATTGGAATAACAACACCATTATCACATTGCACTTCTATCATATAAACAAATACATCCGAAGCTTGACTTTTTCCTTTATAAGTTCCATCCCACCCTTCTGTATTACTATTGGGGCTGGCATTCATGCGTTCATATACCATTTGACCCCAACGATTGAAAACTCGTGTTGATTTTATTTTAAATAACCCGGCGCCTCGTACAAAGAATACATCATTCATACCATCACCATTTGGAGAAAATGTATTTGGTATGAATACATTCGAATTGCCACAAACAACACGAACAACAATCTGGTCTCTAACAACACATCCACCTCCATTTGTGGCAATACAAGTGTAGGGTGTTGTTTCCTTTGCAGATAAAATTGGGTTTGAAATATTTGGATTATTAAGGCCAACAGATGGTTGCCATTGCCAATTTGTGATATCAGGACTATTTGTGGTTTTTAGTTGAATGGTGGAGCCTACAATCTGTATCAACTCTTCTTCTCCCAAAATATTCATTTCTGGTATTGGGTAAGATTTTACAACAACATATCCAGTATCACTAAAACATTGTTGTTCACTACTACCAATAACGCTATACTGGAATAATCCGGCAGCTGATGCGGTATAAACCGGCTTATCTGAATATGCATTGTCTAAATAATTGGTTGGATACCATTGGTATGTGTCTGCGCCTTCAGCTTTTAACTTTATACTACCACCTATGCAAACGGTATCGCCATCACCCACAGTAATGGTATTTGGCTCAATCACTCTTACATAAAGTGTATCTGAATTTCCGCATCCAAGTTTATCATATCCTGATACATAGTAGTAGCCAGTTTTAGTTATTGAAAGTATTGGATTGTCACAGCTTGTACAAGAAAGTCCATCACCTACCCATGTATAATTTTCTGCTCCGGATGCACTCAATTGATAAGTACTATTTTGACACAGCGCTGTATCTTGTATCGTTTTTACATTTGGAGCAGGACTAACTGTTAGTTGAGCAAATGTTGAATCTTTGCATCCATTTGAGTTGACCGCAACCACATTAAAATTATAGATACCTGCTATATCAAATTGAATCAAGCCTGTACTGTCAGATTGGTTGTTTGTATTGTTAAAGCCAGTCCAAAAATATTGAAACATTGAGGTATCAGATGCATTGTTGATTACATTAAATGATGCAGCAGTACCAGCGCAAATTTCTCCGGGCCCAGTCAATTCAATATCTGGGGAAGGCAAAACTAAAACATTGGAAGGGGTATAAAATGTATCCTTGCATCCGCTAATTGAACTTATCTCTAATGACACAGCATAGCTGCCAGGTTGTTTATATACATGGGTTGTTTTTAATGTATCCTCAGTATTTCCATCTCCAAAATTCCATATTGATGAAATAATTTCTTCTTGAGATATGGACAGACTTTCAAATGATAGTGAAGTACTATCGCATGCAGGATTTCCAAAAATCAATGCATTGGCCACTACAGATACTACATGTATTGTATCTTTTCCTTTCACGGCAATTCTACAACCTTTGCCATCATCAAGAACTATTCTGGGTACATAAGAACCCACATCATACAAGTGAGATGTGGTTGTATTGATTGTACTTTCCGTTTCACCATCACTAAAATCCCATGTTATGAGTTCAGTGTTTTTTACTGTTGCTGTAAACTGTACTTGTTCCGGATAGCAAACAGTTGTTTTTGGATATGAAAAATTGCCCGAAGGGCCTTTAATATTTATTACCCTTAAAATACTATCTCCACATCCACCGCTTCCAGTAGCCACTAATTTTACAGTGTAAATACCGGGCTCTGTATAAAGGTGAGAAGGGTTTGGTAGGGAAGAAGAATTACCATCTCCAAAGTCCCAAATCAAAGATACATAAGCAGATGACTCGCTTTTGAAATCTACGAGCAATGGAGGACAACTTGAGAAAGAGTCACTCATATTGAATATTGCTTTTGGCAAATCAACCAATAAATTTCTCAGCGAAAAACTATCAATACATCCATTTTGATCAGTGGCTGTAAGCAAAGGTTTGTATGTGCCGCTCACTGAATATGTATAAGATGGATCAACATCAGTTGATGCAGCACCATCGCCAAACTGCCAAAAATAATTTAATCCCCTCCCAATACTTGTATTAAGAAAACTAACTGTTTTACCGGGACAGATGACTGAGTCTGGGCTAATATATGAAGGATAAGGAAATGTAACATTTACGTAATTATTTTTTCTGATACTATCCACACATCCATACTCATCTATCACAGATAATTTAATAGTAAAAAGCCCTGTGTCCTTGTAAAGACTTTCAAAAGGTGGTGTACTATAATTTGTTATTTGACCATTACCATAATTCCAGGTCCACTTTGTTATTGGATGTAAACCGTCGCTTGTAGAAATATTATTGAAAGCAACAATTGAATTTTTACAAACATTAGGGTCGTCGCTACTTATTTTTGCTACAGGTCCGTAAATTGAAATAGAATCGGGAGCCTGATATATGTATTCACAACCATTGATATCTGTCATTGTGGCTGTAACAAAATATTTTCCAGATACAAAGTAACTATGTGATGATTTGGTACCTTGTACGGTTATGTTTTCCCCATCTCCAAAATCCCATTTGGTAGTTGAAATATTTGAATCTACAATATTGAGAATGTCAAAATTGACAGCAGTATTTCTACAGAATTCTTTGCCCGGAAAAGATAAAAGCCCAATTTCATTGATTACCGTAACATCTTTTGTGATTGTATCAGAACATACTCCATTTGTTGATATAATTTCGACTTCATAAGTACCCTGCACCAAGTATGAATGAGCAACGTTTTCAAGTGTATCTGTTGTACCATCGCCGAAAGACCAGACTCTGGACATTTCACCTACAGAGTTATCTTCAAATTCAACACTAAGTCTATCATCACAATTTGTTTGATATTGAAACTTTGCCACAGGTGGCCTTACGTATAAAAGTTCATTGTAGGTTACAGTATCTGCACATCCAAAATTATATGCAACTAATGACAAGGAGATATATCCTGTATCTGGAGGTTGATACTCATAAATTGAATCGATTGATGCATCGCCCAATGGGCTAAAATTCCAACTGAGATAATGTATAGGGCCGTTTGTGGATGTGCTAATTAGGTTTACACTTTCCGCAGCACAAATTTCTGGAGGATCAGTTATAAAGTCTGCATTTGGCTGATGGCCTACCAACACGGCACCATATCGTGTATAAGTATCCGTGCATCCATCAAAAGTTGCAACCTCAACTGTTATGTTATATGCGCCTTCCGTGGTATATAGATGAGTTGGATTTGTAGCAGTAGAAGTTGCACCATCACCAAAATTCCAAAGAATTGATTTAATTTTTGCATTCACATTCAACACAACTTTGGGGAAAATAGCATAGGGTATGCAACCACTGTCTGGCAAATTACTGATTCCTATTATTTGCACTGGTTGTATGAGTATGTAATCATTCCTTATTAGTACTTCTTTGCATCCACTTACATTAAATGCAGTAAGTGCAACTGTATATTTTCCGGGTCTAGTATATGTATGGGCTGGTTCTTTAGCACTACTGGTAGATCCATCGCCAAAGTCCCAACGATAGCTATTGCCACCTATCGAATTATTTTTAAACTGAACAGTATATGGGGCCGTGCAGTTTGCAGTATCTTCTGTATAAAAGTCAACCGAGGGTCCGGAAAAAACCTTAATTATTTCTGGACCAGCTGTGTCTTTACAGGATGTAGAGAACTCATTGATTAAAGTAACAGTGTAAGTACCGGGTGTGCTGAATAAAAGTGTTGGATTAAATTCGTTTGAAACCAATCCATTACTGAATGTCCAGGTACAGGATACAGGCCTAGGTGTTGAAGTATTATTAAATGTAGCTGACTGACCTGAGCACAAAGTATCTGGAGCAGAAAACGAGGATGATGGAAAGCCTATTACAACTTCCATACTCATGGTATCTGTACATCCCACATCTGTTGTAGCTTGTAAGGTTACTATATAAGTACCCTGATTTTGATACTTATGAAAGGGGTTCAAGTCAGTACTTGTGGCTGTACCATCACCAAAATCCCAGAGATAAGTAATAGTACTATTGCTTGTACTTTTATTTTTAAAATTGACACTGGCTGGTGTTTTGCATACATCAATATTTGTGATAATGAAATCAGCAATAACACCATTATCTATACGCACATAATCTGCCTTTGCTGAGGTATTTGTACACCCTTTACTGCTTGTTACTTTTAGTGCAATGTCAAAAACGCCTGAACGATTATATGTATGAGTGGGTGATGCTTCAGTAGATGCAGTACCATCACCAAAATCCCAGTAGTAAGTAGGCATTAAATCTACACCAACATTGCTAATATTTAGAAATGATACCGGCAAAGGATAGCATCCATTTAATGGATTTGCAAGAAAGGAAGAAATGGGTGTTTCATACACCTGAATATATTGTGGCTTTACCATTGTATTTGATCCTGTAGCACTGTATACAGTAAGTTTTACGGTATAAGATCCCGGATCAAAATAGGTGGTTGAAGCATTAAATTTTTTGGATGTGTTACCATTCCCGAAATCCCAAAATACCGAATCAATGAGGCCAGTTGATAAATTTGAAAAATTGACAATTAAAGGTGGGCATCCGGTAGTGTCATTAGCCCCAAAATTAGCAATGGCAGTCTGAGACTGTGAAGTATTGTGCATGAAAAGCACACCCACTAAAAGGCAAATACGGTACAGATACCGTTGTAAAGCCTCCATAAAATTTGGTTTACTCTTTCGGAAAATTGGATATTACATGCTGTTTTAAATTAATATTATAACAACATGAAGCTAAGGTAAGAGTAACTCAAAAACGATGAGCCGCTACTGTCTGATTTTGCTATACTTTTGTCTGATGTAACTTATAAAAAAGTCAGTCTGTAAACTTTGACCTGTAACCATTTTGCACAAATTTTCACTGGTATATTTTCGACCGTGTGCATGAATTTTTTCCCTAAGCCACTCTAATAAATGAGTATAACTTGTGGGCTTAATAGATGCGGGTGATTGCTGAAAAAAATACCAGAATTGCGCAGCATATAAACTACCGGTACTATAGGTGGGGAAATAACCAAAACTGCCATGGCTCCAATGCACATCCTGTAAGCAACCCTGTCTATCATTAGGCACTATAATATCTAAATGATGCTTATACAATTCATTCCACCTTGTGGGGATATCTGAAACTGTAATCATTTTTTCAAACAACTCCTTTTCTATGGTATATCTAATAATGATATGAGCATGATAGGTTAGTTCATCAGCCTCTGTTCTAATGAGTGATGGCTGCACTTTGTTGATTGCTTTATAAAACTGTTCTGCATCAATATCAGTCAATTGATTTGAAAATCTTTGCTGCAAAACGGGGTAATATTTCTGAACAAATCCCCAACTTCTTCCTACACAATTTTCCCATAATCTGCTTTGTGATTCATGGATACTTAAAGAACAATATTCGCCGGCAGGCAATCCATATTCCTCTATTGGCAATCCTTGCTCATACAAACCATGACCCAATTCATGAAGTGTACTCCAGGTCATATTTTTCAAATCATTTGTATCCACACGTGTGGTTATTCGCACATCCTGAGCAGAAAAATTTGTGGTAAAAGGATGCGCTGATATATCCTGTCTGCCAGCATCAAAATCAAAACCCAATTCTTTTAATAAAAAAATTCCCCATTCCCATTGCTGCTCTTTATCATACTCCTTATTAAGAAAATCTGTATTTATATTTGTAAATGATGTGGCTGAAGGGATAAGACTTAACAACAGTGGCTTTAAGTCGTCAAATAATTTATCTAACTGAGCCACAGTACTACCTCTTTCATATTCATCTAGCATGGCATTATAAGGATGCCCTATGAATCCCCTTATGTCTGCCTCTTCTTGTTTAAGAGTTAATACTTTATTGAGATATGGCGCATACGAATGAAAATCATTAGACTGTTTTGCCAGCACCCATTGATGAAAAGATTGAGATACTGCTTCGCTCATGTTTCTAACAAAGACAGGAGATAATTTTTGCTGGCGAAGCACATCTTCCAAACTCAATTGGACATTGATGCTTTGATCAATTGATAAATCAGCACGTTCATTCAAAACTTGCAGCAATTCGAAAAGATCTTTTCCAGTAAACATTCTGTGTGCTGTTTCAGATAAGGTGGCTAATTGTCTTCCTCTTATAGCTGCTCCTTTTTGCGGCATATATGTTTCTTCATCCCATTGCAGCACAGCTGCTGCATATTTTATATCTGCCACCTGCTGCATATAATTTTTGTACTGCTCATACAATGCAATAGATGTTTGACTTTTAAAACTGTTCATAAACTAATTAAAGTATGATTTTAGATGGTTGACATATATAAGAAATCTATTTCACTTCCTTACCCTCATAAACAGATGGATGAAATATTACGGATTTTAAAAACAAACCCCCGCCCGGCACACTGAAATCAGCAAATACACAATCTTTTGCATCTGCTATTTGCTGGAAAGATTTAGCGCCTACTCCTTGTTTTGCTAGCTTCAGCATGGTGCCTGTAAGGCCTCTTACCATTCCTCGAAGAAAGCGATTGCCCTGAACAGTATAAATCAATACATCATCTTCTATCTTCCAAAATGATGCTTGTATCTGACAGTTAAAATTCTTAACTTTTGTGTGTCTTTTAGCAAAACTAGTAAAGTCTTGAATTAGCTTCAACTGATCTGCCATTTGTTCTAGTAAATCCATATCTAATGTGTAAGGAAAATGAAAAGAACGATCTAGCAAAAATGGATTCTTTTTCCTAATAATATGATATTCATATCTACGTGCTATAGCATCAAAACGACAATTTGCAGCGGCATCCACGAGATAGATATTTTTGATTACAATTTGTGGCGGCACTATGGCATTCAAATGATAAATATGCTCCTGTGTAAATAATACTGCGCAATCGGTGTGAAAAAAATTTTGATTTGCATGCACACCCGCATCTGTTCGACTACTTACTGACAATCGAATATCTTCTCTACACAATATCTTCAATGCCAGCTCTACTTCAGATTGAATGGTCTTTGCATTTTGCTGTATTTGAAAACCACTAAATGTGGTACCCAAATAAGCAACCTCAATAAAATATCTCTGCATACACTTACATTGCTTACCGAAGTAAAGCGAGGAATCGGGTTTTATAATATGGATCTACAATTTGTTTTTCTAATATACTGTACATGCCGTAATCATACACCCTGTTATATAATGCATCATACAAAGAATAACGGCCTTCATCACTTAAAAAAAGACCGCCTAATGTCTTAACCTGTGCAGTTGTTAAACACTTATTGGAAGTAGCTTTTAGAATAACCTGTATCATAGCATCAATACTATTTTCATTCACTACTTTGCGCTTTAGTTTTTCAATACTTTCATCCGCATACATTTCTTTACATCCGGGGCGCAGTGCAGCTTGTGTTGCAATAATTGTTTTTGTATCAGTTGTTGGCGGTTGTTCGGTTTGTATTTTATCCGACACCACTTCTTTCTCTGCAACGGGCTGTTGAGTTTCCTTATTCTCAACCTCTTTTTTGGGTTCAGTTGTACTGCCCGCATTATAAAATGGATTGTCTAAACTTTGTTTTACTGTATCTATAGGAACGAAAATTTCAGGGGCTATAGTTTTTGTAATTTCTGAACTATCAGCCCTTGGCTGATTAATATCATTTTGCTGATTAATATCAATAGGATGTACATCAACGACAACAGTATCAGTTAACAATTCATTTGTAGGAAAAATGGATGCTGCAGGAGTATCATTTATTTCCTGTGGAGAAATTTCCTGTGTTATATTTTCTATAGTCTGCTCTGCCTTGTCCTGTAAATCTTGCAATTGAGCTACTGAATCAATAACATGTTGTATTTCTACCTCAGCGCTATTTGCAATAGTCGCATTTTCTATCGGGATTTGCTTTACAATTGGGTCAACGACTGGTATCGTTTTTTTATTGAGCAGTGTATCATCAGCTACTTCCATGAGCATATCACTAAAAACAGAACTTCCTGATACACCTGCATCACTGATTGGCTGCGTGGCTGCCAGCATTACTTCCTTTGTACTCATATTTTGCAAACCCCATCCTTTTTCCCCAAAGTTTTTTAGGGTATAGGCCAAATCATTTTCTGTGAGGTTGCAGCTAAAAAATACAGACTTAGCTCCATTATCAATATTTACTTGCAGGCTGTACCTATTTGAATAAAGACGAGGTATTATCATGTGACCAGCTGAGGATGATTGAAATGTCTGGTCATTTAATTTTACAGTAAATGAACTACCACCATCTGATTGTAATAATATATAATGTCGCTGCTGTGCGCTTATCTGAATACTGAAAGTCAGGAAAAAAAGAAAAAAGATTGATTTCATTAATTGCAATTTCTTGTTTCAATGCAAATAAAATGCTAAAAATGAGATACCGTCTTATTGTGAAGAAACTTTAAAACATTTTCACATGTACACTTTTTAGGATAATTTATTATGCAGAGCAATATAATAATACCTTTTAAACACAGGTTTAACCCTTTTTTACAAACTCCGATTTCAATGCCATTGCACCAAACCCATCTATTTTACAATCAATATTATGGTCTCCATCTGTTAGTCTTATTTTCTTTACCTTGGTGCCAGCCTTTATAGATTGGGAGGTTCCTTTTACAGGTAAATTCTTTATGGTCACCACCGTATCTCCATTCTGCAAAATAGTTCCATTTGCATCTTTTACAATCAAGTCACCTGAGTTTTCATTTTCACTTTCCCCTTGCATACTCCATTCATGAAAACAATCTGGGCATACATAATTTTCTTCGAAAGGATATGTATTACTGCTTTGGCATTGTGGGCAATTTGGATATTCCATTATTTATTGATTTTTAAAATAGCGTGTATGTATCTTTTTTAAATTGTAATTTCTACTGCATATTCATTGCCGGAGGCAAAAAACTGATTTATTTCTTTGCATTTTTTTTGACTAATGGCGCTTTTTTGGCAGCTACCTTTTTTGTAAATGCATCTGGAACCTGCTCAGTAATCATTCGTTTTATTTCAGCAAGGTCAACTGTTTTCAATTCCTCATCAGTAAATTTTGATTGGTCTGACTTGCGCCCCATTTTTAGCATTTTTTTACCAAATCGGATATAGGGACCCCATCTGCCATTTTCAATGGAAACTTTCTCAGCAGCCCATTGTTGTATATAGCGATTATTTTCTTTTTCGATTTTCTTTTCAATCAACTCTTCACAATTCTGCTGTGTAAGTGTATCAAAGTTATAAGCCTTTGGTACATTGATGTATAGGTTATCCCATTTTATGAATGGACCAAATCTGCCTTTACCTTTTGTAACAGGCATATTTTGAAAACTAGCAATAGGCGCATCCGCATCTTGCTTTTGAAGTATAATTTCAATGGCTCTTTCCAACTCAAGGGTCATTGGATCTTCATTTTTTGGTAGTGATACAAAAGCCTCACCCCATTTTACATAGGGGCCATATCGCCCACTATTAACTTGCAATTCCAGCCCTTCATATTCGCCAATAACCCTTGGCAATTGAAATAATTCCATTGCCTCATTCAATGTTATTGTTTCAATACTCTGACCTTCTTTTAAACGGGCAAAACGTGGCTTGTCCACATCCGTAGCTTCACCTATTTGAATCATTGGACCAAAGCGACCCATACGAGCCACGATCCTTTTTCCCGATGATTCTTCTGTTCCCAGCTCACGCTCACCACGTATGCGCTCAGCTGTTTCCATTGTTTTTGCTACATCTTCTTTAAATGGTGTATAAAACTTATCTACCACCCCACTCCATTCTTTTTTACCTTCGGCTACCAAGTCAAATTCATCTTCAATTTTGGCAGTAAAACCGTAGTCCATGATTTCAGTAAAATGCTGATGCAAAAAATCTGTAACCACAAGCCCCAAATCGGTGGGCACCAATTTTGCTTTTTCTACACCGGTATTTTCCTGCTGCAGTATTTGTTGTATTTGGTCATTTTGCATTTTTAGTACACGCACATCTCGCTTTACACCTTCTTTATCCCTTTTGTCCACATAGCCTCTCTTCAAAATAGTAGAAATAGTGGGAGCATAAGTAGAAGGACGGCCTATGCCAAGTTCCTCTAATTTTTTTACAAGCGATGCTTCTGAATATCTGGGGGCAGCTCTTGAAAATCTTTCTGTAGCCTTCATATTTATGAGGGGCACTTGTTGCCCTACAGTAAGTGGAGGGAGCATACCAGAGCGGTTTTCATCGTCCCCATTATCATCATCCCTGCTTTCAGTATATACTTTTAAAAATCCATCAAACCTAAGTACTTCACCTTCTGCGGTAAGCGTTTCTTTATTGGTACTAATAAGTATTTTGGCAACCGTTTTTTCAAACTCTGCCTCTGCCATTTGGCTGGCTATAGTCCGCTTCCAAATAAGGTCATACAAACGCCTTGTTTCTTCATCTTCTATTGACGTTTGCTCTATATATGTGGGTCTTATGGCTTCGTGTGCTTCCTGAGCAGCTTCATTTTTGTTTTTAAACCTTCGGGGATGTGCATATTTATGACCAAACTGCGTTCTAATATGATTTTCAATTTCTCCGCTGGCGGTTTGGCTAATGTTTACACTATCCGTACGCATATAGGTAATCTTACCACTTTCATATAGCTTTTGAGCTATCAACATGGTTTTACTTACGCCATAGCCCAGTTTTCTTCCCGCTTCCTGTTGGAGTGTAGATGTGGTAAATGGTGGTGCCGGGGACCTGCGTGCCGGTTTTACCTGAATATCATTAATTGTATATGATGCACCTTTACAGGATGATAAAAATTTCAAAGCATCATCATTATTTTTTTGCTTGCTACCCTCTGCTGTAAATTGTACTGCCTTACCCTGTATATCTTTCGCATCAAAAAGCGCTTCAATTTTAAAATGGCTTTGTGTATTAAAAGTATTGATTTCTCTTTCTCTCTCAGCCACAAGTCTTACTGCCACACTCTGCACACGGCCTGCAGATAGTGTATTGCCCATACTCATTTTACGCCAGAGTACGGGGCTCAATTCAAAACCAACTATACGATCCATCACACGCCGGGCTTGCTGAGCATTCACCAAGTGCATATCTACTGTACGAGGTGTCTGTACTGCTTTTTGAATGGCAGGTTTTGTTATTTCATGAAACACAATACGCTTGGTAGAAATGGGGTCAAGACCTAGCACTTCACAAAGGTGCCAGCTTATGGCTTCTCCTTCCCTATCCTCATCCGTAGCTAGCCATACTTCCTTTGATTTTGCAGCGTGTTGTTTTAGTTCTTTTACAACTTTTTGTTTTTCATCAGGCACTATATAGCGGGGTTTGAAGTGATTTTTGACATCAATACCCATTTCATCTTTTTCAAGGTCTCGTATATGCCCATAGCAACTCTTTACTTCAAAATCGCTACCTAGGATTTTTTCAATTGTTTTAGCCTTTGCAGGGCTTTCTACTATTAATAAATTTTTCGACATTCACTATTTTTTGTTATGCATTTCTATCGCATTGATATCAATACAAAGTCATTTGTTTTCAGCGGAACAACGCTGCAATATTAGCAGAAAAGCAGAAAAGCCAAAATTGATAATAACCACAGATGATACAGTTGATTTTTTTTACAAAGCCAAAACGCTGCCTACATAAGCATTTGATCACAATTTTTGACTTTTAAAATTTCACAATATTATCAGCCCAAAATTAACCTAAAACACTTATCTATATTGACTTTCTACTTTTCACAACGAAGGCCACTGAATCATGTATGGGGTTAACTATTAAGAATTTTTGAAGCTTTTACCAGTTTAAAAATAATAGCTTAATTGTAATAGTTTGTCAGTTTTTAACCCCTTCGGGGAATGAGAACACAAGAGGGAATCTTGCCTATGAAATAAAGCAAATTAATATACTTTTTACAAACGTAAAGTAGTATTTACAATTAAAGTAGTACCACAAAACCAGCTAAATATTAGATCCTTTCTGCATGGCAAAACGAAGCTGAACCAAGGATAGAAAAAAGTGCTGATTTGCATTATGACACCTTTCTAATTTTACTAACTAAATTCTTTACCTGGGTTGTTGATGTACGGCTAAATGTTGGCTGCTGTTTTTTCGTGAGTCATTATTTAATTTTTATTTCTCCTTTCTTGTACAAATTTATTGCTTTTTGTAAAATATTTTTTATTGCCAATAAATTCAAATCTTTGTTTGGATCTACCAACATTATTTTGATTCTACTTCGGTCTTCTTGAATTAAAAATGGTTCGTCAAATCGTTTGCCTTCTACAATTCCAATGTAAGGTTGTTTATACTTTTTGTGAAACCATAAATAGCAAAACATCTTTCCTTTGAAGTAGAAAAAAGGCATTCCATATTTCCAGGCTTGGGTTACTTCCTTGTCCTGCTGCAAAATAATTTCTCTCAATGCAAGAAATGTCTCTTTTATAAGTTCGTCTTGGTGTAAGTAAAAATTATCTAATTCTCTCATCATTATTTAATTGCTATAAATATTGCGACTTCTGCCTTTTCAGGATTTTGTGCTTTTTCATCATACACTTCAAAGTCAGCTGTAAAAGCTCTGTCTAAATTTGAATTCCAAATTTTTATCCACTCGTTAAAAACCATTCCTTCTAAAATATTTCCTTTTGCAATATGTTTTGTATAATTTCCTTCCTCAAAACTTTTACCAATCATTTCACTTGGAATTGTGTCCAAACTTTCAACTCTACAACCCAAAATAGTTGTGTATGGTTTTGTATGATCTTTTTCATACTCGGTATAAATACAATAAATTGAATT
The DNA here is from genome assembly GCA_964293305.1 of uncultured bacterium. Lineage (GTDB taxonomy): Bacteria > Bacteroidota > Bacteroidia > Chitinophagales > Chitinophagaceae > CALAGJ01. The sequence goes on along the minus strand of CAXYYO010000057.1, from coordinate 1,747 downwards.
GTCCATTTTGTTAGGAATTTGTTCTGCAATTCCTTCTGTCAAAAATTTATTCCATAATGCCGGAATGTCTTGACTTGCTTGTCCATTTTCATTGGTCGTTCTAACCGAAATGCCAATTACACTAAATTTTTGAATTGTTTGATTACTCATTTTTTACGTTTTAGATGTTACCTCACAAAAGTAAAACGCACTTGAGACAACCCTATGTCAAGGGTGTAGAAAAATATTTTTCATTGCAGATTTCAAAATATTCTTGAATTGTCATTTTGTGTGGCTCAAACTTTTCGTTTAGAATCATCAAACTTTCTATTCTGTCAAGGCGAAATGCTCTAAAATCTTTTCGCAACCTGCAAAAAGCAATGAGTAACCAATTGTCTTGTGTACTGTAAGTGGCAAATGGTTCAATGGTTCGTTCAGTAGTTTGATTTGTGTCGGTTGAATGATATTTTATTTTTGTTAGATTAAAATTTGTCAGTGCTAATTGCATTACTGATAAATAATTACTGGTGCTGCTGTTTTGTGAGTTTTGCCTGAACACAATTCGGTTAGAAAGTAAGTTTGCTTTGTCTCTTGTGTTGATGCGTAAAACAGATTTTATTTTGTGGATTGCTTCGGCATATTCCTTTACAAATGAAGCGTCTTTGTTTTTTAAAATAAGTTGTTCTGCTGTAATTAATGCGTTGGCTTCACTCTCGGTAAACATGATTGGTGGAATTTTGTATCCGTCCATTATTGTGAAGCCTTTTCCGTCTTCTGTCAAAATAGGAACAGCTGCTTGCTCCAATGCTTTTATGTCACGGTAAATGGTCCTTTTACTTACAGAAAATTTGTTTGCTAATTCTGAAGCGGTCAAAAGTCGTTTCGTTTGCAGGGTCATCAAAATTGCTATTAACCTTGAAAGTCGCTTTGTGTCGTTTACGTTCATTTTTTGTGAAGCTGTTTTTGTTTGCTGGGTCTCGTGGGCAATACGCCTAATATCAGTCTGTCAAAAAACCGCCATCAATTTGCAAGAATAAGCAAAACTTAAAAGCAATTTAGAAGCTCATTACTAGCGCCTGTAAAAATTGGATTTGCAATTATAATAGAACCGATTTGTATGGCAGGGCATTGCTGAATAAAGAATAGCTGCTGACTTTATTCCTGCTTAAGTAGCCATTTTATTAATTCGTTATTTTCCACAATGCTCCAAGAATGAGGATGTCTGTAATTGTCAGGTTTTCTGTAACCTTTATTTTTTGTTGTAATTAATGCTGCATTTTGATTTCCAAGTCCGTTTAGATCGTTAATCATTGCTGAACATTCGGCGACATTCATACTTGTTAAGTCCGCTACACGTTCTTTTAACCATCCATTAATGTCAGGTTCTGTATATATTCTCATTGGTTAAAGCTAAGATAACCTACCAGTTTTTATCCTTGCTTCTTGTATTTATAATTATGTATCAGATATTGTTTGTAATAGTGATGATGCGTGAGGGATAGAGTGTAAAGCCCGGAGCCATGAGGCACGAATGGCGAGGACTTTAAACGAAAGCCCGGCCCGTAGGGACACGCCCAAAATTCTTATTTTCCTTCAATATTTTTAAACCAAATAATTGCAAAGTTTACTTCTCATCAAAAGCATTATTTGTATTAATGTATCTGATTTAGATACCAATATTGATGATACGGACTGAGTGTGTAGGAATGTATTTTAATACCATATCCAATTACATTATAGTCCAATCTAAATCAACAAAAATATAGTT
>CAXYYO010000056.1:0-15804 GCA_964293305.1 uncultured bacterium | reverse complement strand
CCCTTTGTGTGGTAAGGCTATCGGCTGCGGTATTTTTAAGCGTGGCAAGAAAAATAGAAAATTCATTTAATTTAATGATTTGCATAATTTGAGATTGCTTCATTTCACTTGCAATAAAGGAGTCTGCATCATCATTGCCCGAAGGGCTAATTGTCTGAACTATATTTTTTTGAATCAATGATTTGAGATTGCCTTGTTTTTGTGTAATGAAGCAGCGTGCATCATCATTGCCCATAGGGCAATTTCCATTACTGCTCTGTACATAAAAAATTAAGCTCCTTGTTGTTTTATGTATCATAGATTGTTGATTTATTTGAATATTGTTGATAGAGCGTTTATAATTGTAAATAAAGATCAGTGCTACTATTCCTTTCCCATTCTTCATAGCAAAAAACATTGACGGGTAGTGATAAAATTAAATTACATATCAAGCTAAAACTAGCTGACCTACTTCAACAAATATTTTTACCTTATCATCCTAAAATTAATGCCTAATGTTGCCAAATGCCATCGTCAAAAAAAGAAGATTTGAAGGCACAGGAATATATAACTGTGCATGGAGCAAGGGAGCATAACCTAAAAAATATTGATATTTCTATTCCTAAAAATAAACTCGTTGTATTTACCGGAGTAAGTGGTAGTGGTAAAAGTTCTCTGGCTTTTGATACCATTTATAATGAAGGGCAGCGTAGATATATGGAAAGTTTTTCGGCTTATGCTCGTCAGTTTCTGGGGGATATGGAAAGGCCCGATGTGGATCAAGTAAAGGGCCTTAGCCCTGTAATTTCTATAGAACAAAAAACAACAAATAAAAACCCTAGAAGTACAGTTGGTACCGTAACCGAAATCTACGATTTTATGCGTTTGCTCTTTGCCCGTACGGCCACTGCCTATAGCTATAATACCGGCAAGGCCATGGTAAAATTTAGTGAAGAGGAAATTGTACAAAATATTTTTGAGCGATTTTATAATCAAAAAATATCGCTACTGGCACCCGTAGTAAGGGGGCGCAAAGGGCACTACCGAGAGTTGTTTGAGGAAATACGGAAAAAAGGGTTTTTAAAAGTAAGGATAGATGGAGAAATAAAAGACCTATCTGCACGTATGCAAGTAGATAGGTATAAAATGCATGATATAGAAATTGTAATAGACCGCCTGGCCGTAACAGATGCATTTAAACTAAGACTGAGTCAGGGGGTACAACTGGCTTTGAAAACGGGTAAAGACCTTATGTTTATATCCCTTCACGATGATTCGAATATCACTCAATATAGCAAACAATTGATGTGTGCAGACACGGGCATCAGTTATGAAGAACCTTCACCAAACAGTTTTTCGTTTAACTCGCCTTATGGAGCCTGCCCACAGTGTAAAGGTTTGGGCGTAGTGTATGCTATCAATATGCAGGCTGTTGTGCCAGACTGGAATATATCAGTAAAAGAAGGGGGTATTGCCCCGTTGGGGGAAGAAAGAGAAGCATATATCTACAAACAGGTGCAAACCCTTGCCAAGCAAAAGAAAATAAGCCTTGATAAACCACTGAAGGAATTGCCACAGTCTGCCATCAATCTTTTGCTCTATGGCAATGAAACCGGCACGCAGGAAGAGATTTTAGATTTTGAGCAAAACCCTGTGGCTTCAGACTGGTACAAAGGCCCTTATGAAGGCATAGTACCCATGCTAAAGCGTTGGTTTGCCGCTTCAAATATGAGTGAAGGTATTAGAGATTGGGCTGAAAAGTATATGGAATTAAAAGCCTGCCCATCCTGTGAAGGAGCAAGGTTAAAAAAGGAAAGTTTGTGGTTTAAAATTGACAATAAACATATAGCGGAGCTCTGTAATATGGATATCAATTTTTTAAAGGAATGGTTTGATACCCTGCCGGGTAATTTATCTGCCAAACAAAAGGAAATAGGAGGGGAAGTACTACGTGAAATAAATGAACGGCTTTCTTTTCTGCTAAATGTTGGTTTAAGTTATTTGTCCCTTAATAGGCCCACACGTACACTGAGTGGAGGCGAAAGTCAGCGTATAAGGTTGGCTACACAAATAGGTTCTCAGCTTAGGGGCATTACCTATATTTTGGATGAGCCATCCATTGGCTTGCATCAGCGAGACAATCACCGATTGATTGATGCATTAATTAATCTGCGAAATATTGGAAATAGTGTACTGGTTGTAGAGCATGATAAAGACATAATGCTGGCAGCAGACTACCTAATCGACATAGGTCCTAAAGCAGGAAAAGCAGGAGGAGAAATTGTGGCGCAGGGCATACCTGCAGAAGTGGTAGCATCGGGGTCAGACACGGCTCAGTACCTGCAAGGTATAAAATCCATAGCCATACCTGCGGAAAGAAGAAAAGGGAATGGAAAAAAGATTTCATTAAAAGGTGTTTCGGGCAATAACCTACAACAGGTACAAGTAAATTTTCCTTTGGGGAAATTTATTGTTGTATCCGGTGTGAGCGGTAGTGGTAAAAGTACATTGATCAATGAAACACTATACCCACTACTGGCAAAGCATGCCTATAAATCAAATATGCCTGTAATGCCCTATAAAAGTATAGCAGGGCTGGAGCATATAGATAAAGTAATAGAAATAGACCAAAGCCCAATAGGCCGTACACCACGTAGCAATCCTGCTACATATTGTGGATTTTTTACAGAAATACGTACTTTATTTTCGGCGGTGCCGGAAGCAAAAATCAGGGGTTATGCACCGGGTCGTGTTTCCTTTAATGTAAAAAGTGGCAGATGCGATATGTGTGAGGGTGGTGGTATGCGGGTAATAGAAATGAACTTTCTACCTGATGTATATGTACACTGCGAAAAATGTAATGGCCGCCGCTATAACCGCGAAACTTTAGAAATAAGATATAAAGGCAAAAGCATTAGTGATGTGCTGGATATGACTGTGGAAGAAGCATGTGCTTTTTTTCAAACAGTACCATTTATCTATCGAAAAATTAAAGTACTACAGGATGTGGGTTTGGGATATATTACATTGGGTCAAAGCGCTGTAACCCTGAGTGGAGGAGAGGCACAGCGTGTAAAGCTGGCTACAGAACTGGCCAAAAAAGATACCGGCAAAACTTTTTATATATTAGACGAACCCACCACAGGTCTTCACTTTCAGGATATACAACACCTGTTGGATGTATTGAATAAATTGGCAGACAGGGGAAATACCGTTTTGGTCATTGAGCATAATCTGGATGTAATAAAAGTGGCTGATCATGTTATAGATCTTGGTCCGGAGGGTGGTAGTGGTGGTGGTAAAATTCTATTTGAAGGCACACCAGAGGAAATGATTAAAACAGATATTGGTCATACAGCGGCATACCTCAGAAAAGAAATGACCTTAAATATAAAAGCATAATTATTTAACTATTAAAAAGTAGAGGATTATTGGTATATTTTGATTTCTAACGTAAACTGATGCTCCTTGCCTGCTTTATCTCTAGTAGTTACTTTTATGTATCTTTTAGTGGGCGTAGAGGCGATATCGTCATAAATAAAGGACAATATTTTATCACCATTGGCTAAGGGCATGGTGAGTACTTTCTTATTATTCCAAGCATCTACTAAGGCATCAAACATTTCTGTACTAATAGCATATTGAGTATTGCCCACATTGGTAACCTGATACATTGCATTTTCACCAGAATAGTTTTCTGCATGGTTTGTAGCATTTGCGGGTGTATTCATTTGGCTCAAAATATAAGCTACTTCATCTGGGCTTTTATTAATACTTTCTACCAGTGATAACTGATAATCTTCCTCTTCTTTTGTTGTAATATCAGCATATTTTTTCGAACTGCCATAAGTATATTGATAGGCTGTCTGATTGTCGGTATTATCAATTATGCCTTCATCATCTTTTGTGGCTAGAGGGTCTTTCGTCTTGGCCATTAATGTATTGATGCCAACAATTTTTGAGGGTGCTTTTATGGGTGGTGGTGGCGGTATTTTTATTTCGGATGATGGCGGTGTAAAACTAACTGTGCTGGTTTTACTAAACTGACTATTTATTGATTTATCCATTTCAGTTTTGAACCTATTTATTATACTCACATAATTAATTTCTCCGTAACTTTTTTTCGTTTGATTTGCCTGCGGCAATGTATCTGCAGTACTTACAGATTTTAATGGCATCCATTGCAGGCTAAGCATATAAATGGGAAGAAAAATTGCAATAGAAAATTTTAATATATGTGAGGGTGTAATGCTGAATGTATAAGCTCTATAGTTTGGTTTCAATATTCTTTGAATCCGATGTAACAACTGTGGAGTTGTACTTCCTTTAGCAGCGGCTGCAAAAATGTTCGTTTGTTGAATACGTGCAAAGCTGAGCAAAGCTTCCGCATAACAAAGGGGCGAATATTTGAATTGTATCACCAAATCGTCGCAGGCTTTCTCTCTTTCAGCATCCATCATGCGCAGCAGCATTTTACTAAAGGGATTAAAGCATAATACTACATCAACAGCAGTACTTACAATTTGAATTAAATAATCTTTGCGTTTTATATGCGCCAACTCATGTATGATTACTGCTTCTAATTGTGCAGTTGTAAGCTGAGTAAATACTGAAACTGGTATTAAAATAATTGGTTGTAGCCAACCCATTGTTAATGGCGTGTCCACAGCATTTGATAGAAAAAGTTGTATATTTTTTTTAATGCCAATCAATGCTTTTTGTTGGTTCACAAATAAACGCCATTCCACAGGCATTTTTAACTGAACCCTTCTCAAACTATTTGAATACCGATAGCACCAAATAAATGAACCAGTAAAGTAAAGCAGCAGCATGATATAAACAATGGAAACGGCTTCCAAAATCCAATTATTCCACGGTAGTGAAGGGTCTATTATTTTATTTACAAAAAAGACTTCTGCATTTTGGCCTTGCTGCATAAAAAAATAAATACCACTCAAAAAAGAAAGGAGGAGGATGGATTGACAGGCAAATGCAAAAGAAAAAAGGATTCCCGGACGCTTACTTAAAAAAAGTTTTAACCCTAAGAAAAGTAGCCAACAACATGCACCTACAATGAGGTTTACAAATATTGATTTTCCAAGTGCAATGAGTAAAGCTATGAGATCCATGATGGTTATTTTTTTAGTTCATTCAGCAACTGTTGAATAGCATCAATTTCATCAGCACTTGGCTGGTGCTGGCCTAAAGCCTGCATGACCAATGCAGTACGGTTGCCATTAAAAAGTGTTTGTACCATTTTGTCCACCAATTGTTCTTGGGTACCCGCTTTGCTTACTAATGGAAAGTAGATATGCTTTCTGTTTGATTCATCACGACCTGCCAATCCTTTTTCAAACATAATTTGCATCAGTTTGAGTGTTGTGGTATAACCACTTTCTTTTACTAAGTTTATACATTCATGCACATCTCTTACTGTAGCATTTTCTTTATCCCAAAGAATACTGAGTATTTCAAGTTCCCCTTCAGTAGGTTTTATTTTTTTGTCCGCCATCCTTCGTACGATTTTATTCGTAGCCAAATTAGGGGATTGAAATTTAATCGGGTCAATTATTTTTTGAATGAAATGTATTCGAAGCAAAATTGAGATATTTTGTTCTTGCTCTTATTGACAATTTTAGAATACAAAGCACCGTTTTTACCAAAAAATGTAAGAAAATACTATTCTACCTGAAAATTTTATGCAATTCGTAAACAATAATTTCGGTTATAAATTTCAAGACATAGTTTAGTGGCTTAATTTTATAAAAATAATTATTCCATGAAAGTATTAAGATTTCTTTTGTTTGTTAGTGCATCAGTTTCAATCGGGTTTGTATCATGCAGCAAAGACCAGTCTATATCAAGCATATCCGCTTTAGAACAGGAGCGCAGTTCTACAGCAGTAAATGAATTGGTAGCCAATGGGGATACAATTTCCTTGTTTGATAATATACCAGTTTATGGCATCTATCGTTATCCCGTAGTGCAAGATACTTTGCCAGCAGGTATTGAAAGACTCAGTAACCCGGCAGTGGCACGTTTAATCAATATAAGCCCTATTCTAAAAAATTATAAAAAAGGAATGCAGTTGGTTTTGACTTTATATGGTCAAGAAGATTTTTATGATCGTCTTGCTTATGTATATTTCAGTGATAAAAAGCCAGTAGCCGATGGCCCTGATCAAGGCATTAAAACAAACAGTGGTATTGAAGCCATGCGTTTTATAACACCATTTTTCTCTAATACTACCAATCCAAGTCAAAAAACTTTTGTAAGTGATGTAACCGATATCACAGACCTCCTTCCATACATCAATAAATCCAACGTATGGGTGGCAGTTCAAATTGATAATAATCCTGAATATCGTATTGCTAATAAAGCGGGCTTTACTTTTTCTTTATCCATTGTTAAAACGGATACAGAGCCATCTAGCAAATATATTCAACCTCTTTTTAAAACTTCCATGACCTCTAAGCAATATGAGTATGCATTTCAAACTACCAAAGCACTTACAGGAGCTAGAATTTACATTACAACCTCCGGTCATGGTGCTGCATCTGGAGGAGAGGAATATGCACACCGTAGACACGATATTTATTTAGATGGTTTACTAACAGAAGCTATCGCTACTGAAAAAAATTGTGCTTCATACCAAAAGTATAGCCCATTGGGTAATCCGGGCATATTCATAGGAAATGGCAGTTTTAATCCAAGAAATTGGTGTCCAGGTGAAGTTTTACCAAGATACTCCGTATATGTTGGTGATTTGGCTCCGGGAAATCACACTTTAAAAATTGATGTGCCTAGTGCTGATTTTGGAAGCCCTGGCGATAATATTATTGTTTCAAGTTATCTTACTGCGGATTAAGCATCATTAAAAATAACAGAGCAGCGCAAATAAAACCAGATTTTGCCGTTGATATTTTTCACAGTATCAACCGTGAAATCTGGTTTATTATTTTGTGTTATGCAATTTTTGTATAACAAACAAAAATTTAACTAAAGGACTTCTTTTAACTTTTGTTAAAAGAAGTAATTTTAGTTTTAATTTGCCCACATGACAATAAGGTCGATAGCCTTCCTGTTGATTCTGCTGCTAACATCTATGGACTCCAGATCGCAGTTTAGAAAATACAGTAATGAATTTCTCAACATAGGTGCCGGTGCCCGTGGCTTGGCCATGGGTGGTGCCCAGGTAGCCAGTGCTAGTGATGGTAGTGCCGGATATTGGAACCCGGCAGGATTAGTAGATGTGTATGAGCATCCTAGTGTCAGCCTCATGCATGCAGATTATTTTGCGGGTATTGGTAAATATGACTATGCTTCTGTTGCTATTCCTGTTGGGGGTGATGGACAAAAAACATTGGGGGCCAGTTTTTTGCGTTTTGCAGTGGACGATATTCCAAACACATTATTTTTAGTAGAACCAGATGGCTCTCTCAACTATAACAATATCCAAAGTTTTTCCTCTGCAGATTATGGTTTCATATTATCATACAGTCAAATCATAAAGGACAATAAACAGGCACAAATGAGCTGGGGTGCCAATACAAAAATCATACACAGAAATGTGGGCAGTTTTGCCAATGCATGGGGTTTTGGTTTTGATGCAGGATTTTTATACAAAACAAACACTTGGCGTTTTGGCATTGCAGCAAGAGATATTACCACCACTTTTAATGCTTGGAATTTTAGTTTTACAGATGCTGAAAAAGAAGTACTCTATCTTACCAATAATGAAATCCCGGTAAAAAGTACAGAACTTACAGCGCCACGGCTTATACCGGCAGCCGGCTACAATGCAAAGCTATCACCCAAAATAAATTTGTTGACAGAGCTCAATTTAGAAATGACTTTTGATGGTAAACGTAATACACTAATACGTTCCAATCCTATTAGTATAGATCCCCGCTTGGGTGCTGAACTCAATATCAGCAATACTGTATTTGTAAGAGCAGGTGTTTCAAACTTTCAGCAAGGTCTAAAAGATGGGGACACTTTAAATCAACAGAAAGTATGGATTTTTCAGCCATCATTAGGAGCTGGATTCAAAGTTGGAAATCTTCATATAGATTATGCATTCACAAACTTGGCCAATCAAAGCAATCCACTTTACACACATGTATTTAGTTTGAATATTGATTTGGCACCAAGAAGTACAGAAGCCAAGAAGAAGGGAGCATATCCAGCATTGGACAAACCATCAAAAACAAAAAAGCCTAAAGGAGGCTATCCGGTACCATGAGCAAATACTTATTGTGCCTGCTGATCATTTTACAAGTTGGCACTACACATGCACAATCTTACAATAACGAGTGGATAAATTATTCCAATACCTATTATAAATTTAGAGTTGGGAAAACGGGATTGTATCGCATCAATCAATCGCTGCTGGCAGCAAATGGATTAGGGAATACAGCGGCTGAACAATTTCAATTATGGAGAAATGGGGTGCAGCTCCCTATCTATACCAGTGCAGCCACCGGTGTGCTACCGGCAAATGGTTATATAGAATTTTGGGGGGAAAGAAATGATGGTGTGGCAGATTTTCCCATGTATAAAAATCCAACCTATCAATTCTCAAAAGACATTAGCTTAATATCTGATACAGCATCATTTTATCTATGTGTAAATACAAGCACAGCAAATGCACGACTAACAACTACTTCAAATGATGTAGCCTCAAATACACTGCCCGCAGAGCCTTATTTTATTTACAACTACAGAAATGCATTTCAGGAATTTCAAAACAGGGGAAAGCCTGTTTATTTTGGAGGTGTAAATGTGTATTCCTCTACTTATGATCTTGGTGAATTTTGGAGTACAAAAGAAATTTATAGAACGGCTCCATATACCTTTTCTTCAGACAACCTTTATCCCGTAATTGGAAGTACTGGTACAATGCAAGCATCATTTGCCGGCAATTCTATAAGAGGTAGCGGAAGAACAGTAAAAGTAACAGTAAATGGAAGCGAAGTAATCAATCAGCCATTGGGCATATTTGATGCAAAAATTTTTACATCTTCAGCCATTGCTGCATCCATCTTTTCAGGAACTACGGTTAATTTCCAATTGATCAACAACTCTACTGCAGACGAAGATCGTGTGGTTGCTGGCTTTGTAGATTTAGCTTATCAACGGCAATTTAATTTTGGTGGTAATACTAATTTCAAATTTAATCTCCCTGCCACAGGAGTAGGTTACTATTTGGAAATTACAAATTTTAGTAGTGGTATTGCCAGCCCTGTTTTATATGATCTTACCAATGGGAAAAAAATTCTTGCAAATACAGCTATAGCTGGCAAATTCAGGTTTGTACTGCCTGCCTCAACTGTTGGAAGAAGTTTGGTAATGGTAAGTGAAGATGATAGTAATATCAATACAGTTACCAGTTTAAAAACTCGCAGTTTTTTAAATTATTCAAACTCCGCATTACAAGGCGATTATCTCATTGTTACCAATAAAATATTAATGAGTGGTAATAATCCGGTAGATGCTTACAAAACCTATAGAAATTCAGTAGCAGGTGGTAGTCATAGTACACAGATTTATGATATAGAAGAATTGGAAGATCAATTTGCCTTTGGCATAAAAAGACATCCACTATCTGTAAAAAACTTTTTGGCGTATGCAAGAAAAAATTTCACAATAAAACCAAATTTTGTTTTTCTCATGGGTAAGGCAGTTACTTATGATGAATATAGGTATAATCAAAGTTCTGTATATGCAGACAGATTAAATCTCGTACCCACTTTTGGATGGCCGGCTTCAGATAATCTTATTGCTTCTGAAAATAATGAACCCCAACCCGCCACTTATGTAGGAAGGCTGGCGGCTGTTGTTCCTGAGGAAGTTGAAATTTATTTGAATAAGATCAAGGCATTTGAACAGCAGCAGCAAAATACCGTACAAACCATTGCCAATAAAGCCTGGATGAAAACCAATGTGCATGTAACAGGTGCCAATGACCCGGGTCTAGACTTTTCATTAACAGCAAGTTTAAATAATTATAGAAATATTATACAGGATACGTTATTTGGTGGTAATGTGTTTAGCTTTAATAAAACGACTACAGGTACTGCCACACCTATAACAGATGCATTAATGACCTCTTTATTTGAAGATGGTATTAGTGTACTTAACTATTTTGGGCACTCTTCAGCAACAGTGCTTGACTACAACTTAAACTCACCTTACGATTATAATAATCAAGGAAAATATCCCCTGTTCATTGTAAATGGGTGTAATGCTGGAAATATTTATTCGCATGATACCAGTAGGCTTTTTTTAATCAGTTCTATATCTGAGAATTTTGTGCTAGCAAAGGATAGAGGTGCAATTGGATTTATAGCTAGTACTCATTTTGGTGTGCAAAGTTATTTAGATGCTTACAACAAAGGTTTCTATCAATCATTGAGTAATGGTAATTATAATAAACCTGTTTCATACAGTATAAAAGATGCTATCAATGTATTGCTGAGTGCCAGATTAGATAGTACTACAAGGTATCTGCATGCAGAAGAAACCTGTTTGCATGGAGACCCGGCATTAAAAGTAAATGCACACGAAAAACCAGATTTTGTAATAGAAGAACCACAGGTAATTATAAATCCAACTTTTATATCATTAGCAGATACAAAATTTGATGTAAAAGTATATTTCCACAATATTGGCAAAGCCACCGGTGAAAATGTAAATGCACTAATCATCAGACAATATCCTGACGGCAGTATGGATACTATATTCAATGAGCAGATAAAATCAATCCGTTTCAGAGATTCGGTACAACTATCTGTACCGATAGTAGCTTCAAGAGATAAAGGGGAAAACAGATTGATAGTTACTATTGACAGTAAGCAGGCATACGATGAGTTAAGTGAATTGAATAATACCGTGGGTAAGCAGTTTTTTATTATTGAAGATGAACTAAGACCTGTGCACCCTTACAACTTTGCTATTGTAAATAAACCAACTATTCAATTGCAGGCTTCTTCTGCAAACCCATTTAGTGCAGCTCGGGACTATATAATGGAAATGGATACAACAGAGCTCTTTAATTCATCATTTAAAGTGAGTCAAACGATAAATTCTGTTGGTGGTATTTTATCCTTCAATCCTTCTGTATCTTTTGTTGATAGCACTGTTTACTACTGGCGTGTAGCACCTGCTGCGGCACCTGAAAATATTCGTTGGAATACTTCCAGCTTTGTATATCTGCCTGGAAGTAGTGCAGGGTTTAATCAATCTCATTTATATCAACATTTGAAAGCAGGTGTTGAAAGAATTTATATAGACAGTAATAACCGAAACTGGCATTTTAAACCAGTGCTCAATTCATTGAGTATTGTACATTCCATCTTCTTATATAGTGGTGTAGAAGATCAGGATTTTAAAGTAAGTATCAATGGGCTTACCACCACTTCTGGTGCATGCTTGGGCAAATCGGTTATTTATAATGTATTTGATCCAATTACGCTGAATCCATATTATAATCAAACCAATCCTTCAACCAATGGATCCGGCACTTATGGAGGATTTTTAGGAAGTGCTGCTTACTGTGGAGGTACTGGCAGAGAATATAATTTTGAGTTTGGATTTTGGGATACAACGGGCAGAAGAAAGATGCGTGACTTTATGGATTGGATTCCTTCGGGTGCATTGGTTACTGCAAGAATACTAATAGATGAACCAATTAGTGAAACGCCTTATGCACCTGTGTGGCAGAATGATGCATCCATTTATGGTGCGGGAAATACTTGGTATGACCGCTTAAAGTCTGCCGGCTTTGCCGATGTGGATTCATTCTATTTTCCTCGTACATGGGTATTCAATTATAAGAAAAATGAAGCCGCTACTTACACACCGGAATGGCAGTATAGTGCCGGCTTATTTGATCGCATATTTTATCAGCGCACACTCACTGGTGCAGATACTTTAGGGTATATTACTTCTCCGCTATTTGGTATGGCCAAAGCCTGGAAGCAAGTACAATGGCGTACTCAAAATACATTGAATACAAATGGCGATAATCCATCTCTTGAAATATTTGGAATAGATGCTGCGCAAAATTTGGTATCGCTGTTTACTTTAAATAGCAATCAGCAGAATTTCGATATCAGTTCAATAGATGCTACGCAATATCCATTTATACAATTGCGCATGCGCAATGCTGATAGTATTAATCAAACTCCTTCACAACTACGCTGGTGGAGAGTACTCTATGATCCTGTGCCCGAAGGAGCGTTGGCGCCCAATCTTTTCCTGAGTTTTAGCGATAGCCTTGACTTAGGACAGCCACAGAATATATCTATTGCTTTTAAGAACATCAGTGATGTGCCATTTACTGATAGCATGCTGGTTAAAATGCAGGTGATAGATGAAGCAAATGTTACAACTGATTATCCTATTAATAAATTGAAGCAACTGAATCCAGGAGACACGGCCATCATTCGCTATTCAATTCCAACTGGCAATTTAGAAGGAACGAATAATATTTTCTTGGATGTAAATCCAGATCAGGCGCAGCCGGAACAATATCACTTTAATAATTTCCTATATCAACAATTTAAAGTGAGTGCTGATAAGTTTAGACCCATCATGGATGTAACTTTTGATGCTGTACATATTCTGAATAACGATATTGTATCGGCACAGCCGCATATACAAATACGATTAAAAGATAATTCCACATTCCAATTGCTTGATGATACCACATTAATGAATGTCAGGTTGCAATATCCTGATGGTAGTATTCGGAGATTTTATTTTGTAAATGATACATTACAATTTACCCCTGCCACTGGCAATGGTGAAAATATTGCCACAGTAGATTTTTATCCATTACTAACGGAGGATGGAAGCTATCAACTGCTCGTATCTGGAAAAGATAAAAGTGATAATCCCGCTGGTATTGTAGAATACACCGTAAACTTCAATGTGTATAACAAACCGATGATTAGCAATCTGTTTAATTATCCTAATCCATTTACTAGTTCTACAGCATTTGTTTTTACCGTAACCGGTAGTGAAGTGCCACAAAATATTCGTATCCAGGTACTGACTATCACTGGAAAAATTGTAAAAGAAATTACAAGTGCTGAATTAGGTTCAATTCATATTGGCAGAAATATTACGGAGTATAAATGGGATGGAACAGACCAGTATGGACAAAAGCTGGGTAATGGTGTTTATCTCTATAGGGTTATTACTAATTTGAATGGAAAATCTTTAGATAAATTCCAAACGGTAGATAAAGATGGCTTCGATGTAAATACGGATCAATATTTCAATAAGGGATATGGCAAAATGTATCTAATGCGATAAAAAAATAGTAAACATTCATGACAGTAATCAGGCATTCAGGCATTGGCATCAGAGTTATAAATTTTTTAGTAGATACTATTTTAATTGCCTTAATCAGTTATGGTATTTTTTATTTTTTTAAATGGTATGCCATGTATTGGCATTGGCCTTTTATTCAGTATTATATTTTCCTTTTAGGTGTACAGTTTGTTTATTATTTTATTTTTGAAAGTATAACAAGTCGCACACCGGGCAAAATGCTGAGCTATACAAAAGTGATTGATTCAAATGGCGAAAAACCCGGAATATTGAAGATGCTTATTCGCTCTGCTTTAAGGTTGATTATTATTGATGCATTTTTTTATCCATTTTTAAATGAAAGAACCTTGCATGATTATGTAAGTGGCACTCATGTAGTGTCTATGGAAAATGAATAAAATATTATATATAAAAAGAATGATATGAAACAGATAATTATAAGTATTTTCTTTGTTATGATTTTAGTAAATGGTATGGCTCAGACCGCAGAAAAAGAATTGCGACATGTTGTTTTATTTGGATGGAAAACAGGTGCAGATTCTATGGCCGTTTATAAAGTTGTAGATGCATTCAACAAGCTTCCTGAACAAATTAGTACCATCAAAAAATTTGAATGGGGAATAAACAATAGCCCCGAAAATCTTAACCAAGGGTTGACCTACTGTTTTTTATTAACCTTTAGTACAGAGAAAGATAGGGATGATTATCTGGTGCATCCTGCCCATAAGGCTTTTACCCAATTATTGCCTAACTTATTAGAAAAGGTTACAGTTTTTGATTACTGGGTTCAATAAAACTGATAGATATTTATTAGTTTAGTTTTTTGGATTCAATAAATTGCCCATGAACAAATATCTGGCACAACATGCATGATAAATCAGGGCAACAGTAAGCAAAAATATATTTAAGTGATATGCTGTATTCGAATGCAAAATGATATTCAATATAAAAAAAATTATTCAACCATAAATAATGTGAAAAAGTTATTACTATCAACCATCGTTGCCATCATATTTTCCTGCAGTGAAAAAAATCCAGCCATTACAAAAATTGCTTTTGGTTGTTGTGGGAATCAAGATATACCGCAGCCCGTTTTAACCTTAGCAGCTAATAAAAATCCGGATGCTTTTATTTTCCTTGGAGATAATATTTATGGCGATACAAAAAATATGGACACATTGGAAAATAAATATAAACGTTGGCAGGCCCAGCCCGATTTTAAAAGATTGGATTCTGCCACCAAAATATTTGGTATATGGGATGATCATGATTACGGTTGGAACGATGACGGAAAGTACTATGCCTTTAAAAAGCAATCCAAAGAATTGTTTTTAAAATATTTTAAGGAACCCGCTGAAAGCGAAAGAAGAAAGCATGAGGGTATTTATCATGCTGAGTATCTTAAAAATGGCAATCATATCATACAACTTATTTTATTGGATGTAAGAACTTTTAGAAATGATCTACTGAATTATAAAGCTGGCGATTCATTGCCAAGAAAAGAATATTTCTATACACCAGATTATACCCCACATAGCTCTCCGGATAGCACATTACTCGGTGCGGCACAATGGAAATGGCTAGGAGATGAATTGGTAAAGCCGGCAGACCTGCGGTTCATTTGCAGTGGCTCACAGTTTAGTATAGAATACAATGGATATGAGGCCTGGGCCAGCTTCCCACATGAACAAAAACGCATGCTAGAATTAATAAAAAAATCAAAAGCCAATGGTATTATATTTCTTAGCGGCGATGTGCACTATGCTGAAATTTCAAGACTAACAGAGCCAGGGTTGTATCCAATTTATGATGTAACGTCAAGTGGCATTACCAGTACTTGGGATTTTGCTACGCAAAATGAAAACAGGATTGAAGGCCCAGTTATGGATAATCATTTTGGCATGCTGACAATAATATGGGAGGATGACCCAATGATCCAGATGGAAATTATTGATGCCACAAGTAACACCCGAATTGAATATACCATTAGGCTAAGTGATATAAGTTATAAATAATTCTTTTAAATACAAAGCACCACTTTGAAATGGAGAGGGGATAGATATCAGAAAGGCAAGTGTAATAGGTAAAATTACTTTGCGTGTACCTACCAAGTAAAATCTTGTATTGTGTTAGTGATTTGCTTTCAAACTTTTGATTCACGTTCTTTGCATACAACTCATCTGCCACGCCGTAAACCCAACTATTGGTTGTGATTTGCTTTCAAACTTTTGATTCACGTTCTTTGCATACAACAAAGCCACCAATTGCTTTACCAAGTCCTCCGTTGTGATTTGCTTTCAAACTTTTGATTCACGTTCTTTGCATACAACTGCTGGCCGCCATTGGTGAACATCAGTTTAGTTGTGATTTGCTTTCAAACTTTTGATTCACGTTCTTTGCATACAACTGATAATGGTTGGTATAAAAAGCCGTGTTGGTTGTGATTTGCTTTCAAACTTTTGATTCACGTTCTTTGCATACAAC
>CAXYYO010000055.1:0-17608 GCA_964293305.1 uncultured bacterium | reverse complement strand
CAACCCTTCTTCAGCTCTAATGGCTCTATCCTGTACTTTCATAGGAAATGATCTGATAAACCAGAAATAAAGGGCTAATAAAACACTGATAGCACAAATGAGTGAGGCACTGTATAAATTATCTGGTGAAGATTGAGCTAAATTTACAAATGACCCAATAAGAATTGCTACTGCCAGAAAAAAAGATACCAAATGAAAGAGTGGAACAAACTGAGCGTGGTTTTTAAAATTTTGTGCTGCCATTTTTTATTATTTTAGCAAATGTAATAGCTTAAACAGACTTACTTACAATAGCTAAAACATTTACTTTTGCGGCACAAAAAATATATCTAATATGGCCGCACGCACCGATTTATTTCAAAGTCCTGATTATTATCAAATTGATGAACTACTTACCGAAGAACATAAGTTGATTAGAGATACTGTTCGCAACTATGTAAAAAAAGAAATAACACCTATAATAGAAGACTATGCAGAGCGTGCTGCATTCCCGGAGCATATTGTAAAACAACTGGGCGATTTGGGCTGTTTTGGTCCTACAGTACCACCGGAGTATGGTGGTGGTGGTTTGGATTACATTAGTTATGGTTTAATGATGCAGGAATTGGAGCGTGGTGATAGTGGTGTTAGAAGTACCGCCAGTGTACAAGGTAGCTTAGTTATGTTTCCAATTCATGCTTATGGCAGTGAAGCACAAAGGAATAAATATTTACCAAAATTAGCCTCCGGCGAATGGCTGGGATGTTTTGGACTTACCGAGCCAGATCATGGAAGTAATCCTTCCGGAATGCTCACAAATTTTAAAGATGCCGGTGATCATGTAATACTTAATGGAGCTAAAATGTGGATTAGCAATGCACCTTATGCACAGGTGGCTGTAGTATGGGCAAAAGATGAAGCTGGTGATATAAGAGGCTTAGTGGTAGAGCGTGGTATGGAAGGATTTAGTACACCAGCTACACATGGTAAATGGAGTCTTAGAGCAAGTGCTACAGGTGAGTTAGTTTTTGATAATGTGAAAGTACCTAAAGAAAATATTTTTCCAAATGTAAAAGGGTTAAAAGGACCTTTGGGTTGTCTTTCAAAAGCAAGATATGGAATAGCTTGGGGAGCCTTAGGCGCAGCTATGGATTGCTATGATACCGCATTGAGGTATAGCAAAGAGCGTATTCAGTTTGATAGACCCATTGGTGGATTTCAGCTGCAACAAAAAAAGTTGGCTGAAATGATTACGGAAATAACAAAAGCCCAACTTATGGTGTGGCGTTTAGGTGTATTAATGAATGAAGGTAGAGCCACCCCACAGCAAGTGAGTATGGCAAAACGTAATAGTTGTGAAATTGCCACAAACATTGCCAGAGATGCACGTCAAATGCTAGGTGGAATGGGCATTACAGGGGAATATAGCATTATGCGACACATGATGAATTTAGAAAGTGTAATTACCTATGAAGGTACTCATGATGTACACCTGCTGATAACGGGTATGGATGTAACTGGCTTCAATGCTTTCAAGTAAAAAATTAAAAAGGGCCTGCATTTTTACAGGCCTTTTTTTATAAGTTTTCTTCACACTATATCATCGCTTTTGATGAAACTACAAAAAAGCATATACATAGTTGGTATGATGGGTAGTGGAAAATCCTACTGGGGTAAATTGTTGAGCAAAGCCACAAACCTTCCACTTCATGATCTGGATGAATACATAGAAAAAGCTGCATCAAAATCTATAAAAGCCATTTTTGAAAATGAAGGAGAATCTACATTCAGACTTTTAGAAAAGAAACAATTGTTTGAAACATTTGCAATGCCTCCATCCATCATATCTACCGGAGGTGGCACACCTTGTTTCTTTGATAATATGAATCAGATGAACAAGCATGGCATTACTTTATGGCTGAAATGCGAAATACCAACTTTAGTAAACAGATTATTGCCTGAAATTGCACAAAGGCCTTTACTAAAAAATATGAACCCGGCATCATTACAAAATTTCTTGCAAGAAAAATTAATTGAACGGACACCGTTTTACAAACGATCAACTTTTTATATCAACGAAAAAGAACAAACATTATCAGATATCATCAATAAAATTTCAATATATGAATAAATTTTTTTTAATAGCAAGTGCCATATCTGGTGCATTAGCGGTAATGCTGGGTGCATTTGGTGCTCACGGTCTTAAAGATAAAGTCAATACTGAAACGCTACAAATATTTGAAACCGCAGTTCGATATCAATTTTATCATGTATTTGCCTTATTAGCCGCAGGCATATTATTCCAATATATTCCTTCAATAAGCATGTTATGGTGTGGGCGATTATTCTTAATTGGTACTGTTATATTTTCAGGATCCTTGTATGCCCTAACCTTGACCCGGGCCACTGGCAACAATAATTTTAATTGGCTTGGTGCCATTACACCTATTGGCGGCACTTGTTTAATAGCAGGATGGATATTTATGTGTGTAGCCATAATAAAATATGGAAAGGCATAGATGACTTGCATTACATGGGCTGTCGGGGTAGTATTGAGTAGTATTTTTTTAATGCTCAATGAGTTTTATGATAACCACAATTTATTTCAAACAAGTACCAATTTTCCTGCGGGAATGTGTTTTCGATAAATTAAAATAAAGTATATGGGTAGCAACATATTTAGATGGAGATTTTTACAGCACTAATTTTTCGAAAAAATTATTATATTTTTTAATTAATTATTGTTTTAAAATAATAAATTACTATTATTGCATAATTATTTTAGAAAAATCAGCAAAAAAAAATGAAATTTATTTGCAAAATATTATCAGATATTTTACTAATTATTGGGTTTTTATATGGGATAACAGTCCTGTATTCAGCACTAAGTATTATGTCCGGATGGAATCTTACACCGTATGGAGATGGTAAATATTTACATATAAACTATCCATTCACAAGCCATCCATTTATGAATATTGATAACAATAATTCGTATTTTATATTTTCTTTCATAAGTCCTATGGCATTCTACACATTGTTCTTTTTGTTTGCGTCCAAAGTATTTAAAGTATTTTATCAGCCTTCACTATTTACCAATGATAACCTGAAACACCTGAAACGATTTTACTTG
Source organism: uncultured bacterium (assembly GCA_964293305.1). Classification (GTDB taxonomy): domain Bacteria; phylum Bacteroidota; class Bacteroidia; order Chitinophagales; family Chitinophagaceae; genus CALAGJ01. The sequence goes on along the minus strand of CAXYYO010000055.1, from coordinate 14,496 downwards.
CTCAACCTATTACTTCCTCTGCCTTTAATGATTATTTCAAGCATTTTTACAGAGATAGAAGCAACAATGTGGTTATTATTGGTAGTACACATCATCTTAGGCGTATTCACCTTTTTAACTTCTCTTATTTTTCAACAGGGTTTGAAATTGCAATACGAACAAGACTTATTTATTTAGCTATGCCTATAATAGTAAACATAGACGTAATGCTTGCTAAGCGCAAAATGCAAAGCAAGGAACTAGCTGAAAAATTAGATATAACTCCGGCAAATTTATCTATATTAAAAACAGGTAAAGCAAAAGGTATTCGATTTGATACGATGGAAGCCATTTGTAAAATTCTACAATGTCAGCCAGGCGATATTCTAGAGTATAAAAATGATACTGGTTAAAACAGCTTTACCTTAGAAATTCATACTTAGGAACAGCCTAAACTCACAGTTAATTCATCACAAAAAAAAATGCAATCATTGCAAGGGCATTTTATTGTCTAAACTTATATTTAATGAATACTTTGACAATCTCTCACTTATCACTCACTTATGGTAAGCATGTAAACGCACTAAACAATATTTCGTTAGAAATTACTAACGGAATGTTTGGTCTTCTTGGGCCAAATGGTGCCGGCAAATCATCACTCATGAAAACAATTGTTGGTTTACAAAAACCAACTAATGGAAGTATCATATTTAATGGTATAGATATCATTAAAGAACCAGAATTTATCAAAAAATCATTGGGTTATTTGCCACAAGATTTTGGAGTATATCCAAAAGTATCAGCGTATGATTTACTGGAACATTTAGCAAAACTTAAAGGTGTAACAAATAGCAGGAGCCGGAAAAGCCAAATTGATGATTTATTGGAGCGTGTGAACTTGTCTGAGTACAAAAAAAAATCAGTTCATAGTTTTTCTGGTGGGATGAAACAACGTTTTGGTGTGGCACAGGCTTTATTAGGCAACCCATCAATTGTTATTGTTGATGAACCAACAGCAGGACTTGATCCTGAAGAAAGAAACCGGTTTAATACATTGTTAAGCGAAATAAGTGAGGAGATTATTGTAATACTTTCTACACATCTAGTCGAAGATGTGCGAAACCTCTGTAGCAAAATGGCTGTGATGCAAAAGGGAAACATCATAGCTACAGGCATTCCTGCAAAAATGATTGCAGAACTGGAGGGAAAAATATGGGCAAAAAAGTATGTGAAGAATGACGCATCATTAAATCATAATGATAGCTCTGTTATCAGCCGCCAATTAGTTGAAAGGGACATACTGGTTTCTGTCTTTTCGGAAAACCAACCTGAGGGTTTTCTGCCTATAAATCCAACATTGGAGCATGTTTACTTCACTACTTTAAATCAATCAAATTAACAGTATGTCAATTATATTTCGGTTTGATATTGCAACTTATTTTAAAAGCAAAGCATTTATAATTGCCTTAGTAGCACTGATAGGTATTGGTATATTCTCTGGTCTTCAGTTTAATTTAACTATAGGCGAAGGGGTTTATCTAAATTCGCCTTACAGCATAGGTTTTATGATTGGATTGCTAAGTCTCAGCATCATTTTTATAGCTACTGTAATAGCATATCATCTCCTTTTTAAAGAATGGGATAATCGTTTTGATTCAATATTATATTGTACTGATATAAAAAAACAGCAGTTTTTCAGTGGAAGAATATTATCTTTTATTACCATAACTTTTTTTTGTTTTCTGGTGATGATTCTTGGTTTTGCTCTAGGGCAATTCTTTCGACACAACGAAAATATGAGTCCTTCATTTCATCTGCTGTATTACATATATCCACTGCTGATATTTGGCTTCGTAAATGCTTTGCTGATATGTAGTGTACTTGCAGGATTAGCATGGACGAGCAAAAACAAATTGCTGATGGCTACCGGTGGCTTGCTAATTTACATAGCGTATATGATTGCAATGATTTTTTCCAATTCGCCTTTTATGGCAAATTCAAGTCCGCAATCATTAGTAGCACAAAATATTTCTGCCATAACAGATCCTTTTGGTTTATCTGCCTACTTTTCGGCAAGCAGCCATTTTACACCTGTACAGAGAAACGAACAATTAGTTCCTTTGACTGGTGTTTTTTTATTAAACCGTATCATCATACTTTTATTCACTGGAGTATTGGTATTTATAAATTACAAGAAATTCAGTTTCTCCTCAAATAGGAAAAAACATACAAGTAAAAAACAAAGTGAAGGAGAAGTAAAAGGAACTGCCACGCTTCATGAAAAGCCTGTATTTACAGCTATTACACATCAAAACAAGCCAGCAGCGTTTCAATCCATCATTTCCTTTGCTAAAACCGATTTACTATACTTGTTTAAAAACATACCATTGATTATTACGACCCTATTGCTTTTGTTTTATTTAGGCATGGAGATGTATGCAGAAATTGAAAAAGGAATTAGGCTACCACTTAAATATGCAAGCTCAGGTTTAATGGCGGAAACCATCAATGAAAACCTTCATTTTCTTGGCATACTAGCAGGGGCATACTTCATCAACGATATTTTTTGGCGAAGTAAGGACTCTAGGTTTTTTAATATTGAAAGTACCACATATTATTCATTTGTTAGCATTATTGGGCATAGCATGACAGTAATTGTTTTACAACTATTTTTTACCATTGCAAGTATCTGCCTTGCAATACTTTTTCAGATTGGATATGGTTATACAAATTTTAGTTCCAATGCCTATATCGGTGTGTTATTGTTTACAACCGCACCCATAATACTTTTTTGTATTTTTACGCTACTCCTCAATCATATCCTCCCCAATAAATACATAGCTCTGGCGGTTTCGTTATTAGCTGCATTGTTGCTAACAACTTCACTTTCAAAAAATATCATACCCAATCCCTTACTTCGATTCTTTACGGGGTACTCTGGCTCTTACAGTGATTTCATCGGATATGGAACTTATATAGCTCTATTGGCCAAGAGGCAATTTTTTGGTTTGTCACTAATTTTATTTTTTGGAATTATTGCTAAACTATTTTACAGTAGAAAGAAAATTTTATTTTACTCCATTTCGGCAACATTTTTGGCAATAGCAACACTTTTGCAAGGTCTATCATTTTTAAATGGATATGAACCCAAATCAAATGAAACAACTTTCAAAAAAGCTTGGCAATATGAGCATAAATACAAGCATTACACATCAATACCACAACCAGTAGTAACAGATGTAAAAACAAGTATTGATGCATACCCTTCCAGTCAATCTTACAGTATAAAAGGCTTTTACATCATTAATAATAAAAACACTAAACCAGTTGAAAGCATTTTGTTAGAATTTGGAGAAGGATTTTCGATACAACAAGCAAATTATATTTCAGGTAATGAAATCATTCCAATTACGAAAACCTTATCTGAAATTAAGCTATCAAAGAAGCTACTTCCTGGTGATACTGCTAAAATTGATTTTATAATCAGCTATCAATGGAAACCTATAAACGGTCATGACCCTTTTAATGCCATTATTGAGAATGGTTCATTTATGCGTATAAGTAGGTACTATCCGCGTATTGGTTACCAATCTGAAAATGAGATTAACGATTCCACAGAACGTAAAAAAAGAGGATTGGGCCATCAATTAGCATTAAAGAAATTGGAAGACACCACAAGATCATATCCAGATTTGATAAACTTAAATATGGTATTATCAACAGAAAAAGGCCAAACGGCTATTGGCACTGGCATTTTAGTGAAAGAATGGAAAGAAGGTAATCGTAATTTTTATCAATATACATCTGGCCAGCCTATTCCGTTTCGGTTTGCCATATCCAGTGCAAGGTATGCAATGAAAAAGGCTATACATAATGGTATAAAAATATCTGTTTTTTATCACCCATCTCATAATGAAAATGTTGACCAATTAATCAAAAATTCAAAACTTGCTTTAGATTATTGTATCCAGAATTTCGGACCCCTTCCTTTTCCAGCAGTCACATTTGCTGAATTGTCCTCTTTTACATCAGGCTTTGCAGCCACTGCATACCCTGGCACTATTTTCATGACAGAGCAGATGACATTTCATGCAAATATATCTACGAACACACAGCAAGATGTTATAAATGAATTGGCGGGTCATGAACTATCTCACCTATGGTGGGGATGTAGTCAAATAATACCGGACAACAGACAAGGTGCTGCCATGCTTACGGAAACACTAGCCATGTACACTGAAATGATGGTGTATAAAAAATTGTATGGCACAGAAAAAATGAATGAGCGACTTAAAATTCATGAACAAATGTATCATGCAGAAAAGGGTTTTTTTGCTAGTGAGCCACTGTATAAAGTGAGCAGTGGCAGTACGCATATATCCTATTCAAAGGGCGCTTTAGTAATGATTGAACTTAGTAATCTTATCGGAGAAGAACTTGTTAATAAAGCACTATCTAATTTTCTATTCTCATTCAAGTATACTTCTTTGATGCCCATTACTACCGATTTAATAAATGAAATATTAAATGTAAGCAACCCGATTTATCATCAGAAGATTAGAAACTTATTTATGCAAAGCAATTAATATTTAATACTGATATGCTAACAATAATACAAAATACCATGATCTATTTAATTCACGATTAGGTGAATAGTTTCTAAATCTAAATGAGTTTACATATAATGAGATTTTTCTTCAACCAATACTTCTTTCCCAAAAAACCAATTCAGAATAAAAAAATTCAAACCATATTTGGTAGGTCGAAGCTGCAACCCTTATTTTGCTCCCGGAGAGCTGGCAGAGTGGTCGATTGCGGCAGTCTTGAAAACTGTTGACTGTAACAGGTCCTGGGGTTCGAATCCCTAGCTCTCCGCTTACCTCCTTTGCTATTACAAAGGAGGTTTTTTGTTTGATGTAATTATTATAAATTTTTAACCTAGATATTGCTATTGACTTTGTAAAGAAAAGTTGAAACACAATATAGATACTTATTTGCGGCTCATTTTGGGCTTAAGTGATTGTCAACTATTGAAAATCGAAAATTGTTCTAAAATGCTTAAATATCCAGGGTTTCGGCTCTGTAAAAAATTCCAACAGTATATGGGTTAAATACAAAGGGTGGATAAGGTTAAACGTATTAAAATATTTATGCATTTCTTAACAATTTTCTCACCAATCTTCAAACAAAAATTATTACTATATAAGCTTAGTAGTTTTTCACCATATTTACAGCGTTAGTTTTCGCAATTCACTTCAGAAAAAACTTTTACTATGCTTCGATTATCAATTTTTTTCATCGCCATGCTTCTGTGTTTACAGCCATCTTTGGCAAGTGCGCAGCAAGTATCTATTACCGGAACGGTAAAAGACAATAAGGGAGTTCCCGTGGCAGCTGCAACCATTACAATACAAGGTACCACTCAAGGTGTGAGTGCCGCTACAGATGGCAGTTTTTCAATTATTGTGCCTTCGGCAAATGCTGTATTGGTTTGTACAGCCGTTGGGTTTAAAGAAAAAATTGTACCCCTGTCGGGGAATGTAGCCAATATCGTTTTAGAAGAATCCATAAGCACATTAAATGATGTAGTAACTACGGGTTATCTACGACAGAAAAAAAGCGATATTACCGGTGCTATATCTTCAGTAAGGAATAAAGAGTTTAAAGATCAACCCGTAGCTAACCTGGCACAAAGCATACAAGGTAAAGTAGCTGGCATTAATGTTACATCACCATCCGGCACACCAGGAGCTGGTTTATTGGTAAGCATTCGTGGAGCAAGTAATCCTTTATACGTGGTGGACGGAGTACCAATGATAAGTGAAAGTAATTCATCTCTTAGTACATCGTACAATACAGATGGAGAAGACCAAGGCAGCGGTCAAAATGTAAGTAGCATTTCAGATATAAACCCTGATGATATAGAAAGCATAGAAATATTAAAAGATGCAAGTAGTGCTGCACAATATGGTGCAAGAGCAGCAAATGGTGTAGTATTGATTACAACAAAGCGTGGCCGAAATGGTAAAACAGAATTTGGTTTCAACAGTTTTACTGGTATCCAAAATGTGTCCCGTACTATTCCTTTTTTAAACAGTACAGAGTTTGTAGAATTGATAGAGGATGCCCGTGCTCAAGATTTAAAATTGTACAATGAGGATCCATCATTATTTGGTGACGATTTCGATCCAGCATTACTTACCAATCCATTACCAGAAAGCTGGGCTACAGGTGTAAACACAAATTGGTTAGATGAAATATTTCGCTCTGCGCCAATTAGCAACCTACAGTTAAGTGCCAGAGGTGGTAATGAAAAAACAAGATTTTTTATTTCAGGAAATTATTTTGATCAGCAAGGAATTGTAATAGAAAATCAATTCAAGCGAGGCAGTTTTCGAATGAATGTAGATAACAAAGTAAGCGACCGCATTACAATAGGAGCAAATGCAAGTTTTGCATATACCAGGAATCAGAGAAGCTTTAACGATAACACTTATACCGGCATAGTTACAAATGCCATTGGTGCTTCACCACTACAACCGGTATATGAAGAAGGCACATACAGTGATTATACTGCCTATCAAGCATCTTGGCTTAGCGATAATCCGGTAAAAAGTGCAAAAGAAATTACAGCCATTACAGCTTCCTATCGCTTCATTGGAACTGTGTTTGCAGAAGCTGCATTATTAACTAATCTTCGTTTGCGCAGCAGTTTTTCTACAGATTATAGTAATTTAAATGACGACCAGTTTTTTGCAGCCATTACTACAGATGCTGAAGCTGTTGGTGGTAAAGCTATAAAAGGCATTTATCGCAGTACAACTTGGATCAATGAGAATATGCTTACCTGGCAGCCTGAGTTAAAAGGTTTATCTACTCTAACAGCATTGGGTGGCTTTTCTATGCAAGGCACTAGAAGCAATCAAACATCATTAGTTGGTATTGGATTTCCACCTGGCAGCGGATTACAAACCATAAGTAGCGCAGCCAGTGTGCAAGGCAGGCCAATAGATGAATATCCCGCATTTTGGGGTATAGCCTCTTTTATAGGTAGAGTAAACTATGCTTATGATAGTAGGTACTTGCTTTCTGTTAGTGCTAGGTATGATGGGTCATCTCGATTTGATCCTGATGGCAGATGGGGTTTATTTCCAGCATTTTCAGCAGGATGGATAATAAGTAAAGAGAAATTTTTTGGTACTTCAAAATGGTTGAGTAGTTTAAAACTACGTGTAAGTTATGGCCTTACAGGCGATCAGGAAATTGCAGACTTTGATTATCGTAGCAATTGGACTGGAGCCGTATATGATGGGGTTAGTGGTTTAAGACCACGGAATTTAGGCAATCCAGATCTTACTTGGCAGCGAAATAAAATGCTAAATATTGGTACTGACTTTGAAATAATGAATGGTAAACTGAGTGGTAGCATTGAGTATTTTAGGGGCAACCGTACAGAGTTACTTACCCAAGCCTTATTGCCCGCTACATCAGGCTTTCCTGGCATTACTAGCAATGCAGGAAATATCCTCAATACAGGTGTAGAATTTTCTTTAAATGCATACATTGTAAAAAACAAAAACTTTACCTGGAATACATCATTCAATTTTACTTATCTTAAAAATGAGATACTTTCATTGTATCAGGATGGTGAACAACTGAGTGCTTACAGAGATTTATTTCCCACACATGTACTACAAGTAGGTGAATCGTTGGGTTCATTTATTGGTGTAGAATATCTTGGTGTAAATCCCGATAACGGAGATCCGGTATTTAATGACCTAAATAAAGATGGCGCAATAGATGAGAATGATGAAAAAGTGTTAGGCAAAGCAATACCAGATTGGTTTGGTGGTTGGACACATAATTTTCAGTATAAAAACTGGGACGCATCCATTGTCACACAATTTAGTGTTGGAAACAAAGTATATAATCTTATAAGAGGTACCTATCAAACTTTAGGCTGGAGTGATGAGGGCTGGGATGAGGATTACAATCTCTTTCAAGTATATGCAAATAATGCTACAATTGTAAATGATCGCTGGCAAAATCCCGGAGATCAAACAGACATACCACGTGCATCACTTGTATTTCAAAACTATTTACAAAATTCTTCTATGTTTTTAGAAGACGCATCTTTCTTTCGTTTTCGTACTGTAAGTATAGGTTATAGCATCAGACCAAAAACAAAGAAAGTATTTAATAATTTACGTTTGTACTTACAGGTTCAAAACTTAGCTGTACTTACAAAGTATTATGGCTTTGATCCGGAAGTAAGTAGTAACGGTGGGGATGCACCTGAAACAGCAGGTATTGACTATGCTGCATATCCACAGGCAAGAACCATAACCTTTGGTGTTAACTTTAATTTTTAATCATAAGAAAAGTATTTGAAATGAGCACTTATCAATTCATAAAAAAATTATGTGTACCAGTCCTAATGATAGTATTGGTGGCAAACACAGGATGCAATAAATTATTAGACCTCACCTCCCCAAATGAAGTGAGAGATGATGATATATTTAATTCAGTAGATGGCTTACGCAATGCAAGAGTAGGCATGTATAATACCCTGCAAGCAAGGGATTATTATGGAGCATATTTTCCATTATTAGCAGAGGCATATACAGACAATGGCACCACTGGGGGGTATGATGTAATTGATTTAAATGAAATAGCAGCAAGGTCCCTTACGCCAAGCAATATTTATATTACCCAATCCTATAATGCCATCTACAATTCCATATATACTGCCAATAAAATCATTGAGAATATAGACAATGTACCAGATCTGGATGAGGCTGAAAAAAATATGATACTGGGTGAGGCATTATTTGTAAGAGGTATGGCACATTTTGACGCATTACGTTTTTGGGGACAGCATTGGGATAAGACTTCTGTCTATGGCATTTCTGTAGTAACGAGTACAACCAATGGTTCTTCTGCTGTGCCAAGAAGCACTGTAGAAGTAAGCTATACACAAATCATGGATGATTTACATACAGCCGAAGGTTTGATTTCTGAAGATATCGGCAATCAGTACATCTCCCCTGCTGCAGTTGCAGCCATGCTGGCAAGAGTGCATTTGTATCATGGTGATCTGGAAGAAGCTGCTGACTATGCCAACAGTGTAATTGATAATGGTATTTATAGTTTTTTCCCTTCGGGTGAAGTTGGAAAAATATATACAGATAGATTAACATCGGAATCCATTTTAGAACTAAAATTTGAAGCCCAAAATCAAAGTTTTTATAATGCTGCTACCTATTTGAGAGATGACGCCCTAAGGCCAGATATTTTATTTATGGTGAGTAGTGATTTAAATGATTTTTTTGCATCAAGATCCGGAGATACACGTGCAGATTTGGTTGATTTTATTAATAATGATCTGAGTATTGAACCAGATGGACGTAGCCAAAAATACAGAGGAGAAACGGCTAAGGATAATTCTGCTTTTGTATTGCGCCTAGCAGAAATGTATTTAATTATTGCTGAATCAAATGGTCGTGTAGATGGATTGAGTTACCTTAATGATTTAAGAACAACAAGAGGTCTAGAAGCTTTGTCTGATGAAGATGTACCAGATGACGCATCCTATCTTTCAGCTATTTTAGATGAACGAAGAGCAGAATTAAATTTTGAAGGTCATCGCTTATTTGATCTGGCACGCACCGGACTTGTGGATACCTATCTTGGAGATGGCGTGAATCCAATAATGCCCATACCTCAAAGAGAAATTGCAGCTACAAATGGTGCAGTAGAACAAAATCCAGGATACTAATATTTTGCCACAACACATTTCAATAATGAGCAATAGAAAATTTTAACTGAACAATTATAAACTAGATGATGGCTCATTAAGAATACCCTCAGCCGAGATGATGGAGATGAATTTTATTACAAAGTCAACTGCATCATCTGGGTTCAAGTGGATTTTTAAAAACCCAATACAATCCAGTAGCGGATACAATTACTGTTATTAAATAAAACAATAAGCTGATGCTTATGCTTGTTTCACTATGTAAGGCAAAATAGTTACTCCCCCATAAAAATACGACCTCTCTTGCTCCCAATCCTCCAATAGTGAAAGGTAAGATGGCAATAACACTAGATACTAAAAATAACAGTATGTATTCGGTTTGATTTTGTGCTATGTGTAGTGCCTCAATAATGGACCATACACAAGCAACTTGTAAAAGCTGTACTATTATACCTAGCCATAATGTTTTATAAAACCCGGGTAGATAAGCGGCAAAGACTTTCCTAACTAATTGATAAAATAGTAGAAGCGAAACGATTGAAACTGATATGGCAATAAAACCAAGTATTTGACTAGGAAATATAAAATTGATGAGTATAGTAGCCAAAATACCCAATGCAGCCACACCACTTAACCTGTCAAAAAAAATAGCTGATGATAGAGATTTCGCAGGAAAATTATATGTTTTATGAAGTAAGATAATTTTATAGGCATCGCCACCTATGCCACCAGGTAAAAACAAGTTGTAAAACATACCCAACCAATAAAGCATAATATTGTATTTGCGAGGTATATAAAAATTGATATTTTTAAAATAAACCTCCAATCTGATGGCAGCAATCCACTTTGATACCCCAAATAAAAAAATAGCCATAATTATCCAAAATGGGCTGGCAGTCCTACTTAATGATAAAGTGGTTTTAAAATCTATTTTACTAGAAATATAAAACGCGCAAAGTGTGGTAACCAATAATTTTACACCTAGTTTAACCCAGCTTGGAAGAATTATTTTGCTAGATTTCAAGGGGTAATTTATTGAATTCAATTTTCTTCTTGTTTCTCCTGATGCTGCCATACTTTTCTTATTTGGTATGTTTTTCTACCCCCTGTTTCATAGTAAGTTCTTATGCTTATTTCAGCTACAATACCAATGGTTATGAGTTGAATGCCGCCAAGTAATAACATAAGCCCCAAAATAACCAAAGGTTTGCCCCATATATCGTTTCCAGCAATTTTCAATGTAAGTAGATAAAGATTTATTGCCAAGCCTAAAAAAAAGCATACAAACCCAACGGCACCAAAAAAGTGCATTGGTCTTTGAATATATTTTCGGAAAAAAACCATTGTTACCAAATCACTCATAACACGTATAGTGCGTCCCAGTCCATATTTTGAACTACCATGCAACCGGGCATGATGCTTTACATCCACTTGAGTAATACGTGCCCCCTGCATACTTGCCAAAACAGGAATAAAGCGATGCAATTCACCATAAAGGCCTAAATCTTCTGCTATTTCTCTTTTAAATATTTTGAGGGTACAACCATAATCCTGTATATAGACATTTGTCATATAACGAATCAAAGCGTTTGCAATTTTACTGGGCACTTTTCTAAAGAGTATACCATCCTTTCTATTTTTCCTGTTTCCAGCTACCACATCCCAGTCCTCATCGATTAATTTTTGTAACATGTGTGGTATATCGGTAGGATCATTTTGCAAGTCTCCATCAATAAGGGCAATATATTTACCGGAGCTATGATCTATGCCAGCTGTCATTGCTGTACTTTGACCATAATTTTTTCGTAGCTCTACCAGTTTAATACGGTTGCTTAGGCGTTCTTTTATTTTAGATCTGGTAGCATCCATACTGCCATCGTCAACAAAAATTAGTTCGTAATCAAGAGATTGAAGTGCCGAATGTATGGTATCAATTAAAGGATTAATGTTTTCTTCTTCATTCATTACAGTTACAACTACAGATAGAGTTCTCATATCGATGTGCAAAAATAGAAGATTGAGTTTAAAAGAAAAATGGACGAGTTAGGTAGTAATCAAAAAAAAAATAGGCCTGCCCTGAAAAGAGCTGGCCGTTGCTAACCTATGAAAAACACCTTTTTAATTCTAATTTTAAACCACTAACGTGGTGGCTTCCTTTTGATTACCCTAGGTACTTGCTTTTTTACCTGGGGTTTTTGGATGCCCTTTTTTAATTGCTGCCTATTTTCAAGTTCTTGTCGTAACTTGTCCCTATAAGCTTTATCTGCAGTGGAAAGTTTATTTGTTCTCTGCGGATTACCACCTAAAACCTTTTGAAAATTAGGTTTGTATTTCTTCCTTATTTCAACAACTTTTTCTTCAAAAGCTACTTCATCATTAGTAAATTGCTGGCGGGCTTGTTTAATTTCTTTAGTATAATTATTATAGACCGGCCAGAATTCTTCTGATTCTTTTGGAGATAGATTGAGCTCACGAGTGATATAAGCCTTTCGTATGGTTTCCGCTTTTCCAGTATCCCATGAATTATTTCCCTGTGAAAAACAAAAATAGGCTTGAAATGTTAAAAACAAAATAATTGTAAATTTTTTTTCCATTTTTCTTTTAAACTGTCATTAGATTAATTCTAAACATACGCAGGATTAAATTTTTTAAATCAATTATTCATTAACTCCGTTGCTTCTACTTCTTCGCCAAATTCTACTGAACCGTCGTCAATGGAATAATTGTCTTGTTCCTCTAAAAACTCTAATATTTCTTTATCGCTAAGTGTATTAATACCTTGATCTACATTTACAGAGGCAATACGCTGTACCTGCATTTTGTTCATTTTGTTTACTTGATCATAATTAACATACAACAACGTAGTAAACGCAATAACCAAGATAGAACTTGCTGCTGCTAAGTAGCGAGTCCAATTTTTCTTCTTGATGGGAATAATTCTTGCATCTTGCTTTTTAACATCATCTAATGATGATGGAATATTTAAATTTTCGAAGTATGCAGCAGGAGTTTCAAATACATGCTTAGGTATTTTATTTAGCAACGGCGCAATGGACTCCAATTCATCATAGACACCCATAACCTGAGTTTCTGCTGCTTTTATTTTTGAAAATATTTGATTCGGTAATGATTCGAAATAGTTTTCAGGAACAATATAATTTGCAACACTTTCTACAGATGAACTATTGATACGAGTTAATGTTTTCAAAGTCAAATGATTAAAATAGTCATCTGGCAAATTGTAGGGATTTATTTTATCGTTTGCATGTAGCTGCACATGCATTTTTATTTGCGCTGACAATTTTAAAAAATAAGTATTTGGTACGGTATAGGGAACGGTACGGGTAATCTTATTTACGATTGGGCTTATATTTTTTAATTCATCCATTTTTTAAAACACTTACTATGACATTAAATGTAATATTAGGTTTAACGATTTATTATGAAATCTTCTACCTTTTTTACAGCATGATGATAACTTGCTTTTAAAGCACCTTCACTGGTTTCTAAAACTCTGCTCATTTCTTCGTAAGGCATTTCATCATAGTAACGCAGATTAAATACAACCCGTTGCTTTTCGGGCAAGTGTTGAATTGCAAGTTGTAGCTTCCATTCTAAACGATTTGCATCAAAATTGTTCTCTGCTTTTATTTTGTTACTCAAACCCGTTTCCACATCACTGAGACTAACAGAGCTACGCTTTTTTTGTTGCTCTATAAAAGTAAGACTTTCATTTGTAGCAATGCGATATAGCCATGTGTAAAGTTGGCTATCTTCTCTAAAATTGGCCAATCCATTCCAAACTTTAATAAACATATTTTGCAATACATCATTAGCATCTTCATGGTCAACCACCATTCTTCGGATATGCCAATACAATTTTTCCTGATATTTTTTTAAAATAGCAGTAAAAGCCTTTTCTTTTGTATCTGTTTCCTTAAAAAGTTCTAAAAGTTCTTTATCATTTTGCATGCAGCGGTAAAATTATGAAAAACTTGTCCATAAACCTAATTGTGGTTTGTAGGTTTAACTGTGTAAATTGCATTACATTTTTAAACAGGAAATTAACAAATAAAGCTTGTAAGGGTTATCAGCTTTATTCGACTAGTTAGCAAATTATATTTAATGAAGATTTTATGTTTGGTTCTATTTTCAGCAATCACAATACAATTGTCTGCTCAAGATGCATCTGCTATTCGCAAAAAGCATTTTAATTTGGAAAATAGTATTGCCATAGATGGTTATGATCCTGTTGCCTATTTCACAGACCATAAAGCAATTAAAGGAAATGCCTCTTTTGCCTTAAGTAACAAGGGAGTAGTCTATCACTTTTCAAATGAAGCTCATAAGGAGTTATTTAAGAAAAATCCATCAGCCTACGAACCTCAATATGGGGGATGGTGTGCTTATGCCATGGGCTCCTCAGGTGAAAAAGTTGAAATAGACCCAGAAACTTTTAAAATTATCAATGGCAAATTATTCCTGTTTTACAATAAAAGATTGACAAATACCCTCAACTCTTGGAATAAAGATCAGGATAATCTGCACAAAAAAGCCGATGCAAACTGGTTAAAAATATACAAACCATAATTAAAAATTTAAGTAAAAAATTTAATTATTATGTCAAAAAATATAATCTTTTGGATACTTAGAATAGCAGTTGCAGGGCTGCTCTTGCAGACATTATTTTTCAAGTTCACAGGTGCCGAAGAAACAGTATATATATTTTCTACACTTGGTATGGAGCCTTGGGGTAGAAT
>CAXYYO010000054.1:0-17765 GCA_964293305.1 uncultured bacterium | reverse complement strand
AGCGCAGGGTGGTTTTTATATCATTGTGCCCCAAAAGTTCTTGTATATATTTAATGTCTGTACCATTTTCCAAAAGGTGAGTGGCAAAACTGTGGCGCAAGTCATGTACGTTTATCTTTTTTTGGATACCTACTTTTTGACATATTTCCCCAAAAAATGCCTGTATGCTTCGGGCAGCATATTTTCCACCATTTTGTCCTTCAAATAAGTATTGTTTAGGCCTGTATTCCTTAAAATACTCCCTCCATATTGATTTATATAACTTTGTTGGTTGACCTATTTGTATATTATTATTTTAAAATAATTCTCTATTTCCTCTCCAAAAAATCAAACCAATCACTATCTATTTTACTTTCCAACTTTTCATTGTAAAGTCAAATACAATGGGTGTGTGTATGCTAACGCAATCTCCAGTTTTTATTCTTGTTTATTGTATTGATGTACCAGATTTAGTTACCAATATTGATGTTAATGCGTGAAGGATAGAGTGTAAAGCCCGGAGCCATGAGGCACGATTGGCGAGGACTTGAAACGAAAGCCCGGCCCGCAGGGACACGCCCAAATAAATCTGTATGTATAAATTTTACTTTTATTTGCCACTAAATTTTTATATGCGCTATTCAATATTAATTATTTGTATGATGGTGTTTTTTTCATCTTGCGAACAATCAGTTACCAAGAAATTCATGCTGATTAGTAATCCCGGTACGGTGGTAGATGTGGAAGCAAAAACCATAACAGTAACCCAAACCACGGCTTATGAATTTAAAGAATTTGATTTGAAAGATGAAGGTAGTGTTAGCTTTTCTGTTAGCACTCCAAATGGCAACTATACATTGGAACTTCCAAAAAATGGATATTATCTTGTCAATACAAAAGCAGCTGATACCGTAGTGGGCAGCTATCAGGATTATGTGGCTCCTAAACAGGATTATACCCTGCTCAGTCAAGAAATGCTGAAACAAAAAACGGATTCTTTGGTGAACTTAATGGTGGGCAAAAATGTATCTGAAGAAAGCCAGAATTTTTTTATTCCTTCTAAGAAAGCGTCATTCATTACGGAAAATTTGGATGCCATTTTTGTAGCCCCCTATCATAGTATGAAATCTCTTGAAGTTAAAAAAGGTACTATACCTGAGGTATATAGATTCTATACAAATACTGATGTGCGCAGTATGGTAGAAAAAATGCAGCAACTGGCAAAACCAATCGAGGCTGAAGAATGATTTAGTGTTTTATAAAGTATTTACCAATATAAGGAAATTTTGCAAACTCTTTTCTCTCAATGCGCATTACAAAAAGACAATATGCAATGATAAATACAAGGCCAGTGATTATATAAAATATATCATTGAGCCACAGGCTTGATATGCCTTTGTGTATAAAATAAATTAGTGCAACTATAACCATATAGGCCACTAATTTTTTCCAAGCATAAGGTATATAATACACTTTCTGTCCTTTAACAAAGCTAATAACCATCATAGTGCCATAGCATAAAAATGTGGCCCATGCAGAAGCTAAATAACCATATTTTGGAATGAATAACCAGTTTATTCCGATGGTAATGGCCGTACCGGTAAGTGTTATCCATGCACCATAAAGCGTGTGGCTTGTAATTTTGTACCATACACTTAAATTATAGTAAATGCCAAGAAAAATATTTGCAAATAAAAGTAATGGCACTACACTGAGCCCTGACCAATAATCGGGTGCTATAAAATTTTTCCAGATGGGTAGTAAGAGCTGCACCATGAGAAACATAGTGGTAACCAAAATAACAAAAAACTTTGTAACCCTTGCATATACAGGCTGAGGTGAATCAGTGCCTGCTTGTTTAAAGAAGAAGGGCTCGGCTCCCATTCGAAAAGCCTGTATGAATAGTGTAATGAGTATGCTCAACTTATAGCAAGCTCCATATATGCCTCGTTGTTCATCAGCAAAATTATTTTCGTGTGGCAGCCACCAACCAAGCATGAGTCGATCAAAAGTTTCATTTACTACATAGCCAATGCCTACTATAAGCATTGGAAATGCATACCGCATCATCTCCTTCCATAAGTCCTTATTAAAGGTCCATTCTGAAGGCAACAACCATCTGCCAAGCAGTATTAATGTGATGGTAGTTTGAATAATATTTGCAATCAGTATATAGGTTACAGGATTATTGCCGGGCTGGTAAATCAGTATGGCCCAATGATGAGGATTTTCTTTTACTGCATTTGGACACCAACTTAAAAAAAACAGTGTAGCGGCCACATTACAAAGAATACCGATAATCCTGATAAAGGCATATCGCTTTGGTCTGCCTTCATTGCGAAGTCTTGCAAATGGTATAGCAGTTAATGCCTCTAAGATGATGATGATAATGCTGAGCTCAATGAGTAATGGATAATCCGGTAATGCCGCAAGTGATCCAAATGAACCCCTGAAAATCCACAATAAAAAACCAAGGATGCAAGTGCTGATGAGCATGCTTATTGATGCAGTATTATTTACCGCTTCTACCCTACTCTTATCTTGAATAAATTTAAAATAAGTTGTTTCAAGACCATAGGTAAATAATATATTGAGTAAGGGAACTGCACTATAGATAGCTGACATACGGCCATAATCTGCTGTAGTCATGAGAGCATTATAAGTGAGGTATGGTGTAAGCAAATAATTAATGAAACGGGCAGCAATACTGCTTACTCCGTACCACAAGGTTTGTCCTGCCAGTTTCTTTATATTGCTCAAAAAAAAATTTAAACGCAAATGTAATGATTGAGTAAATGATTTAAAGGGTGGCTAATAACAATTGTAACATGAGAGTTTATGCACACTATGAATAATTCGATGCCAATATTTCCTGATGTAGTGTAATTTTATCCTTTACATCATTATTAATAAACATTTGGATGCAATTCGTTTTCGTTTTTTTGGGTAGTGGCTTGGGTGGAGTGATAAGATTTGGTATTGGTAAAATGATACCCGCCAATACCTTCCCCATCAGTACATTTATTGCAAATGTTCTGGCCTGTTTTATACTTGGAGTGGTTGTACAATTGGCCACCACAAAACAAATGCTATCGGAAGATGCTCGTTTGTTTTGGACTGTTGGATTTTGTGGTGGATTTAGTACTTTTTCTACTTTTAGTAACGAATCTTTGAACTTACTTAAACAAGGAAATTATATGATGGCAATAACATATATTATTATAAGCATTATTGTGTGTGTAATGTCAGTTTATGCTGGAGGAATTTTAGCAAGTAAATAATATTTTTTAACCCAGACCTTGTTGCAGCAGACCATATTATGAAAAGTTGAAATTCAATATAGATATTTTTCTGAGTATAATTTTTGGTTGATAAAATATCAAAGAATTTAAAAGCAAACTATTGTTTTCAAATGCATATATATCAGTGTGCGGGGTAGCAATAAAATTCAACAGTACTATCTGGGTTTTAAGTTTGGTATGCTGTAATGCCTCTTATATATCCATCTTATAGCATTCTTAATTTTCCAATTTTCCAATTAAAATTCAAAAATCAAGTTTTAAAGCTTAAGGTACTTTTGAATTTAAACAACCATTCAACCGCTTAAATAAATATCTTCATTATTTAAAACATAAAGCCCCTATTTTCGGCACTTAAAAACAAAATCAATGGATTTTTTAAAAACAGCACTTGCAGTAGGCACCATTGTGGTAGGCACAGCCTTATGGTACCCCAGAGAAAAAACAACATTACCTCATGCACAACAAAGGCAATGGGGCGATACCACCAAAAAAGATAGTCCGGTATTTACAAAATACTCAAAACTACCCCTAAAACCAACAAGAAAAATAAACATCAACACTTCTGAAGGAAGTTGGATGAGTTTGGATATTAGCCCCGATGGTCAAACAATCGTTTTTGATTTGATGGGAGATATATACACCATGCCTATTTCAGGGGGAAATGCAACTCCTGTTACAAAAGGAATGGCGTATGATGTACATCCACGGTTTAGTCCGGATGGCAATAAAATACTATTTATAAGCGACCGCAGTGGTGCAGATAATGTTTGGTATATAGACAGAGTAAAAGAAGATACTGTACAGTTTACTTTTGATAATAATCAGAACTATCCTAATGCTTGTTGGACGCCAGACGGGCAATACATCATTTATAGCAAAGGCCGCAGAAATATGAAGCTATACATGGCCGATACCAGAAGTGGCAGTGGGGTGCAATTGATTGAAGGATCGGGTGGGTTAAAAGCCATAGACCCTGCCATAACGCCAGATGGACGTTATATATATTTTAGTGAACGCTTTGGTGCATGGAATTACAATGCCACGCTTCCTCAGTATGAAATAGGAGTATATGATAGAAACAATGGAAAACTTTCAACGGTAACATCCCGTTATGGAAGTGCCTTTACACCTGCTTTTAGCAAAGATGGTAAATGGATGGTGTATGGTACTAGATATGAAGATAAAACAGGTTTGGTACTTCGTGATATGAATACTGGAAATGAGAAATGGCTTGCTTATCCTGTACAAAGAGATGAGCAGGAAAGTATAGCACCTCAGGGTGTATTGCCAGCTATGGCTTTTACCCCAGATAGTAAATCAGTTATTGCATCTTATGGTGGTAGTTTTCATCGCATACCTTTAGATGGCAGCAAGATCACTGACATCTCTTTTAATGCTAATATGGAACTAGAACTTGCTCCAAGACTTGAATTTAAATATCCCGTAAAAGATACAACTTATCAGCTTGCCACTCAAATAAGAGACGCCATACCATCACCCGATGGAAAGAAACTTGCCTTTACCGTTTTAAATAGACTATATGTAATGGACTATCCAAATGGAGCTGCAAAAAGAGTAACTACAAATAATTATACAGAAGCACAACCCGCTTGGAGTCCTGATGGCAATAGTGTTTTCTTCTCTACCTGGAATAGTGATGGTGGAGATATTTATAAAGCAACGATGGGTGCCAAAGGAACTACCATTGCGAAGCTTACAAAAGAACCTGGTCTTTATCAAAGTATGGGTGTAAACCCTGCGGGTGATAGGTTGGTTTTTGTAAGAAGTCAAACACGTATCTATAAAGAAGCCTACGCACCATTTTATGATGGCAGTGAAGATCAGCTTTGCTGGATTTCAACAAATGGTGGGGATATTAATTTGATTACAAAAGCAAATGGGTTGTTCAATCCACATTTTGTTACTACAGAGCCGGATAGAATTTATCTGTCACATTGGAATGGTGATTTAGTATCTATACAATGGAATGGAACTGATACAAAAAGGCTTGCACATATAACCGGCATCACAACTTATGGAAGTATTCGTACTTATATGGGCCGTCCCGATCCAAAAAGTTTTCATTGCCTACTCAATGAAGAAGAATCTGCCAACGGACAGGAAATGAGTTTTCCATCATCCGCATCTATCGTTACCATTTCGCCAAAAGGCAAACAAGCATTGGCCATCATCAACAATAATGTGTATGTAGTAAACCTACCTCAAACCGGTAAAATCCTTGATCTCAATTTAGGTAGCCCAGAGGATGCAGATTTTCCAGCACGTATTCTTACTGACTTTGGTGGAGAGTTTCCTTTTTGGCAGGCTGATGGAAAAACAGTACACTACAGCTTAGGCAATGCCCACTTCAGATATGATGTAGAGCGTGCTCAGTTTTTTGAAGACAGTGTAAAAGAAGCAAACCGTTTACAAGAGAAAACAACAAAAGATAGTACAGCCCGCTTAGATGCTGATAGTACTTTAAAGAAACTAGCTGATAGCATTAAAGTAGTAACTGATAGTGTACAAAAAATAAAAGACAGCATTGAAATGAAAAAAGACAGTGTTGGCTTTGTGAAGAAAAAGGAGAAAGAAAAAGAGGAACCTAAGTATAAAATGGATGAGCAGGAGGTAAAAGTTTACTTTAAAAAAGATATGTCCTCCGGAACTATTTTGCTGCGCAATGCTCGAATTATAACAATGAAAGGAGATGAAGTAATAGAACGTGGCGATGTACTCATTGTAAATAATCGAATACAACAGGTGGGTGCTGCCGGCTCTATCTCATTACCCGCAGGGGCAAAAGAAATGGACATGAATGGCAAAACAATTATACCGGGTTTTGTGGATACCCATAGCCACATGTGGCCAAACTGGGGTATGCATAAAAATCAGGCATGGGTATATGCTACAAATTTGGCTTATGGAGTTACTACCACTCGAGACCCTCAAACCGCAACTACAGATGTACTTACTTACAGTGATATGGTAGATGCTGGCATGATGATGGGCCCACGTATTTACAGTACCGGCCCTGGTGTAGGATTTTGGTTTTATAATATTAAGGACAGTGCACAAGCAGAAAATGTATTGATGCAATACAGTAAATATTATAAAACAAAGTATATTAAAATGTACCTTACAGGTAATAGAAAACAACGCCAATGGATAATTGGTGCTGCACGCAATCAGCAACTAATGCCTACAACAGAAGGTGGTCTTGATTTTAAATTGAATATGACCAACCTTCTTGATGGATACCCCGGTCATGAACATGCGCTTCCTATTTATCCATTATATAAAGATGTATTCAAAACCATTTCCCAAGCTGGAATGATTGTAACACCAACTTTATTGGTAAGTTATGGAGGTCCATTTGCAGAAAACTATTTCTGGGAAACGGAGAATCCATATCATGACCCTAAAGTGCAGCATTTCTTTGCTTATGAAGAACTTGCATCCAAAACAAGAAGAGTGAGTGCAGGTTGGTTTATGCCGGAGGAACATGTATTTCCAAAACATGCAGAAAATATGAAAGGACTTGTAGAAGCAGGTGGTATGGTTGGTATAGGCAGTCATGGTGAGTTTCAGGGTCTTGGATACCATTGGGAAGTATGGGCCATGCAAAGTGGTGGCATGCGGCCAATAGATGCCTTGAAATGCGCTACAATACTGGGAGCACAAGGGCTTGGCTTAGATAAAGATTTAGGTAGCATTGAGGTAGGAAAACTGGCAGATCTTATCATTCTAAATAATAATCCTTTGGATAATATACGCAATACCAATACCATTCAATATGTTATGAAAGATGGTCATTTGTATGAAGGTAGTACCTGCGATGAAGTGTATCCAAATAATAAAAAATTAGATACCAGAGAATGGCAGTTTGACAAACCAGTAAGTAATACCGGAATCAAAAAATAGATATTTTTTCTATGAATTTAAAAGACCGGACTACTCCGGTCTTTTTTTGTGAATTAGGCTAACTTTTTAAACTAGAACCCCAATTGTACAGTTGTCATTGTTGTGAAATGTTAAAAACAATATAGAACAGTGTTTGAAATTTATTTTTGGGTGAAGAAATAGTAAAGAATATAGAAGTCAGCAAATTTTCTCAAATGCATAGGTAGGCAGTGCTTCTGATTTTTAATAAAGTTCAACTTCACCATTAAGAATGGATCAGTTGTTTGAACATGAATAGATTTAGATTTACTTTACCAAATGCGAATTGTAATAACTCACCCATAAATTAAAATCGATATAAAATTTAATTTTTTGTAAAATGGGAAGTAAGATTTATAAAAACTCAAAATTTATTGCTCGATTAACTGCAAAAATTCATCTTCACTGATGATATTAATAGTATTTATTTTTTTGGCTTTCTCTAATTTACTTCCAGCATCTGTACCAACTATTAAGTAATTTAATTTACTACTTACACTACCTGCTATTGTACCCCCTTTTGCTTCGGCCATGGCTTCCGCTTCACTTCTTTTCAGTTTGGTAAGTGTACCTGTAAATAAAAAGCTTTGTCCATTTAAGCCTCCTTGTATATGTTGTTCTTTTTTAATATTAATCAACTGAAGTCCATGTGCTTCCAAACTATGCAGCATATCTATGTTTTGTTCATTTTGAAAAAAACTGAAAATGCTTTGAGCTACTTTTATTCCTACATCATCGAGCAGCAGCAGTTGCTCAATACTTCTGTTTTTGAAATCAAAAATATGCTCAACAGCATTGGCCAAAGTTTTTGCAGTTGTTTCTCCTACATAGCGAATGCCCATTGCATATATCAACCTGTTTAGTGGTTGCTTTTTGCTGTATTCTATTGCTTGTTGAAGATTATCAATACTTTTTTTACCAAACCCTTCTAGTTGTGATAATTCCTGCAATTCTAATGCATATATTCCTGGTATATCTTTGAGTAAACCCATTTCATAAAACTTGCGCACATTGGCTTCACCAAAATTTTTTATATCCATAGCATCCTTACTTACAAAGTGTATGATGCGCTCTACCACTTGTGCTTCGCATTCAATATTTATGCAACGCCACACGGCTTCACCTTCTTCTTTATATAAACTACTTTTACATACCGGACATTCCTTTGGAAATTGAATAACTGTTTCTTTTCCTGTTCTCAAGTCAGGCAATGATTTTACAATTTGCGGTATTACATCTCCGGCCCTTTCTATAAGGACGGTATCCCCTATCATGAGATTTTTATCCTTGATATATTCTTCATTGTGTATGCTAATACTACTTACAGATACACCCCCAATATTTACAGGTTGAAGTTTTGCTACAGGGGTTATTGCGCCTGTTCTTCCTACCTGAAACTCTACATGTAGGAGCTGTGTGGTAGCCTGCCTAGCTTTAAATTTGTAAGCAATAGCCCAGCGTGGGTGATGACTGGTCATACCCAATTTTTCTTGTAAATCAATCCTATTTACTTTTATTACCATGCCATCTATTTCATAAGGTAAATCATCTCTTTGTTGCTCAAAATTTTGTACATATTCAATCACTGAATCAATCGAATACAACAGCTTCATTTCTTTAAGTGTACTTTTAAAACCACAATCCCACAACAGTTGAATACTTCCCTCATGCGTTTGTAACAATTGAGAAATTTCCTGTCCCGGTATAGCAGTATAATAACTGATATGATATAAAAAAGCATCCAAATTTCTTTCTGCTACAGCTCTTGGATCTTTTTGCCTCAAACTACCACTGGCAGCATTTCTAGGATTAGCCAGGGGCGGAAGATTTTGTGCCACTAAACCTTCATTATATTTTGCAAAAGCCTTTTTTGTAAGTAGTACTTCTCCCCTTATTTCCACTTGTTGTAAACCATATTTTGAAAAGGGCGCACTGAGTGGAATAGATCTTATCTGTTTTATATTTTGTGTAATGGATTCTCCTTCTACACCGTCCCCCCTTGTAGTAGCCCTTACTAATAAATCATTTTCATATAATAGCGAAATACTTGCTCCATCAAATTTTGGCTCTGCCGAATAAAATAAAAATAATTCCCCACTGAGTTCTTTTGCTTTTCTGTCAAAATCAAAAAGATCATCGGCGTCATAACTGTTACTTAAACTTAGCATGGGCACCAAATGCTTTACAGTTTCAAAAGAACCGTTCAAGCTACTGCCCACACGCTTTGTAGGAGAATCGACAGTAATTAAAGCCGGGTTTTCAAACTCTAATTTTTCCAATGCTTTATATAATAAATCATACTGTTCATCACCAATAAGAGGATTGTCCTTAACATAGTATTGATATTCATGAAAATGGAGTACTTTCTTTAAATGATCTATGTCACCAACATCAGGTATTTTTTCAAAAAATTTATTGGTTATTTCTTGTAGTGCATGTATTTGCTCAGATGTGTACATAAAAAAAATCGCTTAGTCTTTTGCAATAGTAGAATAATTGTAATTTTATAGTCATATCAAATATCATTTACATACAAACAATGTGTTTGATTTACATATTATTCCTTTATCACATAATTTAGCCCCTTTCGTACTAGGAATACAAATTTGCATCACACTGAAAAATTAAGATCTGTTATGTCCGCATCTCAGGAAATGGAAACAAAAAAAGTAAAACCCTCCACCAAAATAATAAATAAAGATACCAAACGGGTGCTCATAACCGACGTTTTAGGCTTGGTAGCAACATATCCACGTGTACCCATTACTGTGGATTGTGTCATTTTTGGGTTTGATGAAAATAGTTTAAAAGTTTTACTCATTAGAAGTGATCTTGAAATATATAAAGGCAAATGGAGTTTACTGGGAGATTTTGCTAAAGATTCTGAAGAACTTGATGAAGCTGCAGCAAGAGTGCTAAAACAACGTACCGGAATGGATGATGTTTATTTGGAACAGGTACGGACTTTTAGTACACCGGGACGCCACCCGGGTGGCAGGGTGTTAACAGTAGCCTATTGCTCCCTATTGAATATAGCGCATCACCAATTAAAAATTTTGGATAATGAAATTCACTGGCACGACTTTAAAAGCCTGAAAGAAAAAGACCTTGCTTTTGACCATAAACTCATTTTAGACAACTGCATACAATGGCTGCAAAAGCGCATGATGGAGCATCCATTGGGTATAAATTTATTACCACCCAAATTTTCCCTCAGAAAGTTGCAAACGCTTTATGAGTCCATATTGGACAGGCAAATGGATAGACGAAATTTTAGGAAAAAATTCTTTGCAATGAATTTCCTTATAGATACCGGAGAGATGGAAACTGATGTACCCCACAGACCAGGCAAACTGTACAAGTTTGATTTCCAAAAATATGAGCAAAACAAACGTAGGTGGACGGGCATTGACTTTTAAACACCTATTTGTTTAACTGATTAACTATTTTTTTGTAGAAAACTTCCGACAAAAAAATTTTTTGTTAAAAATATTTTTCTTATTTGTGTAAAATGTACACATTTGCATTTTCTATGTTGAAAACGATTGTGAAGCTTTTTCTCCACTAGAAATGATTAATAGGGTGTATTTTAATATTGGGTTTTGAGAAAATCATCATAAGTGATGATGTCAATGCTGAAATTCAATATTTATTTATAAAACAAAAGGGAAAATAAAATGAGGGTACAAAGTCTTATCAAACTTCTTGTATTGCCATTACTGCTACTCAGTATGCAGTCATGGTCTCAAAACAAAAGTATTTCTGGAAAAGTAACTGATGCCAAAGATGGCAAACCGCTAATAGGTGCATCAGTGAAAGCAAAAGGTGGTACAAATGGTACTACAACAAATTCTGAAGGAGCATTTACGCTAAGTGTGCCTACTACAACTACAGAATTAGAAGTTTCTATGGTTGGTTATACTTTGGCTACTGTAGGCATTACTGGGAACAACCTACTAGTAGGATTAGAGCCTGCCATCGGTACGCTAAATGATGTAGTAGTTATTGGATATGGAACACAGAAGAAAAAAGATTTTACTGGTTCTATAACTTCCGTAACCTCAAAAGATTTTGTGAAGGCACCTTTTGCAACACCTGAGCAATTAATATCTGGCAAAGTTGCAGGTGTACAGGTTACATCAAATAGTGGCGAACCTGGAGTAGGAAGTACAATTCGCATAAGAGGTCAGGCATCCCTAAGTGCAAACACTGCACCCTTAATTGTTATAGATGGTGTAGCTGTTGACAATGGAGGGCTTGCTGGCTCACCGAATCCATTAAGTCTTATTAATGCAAATGATATTGAAACTTTTGTTGTGCTGAAAGACGCATCTGCTGCTGCTATCTATGGTTCCAGGGCATCAAATGGCGTTATATTGATAACAACAAAAAAGGGCAGCAAATCAGGCCAACTCAAAGTGAATTTTAATACAACTGCATCCAAATTTGTAAATTCAGAATTAGTACCAGTATTATCTTCAACTCAGTTTAGAAACGTTGTAAATTCAAAAGGCAATCCCGATGATATAGCATTATTGGGAACGAGCAATACAAACTGGCAAAACGAAATATACAGAGTTGGGTACGCAACAGATAATAACTTAAGTCTTACCGGAGGCATTAAAGCATTGCCATACAGATTCTCCATTGGATACTACGGACAAGGAGGTGTTTTAAAAACCAATAGCATCAAAAGACCATCTGCCACATTAAATCTTAATCCAAAATTTTTTGACAATCACTTAAGTATTGATGTTAGTGTTAAAGGGTCAATTAGTGAAAGTAGATTTGCAAATGTGGGTGGAGCAATAGGTGGTGCTTTAACTTATGATCCTACACAGTTTGTTTTTGGTGGTAAACAAATATATGGAGGGTATTTTCAATGGTTAGATGCAAGTGGCAATATTCTAAATTTAGCTCCTAGAAACCCAGTATCTACGTTGAATTTATCAGATAATACCAGTAAAGTATTAAGAAGTGTTGGAAACATTCAGATAGATTATAAGTTTCATTTTTTACCCGAGTTAAGAGCCAATTTAAATTTGGGTTATGATGCATCTACCAGTCGTGGCACAAGTATTAGTTTACCACAAGACCCGGGTCTTATAGCTAGTGGCCTATTCAATGGATCCATATTCGGATACTCCGAGAATGTAAAAAATCAATTGCTGGAAGCATATTTGAATTATACAAAAGAGTTAACTGCCATAAAAAGTAAAATCGAAGTAACAGCAGGATATGGCTATTATGATTTTCTTAGAGTAATACCAGACAATAATCCATCTCTTGACTTCAAAGGAGATACCTTACCGAATCCAGTTTTTGGTGTACCCAATAAGCCTCAATATACAATGCTTTCTGCATATAGCAGATTGATATACAGTTTTGACAATCGCTTTATTTTAACTGCTACCTATCGTACAGACGCTTCTTCAAAGTTTCCGTCTGCAGGAGGAAATAGGTGGGGCCAATTTCCTTCCGCCGCATTGGCATGGAGAATAAGTAATGAAAAATTCCTAAAAGGCTCAAGTGTAATTTCAGATTTGAAATTGCGTGTTGGCTATGGAGAAACCGGCCAACAAGACATTGGAAATTATTATTCCTATCTAGCTTTCTTTACCCCAAGCACACCCACAGCAAGTTATCAATTTGGTAATGCATATTACCAAACAAACCGACCTTCCGGATATAATAGTGAAATTAAGTGGGAGCAAACTTTAGTGAGGAATATTGGGCTTGACTCCGGGTTATTAAAAAATAGGATTTCAGGTACAGTGGATGTATATCAGAAAGAAACATCAGATTTATTATTATTCACCAATGTACCGGCAGGGTCTAACCTAACAAACAGTCTTTTTGCAAATATTGGTAGCATGAAAAGTGAGGGAATAGAAGCAAGTTTAAATGCAAGTATCATACAAGGTAAAAATTTTACCTGGGATATGAGCTTCAATGCAACCGTACAACGTGTTGAAATAACTGACCTTACATTGAATCCTGATCCCACATTCAAAGGATTTGAAGTAGGTGGTATTGCTGGAGGTGTTGGTAATAATATACAAATACATTCTGAAGGTTTTGAACCGAATTCTTTCTATGTGTATAAGCAGGTGTATGATCAAAATGGAAAACCATTGGAAGGTGTGTATGAAGACATCAATAGAGACGGTTTTATTTCAAGTGCAGATAAGTACCGATACAATAGTCCAAACTCGGATGCTTTTTTTGGAACAACTCAAACTTTTGGTTACAAAAATCTCACCCTAACTACGGTACTCCGTGCAAATGTGGGCAACTATATCTATAATAACGTATCATCCAATTTTGGTGCCTATGCAGGCTTTAATAGAAATGATGGTTTTCTAAATAATTTGCATTCCAGTGTGTTGGAAACAAACTTTCAGAACAATCAGTTGTTTAGTGATTATTATATAGAGAATGCATCTTTTTTGCGGATGGACAATATAAACCTTACCTATAATGTTGGTAACATTGGAAACAATATCAACCTAAGGTTATCAGGTATTGTACAGAATGTATTTACAATTACAAAATACAGTGGACTTGATCCGGAGATAAGCGGTGGTGTTGATAATAATTTTTATCCAAGACCAACAATTTACTCAATTAGCGCAAATATTGATTTTTAAAAAACTAAATATTAAAATATGAAAATGTTATTATCAAAAATACTCTTTTGTACCTTCCTAATCGTATTGGTTGGAGGATGTACAAAAGATTTAGATCGGTTTCCTGCGTATGATCCAACAACTGAAACCGTGTATGCAGATTTTGCCAATTACAAAGGGATTTTAGCAAAAATTTATTCCGGTTTAGTACTGAGTGGACAGTCTGGCCCTTCGGGCAATCCGGACATTGCAGGCATTGACGAAGGATTTAGTAACTACTTACGCCAATACTGGAAATTACAAGAGTTGACTACTGATGAAGCTGTTATTGCTTGGAATGATGGCTCCCTGCCTGAATACCATAAAATGACATGGACAGATGGCAATGAATTTAATAGAGCTATGTACGATAGAATTTTTTATCAAGTATCTATTGCCAATGAATTTATTCGTCAAACTACTGATGGAAATTTATCTACAAGAGGTATAACGGGTGCAGATGCTGATGAAGCAAGAACATTTCGTGCAGAAGCAAGATTTTTAAGGGCATTAAGTTATTGGCATGCATTAGATATTTATGGTGGTAATGTACCATTTGTAACAGATGCAGACCCCATTGGCGCTTTTCTACCTCAACAAACAAACGCAACAAATCTTTTTGCCTACATCGAAAATGAGTTAAAAGAAGTTGAGCCATTGCTGCTTGCAGCAAAAACAAATGAATACGGTAGAGCAGATAAAGCTGCATGTTGGATGCTTCTTGCAAAACTTTATCTTAATGCAGAAGTATATATCGGTTCTGCAAGATATACTGATTGTCTTACAGAAGTAAATAAGGTACTTAGTGCAGGATATTCACTAGAATCAAATTATGCCAATAACTTTTTGGCGGATAATAATAATTCACCAGAAATTATTTTTTCAGCCAACTGTGATGGTCTTAGAACACAGAGCTATGGTGCTATGACTTTTCTTATTCATGCATCTGTAGGTGGCAGTATGGACCCCGCAGCATTTGGTATAAATGGTGGCTGGTTTGGATTGCGTGCTACATCAGCCTTTGTCAATAAATTTGAGGATCCAACAGGTTTTACAGATAAAAGAGCTATGTTTTATGTAAATGGTCAAAATCTGGAAATAAATGATTTGTTTAATTTCACAGATGGCTTCCCTGTTTCAAAGTTCAAAAACGTAACTTCTACAGGAGTAAAAGGAAGTGATAATACAGGAACATTTGTTGATACAGATTGGCCAATGTTTAGATTAACAGATGCACACCTTATGTACATGGAATGTGTGCTCAGAAATGCATCCGGTGGCGATAAGTCAACTGCGCTTACTTATGCAAATGCTATTCGTGGAAGAGCCTACGGTGATGCAAGTGGCAATATTCAAGAAACTGATCTTACTTTAAATTGGATACTAGATGAAAGAGCACGTGAACTTTATTGGGAAGCTACACGCCGTACAGATCTCATACGTTATGGTCTTTATACATCTGCTGAATATTTATGGCCTTGGAAAGGGGGTGTAAAAGATGGAACAGCAGTAGCTGATTTTAGAAATATAATGCCTATTCCTCAGTCAGATATAACAGCAAATACTAACCTTCAACAAAATCAAGGATATTAATTATTTAAAAATAGAAAATGATGAATACAATTTTCAAAACCACCTCATTAGCTTTAATCGCCGTATTAGTGATGGGGTCTTGCAAAAAAGAAGAAAATAGGGTCATCTTCACCGATGGAGAAGCCCCTATTGTGACCGAAAGTAATATAGTTGGATCCGAAAGTTTTAACTTTCTGGGAAGTGCAAACAATGCGGTTACATTATCTTGGACAAATCCTGAATACACATTTAGTACGGGTGTATCTTCATTAGATGTGGCCTATACAATTGAAATAGATTTGGTGGGCGCAAATTTTACGAGCACCAATAAAAAGCAACTTGTAGTTAGTAAAGACCTTAGTTATTCATTTACCGTAGAATCACTCAACAACATCATGTTGAGAGATATGAAATTGGCATTAGAACAAGCATACAGTTTAGAAATGCGTGTAATATCCAGCTTGGCAAATGGCCAACCCGCACTTATATCAAATATTGTACAATTACCAGAATATATCACATTTGATATTCCTCCTGCGGTAATTCCTCCAACAACAGGACAACTATACCTAACAGGTAGTGCCAGTCCTGCAAGTTGGCAATGTGGTTGTGGTGAATCAGCTCCCGCTGATCAAATATTTACACAAGTTTCTCCAACACGCTATGAGTTGACAGTAAATTTAACTGGCGGAGGTTCTTTTTTGTTGTTGCCTAGATATGGCACATGGAATGCAGTAGCACCTGACCCAGAGAAATATGGCTTTACAGGAGATAATAATAAAAATAATACTACCGGCGATACATTCAAAGCAAAAGGTGGTGATATTCTTGCCCCTGCTAGTTCTGGACAATACAAAATTGTGGTTGATTTTAAAGATGGCAAATTTACAGTTACACCAATTTAATAGTTATACAAATGAAATCTATAATAAAATTTTCTGCTGTTTTACTTGCCATTGTAGGTATTATAGCATCCTGCGAAAAAGCGGATAAACTTCCTTTTTATGCTTCAGGCACCACCCCTACCTTAAGTTCAGATGCCTCCAATATTGCTCCTGTAGCAGCAGACTCAAACAATGTTGTTTTAAACCTCAATTGGTCGTACCCCAATTTTGCTACAGACTCTGCGTCAGCAAAATATATTGTGCAAATTGATGCGGCAGGTAGCGATTTTGCCACTGCTTATACCAAGCAAGTTATTGGAGATTTAACTACCGCTTTTACAGCAAAAGAATTCAACACCATCTTATTGGCTTATGGCTATTCTTTTGATGTAGCTTATGATATGGTAGTACGTGTTATTGCATCCTATGCAAATAATAATGATCGGCAAATTTCAAATACCATTTCCCTTTCTGGTACTCCATATAAAATTCCTCCTCGTGTTGCTTTGCCTGCATCTGGTTCATTGTTTATAGTAGGTAGTGCCACCGTTGGTGGATGGTCATCACCTGTACCCGTGCCTTCACAGGAATTTGCCAGAGTAGAAGAAACAAAATGGGCAGGTGTATTCTATCTTACAGGAGGACAGGAATATTTATTACTACCACAAAACACAGGAAGTTTTGACAATAAATATGCTGTTACTGACAATGCTGTTCCGGGCATTAATGAAGGTGGCGATTTTGGGCAACGTATTGGAGAAGAGGGTCCCAATCAAAACTTTGCCGGTCCTTCTTCTGATGGTTGGTATAAATTAGAATTTGATTTTCAATCTGGCAAATTCACAGTATTGCCTTCATCTTCTGTACCAGCCGATTTATTTATTATAGGTGGTGCCACTGTGGGTGGATGGAATAATCCGGTTCCCGATCCACAGCAACGTTTAACAAAATTGAATTCTTCAAATTTTGAAATTGAGTTGGATATGATTGGGGCACAGGCCTATTTATTATTGCCTACAAATGGTTCTTGGGGTGCAAAATATGGTGGCGACAATGCTACGCCAGAAGGTGGTACATTCAAAGCCGATGGTTCAGATTTACCCGGCCCGGCCAACTCAGGAAAATATAAAATTGAAGTTAGCTTTTTAGACAATACTTATAAGGTAGAAGAGGCTGAATAAAATAAGCATAGACGCTTATAGAATATTTTTCATGATTTATAAATAACGGGGTGCTCTTTTTAGGGTAGCCCTTTTTATTTCTTGCCTACACGATAAAACAAATATTGAAGTTAATATTTATTACAAAGTAGAAATGCTTCATGTATGAACAGTTGAGAGCAATTTTTTTGATTTTAAGCTGGTTATACCATTTCCAAATAATATATAGTCCAAAATAGTTTATTTGATTTTTTTTGC
>CAXYYO010000053.1:0-18109 GCA_964293305.1 uncultured bacterium | reverse complement strand
TATCAATCACTGCAAACTCATTTCCTTTTGAAATTAAAAAATAGTTCATTCCTAAATAAGCACCTGCACCGTATTGGGCCTCAATCACAAAATTTCCTTTGCGATCGCAGAAGCCAAAAGCAGTTCCATCGATACTTACATTGGCAAAATCTAAAATAAAAGTATCTACAAATTTGAAAGCATAGTGGCCAACGTTATGGTTTTCCATATTATAAAGCTTCCAATGTCCTGTCATTCTACTCCAAAAGTGGTATCTGAAAGAAGGTTTAATTTCATCAAACATACCCTTTGTTATAACATTAAAAAATTCGTCAGTGATAACAAATTTTTTATCTTTTTCAACAATGAAAAAGCCGTGGTATAGTAACTTACCCAATTTTCTGTAATAAATTTCTTCATCTCTAAAAACTTCAATTTTAAAATCTTCCATTTTTTTCTTACAAAGTAAAATGTTCAATCAGACAAAACAGGACATTCTACCAAAAGACTTAATTTGTCATTATCCTATATTAATTTTACAGAAAAAAATGGGACAAGTAGTTTTATTTAAAAACAAAATCATCGAAATTAACCAGGCCAATACTAAAGAAATATTATTGTACAACAAAAGGAAAAAAGAATGGAAGAAAATTTATTCATTTGAAAGACATATCCATAATATCGGTTCGGGTCCACACTGGATGATTGTCGACACAGAAAAAGGATTTTTCTTTTCTGAAGATGCCAAAAAATTTATCTGCTATGATGAATTTACAAAGCAAAACACAAAATGATTAAACCGAATTTTTTATAATTTTGAAATTAACTTAAGAAAATGAAAATGTATATTTTGCGATAATTGTGGATAATTCATAAAAAAAATCTATCTCTGTTTAAAAACCGAGCCATCGGGACCACCTGTATTGGTAGAGTGTAGGAAAGCATTTAACATAATCTCAAATTATAGGCACCCAAGGGATTGTAAGTAATGGGGCTTGCGGAATGGAATGCAACGTTTTTGCGGTTGCTATGACTATAATTTCGATTATGTTACTTGCTGCGGACAGCGGTGGTTTTGGAACCTTGATGTTGTTATTAAGAAATGAACGTTTTAATGTGTTTAAGTGAACGGATTAAAAATCTGCGCCATCGGGCTTGAAATTTATTTGAAGTCGTACAATTAAAAGATTGAAAAAATTATATAGTGTAAAATCACTTTTTCAGTTAGGTATTGCAGTAGAAAGTAGAGACTTTATCTAATTAAATAAACTAAATTTTTAATTCTAATGTTTCATCTTTTTAAGATACAACGATAGAGTAAGTCCAACCACTCTGAAACGAGTGTTTTTTTGCACTTTCTCTATCGTTGTATATAAAATTTTATATTGGTATTAAAACATAATAAAAAAATTTGTATACCAAATATCTATAAATGTTGCTAAATCAAATTAATCTTTGAAAACTAAATCTTTAGATTATAATTTTAATAATCCTTTAGTTTCATTCTTATTCAATACAGGTATTATACTTATGGCATAACCACCACCAGCAACTGATATTTGTTCTAATTTTGATTTATTTGTCACTATCACTTTACGAATATTGTAAGCTTGAGGATTTTTAATATAATCCGCATCTTTTGCATCAGAATAAATGGTTGCGATATATTGTTTACCGGTATCTAAGAAATCAAGAGAAATTTTTGATGTAAATGGGGTATAACCGGCTACATTCCCTACAAACCATTTGTCAGAACC
Source organism: uncultured bacterium (assembly GCA_964293305.1). Taxonomy (GTDB): domain Bacteria; phylum Bacteroidota; class Bacteroidia; order Chitinophagales; family Chitinophagaceae; genus CALAGJ01. The sequence goes on along the minus strand of CAXYYO010000053.1, from coordinate 16,373 downwards.
TTTAGCTTTTCTGGCAACGGTAATGTATTGTCCTGGTTCTGCTTCCAAGTATTTGCTCTCATCCCAATCTACCGCCACATCTTTGATAAATTGGAAAGCGTCGGCAAACTTCTCGTAATTTTCAGGGAAATCCGCTGCCATTTGTAATGGGCTGTACATCGTTACATATAATGCCAATTGGTTGGCGATAGTCGCATTAACGTGGGAACCATTGGTAACATCCATCTGGAAAATCCCGGGTGTGTAGTCCATAGGACCACCAATTAATCTGGTAAAAGGCAAGATTGTTACGTGGTTCGGGTTGTTTCTGTCACCACCAAAAGCCTGATATTCTGTTCCTCTTGCAGCTTCGTTCCCGATAAGATTTGGATACGTTCTCGCATTACCTGTTGGGCGAACAGCTTCGTGAGCATTGACCATAATTTTATAATCTGCCGCTTTTTCTATCGCATACTGAAAGTGGTTGTTCGTCCACTGGCTGTAGTGTGTTTCGCCTAAAGGTAGGATGTTTCCTACATAACCACTTTTTACGGCGTCATAGCCGTATTTGTTCATTAACTTATAGGCTTCATCCAAGTGTCTTTCGTAATTTCTTACGGCTCCAGAAGTCTCGTGATGCATAATGAGCTTTACCCCTTTTGAATGGGCATAAGTATTAAGTGCAGCAATATCAAAGTCTGGATAAGGTGTTAAGAAATCAAAAACATAATCTTTATCGTTCCCAAACCAATCTTCCCAGCCAGTATTCCAGCCCTCTACCAAAACGGCATCGAATCCGTTTTTCGCAGCGAAATCAATATATCGTCTTACATTTGAGTTATTAGCACCGTGTTTTCCATTAGGTTTAGCTTTGGCATAATCGGTGATTCCTAATTGTACAGACGGAAACTCATCGGTATAAGCCCAACTGCTTTTCCCGGAAATCATTTCCCACCAAACTCCAACATATTTGGTTGGCTTAATCCACGATGTATCGGTGATTTTGCTAGGGTCATTCAGGTTATAAGTCATTCTAGATGCTAAGATCTTACGGGCATCATCGCTCACGATAATCGTCCTCCAAGGTGTGTGTCGTGGCGCTTGCATTTTACCTTTGTCGCCGTGAGAATCAGGTGTCAACCAGGATTCGAAAACCATATTTTTATCATCTAGATTCAAATGCATACAAGAATAATCAATCAAAGCCGCCTCGTGGATATTGATGTATATGCCATCCACAGTTTTTATCATCAATGAAGTCTGAACACCAGTTGGCGAAAATGAGGTTTGAGAAGCATTCCCCTTTTGATAAGCTTTATCCATTAGTCCTCGGATTTCGGAGAGTTTGGATGTTGTATAATTGTATTCCTGAGTATCATAATCTCCTGGAATCCAATAGGCAGTATGGTCTCCTGTCATTGCAAACTGGGTTTTTTCTTCTTTAATGGTAAAATAAACCAGATTTTTCTGTTGTGGAAACTCATAACGGAATCCCAAACCGTCATCAAACAAACGGAAACGAACATCCACTAAGCGGTCTGTCCCTTTTTGCTTTAGACTGATTAAAATCTCGTTATAATGGTTTCTGATGCTTTTTTCCTCGCCCCAAACCGGCTTCCAGGTTTCATCAAAAGAGGCTGTTTTTGAGCCAACAACTTCAAAATTATTATTTAAAAAATTTCGGGGATCGTTTGCCTGAGCATCTTTGGTCGTCAACACAAATCCAAGTTTGCTGGGTTTTACAATCTCTTTTCCTTTATAATTTAACTGATAGGACGGATAGCCACCACTCTGAACAGAAAAATTCATAACGAATTTTCCGTTTGGCGACTGTAGTTTCTGAGCAAAAACAAGGCTTGTAAAACTTATTGCAATTAGCAGTAATAACTTCTTCATTTTCTATTAATTATTTATTATAATATTTATTTTCTTTCTTTGATCCGGTGTTTTCAATAGCAATTTTTTTCCGTTTTCATCCCAGCTCCATTGTTGTGAGAAATCATTATCGATATTTAATTTTTCTAACGGAACCAATGTTGCCGCATTTCCGTTGATGGAAACCGAAGTTGGTTTTTTATCCGTTAGGATGCTAAGTACAAAATTTCTTTTATCAGATTGATAAAAACCTTTATCCTCAGGTGAAATATCGATATTAAAACCACTGGAGACGGTGGTACAAACGATGTATGTTAATGAAAAAATACCTTTGAGATAATCCTGATTTTCGCCCTCATCTTCATACAATGTGAAACTTGCTTTTTCATCTTCATAATTGGGAAAAATATGGAATGTTACAGGATAATCTCTCTTCTCGCCAATATATTGCATAATGGGCATCATCGGAATAATCGATCCTTTTTTCACAAAAATCGGAATGGTATTGAGCGGTGCTTTGTAAGGCAATTTTTCGCCACCCAGATATTCGGTTTTTTTATCGTTAAAATCGATCCATTCACCTTCAGGAAGGTAAACTCTTTTTACACGTTCGCCTTTTTTGAGAACAGGAGCCACTAATAATTCTTCTCCAAAAATAAACTGATTATCGATTTTTGCTGCTTCCGCATCGTTAGGATATTCCATAAACAGGCCTCTGGTAATTGGCAATCCGATGTCATGCGCTTTCCTAGAATAAGTATAAAGATATGGGAACAACTGGTATTTCAATTCTATCGCTGCTTTAGTATTTTTCTCTGCCACTTCGCCGAACATCCAAGGTTCTACGGCATTATCTCCTTCATGATGTGCTCTACTTAATGGACAAAATATACCAAACTGCATCCATCTTGTATAGAGTTCTGCCATTGCAGGATAATCGGTAATATCACCACAATAGCCAGAAATATCGGTTGTCCAGAATGGTATTCCACCCAAACCTGCTGAAATTCCAACGGCTACCTGATTTTCCATTTGCGCCCAGCCATCCAGAACATCACTACCGCTTCCGCTATCATTAGTCCAGCCAAATGTATAACGCTGCAATCCTGCATAAGCTGAACGTGTCATCTGAAAAATACGCTTATTAGGATTTCTTTTTTCAAATTGTTCTTTTACCACTTTGTCCCAAGTCAAACCATAAATATTGTGAATTTCATCGTGCATCCCGATGCGGTGTTTCATATTCAGGCGGTCAATATCTTCTTCGTTGCTCCACGCAGGTTCTCCCATATCTGTCCAGAAACCGCTGATTCCATCATCAATAGGTTTTTGTTGATATTTCCCCCACCAGTCGGCAACTTCGGGAATGGTAAAATCTACTACTCCACAATTCCCGCCCCACGGCCACGGCATATCGTAAGCCTTGTTGGTACGGACATCTTTCACAAAATACCCTAGCTTATCAGCTTCTGCCCACTGTTTATTATCCTTCTGAGAAACAACAGGATCTTGAGAAACAATCATTTTAAAACCATTATCCTTCAGTTTTTTGAGCATTGCTTTTGGATTGGTATAATTGCCTTTTCTCCATTCAAAATCTTGAAGGTTTTGAGTCCAACCGATGTCCTGATAAATAATATCAATCGGGATTTTTCTTTTACGAAATTCTGCCGCAACTTCTAATGCCTGATTCTCTTTTGTATAAAGTCCGCGACTTTGTGCAAAACCCAAAGCCCATTTTGGAGGCATAATCGGCTGCCCAGTCAGTGCAATGTATTGCTGCTGAATCTCTTTGTAATCTTTTCCATAAATAAAATAATAGACAAATGCGCCATCTGGAGCTTCGAAGGAGTAAAAATCTGACGATTCAGTTCCAAACTTGAATTCAGTTTTATAAGTATTATCCAGAAAAATTCCATAACGGTAACTGCTCATAAAAAACGGAATACTCTTTGCAATCGGGTCTTCGGTAACGCTATAGCAAGGGCGATCACTATTCCACATTTTGTAATTTTTTCCTCTGCGGTTAAGCGTTCCAGTTTTTTCACCTAATCCGAAAAACTGCTCATCACTACGAAGAACCTTGCAGGCTTTTACACCTTTGGCATCGGAAACGTGCCCTTGGTCTTTGAAATCGCTGTAAATGAGTTTCTGATACTTATCAAAAATCTGAATCTGCATCGGATTTTTATTGATCCGTATACGAAGTTTTGAGGTAAAAATTTCGTATGCTGAGGATTCTTCATTAACACCGATATCTCCAATATTTTCAAGTTTCTCATTGACCACAGCAAAAGAAGGATTGCTTCGAGTTAATTTCCCTGATTTATCGAACCATATTTTTATAACAGAATTGCTATTCATTGTCAAAGAAAGTTTAGAACCATCTTTGCCATTGAATGTAACCTGGTTTCCTTTCTTTGTATAAGATGTACATTCGGTTGCAAATAGCATTTTTGAAGAGAACAACGATATTATAAGTATATAAAATAACCTTTTGTTCATGATTTAATTTTCAAAATGATTATTATCAAAATTTTAATTTAAAAAAATCACATGGCTAAGATAGCCATGCGATAAAGTGTGAGAAACTACTTAATTTCAAGCGAATTAGTATCTAAATTTAAGGTTATAGTATAGGTACCAGAAGCTGAAACTTTCCATTTATTATCATCTCCTTGACAATTATCTCTTAATTTAAAAGCTGTATTTGTAATAGTCTGATTAGCTGTTTCGGCTATTATCTCAGTTCCATCACACCAATTGGAATTGAATTTAGTAAACTTAAATTCTCCAGGATTGAGTTGACCTGTCCAAGTATAAACGCTACCATTTTTCTGCATAGGAGTAAGACTACCCATATTCCAGCCGTTAGGAGTAGCATCACCAATCATATAGATATTTACAGGCTCAAATTTTATACTATTGCTAGCAGTATTAAGCGTTATTTTATATCTGCCTGCACTTGCTGATGTAACTTTCCATTTGTTATCATTTGTACAGCCTGAGTTTTGCTCTACACCTGTAGCAGACAAATCCTGATTATCTACCAAAGGACGATACCATTCACCACACCAGTCACCTTTTGTACCAGTCAAAAGTTTAAAATTTCCTTCATTAAGGCTACATTCTAAAGTAAAAATAAAAGGGTTTGTAAGATCTTGTTTGAAAGCAACTGGATTATTAACATCCCATCCGCTTGGGGATGCATCACCTACAATCCAAATATCATTAAACTGGGGACCGCTCATTTTTTCTATTTTAATGCTTTGTGTAAGTAGATTTACTGTAATTTTATATAAACTCGCATTATCAATTGTCCATTGTAAATCTACCCCATTTCCGCCTTCATTGTAAACTATTTTGGTATCATCATTTGCATCTTTATTATAAAAATCTTGACACCAACAGCTATTTTGATTTACTGCAAATTTAAAATTCCCTTGCTTTAGTTGTCCGTAGTAGGTAAATTCCGCAGGATTACTAGAACTCCTCGTAAGTGCTGTTGCTTTGGTTATATCCCATCCATTTGGAGTTGCATCACCCACTATATATAAAGTACTTGTAAAAGGTTTAAAAGGAGTAAGTGTAAAATCTGTAATGGCAGTCTGCGGTTTTACAGAAGTATCTCCGAAAGTAGCTGTAATTCTAACCTGCATTATAATAGATTTATCTGGATTTGCGCCAAATTTATTTATCAATAATGAATTAAGATCACCTATAAGAAGATCATAAGAATAAATATTTTTGCCAATTTCAAAAGTTTGAGGATTTGAAAAATTATTTTCTTTTTTATCTAACTCAAGTTTATATGTAATGGCAGAGTTAGTTCCTTGATTATTGCCTGCAGTCCAGCTAAATGTAAATTTAGAATTGTACATATTGGGCAAAAGTTTTGTTATTTCTGAGGTTTTTACAGATAGTTCACTTGTTTCAAAATATTCTTGATTAAGTTCTTCTCTACATGCTATAATACCCAACAACAACATAGGAATAATCCAAAAAATTGATTTTTTCAAGTTTTTTATATGATTGATTGTTTTCATAATAATGTTTTTTTAATATCCAGGATTTTGAGTAAGGTTAGGGTTTCTGTCTCTTTCTATCTGAGGAATAGGAAGAAGGAGATGCTTAGTTGATGCATTATTTTTTCCTATAGAGTGAAGAAAATTCAATCCGTACTGACCGTCATTTACACGAATTAGATCAAACCATCTTTGTCCCTCAAATGCCAATTCCATTCTTCTTTCATGCAATACTTTATCACGAAAAGCAGTTTGTGAAAGTCCTGACGTTACAGCTGCTAAACCAGCTCTTCCTCTCACCAAATTCAATGGAACGATTGCAAGTGAAGTTTGCCCTAATTCGTTAAGAGCTTCTGCTTTCATCAATAAAACTTCCGAATATCTCATAATTGGAAAATTAAGAGGACTATTATCATATGAAGGAAAAGCTGATAATGGCACTAAAAATTTTTTAACATTATATCCTGTAAGAGAATAATTGGCTTTGTATTCTTTGCCGTCATAATCTGGGCAACCTTCGTAGAAAATAGTTTTTTCTTTTCTCTTATCTCCTGTTTCATAACTATTTACAAATTCTTGAGTAGGCTGATTCCAGCCCCAACCTCCACCAACAAAATTAGCTCCGCGTGGTCCCATAAAGGTACTTGTCCAAGAAGCTTGATTCTCGTTACTCCAAAAATCATAGCCGCCATCAGAAGCATATTGTACCTCGAAAAGAGACTCTACAGAGTTTTCTTTATTTATATTGAAATTATCAGAATAGTCTGTATTTAATGTATATCCCATACCTTCTAGCTGTGTGGTAAGGTCTACTACCTTTTGCCATTGCCCTAGGGTGAGATATACTTTTGCTAATGCCCCAATAGCAGCACCTTTACTAGCTCTGCCTTTATCACTATCGCCATATTGCTGTTTGGTAGGCAAAAATTGAATTGCCTTTTCTAAATCTGAAATAATTAAGTTATAAATTTCCGTTTTAGGAGCTCTTGCTGGATACAAATCTCCATTTACGTCTTGTGGTTCAGTTACCAAGGGAACATCACCAAAAAACCTTACTAAAATAAAGTAATAATGAGCGCGCAAAAAATAGGCTTGACCTAAACATCTGTTTTTAATGGTTTCATCAATATTAAGTGCAGGGGCGGTTTTAATAATTATATTTGAAGAAAGAATACCTGGCCAAGGACCTCTCCATAGGTCTAAAACACCTTGATTATCTGTACTTGTCACAAAATTAGAAAGTTGTGTAGTTTCCAACCCATCATCTCCACCACCAGCACCTACAATACTGTTGCCTGCAAAAATATCACTGGTCCACATTCTCATGTTATAAAGCTTCGGGCGTTGTAATGGTTGATAAGCACCATTAACTAAAGTGATAAGTTCTTCTCCTGTCTTAGAATAATTACCTGTATTAATAGTATCTGGCTGTGTTTTATCTAGAAAATCATCACTACAATTTACCATAGTAAGTGTAAGTAATGCATATAATGCAATTTTTATCTTTTTCATTGTAATTATTATTTAAAATCCTATATTTAAACCTAAAGAAACTGTTCTTGTAATAGGATAAGTCCCATTATCTATCCCATTTACTGGAACTTCGGGGTCAAAACCCGAATATTTCGTCCAAGTGACAAGGTTTTGTGCCGAAACAAATATTTTAACAGAATTAAAATTTTGTCCGAATACGGCTTTTGGAAGTGTATAACTTAGATTAATATTTTTAATTTTAAGGTATGAACCATCTTCTATATATCTATCACTAACTCTAGAGTTCTGGTTTGGATCACCATAAATTGCTCTCGGAATATTGTTACTTGTTCCCTCGCCTGTCCATCTGCCTAGGACTGCTGTACTTTGGTTTTGAATAATAGACATTGCCTCTGTGTACATTCTGTTGGCATTGAAAATATCATTACCATAGCTTCCTTGTAAGAATATGGTTAAATCAAAATTTTTATAGCTAAAAGTATTATTTAAGGAAAAGGTGAATTTAGGGTTTGGATTTCCAATTACTGTACGATCTTTATCATTGATAACACCGTCATTATTAAGATCTTTAAATCTAATATCTCCTGGCGAAGTACTTGTTGCTGAATTAGACCCTGGCATCTGAACGGCATGACGATCTACCTCAGCTTGATTCTGAAATATACCATCAGTAATATATCCATAGAAAACATTAACAGGATAACCAGCCTGAATTAAACCAATTGCACTATTGAATCCTCCGCTAGCTGTAATGATAGGAGTATCACTATTAATATTTACTACATTATTCTTATTATATGAAAAAACAGCATCTGAAGACCACTTAAAATCATTTTTGATGATATTTTTAGTAGATAAAGTAACTTCAAAACCTTTATTTTGAATTTTACCGGCATTGATCGAAGGCACGTAAACATCAGAATATCCAGAAGTTACAGGAACAGACATTGGAACCAGCATATCATTAGTATTTTTAACATAGCCATCTACAATTAAACTGATTCTATTATTGAAAAGATCCAAATCAAAACCAGCATTATATTGCTCCTGCCCTTCCCACTTAACATTTGGATTAGGCAAAACAGTGGGTAAAACAGCACTTACATAAGAATTATTAAAATTATACAGATAAGTATTATAAGAAGAAGAAAAAGAATAGTTACCGATCTCTTGATTTCCTGTAATACCATAACCTAGCCTTAGTTTTAGATTATTAATTACATTAGAATTTTTTAAGAAATTTTCATTAGAAATTCTCCAAGCCAAAGCAGCAGAAGGAAACCAACCCCATCTATTATCCATCCCGAATCTAGAAGATCCATCTCTACGTATAGTAGCCGTTACATAGTATTTATTTGCAAAATTATAGTTCACACGTCCCAAGTATGACATAATTGCCCATTCTGAAGCATTCCCGTGTTGTACAGGTTGTAAAATACCATTATCAATTTGCTGTGTATTATCGCTAGCAAATTTTTGAACCGACGCACTCAAATAATTGTATTTATTATTTTGCGCACTGCTTCCTACTACCGCATTGATGTGATGCTTACCAATTGTCTTATCGTATGTCAAAGTATTGTCCCAAAGCAAAGTTATACTTCTATTAGAACCTTCAGATAAATAAGAATTTTCTTGTGATTTTACTCCCCAACTGTATTTAGGAGACCAAGTCCTATTATACCAAATATTGGCTTCAATACCACCTAAGGATTTGAATTTTAAATCCTTAATAATTTCTGCTTCTGCATAAATATTTCCTTGTATATTATAACCTTTTGTAGTGTTTTCAACAATTGTAGCCTTACCAATAGGATTATCTATATCTCCGTACAATAATGGGTTACTTCCTGGTCCTGCCCAATTTCCATTAGCATCATAAATAGATCTTGTAGGCAAAGAAAGTATAGTTCCTTTGATGTCATAAGAGCCATTTTTCTTAATATCGTGTTGTAATTTTACACTATTTCCAATTTTAAGAAACGGTTTTACTTTAGTATCACCATTTATCTGAACAATATAACGGTCATAATTAGTATTAAGAACCACACCCTTCTGATTAAAATAACTAGTAGAAACATAAAGATTACTTTTCTCTGATCTATCACCATAAGAAAGCGAATAACTAGAAAGAATAGATGGATTAAAAAGTGCAGCTAACCAATTGGTACCAGCACCTAGAGAAGATGGATTTGCAAACTCAGGATTTGGCGTCAAACCGCCATTTGCAAGCATTTCATTATTAAGTTGTGCATACTGCGAAGCATCCAAAACCTTAATCATATTACTCACACTCTGAATTCCAGTAAAAGTATCAAAATTAAGAGTTCCGCCTTTTGTACCTCTTTTTGTAGTAATCATTACAACACCATTAGCACCTCTAGAACCATAGATAGCAGTTGATGAAGCGTCTTTAAGAATGTTAATAGATTCTACATCACTCATATTAATCTGATTAAGGCCTCCATTTAAAGGCATCCCATCTACAACAATTAATGGATTGTTATTCTGGATAGTTCCAGTTCCACGAATTCGGAAAGTAACATTACTCCCGGGTTCTCCGGAATTGATAACGGTTACACCTGATGCCCGTCCTTGAATTGCTTGCCCAATATCGGCAACTGGTTGATTCCCTGTTTTGTTAAGATTAATTACAGAAACTGATCCTGTTAAATCTTTTGCTTTTGCTTTTCCATAGCCAATTACTACTACCTCTTCTATTGTCTTTTCTTTCAATGTATCAGATTTCTGTGCATATAGGCTTCCAGAAAGATATAAAGCAGCAATTGCAATTGTACTACTCAAATAGTTTAGTTTCATTTATGAGAGATTTTTATTTTATAATTAATTTTTGCCCCACGATTTGATTACCGAAATAAATATTCAGTATATAATTTCCTCTTGCAATACCTGAAATATTGATATCGCATTTTGTGCAAATAGTATTTTCAGATTTTATCATCCTCCCACTCATATCATAAATTTCATATTTTTTTACTGCATCTTTTTCAGACAAAATAAAAAAGCTGTTTTCTGCTGGATTAGGATATATCTGTACCCCTTTCTTTAATATGTCATTAACAGAAAGAGTACTAGCATCATAAATTTTATAATACAAAGTCATATCATTGAATTTAATATTATAGTTACCCGCAGTTTCAATATTAAATTTGATATTTGCACCACCACCAGTAGTTAACTTGGCAAAACCAGAAAGGCCATTTTCATCTCCCCAATCATTTCCTGACCAATCAGATGTATTAGCAAATTTTAGCTCGTAATTCCCAACTGAAAAAGGAATATTATTTTTAGTCCATTCATCATTTTGAAGAGTCATCTGCTGAAGTCCCCAATTATTAAAACTACCACCTACATACATATTAAGCTGATGATTCGGTGTAAATGTAATATTATATTGTAGGGTAATATCATTAAAATCTATGGTATAAGTTCCTGGATTTGTTATGGTAAAAACGATATTAGCCCCTCCTCCTGTTGTTTGTTGAGCCGTTCCATTTAATCCATTAGAATTACCCCAATCTTGACCAGTGAAGTTGTTTGTGTTCGCAAATTTTAATTCATAGTTTCCAGCAAGAAAGACTTGATTTTTGAGTTTCCAAATATTATTTTCTATTATCATAGATTTCATGTTCCAGTTATTATAAGTACCACCAACATACATTTGTGTACTGTGCCCACCAGTTACATTAAAGCTTTGAAGCTGTGGTATAGCTGCACAGAAACCGTCTCCTCCATTTTGTTTTGCTTGTAAAGAGACTGTACCATTGTACCCTGTAAGTTGTACTTGATTATTTACAATTTTTGCCGGACCTGCATTCACTTCATAAATAATAGGAAGACCGGCGGAAGATGTCGCTGATGGAGAAAATATAGGATCGTTTGCATCTTTATTCTGAATTGTTGGGAAAGTAATTGTTTGGCTATTACATGATTCTGAGGAATTTTTTGTTAACTTTAAGACAACACATCCGTGCGGAGGCACTGTTAGAGAAATATTACTCATCTTACCCAAATTAGAGTGCTGCCAAAGATCTCTTACCATCACTTGTCCAGAAACACCTAACTGATTGAGAAAATCCATAGAACGTACTTGTGGCGTATTTTCTCTATTAAAAAAACCAATAATCCAATCTCCATTACTCAATTGCCCTCTCCATATTTGGCTATTAGAATTGGACGGATCATTGCTTAATGGTTTTCCTACAAATTTTGCAGTATTCAGTTCTAATAATTCTGTATTTTGGTATAACCAAAGATCGTTCCCGATGGTATCATATTGATCTGCAATTGTAACAGGACCCCCAGCTAGAATATTCAATGAGATTACACTTCGTTTTTCTGTATCGTTCGCAAAAGTATTGATTCTAAGAAAGTCTCCATCTAATTGTACTTTATTACTTCCCGTTACCTGAGACCAATAGATAAATCCATCAAATGCATTGGCATATTGTGACCAAGTATTAAAACGATGACCTCTGTCTTTATCACTAAATTTATACCAAGTACCTTCGCCAGCATCCTCATTAATTCTAAAAAGATGACCATATTGTTTTTCTAATTCCGCTGTATTAAAAAGATTTGGCATTACTAAGCTCAAATATACCCCGTTTGCATCACAGGCTTCACGCATCCATCTTAAAGCTTTTTCATATTGAGCTTTTGTTCTTTGTGGGCCTACTGTTCCTAGATTTCTGTCATATCCAGACTCAAACCAGGAAAGAAAATCTACACGCAAATATTTAATGCCCATATCAGCATAATATTTTACATATCCTTTTACATATTCTTCAGCTCCTTGTCTATCCACCTGCACCCATTTGAACCATAATGAATTTTCATTGGCATCAAGAAGAGATGAAACGTTAATATTAGTTCCTACAATTTTCTTGTTAGTATCATTAGCATCCACATGTAACCAAAGAGGGTTTTCATACATTCCAAGCGTCATACCTTTACTCTGTAGATATTGTGACCACCATGCATAATCATGCTGCCAATGAGATGAATGACTTTTCCTATAGCCATTTTCATTAATTTGACTTGTATCTCCCCATCCGTCCATACAAACCATATTATATCCATAAGATTTTAGGTTTTGCTCTAGCCAATTAATGTTATCAGATAACGCTTGTTCACTAAGATAATTATCCTGAACACCTGCCATTTCTCTCGTAATATGATATTCATAAGGATTCCAATAGAGAGGTGCTTTGTAAGGATTTTGAGATTTGTAAGAATGATTAGCTGAAAATAAAAAAAGAATAATACAACTAATGATTTTAAAAATATAATGCTTTCTCATAATGTGAAATAATTATTTTTAGTCTGTTAATATAGTATTAACATCTGTTAATTTTATGTTGCTAATTTATTCCCCTTAAAGCAAGAAAAAAGCTCACAATTTAGAATTGTAAGCTTTAGGTAAATGATTTATAAAAAAAAATAAATAAAAATACTGAAAATCAATTACTTAAAAAATAAACCTTTATATAAAAAAGTAAACGCTATGATGTAATAATAGACCCTATTTGCATAATTTTAGCTTCAAATTCATCATTTTCAATCACCGATTTAGCCTTTACCTTACTCCTATAATTGTAAATTGTTCGTAAAGAATATCTTAAAAACTCTGAGATTTGATTCGTATCATTAATACCAAGTCTAATGAGTGCAAAAATTCTGAGTTCTGTATTAAGTGTACCAAATTTTAAGTTATATTTTTCTTCTTTCCTTAAAAGATTATTAACTTCATCAACAAAATTTGGATATATTCTTAAAAATGCTTGGTCAAAATTATGATATAATTCATTCAAATCCATTTCCTCATTTTTTTTATCATTAACCATTGCTGATAATTTATCTAACTGACCTGTGGATAATCTAATGGAAATTAGCTTTTTATATCTTTCAAATTTTTCTAAATAATTTGAGTTTTGTCTAATAAAAAATGCAATATACTCCTCTTTTATATGATTGGCTTCATCTAATTTATTATTTAATGATTTTAAAACAGAATTGGTTTTAGAAAGTTCATTTCTTGATTTAGCAATCATTTTAAGTTGTTTGTAAATAAAATACATTGTAATTCCAAGTCCTGCAAATAGAATACTAATTAAAAAGATAGACCATCTCAATTGTTTATTTTGGGTATTTATAGTTTGAAGATAAGTCTCTTCAATAATAGGCTGCACTTTACTTATTTGTATATTTCTGAACCTTGCATTATAAAAATTAGCATCTTCTAGAGAAGATTGTATATATTTATACGCTCTGTCAGTTTCTCCTTTCTGATATAAAATACTTGCCAAATCTTGCATAGACCTATTTTCTTTTGTGGAAGATTCTATATCTGAAATAGCAGAATAAATCAAGCAACTTTCCTGAGAGTCTATATTACCTAGTTTAGCATCTATTACTGCTTTACAAAAGCTTCCTATCGCATGAAGCCTTGTTCCTGGATGAGTAGTTTTTAAAAACTTATTTACATTTTGCTCTGCTTGAGACCAATTATTTTCTATTCTATTTTTATGACTTAGAAATAAGTAATAAAATGGATCACCAGGCTTTAGAGCCTTATATGCAGAATTGTAATAATCTGCCAATTTATTTTGGTAAATTTTTTTATAAGGACTATCTCCTCCACTGTAATCAGAAAGATTAGAATAAAGGCACTCATAAGCAGAGTTATAAGAAAATCTTAATGTTGAAGGTAGGGCTTCAGGATTTATATGATCCAAAATTTCTTTCGATTCCACAAATAAACCAGTGGTAGATAGTAATACTGATCTTTGTAATAAATTTTTATATAACCAAATTTCATTATTATTCCTGATGGCTATTTCTTTATTCTTATCAGAATATATATAAGCAGAATCACATTGGTAACCTAGATATTCTTCTACAATAAGATTATTAAGGTGATAAGTTATGCTATCATTATTTTTGTATAGCAGAGCCTCTTTTTTTAACTTTTGAATATGATTTTTTTTCTTAATTTCATAATATTTTTTGTTCTTTATTTTATCATCTAATATTCGCAAAAGTTGCTCATTATTATCAGGATGAGAATCAGTTTTTTTACAAGAAAACAAAGTTCCAAGAATAAAAAAAATAAAACAATATTTTTTTATTTTAAGATAAATCATTGAAATAATTTTTTAGCTAATTTATAAAAGATAAACATAAAATTACAAATAACCTATTACTATTATTGAAAATTTCTATTTTTTCTGTAACCGATTATGTACAAATTATTCTAAAAGAATATCATTCTAAAATATTCGACCAATATTTCCATACTGAGTTTCTAAAAAAAAGGAACTTATTTAGGTCTTAATATTAGCAAAATACTTAAAAAACACAAGGCGAAAAATTACTGTAGAAAGCAAATTGAGTTTGATGGTTATTTTCAGGAGCGTTGGGAAGATTCTGCAGATACGATAGTGAATTTTGATGAGGATTATTTTGAGAACAGGGATAGGAAAAATTTGTATGTTTTTCTTTCTTCGCTCTATGATGATGAGGTCTTTGATTATTTACAAAGTGCTTACGTCATTGCAAAATTGGAAGCTCCTACACAAGAATGGGTTAAGTTGCAGGTGGATGGTTTGATTGCTAAGGGGGTGAGGTTTTGATGGGATTTGACTAATTATATGCTCCGAAGTTGTGAGGCTTTGGAGAGCTGTGTTTTTTTTTATAATATCCTCTTAATCATCACCCCAAAAAGAAATACGGAAACCCTCCTTAAAAAAATCTGGATTTTCAGTACTATTTCCGACAATTTCAAAAGAGGAAGATTCACTTTCTAAAATTGAAATTCCATCTTCGTTTTCAAGATAGAATCATCCTTCCTTGTAAACCACTTTTTCATTGAGTGGACTATTTAGTTGTATTTCTCCGGAATAAGAACGCATAATATCTCCCACAAAGATTTCTTGGGCACTTTTATCTTTTAGTTCTGTTGATTTTCTTTCCTTATTATTCATTTTGTGATTTTTCAAAATTCAATTGATAAGCACTGGAACGGCCGCCTCCTATTTTGATGAAGGCCTGGATTTCGGCAAGGTGTTGTAAATCTCTAGTTGCTGTGGCTTTGGACGTCTTGTTTATGGAAATGTATTTTTTGGCGGTCATTCCTACTTTGAATCCATCTTCGCCTGCTTCCATCATTTTGTTTATGGCTTTGAGTTGGCGTTCATTCAATTGGTCTTTGAAGCGATCAAAAAAATTGGTCTTTTTCAAAGTGAAAACCACCAGATTTTTGGTATCATCCAGGGCTGACTGTAAAATATTGAAAAAATAAACTACCCAATCTGTGATTTTTAGGCTTCTTTGGGCTTTTTTAAGTTCCTGATAGTATTTTGCTTTGTCTTTTTCAATCGCTTTTGAAAGACTAATAAAAATAGGCATTTCCAATTTTTCGGCTAAGACTTTTTCAGCCAAAGCTCTTCCAATACGGCCGTTACCATCTTCGAAAGGGTGCAAAGTTTCAAAATACAAATGAACTAAAGCAGAAAATAGCATCGCTTCTCCCACTTTGCCTAAATCTTTTTCTGAAAAGGTTTGATACCAATTTAAAAACTGATTAATTAACTGCGGTAAATCCTTTGATGGTGGCGCTTCGTAATGAACTTTGAGATTTCCATAACTGCCAGAAACCACCTGCATCGGTTCTGCACCCGTACGAAAAATACCAGCATTAATTCCTTTTTCGTCATCCATCAGGATTTTATGCCAATTCTGGATTAATGCTTTATCCATAGTTTTTGCGTAGCTATTCTGTATTTCAATCATCAGTAATGCAATAGCGTTGGCTTTTTTGTTTTTAGATGTTTTATGAAAATCTTTCACTCCTAAATTAACTTTTAGCGAGGACATCACATCTTCTCTGCTAAAATATTCACCCTCAATTTCCGAAGTTTTTAGGGCTTCAGACAACATAATTTCAGTAAAAACTTCCTGTTTATTTTCCTGTGAAAA
>CAXYYO010000052.1:0-18296 GCA_964293305.1 uncultured bacterium | reverse complement strand
AGTGGTGAAACAATTCTTTGCGGCGCCCACTATGAAAGCTTTGATGAAAATGGAGGAAATTTCGTTCTAAAATCCGGTGCTGTTTATTTCTTTCAAAACCCGGTACTACCACTTGGTTTTAGTGCTTTAACCGGAGAGAAAAAAAACAATATTAATACGCTATACTGGCAAACTTATACAGAAACCAATCTGCAAAATATGCAGGTGCAGCGCAGTACAGATGGGGTAAATTTTCAACCCATTGCTACTGTGGCTGCCAATAAAAAAGCATCAAACTATAGTTATGAAGATGCTGCTGCTGTGGCAGGGGTTAGTAATTTTTACAGGGTTAGTTTCAATGAAGCAGATGGGCGTAAAAACCTTAGCAATACCATTAGCATAGCAGCTACGGCTATACCATTTACCATAAGTGTAAGGCCGAATCCTTTTACCACCACATTTTCTATTGTAGCCAATACAGGTCTTACAGCATCTACAAATATGAATGTACATTGGTACAATACCGCAGGCCGCAAGGTTTATACCGAAATACGGTTTTTAAATAGTGGTGATAATATGATAAACCTCAATACTGCCACCCTTACAAAAGGAATTTATATGGTGGAGTTTATGCTGAGTGATGGCAGGAGGGTGGTGGAGAAAGTGGTGAAGGAATGATGATTAATTATTAATGGTTAGTTGTTAATGGTTAATTGAAATTGGACAAATTTGTTGTCGATAAAATGATGTACTATAATCATCATTCGTTATTGCCTTTTGCCTGCCCGTCATTGCGAGGAGGCACGAGGAAGCAATCTCTATAGCCTTCAGATATATACAATTATCTTTAAAATGGTAATGAAGGAAAAATGCTTAAGAAACTTTCTTAGGGCAGTTTATAAAACCAGATTTACGGGAACGCCTACTCTCTGCTCCTGTATTAAAGTTGCCCTTATTTCTGGAAGGGAATAGCCTGTATGTAATGATAAGGCTTGAGCTATAGTAGTTATCTCTATTGTTAGGATTGCCTCTTGTGCTTCTTGTTGTTATAACTTCGTTGGGATCAATTTCTATTGCTCTGAAAGAAAGTTCTCTTGCTTTTGGCCCCCGTTCCTGCTCAAGTAAATTCAAATTTGGATAATTTGTACTTACATCATCAAGATAATCCGAGTAAATAAGGCGTGTAGAAAATTCAAGCCCCGCAGTAAAAGATTCGCTGATTTTATATTTAAAGCCTATACCGGCAGGGATACAAAATTGTGTAAGTTTATAAGGCTTTCTACCGGGGAAATTTGCAAGACCCTGTCCCTCCGTACTTAATGGTTGCAAATACCATTTTGTACCAAAAGTATCTAGAGTGTAAGGATTGAAAGAATATACTCCAATACCTGCCATTAAATAGGGTGTAAATTTATTGTCTTTATTCAAATCTAGTATATCATATTGTATCATGAAGCTACCTTCAATAATATTTGACTGAAAACTCAGGTTGCGTTTAGGATAGCTACTTGTAGCAGAGTCTGATGCCTCCACTGCACCAAAGAATATTCCTGCTCTCAAGTTAATATGACCCTCGTTATAAAAGACTGCCGCACCACCAGACAAATTTGCAGCATTAAATGTATAAGATGCCTTTTGTAAATCGCCTGCATAGTTTGACATTCCGGGCATTACTGCAATGGAAATATTCTGCGCAGCAGCATTACCCAAAATAAAAAATAAAACTATACTTAAGAATCGCTTCATCATGCAGACAGATTTTTCAATTGATTTTCCTAGAATATATAAACGGCTATGAACTCAAAATATTTTACAACAATTTATTGCCAGCATTAGCTATTGCGCTCCCATACCTGAACTAACTCTACCAATACCTGAACAGATTTATTCATATCTCTTACACCCACCCATTCATGTAAGCTGTGAATGGCCTGCATGCCAGTAAATATATTTGCACAGGGCAATCCCATAAAACTCAGTTTGCTGCCATCTGTGCCCCCTCTGATGGGTTCATTGATTAGTTCCAGCCCACAATTTTTATAAGCTTCTGCTGCATACTCTGCAACAAATGGGTATTTTATGAGCATCTCCTTCATATTTCGGTACTGTTCCCATACCTCCAATTGATAGGAAGCCTGCGGGTATTTTTCGAGTATTGTTTTTGATACTTGGTCTAAAACAGCTTCATGTTTCACTAAATTATCCGTATCAAAATCTCTTATAAGAAAGTCTGCATGGGCTTTTTCTGCAATTCCTTCTATCTTTACAGGATGTACAAATCCCTCTCTTCCAGATGTACTTTCCGGGCTTAGTGTTTCTTTTGGTAAAGCAGTAATAATTTCACTGATTAGTTTGAGTGCATTTACCATTTTACCCTTTGCGTCACCCGGGTGTGCAATTATTCCCTGCACGGTAATGCGGGCACCATCTGCGCTAAATGTTTCATCTTCAAAACAACCAATGCCACCACTGTCTAAAGTATAACCATAATCTGCGGCCAGTTTTTGCATATCTAATTTTGCAGTTCCTTTCCCCACTTCTTCATCTGGTGTAAATAGAATGCGAATAGTGCCATGTATGATTTCAGGATGATATATAAGATAGTTTGCCAAATCCATGATGATGGCCACTCCCGCTTTATCATCCGCACCCAGTAGGGTAGTGCCGCTTGCTGTTATGATGTTCTGCCCGACATGTTGAAGTAAATATGGATATTTTTCAGGTGATATGATTTGGTTGGTATCGTCTGGCAGTGTTATGGGCAATCCATCATAGCGGCTATGGAGTATTGGTTTTACATTTGTACCACTACAATCCGGTGCTGTATCCATATGGCTACAGAAACAAATAACCGGAATTTTTTTTGAAGTATTGGACGGTATGGTTGCATACACATATCCCCATTCATCAGTATGTGCATCAGTAGCCCCCATATCTGCCAATTCTTTACAAAGTATGACCGATAGATTTTTTTGCTTTTCTGTAGTGGGGTGTGTGCTTGCAGCAGGATCACTTTGTGTATCTACCTGCACATAGCGCATAAAGCGCTCTACAGTGGTATGGCTGTAACCGGGTATCATATATTAATTTTTTTGTGCCTCCATCATACGTAGAAAATCAGTAAATAAATACCTGCTATCATGTGGCCCAGGAGTGCTTTCAGGATGATATTGAACACTAAAGGCGGGTTTATTTTTTACACGTATGCCTTCAATACTTTGATCATTTAAGTTGATATGTGTTATCTCAATATTTGGATGTGCTTTTACCGCTTCCGGGTCCACCCCAAACCCATGATTTTGTGTAGTGATTTCACATAAACCGGTTATAATATTTTTTACGGGGTGATTGAGCCCTCTATGGCCATGATGCATTTTGAATGTTGGTATATCATTAGCCAATGCCAATAATTGATGACCCAGACATATTCCAAAAACAGGCTTTTGTTCTTTCAATATTTCTTTTAAAGTTTCTACAGCGTAATGCATGGAAGCCGGATCACCGGGTCCATTGGAAATAAAATATCCATCCGGCTGATAAGCTTTTACCGTTTCAAAAGGAGTTTTAGCTGGAAATACTTTTACAGCAATGCCCAAACTTGTTATACAATCCAGTATATGTTGCTTAATGCCATAATCCATTACTGCTACTTTAAAATTGGCTTCTTTATTTCCCATTTCATAAGCAGAAGGAGTGCTTACCAAACTGGCTAATTCCAGACCATCCATAGATGGAGTAGCTTGTAGTAGTTTCTTTAATTCATCCACATCAGTAATGGCAGAGGACACAATACAATTCATTGCACCTTTGGTGCGAATATATGCCACAAGTGCCCTTGTATCAATATGCTCAATAGCCACAATGCCATTTTCAATCAAGTAATGATCTAAAGAATCGGTGGCCTGATAGCGGCTATATTTTTCTTCTAAATTTCTTCCTATCAGTGCCCTTATTTTTACGGAGCTACTCTCAATGTCCTGAGGTTTGACACCGTAATTACCAATATGTACATTATTCATAATGAGTACTTGGCCAAAATAACTTGGATCTGTAAATACTTCTTGATAGCCAGTCATGCCTGTATTGAAGCATATTTCGCCGGAGGCAGTACCTATAGCTCCAAAAGCTTTACCATGAAAAACGGAACCATCGCTAAGTACTAATATTGCAGAACGGAAAGATTGTAGCATCTGAAAAATTTCGGCTGCAAAAAAAATGCTTTTAATGCTAAATGTAAAGTAAATTTGTAAGACAATAAAAACAAGGGTTCTTTTTCTTACGCATGCAGCATTGCTTTTAAATCATTTAGCGTATTAATTTCTTCCGGTTTTTTGTCTTTGCGCCAGCGAAATATTCTTGGAAATCTTACTGCCACACCGCATTTATGTCTGCTACTCTTATTTATTCCTTCAAATGCCAGTTCAAAAACCAATTCCGGCTTTACTGTTCTTACCGGGCCAAATTTCTCAACTGCATTGCGTTTTACAAAAGCATCCACCTGGGCTATTTCAATATTTGTGAGTCCACTGTAAGCTTTTGCAAATGGTACTAATTTGTCTCCATCTCTTACTGCAAATGTATAATCTGTAAATAAATTGCCTCTTTTGCCACTTCCTTTTTGAGCATAGATTAAAACGGCATCAATGGTATAGGGGTCCACTTTCCATTTCCACCAATCCCCTTTTTTTCGGCCTATCTGGTATGTTGAGGTTTTTCTTTTCAGCATAAATCCCTCAGCAGCATGGGCTCTACTTTGCTCATGTAGTTGCTTTAAATCGTCCCAATTGGAAAATTCAAGTTTGGGTGAAATAAACAGTGTATGAATATTTATTTGCGCTACAACTGATTCTACTATTTTTCTCCTTTCTTCAAATGGCCATTGACGAAGATCCTCTCCATTATATTCCAATACATCATAAGCGAAAAAACGAACAGGAACTTCCGATAAAACTTTTTTTGAAATATGCTTGCGACCGATTCTGGTCTGTAATAAAGAAAAAGGCAAGGGCTTATCATTTGCGGCAGCAATAATTTCTCCATCTAACACAATGCCATTTGGCAAATGCTGAAATAGCAGATTAAATTCCGGAAATTTTTCAGTAATTAATTCTTCCCCTCTGCTCCATACGAAAGCGGTATCCTTTCTCTTAATCAACTGGCCCCTTATGCCATCCCATTTCCATTCTACCTGCCAGCTTGCAACATCTCCTAAGTTATGAGGTTCAGATTCTATAGGATATGACAGGCAAAATGGATATGGTTTTGATACATCTGCCGAAGGCGCAGATACATTTATTAATTCATGAAAATGAATAACAGATGGATCCCATTTTCCTGTAATACAATGCGCTACAAATGATGCCTCCATCTGTACAAATTTTGACAATGCCTGTATCAATAACTGCTGCGATACGCCTATTCGAAATGCACCAGACATTAATTTGTTAAATACAAAACGCTCCGTACTATTATTCAACTGCTGCCAGCAATTTAGCATATATATTTTCTTTTCTTCATCATCTGCCGAAGAAAGACATATTAACTTTTCGATGTAGATATGAAGTGCATCAGATTCATAACTATTTTTTTCTGAAGCAGGAATGAGTAATGCAATTGTTTCTGATAAATCCCCAACGGTATGATGACATTCTTCTAACAACCAAAGAGGTATGTTGCAGTATGATGCACACCAGCTTTTTAGTAGTGTGGATGATATTGTTCGTCTGGGTCTTCTACCCGTAAATAGTGCAATTGCCCATACTTTATCTCTATCAGTTGCTATTTTAAAATATTGCAATAATGCCTCAATTTTTTCAGCAGTTTTTGTAGTAGAAGAGAGATTATTTATTAATGCGGCAAATGCTTTCATTCGGTTACTGTTTTATCTGCTTCCTCCTCCCTTCCATAGGCAGTAATTACTTCAGATGCATCTAAATTTTGTTCTTGTAAATATTTACTAAACACTGCTTGAAACCCATGCGTTACAAAAATTTTTTCAGCAGAAGTTGCCTTAATAGCTTGTAGCAAACCATTCCAATCAGCATGATCGCTTAGCACAAAACCCATATCTGTATTATTTCTACGTTGATTGGCTCGCACCTGCATCCAGCCACTACATGCTGCAAGATTATAAGGTGTAAATTTTTTTATCCAGGAGCTGCCATCTGCACCGGGTGGTGCAACGATGATTGCATTTTTGAAATCAGCCTTTGTATGTTCAGGAGTAATGCGATGCACAGTTGGCAGTTCAATACCAGCAGATGAAATGGATTCATGCATATTCCAAATGGCACCATGCACCCAAATTGGTATTTGTAATGGTGCTAATGCCTGTATTACTCTTTGTGCTTTTCCTAAACTATATGCCAAAAGGATTGATTTTTTTTGCTGCGCAATGTTTTTTAAAACCCATTCCCGAAGCGCTGCATATATAAGCTCCTGTGGCTGCCAGTGATAAATTGGTAATCCAAAAGTAGATTCTGTTATAAATGTATGACATTGTATTGCATCAAAGGCACCACTTATGCCATCATCTTCTGTTTTATAATCGCCACTGCACACCCATATTTCACCTTTATATTCAATTCGAATTTGTGCGCCACCAATGATATGGCCTGATGGATGTAAGGAAACTTGCACACCATTTATATGATGTGGCAGACCCCACTCCGTATGCTGTATGGAGTGAGGGCCTAACCTGCTTAGCAGTAAAGGCTTGGTAAGTGTATGACAGAAATAATGTTTGCTGCCAGCCTTTGCATGGTCACTGTGTGCATGTGTAATGATGGCTTTATCTACAGGCTTCCAAGGGTCAATATAAAATTTGCCCTGCGGGCAATACAAACCTTTATCCGTAAACTCAATGAGGGGCATGGGGTAAAGAAACAAAAGAAACAGGTCATTGTTGGCAAAGTGGGTATTTTCATTTTAAACCACTTGATGCAGTTGACTTCGTGTTAGAAAGTTGAAAGGCAATATAGATAAGTGTTTAAGGTTAATTTTGGCTGAAGCATTATTAAACTTACCTATTTAAAAGACAACAATTGTGCTCAAATACATTGTGGTGTAGCGTTTCGGCTTTGTAATAAAATTCAACTGCATCATCTAGGTTTAACCATTTTACAAGGTGAATGGGCCTTGTGTTAAGCATTATTTATTTTTCAAAAGGATTGAAAAGTAAATATTCAAACCTCAACAAAAATCCTTGTGGGGCTGTACGAACCATACTACTTACTAATTGAAAGCGATAACCCATATCTAACCTAGCTTGGCTATTAAAAATTAATTGTATAGCAGGAGCAATATCAAAATATGATTTTCCATTTTTGGGGAGTGTCTGTCCAAGCAATTCAATCATTGCGTTCATATTCGTTTGTTTAAAAGAACTGTACTCTTTTGGGAGTAAGAGCTTACCAACAGACAATGTGTAGTTGATAGCCGTAGAAGGTTGTAGAGTTGGAAATTTATTATCATTATTATCAAATGCCTTTTCTATACTTACTGATGTAGAGAGTGCAGTTTTATGCAATAATTGTGTGGCTATTATACCTGTTTCCAATCCTGAATTATGTCCACTAATTTCAATTTCATCCTGATGAATATCACTGTTATTAAAGGCATATTTTCCATATACTGCCATTCTGAAGTGACTGTGTAAATCATCAATGCTTAAAAAGCGATAACGTGCTGACAAAGCACCGCCCTCGGCTATAAATCCAGTATTTCTATTGCTGATAAAAGCACTTGCATGCATCATAAAATTTTTATTAAACCCATACATCAATTCAGGAATGATATGTGTATTTGTTTGCTTAGTTGCTACTTCGTCCATGAAAGTATTTGTGAGGCGCAGTCCTAATGATTTTGCTGGCATATTGCTGGCAGGCTCCGTATAGGTAAAAAGCTCTTGAGCAGAAGTTTTATTCAAGATGAAGCCAGTAAACACAAAAAGAATAGCTATTACTTTATGACAATAAACTAATTGATGAAAATGTTTGAAAAATATTTGATACATGGTCTTTTAAATATTTTTGATAATATAGAATGATAAATAGTCTGTTATTTATGTATATCTTTTTCAATTAAAGCATCTAAACTCATGATAAGGTTTTCGTAGGATGGATCCACAGACAGTAAGCTTCCGTTTTTATCCAGTAGTAAAAGGTATGGAACACCGTAAACACCCCAACCTTTAGCTGTTTTTTCAGTAGGATCATTGAGCTGTAGCCAACTCATTTTTTCTGTCCTCATCGCATTATTCCATGCATTGTAATCCTTGTCAATAGAAATACTAATAAATTGAATATTGTATGGTGAAAATCTTTTGTACAATGATTTTAAAGTAGAAATAGCATCCTTACAAGGAGTACACCAACTTGCCCAAAAATCAATAATCGTTATACGACCTTTTAATGAATCTAAAGCATACATGTTTCCGGAGCTATCCTGCAATACCCATGAAGGTGGTATTAAGCCTTTATATAATTGCTGACTTTGCACACTTAGTGTGCAACACAATAGTACAGTTGTATAGATAAAAAATCGCAATTGATAAAGACTTATTTCAGCAAAATAACATGATATACCCTTTCGTCTGTATGCCCTTGATCGTCATTGCAACATGAAGCCATTTTGCCAGTTTCAAAACAATTCATAGTTGTGGTAGTTTTATAGGTTTTATACATCTTATCACTTACATAACTTTTATCTACAATTTGAAGTTGAACGGTGTCATTGATGATTGTTTGCTCAGTTTGTAGAAAATGAAATGTTTTATCTTGTAAACGAATATGGGTGTCCTTCTCAATTTTTACATTTTTTAATTCTGTGGTAATCACCAATGAAAGTACAGTAAATCCTGCATCTTCCACTGCTTTGCGAAGTTGATCAGGATTAATAATGGTGTCTTTAAAACGTATATTGTAAGATGTGGTTTTTATGTCAGTGATTACGTTATCTACAAAAGATACTTTGCTGAGTGCTTTATAAATTGCCTTACTACACATGGAGCAGGTAAGACCTCCGGCTACTAAATTAGCATTGGAAAATTGCGCATTTGTTTGTACAAGAAACAATGTAAAACAAAATGCAAATATGATTTTTTTCACAAAAATTTGTTTGAAATATACTGCCCTGAGTAAGGGCAGTATATTGATGAAGAATAATACTTTATTTCCTAAATTTATAGCAACTACAAGTTTAAAAAATCAACTTGCAAACACATGGAAATGAGTTGGACTATTGATGTTGCATGCATTTGCCTTCCTTACAACAGGCTTCTCCTTGACGCGTAGAGGCAGTGCAACAACTCTTGTCAGCTTTACAACAAGCGTCTTTATTTTCTGCTTTGCAGCAAGAGGAGTTATTGCCATCATGCTTACAACATGTTGCATCCTTATCTTCATGATTGCAGCAAGTTGTGGCATCACTGTATGAAGTACAGCATTCAGCTTTTGCACTACTATAATCAGTAGTACGTTCGTACTGACAGCAATGTGGAAGATTTGAATATGCAGTGGAATCGCCTTGTATATTTTCTGTATCATAACCGGCAGCGGCAATAGCTTTTTCTACATCTATGCTATTTGCCTTTTCATCAATTGTAATGGACAATTGTTGCAAGTCTGCATTCCAACTTGCAGATGTGGCACCTGCTCCCAACGCAGATTGTTCAATGTTGTTTTGACACATTTCGCAGTTTCCTGCTACTTTTATAGTAACTGATTTTGTTTGTGCAGTTGATACCAGACTAAAACTTAGTATGCTGCATATAATAATTATTGATTTCATTTTGAAATTTTTATTTTTAAGTGATGCAATCTGAGTTTGAAAAATTGCACCAAGAAATAGTTGAAAATGTAAAAGGTTTTCGCTTTGCGAATTTTTGGAGAATAGTTCAGTCTTATGAACTAAAGAGATTTGTGAAAAGTATCAAATTAGAAAAACACCAATAAAAGCTTGGGGGTCAGTTTTGGACAATAGCAATGGAGGTAATTGATTGCTATATGCTATTTGTGTAGTTTGGTATTTTTCAAAATTGCTGATTGGCCACAATTGTAACGCTGTAATATCAGGGGCATTCAAATTAATGTTTGCAGTAGCTCCTGCGTGGCTATCGGTTAATTTTATAATTGAAACCTCATCATGACAACATCCTTGTGGGGACTCCATGCCACATTTAATGCAGGCTTTTTGGCTATGCTTTTGTAGGATGGATACAGACACTGGTTCATTCATACAAAAATGTTTACTAAGCACCATTCCTGTAGAAAAGGTGAAGTAAAGCATTAATAATAAAAATGAAACTAATTTATTCACTATTGCAAAAATATGCAAATATTTATTGATGAATATAGTAGCGCTAAACTATGCTGTTAAAATTAATGGGTACAAGCCACTGTGGCAAAACTAATTTTAAGGCTGGGTATGGTGAGCATCTGAAGACCACAGGCCTCCAATGTGGCACCTGTAGTAACAATATCATCAATCAATAATGCATGCTGTCCTTCTAGTGCTGTTCTATCATTTACAATAAACACATCTTCCATATTTTCAAATCTACTTATTCTGTTTTTCTTGGTTTGTGTTTGAGTAAAAATACTTCTAGATAATGCTGTGTCATTATATGGTTTTGGCCATACTTCTGTAATACCTTTTGCTATGAGGGCTGCTTGATTATATCCCCTTTGATGAAGTTTTTGTTCATTTAATGGCAAGGGTACTACAACAGATATATCACTAAATTGTGGTGCTTTGGATAGTTGATGGCCAAGCATGGCTCCAAGTATCAAACCCGTTTTTGCATGTCCATGATATTTTAGTTGTACCATAAGGTGCTGCAAAACCGATTGCTTGGTAAAGTAAAACATACTTGCAGCTTGTTCTATTTTAATGCGGCCGGCAAACTTTTCAAATACTTCATTTTTTGTTTGTACAAAATGATTGGTAGCCGGAAGTTTCAACACACATTTTGCACAAACAATGCTACTTCTTTCCAAAGCATCTGAGCCACATCCCATACAAAGATGGGGTAGCAATAATCGGGATGTATCTTCTATAAGTGATGATATGATTGAGGCAATGTTCATATCAGTTAAAACAATGCTTGGTATAAATCTCCTACCATGCTTACTTCTACAATTTGTATAGATTGCTCTTTCTTATTGCGAAGCTTATTATATGGGGAAATATAAATTTTTTCAAACCCCAACTTGGCTGCTTCGGCTATGCGTTGCTCAATTCTATTTACTGCTCTTATTTCTCCATTAAGACCCACTTCACCAGCAAAGCAATAATGCTGTGGCAATGGTTTATCTTCATAAGAGCTGAGTAGTGCACATACAATTCCAAGATCTACGGATGGGTCATCTAATCGAAGCCCTCCGGCTATATTTACAAATACATCTTTTACTCCAAAATGAAAACCACCTCTTTTTTCTAAAACTGCAAGCAGCAATTGTAAACGGCGTAAATCCAACCCATTACTAGTGCGTTGTGGAGTGCCATAAACGCTTTGTGTTACAAGGGCTTGTACCTCTATGAGCAGTGGCCGCAAGCCTTCCATACCCGCACATATAGCGGCACCACTCAGCACTTCATCCTTTTGATGTATTAATATTTCTGAAGGGTTAGCTACCCCTTGCATTCCTTCCCCTGTCATTTCATAAATACCCAGTTCGCTTGCACTACCAAATCTGTTTTTTAGTGTTCTTAAAATACGATAAGCATAATGTCTTTCTCCTTCAAATTGCAACACAGTATCTACCATGTGCTCCAAAAGTTTAGGCCCCGCAATAGTTCCATCTTTGGTTATGTGACCAATGAGAAAAACGGGTGTTTCTGTATCCTTGGCAAAACGCTGAAACGCTGACGTACATTCTCTTATTTGTGTTATGCTTCCAGCAGCTGTATCCAAAGATTCAGTATGTAATGTTTGTACAGAATCAACAATAACTATCTGGGGTTTTAGTTTTTTTATTTCATTGAATATGATATCGGTTGAGGTTTCTGTAAGTAGATAAAAATTATCATTGGCAGCATTTAAACGCATGGCCCTCATTTTTACTTGTTGCTCACTTTCTTCTCCACTTATATAAAGTATGACAATGTTTTTTAACCATAAAGCTACTTGAAGCAATAAAGTGCTTTTGCCTATACCCGGTTCTCCTGCTAGTAAAACCAAACTACCGCTTACAATGCCACCACCCAGTACTCTATTGAGCTCAGCATCTGGAGTAATGATGCGCTGTTCTTCTAAGTTTTCAATTTTAGATAATGTTTTTGTTCTTACAGTTTTTTTCTCGTTTGAATATCCTGACCAGTTGTTGGCGTTATTTTTTCCTGCCTTTTCTATCACCTCTTCCACGAAAGTATTCCATTGATGGCAAGATGGACATTTGCCCACCCATTTGGCACTTTCGTAGCCACAATTGCCACAAAAAAATCCTGTTTTTAGTTTACTCATTTTTTAAATGCCTGTAATTTTGGTCGTGTATTTTAAAAACTGCAAAGTATAAATAATCACCGCTCACCCACTTGATTTAATGGTTTATCTCTTGGAAGCATTTCATTTCTGTTGGCTATATGCCATGCGGTATAATAAACCAATAAAGCCCTCTTTTGCATAATATCAAAGCGAATTTTGTCAACAGTATCTGTGGGTCGATGATAATCAGCATGTGTGCCATTAAAATAAAAAATTACCGGTACTCCCTTTTTTGCAAAGTTGTAATGATCGCTCCTATAATAAAAGCGATTGGGATCTTTTGGATCATTGAATTTTCTATCAATTTCTAACCTCGTATAAGTATTGTTGATACTATCTGTAATGGGCGCCAGCAAACTACTTAGCTTATCATCACCAATGGTGTAAATATAATTTGTACTATCTCCATAAGTACGTGTAGGGTCAATTCTGCCCACCATATCAATATTTAAATCAACAGTAGTTTTTTCTAAAGGTATGATAGGATTACTAGTATAATAATCACTGCCCCATAATCCTTTTTCCTCTCCACTTACAGCCATAAAAACTATACTACGGCGTGGTCTATTCCCTTTTTTTGCAGCTGCAGAAAATGCCTCTGCCAATTGCATAATGGTAACGGTGCCACTCCCATCATCATCGGCTCCATAAAAAATAAGTGAGTCCCTTATACCCAAATGGTCATAATGGGCGGTTATGAAAACATATTCATCACTTTTATCTGTACCTGGCAAAAGCCCCGCTACGTTTGTGCTGCTAATTGTTTCTGTTTTTTTAAGTACTTCAAGTTGTATTTGAACGGGATAGACGCCGTGTACAATTTTTGCAAAATTGATATTTTCAGTATTGCCTAATTGCATTATTTCTTTTGCTTTCGATTGAGAAACGTAGAGAATCGGAATATTACGACTATCTGAGGATTCTGTTACCTGATTTGTCATACCTCCTTTCATAGAAATGGGAGATTTTGGAAAATCTTTTTGGATGATTATTACTCCGGCAGCTTCTTTATTTTTTGCAATATTTACCTTATCAATCAAGGTACGTGTAGTATTATCTGTTGGCGTTTGTGCTGTGCCTTCTATGAGTAATACCCATTTTCCTTTTGGTTGCAAACCATCATAATCTATACTTTCTGCAAGACCATAGCCTGCATAAATTATTTTTTCAATTGCCCATTTGCCTACAGGTATTCGAGCCGGACTAAAACTAAAATCAACTGCGGGATTACATGTAATGCCATTGATAGAAAATGAGGCTTTCTCTATTGTTTCTCTATAAACTGGAAATGGTAGTTGATATTGATTTCCTGGTAAGGGCTGCAAACCAATTTTCCTGAAATGTGTTTCTATAAATATGGCTGCATTCCGCTGACCTTCTGTAGCAGTTTCTCTTCCTTGCATGCCTGCGCCTGCCAGTATTGTAAGTTTATCTTTTAGTCCTTTTTCCGTAATTTTTTTTGCAAAATTTTCGGGGTTCTTTTGCGCAAGCACATAGGCTGGCATGAAAAGTAGAAATAGGAATTTTATCTTCATGGAGAAATAATTTTTAACAGGAAATTTTTGTAACTCGTTTTTCATGACGCCCACCTTCAAAAGCGGTATTCATGAATATGTCTATCATTTCAAAGGCTAGTGACAGTGCTACAAATCTTGCTGGAATACAAATAATGTTTGCATTGTTATGCTGCCTACTTAATTTAGCAATATCATTTTGCCAGCAAAGTGCTGCTCTTATTCCTTGGTGTTTATTTGCAGTCATACAAACGCCATTGGCACTACCACAAATGAGTATGCCAAAAGCAGTATTCCCATTTTCTACCTCAGTGGCCACCGGATGTGCATAGTCTGGAAAGTCCACACTGTCAGCAGCATAAGTGCCATGATCTGTAATATGATATCCCTTTTTGGTAAGCCAATCATTGATGGCTGTTTTATATTCAAATCCTGCATGGTCTGCGCCAATTGCAATGGTTTTTGATAAATCAAATATTGTAGTCATCAAACAAAAATAGGCGAATGGATTTTAGCAATAATGATTTCTTAGATGGAATGATGCTAAAAATAGTGTAGGATAATGGACGTTTCAATTTATAATATGCTTATGCAATGGGTGCAGCTTATACATTCCCCAAAGGGGAAAAACATAACCTTGGATTCTGACCATAATTCCAATCAAAAATTGAATGAACTGTAATTCTATTATGCAACGAAAATGAATGTCCAAAAAACAAAGTAAAATTTTATAGTAACAACAATTTACCGAAACCCTACTTTCGCCACATGCTATTTGGTGATGTACTTTGTAATGAAACAGTAAAACAGAAACTGAAAGAAATGGTACAGCAAAACAGGCTGAGCCATGCCATTATTTTATTAGGAGGAGAAGGAAATGGGGCACTGCCACTGGCATTGGCTTTTGCTCAATACATAGCATGTGAAAAAGTACAAAGAGGTATGCAAACGGAGGTAAATAATGGGCCTTCGCTTTTTGGTGACGTACTACCCCCAACAGAACCCATATTTTATGCTGAGCCATGCAATGAATGTAATTCCTGCATTAAGGCAAAACAACTCATACATCCGGATATTCATTTTACCTATCCAATAATACCCAGAAAATCAGGAGATAAACCTAAGAGTACAGACTATATAGCAGATTGGCGCAGCTTTATACAATCCATGCCCTATGGCAATACATACGATTGGCTTCAATTTATAAATGCTGAGAATAAACAAGGCAATATTACCTCAGAAGAATGCAATGAGATTAATCGCCAGATGAGCCTTCAGAGTTTTGAAAATAATTTTAAAATATTAGTGTTATGGATGCCAGAATATCTGGGAAAAGAAGGCAATAAATTATTAAAACTGATTGAAGAGCCACCTCCAAATTCAATATTTATATTAGTGGCTGAAAAAGAAGATTTGATACTTTCTACTATTCTGAGCAGATGCCTGCTTGTAAAAGTTACAGCAGCAGCAACAGATAAAATAAAAGAGACTCTAATATTAAAAGCAAAAGTAAATGCCACACAGGCACATCAGGTTGCTTTACTGGCTCAGGGTAACTATCGAGCTGCTCTTGAAATATTGCAACATAACCATACAGACAATTTAGACTTAGTAAAGGAATGGATGAATGCCATTTTCTTTCAAGGGCCCTCAGCTCAGGTAAAATGGTGCGATGAAATGAGCCGATTGGGAAGAGAAAACCAAAAACAATTTCTGTTATACTTTCTACAACTGATAGAAGCATGTATACGAATGCTAGCAGGGGCACCCGCAAATGACCAGTCCAATGAACAGGAAATGCTTTTTATGGCAAAGTTGAATAAAATGTGTGGCAGTTCAGGCCTCACTTCTCTTGCAACTCAACTCAATGATGCCATATATCATATAGAACGTAATGCAAATGCCAAGATGTTATTTCATGCGCTATGTATTAAATTCTGGCATCTTATCAAAAACAAAACACTACTTTTGACAGATTAAGTGAATTTATTGAATCAATAAATTCAGCAGGACTGAAGCAATAATTAATAGCAATAGCTACTGACGATTTATTATAATTTGGTTATATACATTACACAGTTTATTGTGTATTTACCAATCTGTTATGTAGGTATTTAGCTACTTTTTTTAATTATTGTCTATTTATAAACGATGAATTAATCTATAATATGGGTTGTGGAAGTTGTGGCACAGGAAAGCCAAATGGATGTAAAAGTAATGGCGGATGTAGTACAGGTGGTTGTAATCGCTTAAATGTTCACGACTGGCTCATGAATTTGCCAGTGGGTGACGTAGATACTAGCTGCAGAATTGTAGAAGTAAGTTTTAACCAAGGAAGCAGAAAAGATTTTTATAGAAATGCTACTTTACAATATTTTGAAAAGGGAGACCTTATAACACTAGAAGGCACAGGTGGCTTTGATCTGGGGGAAGTGAGCCTTACTGGGGAATTAGTAAGACTACAATTAAAAAGAAAGGGTGTAAAAGAATTTGACCCTGAATTAAAAAAAATCTTAAGACCTGCATCTGACAGAGATATTGATACCTGGAAAAATAATAAAGCTAGAGAAAAGGAAATGCTTATAACCAGCAGGGTTATAGCCCGTAGTCTCCAACTTGATATGAAATTAAGTGAAATTGAGATTCAGGCCGATGGGAAAAAAGCAACATTTTTCTATACCGCAGACGATCGTGTTGATTTTAGAGAATTAATAAAACGTTTCAATGCAGAGTTTAAAGTGCGTGTGGAAATGAGGCAAATCGGCATAAGGCAGGAAGCAGCAAAAGTGGGTGGTATTGGCAGTTGTGGCCGTGAGCTCTGCTGCAGTACATGGCATCAGGATTTTAAAAGTGTAACTACCACAGCAGCTCGTTATCAAAATCTGGCTATCAATCAGACCAAACTGAGTGGCCAGTGTGGCAGACTTAAATGCTGCCTCAATTATGAATTGGATACCTATTTGGATGCACTACAGCATTTTCCGGACAATGCAGATCAATTGCTAACAGAGCGTGGCAATGCACATCTTATCAAAAAAGATATTTTCAAAAATTTAATGTGGTATATACTGCCAGATAGTACAAAACACTACCCGTTAACCATAAAAAGAGTTATCGAAATATTACAGGAAAATAAAAGAGGTCAAAGAGTACAGGAATTGCAGGCCGTAGAAATTGAAGTTAAAAGAGAACACAGTAGTAATACTGAAAGTGGTTTTGAAGATGTGGTGGGTCAGATAAGTTTGCGTAGTCTTGAAAAATCAAGTAAAAAACGCAGAGATAAAGAAAGAGAGAGGGATAATACAAGCAGGAATAATAACAACAGACCCCCCAGCCGAAATTTTGAAAGACCACAACAAGGGTCGTCACAATTCGATCAAAAAAATCAACAACAGCAATCAAACAAGCAGCATAGTAAATTGAATCCAAACCAACAGGGCTCAGATCAAAGAAATAATCCCGGCGGAAACAACAGCAATTATAATAGACCCTCCGGAAATCAGCAATAAGATTCAATGAAAAATTTGCTTTCTCATTATAGCAAGGCCAGCTTACATAAGCCTGGGATACTTGCCTATTTACCTGCAATCATTTATTTGATTTTGATCACCATTCTATTGCTCATGCCAGCATCAGGCCTTCCAAAAAATCCATTTTTGGAACTCATCTATTTTGATAAATGGATACATACAGGTATTTTTTGTTTACTCTGCATTTTATGGGCTTTTCCAGGTGTTAGATATTTTAAAAACCCATTATTTCACATCATCATAATAGCAGTTGCTAGTATTTTGTATGGCATAATTACAGAGTATGCGCAAAGAGACTTAACAACAAACCGAAGCTATGATCCTGCAGATATAATAGCAGATACCGTAGGTGTTATTTTAGGATGTATCGTTTTAGTCTATTTCAAAAGAAAATCATAGCAGCCTCTGTTTGAAAGAGTAGATTTTTGCAGTCAATCCAGAAAAGTGCACTTACAAATTTTGTACTAGCAGAAAAATATTTCGCCCTACGGGCAATGATTCATGCGGAGATATTTGAATGGGATAAATGAACATTTCATAATGAGGTACAAAACCTTCATTTAGTGTAATGAATTTCAAATTGAGTAATGTTCTAAAAAAAATCATCAACTCCACTTAAATCATGCTACGAAGCACACACCTTCTCCGGGAGGAGAGGGCCGGGGTGAGGCGTTTTTATGAACGAGCATAAGTTATTAATCCATCAGTATACAATTTAGCCATCCCTCCCCCTCAAAATAAATTTGGCCCTTTCCCACAAATAATTTTACATTCGCCTTAATCTTCTAC
>CAXYYO010000051.1:0-19261 GCA_964293305.1 uncultured bacterium | reverse complement strand
GCTACAATGTTCCTATTGACCTTAGTGGCTATGCCAAAGGGGTTTACATGGTTTACTTGCAGGTGGATGGTGACAACAGTTATAAAAAGCTGATTGTGGAGTAGGGGTGAAATATTGGAAGGGTATTTACGAATTATACATAAAAAAAAGGCGGAGTTTTATTGCTCCGCTTTTTTGCATTTTGAATGGATTAGGTGTTGATGGGTAAGAATTTTTATAGCTTGGTTTTTTAAAAAATTAGTAGTGAGATAGTCTGATCTGAAGCTAAATGCGGAAGATTTTTAGAAAGGGCTATCAAAAAATCCTGGTGAACTTTAAAGAAATTTATTAACAGTAAGAAATGTTCAAGACAATATATTTCTACAATGCAAGCAAAGTCGGTGTAAGTTTTGAATACTTCAATATTTGGATGCACAAATCCCCCTATTTTCGCCGCAGCATGATAGCATTTGTTCAGGGAAAATTTGAAGAAAAAACACCGGCCAGAATTGTGGTTAATGTAAATGGTGTGGGTTATGAATTACATATCAGCCTTTATACCTATGAGCATATTGCAAATCTTGAAAACGGAAAACTATTTACCTATCAGCATATTACTGAAAATAGTCAGCAGTTATTTGGATTTTCAAGCATTGAAGAGAAGGCTATATTCTTACTGCTTATAAGTGTATCGGGTGTGGGTGCATCTACTGCCAGAATGATGCTAAGTGGGCTAAAGCCCAGTGAGGTTTCGGCAGCTATCATGCAAGCCAATACCAGATTATTAGAGTCTGTAAAAGGCATTGGTAAAAAAACGGCAGAAAGAATAATTCTTGAACTTAAAGACAAAGTAACTAAATTGCCCACGCAGCAGCAAAATGCTGTAGAAGGAAGTATAAATTCAATTAATCAGGATGCTGTAGATGCGCTAATGGCTCTCGGTATACAAAGAACTATGGCAGAAACGGCAATAAAAAAGGTAACGGATAAAAATGAATTTCAACATATCGAAACAATTATTAAAGAAGCGCTTAAAAATTTATAGCCTATTGTAATATTGTTACTTAACCATAAGTAAGGCTACTTTGCTACGACTTAAAAATCTTAATATAATCCTCTGGGTACTACTGTTAGTGCCCTTTGTTGGTTATACCCAAACAACAGATACTACCAAGCTCCGTTTTCCCATCGAGGACAGAAGAGGTGATCCGTTTTCCTGGCAGAATACTAACCCATTTGATCTGACAGATTCAAATTATGTAGATCGTACTGTAGAATATGATCCTGTAACCAATCAGTATTATATCATGGAGAAAATTGGTAACACTTGGTATAGAAAACCAACCTACCTGAGTTTTGAAGAAATGTATAAACTACAGGCTGAGGAAAGTGAAAGACAATATTTTGCTGAGAGAAGCCAGACTTTGTTTGACATAAACAGAAAAACACTAAGGCCGGCTCCAAGGGTGTATAACAACCTCTTTGATCGCATTTTTGGTTTAAGCCCGGATGGTCTCAGGGTGGATATAAAACCACAGGGTAGCATGGATCTTTTTATAGGATATCAGGGTCAGAATATTAAGAATCCAACATTGCCCGAGCAGGCTCGTAAAAATGGCGGTTTAGATTTTGATATGAATACGAATGTAAATCTGAATGCCAGTATTGGTGAAAAATTAAAACTCCCCATTAACTATAATACACTTGCCAATTTCGATTTTGAAAACCAATTAAAATTAGACTACAGGGGAAAGGATGATGAAATCATTAAATCCTTAGAAGCAGGTAATATTTCATTCCAAAGCAAAGGATCTTTGATGAGTAGTGCCCAAAGTCTTTTTGGGGTAAAAACACAGCTGCAATTTGGCAAATTATTTATTACAGCCGCATTAGCAAATCAGAGAAGTCAACGTCAGTCTATTGCACTACAAGGAGGAGGTCTTAGCCAGCAGATCAATAAAAAATTGGATGAATATGATGAAAACAGACATTTTCTATTAGGGCAGTATTTCAGAAATAATTACAATACGGCTATGAGTAAGTTACCTATTGTAACAAGCTTAGTACAGATACTACGTATGGAAGTATGGATTACAAATCGTACCGGCACAGCTGTCAATACCAGAAGTATTGTAGGCTTTATGGATTTGGCCGAAAACAAACCATACAGTCCAAATATAAATTCACTTACGTCAAATGAATTACCTGATAATAATGCCAACGACTTATATAGTTTTTTAACAGGTAGTGAAGCTAATAGAGACCCAGCTTTAATCAATACATTGCTTACCGCAAAAGGGTTAGAACCGGTAAATGATTTTGAAAAAACCTTTGCCCGAAAATTAGATTCTACAGAATATTATTATAATCCACAAGTCGGTTTTGTTTCATTGAATGTACAGGTACAACCCGATGAAGTAGTGGGTGTTGCTTACCAGTATTCTTATAATGGTCGTATCTATCAAGTGGGGGAATTTTCGCAGGAAATAACATTGGATAGCAATCAGGGTGTTCAGAAAAATCTTTTTTTGAAATTATTAAAAGCCACATCACAACGTGTAGAACTTCCTCTTTGGGATTTGATGATGAAAAATGTGTATTCCCTAGATGTATCCGGACTACAGCAGCAGGATTTCAAACTCAATGTACTTTACCAAGAGCCCAGTGGTGGTTTAAAAAGATATTTGCCTGAATCTTCTCCAGCTGTAGCAGGACAACCATTAATAGCCATTCTCAATGCAGACAGGCTCAACAATAGGAATGACCCACAGCCCGATGGCTTATACGATTTTGTGGATGGTTACACAGTCATTTCCCAGCAGGGCAAAGTTATCTTTCCTGTATTGGAGCCCTTTGGTGCGGATTTAGACCGATTAGCATTTGATGGCGAACCGCAGGAAACAAAAGATAAATACATATATAATCAACTGTATGATACCATTAAAGCAATAGCTCAAACCTATGCTAATTTAAACAGATTTTTAATACAGGGTACTATAAAAGGTAGCAGCAATTCTGATATCTATCTTGGAGGATTTAATATACCACCCGGCTCAGTAACGGTAACAGCAGGTGGCCAGCTTTTACAAGAGAACGTGGACTTTGTCATTGACTATAACTTGGGTACTTTAAAAGTACTCAATCAGGCAATTATAAATTCAGGAGTGCCTGTATCTGTACAGTATGAAAACAATGCCGGGTTTGGCATTCAGCAACGCAGTTTCTTTGGCTTAAGATTAGATTATCTTGCCAGTAAAAAACTAACTATTGGCGCCACCATGCAGCGGCTTGCAGAAAGACCATTTTTTACAAAAATGAATTATGGAGAGGATCCCATTCAAAACCTGATGTATGGAGTGGACTTTAGCTATCAGAGTGAATTTCCGGCACTTACCCGCATATTAGACAAGCTTCCATTCTATGCCACAACAGCACCAAGCACAATAACGGCTTATGGCGAGGCAGCTTTGTTACAACCTGGTCATCCAAAACAAATTGGTGATGGCAATCAGGGGTTAATTTATATTGATGATTTTGAAGGCACCAGAAGTAGTGTAGATCTACGTTTTCCATTTATAGCATGGACCATGGCCAGCACACCACAGGGTAATGGTAGATTTCCGGAAGCTACCCTCACCAATGATTTAAAGTATGGAACCAACCGTGCAAAATTGGCTTGGTATAATATTGAACCCAACTTACAAGATAAGAATAGCCCCAACAATCCGGTTCGCTCAGATTTGGATGGACTAAGCGATTTTAGAGTAAGACAGTTGCTCACCAATCAACTATTTCCTCAACGTACAACCAATATCATTGACGTACTCAATTCTACTTTTGATTTGGCATATTATCCAACAGAGAGAGGCCCATACAATTTTGAAACAGACCCAGCAGAGGTAGATGCTAATGGACGCCTGAGCAATCCAAAAAAACGATGGGCGGGTATCATGCGGAATATTGATCAAACAGATTTTGAAACAGGCAACATTGAATATATGGAGTTCTGGATGCAGGATCCTTTTATTGATAATCAAGGTAGTGAGGGTGGTAAGTTAGTTATTAATCTGGGGAATATCAGTGAGGATGTATTAAAAGATGGCCGCAGGTTTTATGAAAATGGTATTGCATCTCCTACACAGCCTTCTGCGGTAGATTCAGTTAGTTCTGTATGGGGCAAAGCCCCGGTAAATCCAATACAAATAACACAGGCATTTAGCAATGAACCCAATGATCGTGTTTTTCAGGATGTTGGTTTTGATGGTTTAAGAGATGATGAAGAAAAAACAAAACAATCTGAATACCTCAATCAACTGGCTACAAATTTTGGCACCAGTTCCGTCATCTTTCAAAAGGCAAATACAGACCCTTCAAATGATAACTATACCTGGTATAGAGATGGCAGTTATGATGCGGCAAATACAGGCATTTTGGGTAGGTATAAGAATTATAATAATCAGCATGGCAATTCTCCTGTAGTTGAAAACAACGGTTCACAATTTACACCGGCTTCTACACTTTATCCAGATAATGAAGATTTAAACAGAGATAATACACTAAATGAAACCGAAGAATATTTTGAATATGAAATAGACCTCAAGCCAAAGCTGGGTGTTGGGTTTACCAAGTACATTACTGATTCAATAAAAATAAATGGAGCACTGCCAAATGGTGAGGCCATCACAAATGAAAGTTGGTATTTATTTAGAGTGCCCATCAAAGAATTTACCAATAAAGTAGGACGCATTCCCGATTTTAAATCAATCCGTTTTATCAGATTATATCTTACTGAATTTACAGACTCTGTTGTACTGCGATTTGCCAGCTTCGACCTGGTGAGAAATCAATGGAGATCATTTCAGTATCAACTGGACACTACAGGTTCTTATACGCCACTACCGGTTGGGGGTACAACCTTTAATGTATTGGCTGTAAATGTGGAAGAAAATAGTAATAGAAGCCCTATTCCATATCGTATTCCTCCTGGAATAGAGCGGGTGCAACAGTTGAGTAATAATGGTGTAAATCTGTTACAGAATGAGCAGGCCATGAGTTTGCAAGTAAATAACCTACAACAGGGTGATGCAAGAGCTGTATTTAAAACCTTGAATTTTGATCTAAGGCAATATGGACAACTCTCCATGTATATGCATGCTGAAAAATTAGTCAACAACCCAGTTGATCTTAACGATGGAGACCTTACAGCCGTAATACGTGTGGGTCAAGATTTTTTGAATAACTATTACGAAATAAAAATTCCGCTTAAAATAACTAAACCAGAAGATGGCATAACAACAGAAAATATTTGGCCAGAGGCAAATAATCTTGACTTCCTGATGCAGGAACTTGTACAGTTGAAAATCCGTAGAAATGGGCAACTTGTAAACCCCGAACAGATATACCGTGAGCAAATTGGCAACAAACAATTCTCCATAAAAGGAAATCCTAATCTCGGCGAAGTACAAGGCTTTTTAGTGGGTGTAGAAAATAATACATCAACCAATAAGAGTGCAGAAGTATGGATAAATGAACTTAGACTAAGCAACTTAGATGAGAAGGGTGGCTATGCAGCATTGGGCAGGGTTGATATGCAATTGGCAGACCTCGGCACACTATCAATTTCGGCAAATACATATACCGCAGGTTTTGGTACAATAGAGCAGCAGGTTAACGAAAGAGCACGCCAAAATCTTTTACAGTTTGACGCTGCGCTCAATATTGATGCAGGTAAATTACTTCCCAAAAAAGCAGGTATTTCTATACCCATTTTTGCAAGTATCAATAAAACCATTATCACACCTGAGTATGACCCTTATGATATGGATGTTGATTTTAAAGATAAACTCAATACGCCAGGTTTAAATAAAGATAGTGCACGGAAAACAGCATTGGATGAAACTACCATCAAAACATTAAATTTTACCAATGTGCGCTTTGCGCAAAATAGCCGCAAGCCTGCACCTTGGCGTATTAGTAATTTTGATTTCAGTTATTCCTTTACTCAGTTTACACAAACAAGCCCCATCATCACACTCAATGAAGTAATTAAACACAGGGCAGGTCTAGGATATAGCTTCAATGCACAATCCAAATTTATTGAACCATTTAAAAAATGGATAAAAAATAAATCAATTTGGCTCACCCCAGTCAAAGACATTAACATTAATCCTGTGCCATCACTCATTAGTTTTAGAGCTGATGTAAACAGGCAGTTTGGCCGCTTTGTACCTCGTATTGTAAACACATATGATAATACTGTAGAACGTGTAGATACTACTTATGACAAGTATTTCACCTTTGACCGTTATTATAATTTCCGTTGGGATTTAACCCGTGCCGTCAACCTTGATTTTTCAGCTACAAATTTTGCTCGAATTGATGAACCTTTTGGCGCATTGGATACAAAGTTTAAAAAGGATAGTGTAAAAACAAACTTTTTAGATGGTGGTAGAAATACCCTGTATCAACAAAGAGCCACGGTTAGTTATACTTTCCCCTTTAGTAAATTACCCATTACTGATTGGATTACCGCAAGGTACAACTACACCACAACTTACAATTGGATTGGAGCAAGTTTACTGGCAGTATCCTTGGGCAATACCGTTGAAAACAGTCAGCAAAATGGGCTTACAGGAGAGTTTGATTTAACTAGGCTTTACAGTAAAAGTAAATGGCTGAATAAAATTAGTACTGCAACAGCATCTCCACGAGATGAAGAAAATGGGCTACTCAATAATGATGATGAAGAGCTAAGCTCTGGGGCCGATACCATGCAACTACCAAAACCAAGGGCCGAAGTAATAAAAGATAAAAAAGGTTTTGAGAAAAGAAATGCTTTACAAAAATGGAGACAGTATAAACGAGATTATCGCATAGCACAGCGTAAAGGTAAAGTAACGGATGAGGTATCTGCACCTCTAAGGCTTGCAGGCCAACTGCTGACTATGGTAAAAAGTGCTTCCCTAAATTATAGTGAAAACTATAACAGCCGCCTGCCAGGATATACTGATAGTACCCGCTATCTAGGTCAAAACTGGAATAGTATGCAACCCGGTTTAGGGTATGTATTTGGTAAACAACCAGATACTGCCTGGCTCAATAAAAAAGCACAGGAAGGGGTTATAACAAGAGATTCGTTATTTAGTCAGCTCTTTACTCAAAACTTCCAGCAGCAGTTAACCATAACCGCTCAGCTGGAGCCTATACGTGAGCTTACCATCGATCTCAATCTGCAAAAAACATTTTCAAAAACCTATTCAGAATTATTTAAGGACACTACTAATTCCGGCAAGGATTTAGAACACCTTAGTCCACTAGCCACAGGTGGTTTTAATGTGAGCTTTATCAGTTTTAAAACACTGTTTGAAAAGGTTAGTCCAAACGAAGTGAGTGGCACATTTACAAAGTTTGAAAATAACAGGATTACAATTGCCAATAAATTAGCGGAGAGCAATCCATACTGGCAGCAATTGCCAGAAAATGAGAAATTTCAGGCAGATGGTTTCCCTACTGGATATGGTCGATACTCTCAGGATGTATTGATACCTGCATTCATTGCAGCTTATACAGGTAAAGCACCTTTATCAGCACCACTCATTGCGCAGCAAAACCCAACAGTACAAACCAATCCATTTAAATCAATTAAGGCCTTACCAAACTGGCGTCTTACTTATACCGGACTGAGTAGGCTGCCGGGATTGAGTGATATATTTAGTAATATTACTATCACTCATGCTTATACAGGATCACTAAGTATGAATTCTTTTAATAGTGCATTGCTTTATACAGATCCTTTCAGACTTGGCGCACCAGCTTTTATCAATCCACAATCAGGAAACTATGAGCCATTTTTCTTAGTGCCGAATATTACTATACAGGAGCAGTTTTCACCATTGTTTGGCATTGATGTTACTACTAACAACCAGGCCAGTTTACGTTTTGAATATGCTAAGAGCCGGCAGTTGAGTTTGAGTATGTTTGATTTTCAACTGGCAGAAGTACGCAGCACCAGTTTTACCTTTGGTGGCACATTTAGAAAGAGAGGTGTAATACTACCTTTCAAGATTCCATTTGTAAAACCAGACCCTGAGCAAACAGACCTAGGTATCAGTTTGGATTTTGCCCTGCGGGATGATGTGCAAAGTAATAGTCGTTTAGACCAACCAAATGCTTATGGCACTGGAGGTCAAAAAGTAATTACTATATCTCCAGCAATAGATTATGTAGTAAATGCCAGAGTAAATCTGCGATTATATTTTGATCAGCAGCGTACTATTCCTTACATATCTACATCTGCTCCTATTACAAATACCAGAGCGGGTTTGCAAATAAGGATTTCGCTGGCGCAATAGGCTTTTGTCTTTAGTTCTTAGAATATCTGGATTAAATATTACCATTGCTGTATCTAAAAAACAGCACAAAGCAGGCGTTTATTGAGTGAGATGATTTGTAAAGTATTTGGAGAAAAAAAGAATTTGATAATTTATTGCATTATTCCAATAATCTCTGTTATGAGCTCCGGGTCTTTCTATATAATCATGCGGAATATTTAATTGCATCATTTTTTGATGCAAGGCCCTGTTTACAGGAAGAAAAAAATCATCTAATCCGCAGTCAATAATGAATGCCATTTTTTTATTTTGTGCTTTTGGTAATTGATACATTACGGTATTTTCATCCCAGTTTGATTTGCAACAGGTGGTATCACCAAGTCGGTTTACTAAATCCCAATTGTTGGAAAAGGGTCTAAAATCAACACCTCCACAAATAGAACCACCGGCGCCAAATATATCCGGATGTCTTATAGATAAGAATAACCCTCCATGGCCACCCATACTCAATCCGGTAATAGCACGTCCTTTATTATTGGAAATGGTATTGAAATGCGCATCCGTATATTCAATAAGCTCTTTCGATATAAAAGTTTCATAGCGAAAATTACTGTCTATTGGACTGTCGAAATACCAACTCCCAAAGCCACCATCCGGGCATACAATTATTAACTTCATATCATCAGCTATGCTTTTTAATTGAGGTGCATCATTTATCCATTGCGCATAGTTTCCACTCCAGCCATGCAATAAATAGATGACTGGTAAATCCTTTGTTTTTTTCATTTTTGTAGGGCTAATAAAAACACAGGGAATATGCTTTTGCATAGCTGCACTGTACACGTTTAAAGTATCTACCCTTGCTGCAAATGATACTATACAATGAAAGATTATAATAATGGTGAGTATTTGTTTCATGGGTTAAATGTAAGCATTGTAAATATTTGAATTGGTTCATTATTCAAAGATTGTTTCTAGAATAAAC
Organism: uncultured bacterium; assembly: GCA_964293305.1. GTDB lineage: Bacteria > Bacteroidota > Bacteroidia > Chitinophagales > Chitinophagaceae > CALAGJ01. Next base: position 9,967 of record CAXYYO010000051.1, on the reverse strand, counting down.
TCAATTGCTTTCTTTCATCAGCGTCCATCTACCTATATCTGGTTTAAAATGGCATATAATAATTTCTAAAAACCCAATGGCAAGCTGCCATTTCTCATCTAAACTTGGCCTATAAATGTTTATAAGTAACATCTAAAAAGCGGGCCACACCAAATTTCGCCGTATATATTTGCCGCATGGCAAAATTGGTTTCTGATACTCCCCTCATGCTGCAGCACAAGGCTATTAAGCAAAAGTATCCTGATGCCATTTTGCTCTTCAGGGTGGGTGATTTTTATGAAACATTTGGACAGGATGCTATCATAACATCGCAGGTGCTTGGTATAACCTTAACCAAAAGAAATAATAGTGCGCCAAGTGCTGCAGAGCTTGCAGGATTTCCACACCACGCATTAGATACTTATCTGCATAAACTTGTTAAGGCCGGCTACAGGGTTGCCATTTGTGATCAGCTTGAAGACCCCAAAACAGCTAAGGGAATTGTAAAAAGAGGGGTTACTGAAATGGTAACTCCCGGAGTAGCTACAAACGATAAACTACTGGAGCATAACAGTAATAATTTCTTGGCCGCAGTTCATTTTGCTGATACAAATACTGGCCTTGCTCTTTTGGATATTAGTACCGGAGAATTTTTTGTGGCCGAGGGCAATACGGAATATATTGATAAACTATTGCAAACCCTAAAGCCTGCCGAAGTCATTTTTCAAAGAAATTTCCAAAAGCAATTTAAAGAATGGTTTGGTGTAAAATTTTATACCTACACTTTAGAGAGTTGGATTTTTGATATGAATTATGCCAATGAACAACTTAAAAATCATTTTCAAACACATTCCCTCAAAGGATTTGGTATAGAAAATATGCCACAGGCAATTGTAGCAGCGGGGGCCATTTTGCATTATCTCAAAGATACTGAGCATCCAAACCTACAGCATATTACAACCATTCAACGATTAGAAAAAGAAGACTATCTCTGGCTGGATCGATTTACCATTCGTAATCTTGAAATATTAAATAGCAGTACTGGCGAAGGAAACTCCCTGCATAAAGTGTTGGACAATACCATCAGCCCCATGGGTGCAAGGCTGCTCAAACGCTGGCTGGTAATGCCATTGAAAGATATCATTAAAATAAATGAAAGACTTAATCTTACTGAATTTTTTATAAAAGAAACTGACTTAAGAAAGCAACTGAGGCAGCTCATAAAACAGTGTGGGGATGTGGAAAGATTGGTAAGTAAAATTCCCTTGAAAAAAATAAATCCACGAGAAGTAATTCATCTGGCCAAGGGGCTTCAATATACATTACAAATAAAAAATTTATTGGAGCATACTACTAATGATTATGCCTGCAGAATAGCCGATACACTGAATGGCTGCCCACATATTTTTGAAAAAATTATTACAGAAATAGTTGAAATTCCGCCCATAGCTATCAATAAAGGAGGTGTAATACAATCTGGTGTGCATGCAGGTTTAGATGAGCTTAGAAATATTGCCGCAGGCGGAAAAGAATATTTGTTGCTTATACAACAACAGGAGGCACAACGCACAGGTATCAGCTCTTTAAAAATTGGGTTTAATAATGTGTTTGGCTATTATTTAGAAGTTACAAATGTACATAAGGACAAAGTTCCCGCTGACTGGATACGCAAGCAAACGCTTACATCAGGTGAGCGATATATCACACCATTACTCAAAGAGTATGAAGAAAAAATAACCGGCGCTGAGGATAAAATTTTATCCATTGAAACAGAGTTATATGATAAACTATTAACAGAATTGCAGGATTATATAGCTCCTATACAAGTAAATGGAAATATGATGGCAATTGCAGATGTATTGCTCTGCTTTGCAGAAAATGCTTTGCAGTATAACTACCGTAAACCTGAACTGCATGACGGGTTTATTTTAGATATAAAAGAAAGCCGCCATCCGGTAATAGAGCGCAATTTACCTACCGGCGAAAACTATATCAGTAATGATATTTTATTGGATCCAGATACTCAGCAAATCATCATCCTTACTGGGCCCAATATGAGTGGCAAAAGTGCCATTCTAAGGCAAACAGCTTTGATTACTTTGATGGCACATACAGGAAGTTTTGTGCCTGCGGCAAAAGCGTTTATACCACTTACAGAAAAAATATTTACTCGTGTGGGTGCAAGTGATAATCTGAGCGGTGGCGAAAGTACCTTTATGGTAGAAATGAATGAAAGTGCGAGTATCATCAATAATATTTCAAGCCGTAGCCTTGTACTACTTGATGAAATAGGAAGAGGCACCAGTACTTATGATGGCATATCTATAGCCTGGAGTATGGTTGAGTTTTTGCATACACATGGCGCAGCTCCAAAAACACTTTTTGCTACACATTATCATGAACTCAATGAATTAGAAGGAAGATGGCCAAGGGTAAAAAATTATCATGTAACCAATAAAGAAGTAGGTAATAAAATTATTTTCTTAAGAAAATTGGCACCCGGAGGAAGTACTCATAGTTTTGGTATTCATGTAGCAAAACTGGCCGGTATGCCACCACAAATTACAGAGCGTGCTGCTGAAATTCTTACACAATTAGAAGCTGCCCGTGCAGCAGCAGAAGCAACAACCCCCGATAAGGATATAAAGCAGGTACTTAAAAAAACTGCTGCCCCACAACTTCAACTATCCATTTTTGATGCACACAGCGAAACCTTTGATCAAATGCGCAAAATGATTGATAACATTGATATCAACCGGCTTACACCCGTAGAAGCATTACTAAAACTCAATGAAATAAAGGCTATGTTGGGATGAGAATAAACATGCGAACTGATTTGTAACAGATGTAGCATTGCTGCTAAAATTATGATGTCATAACTGATTAAAAAATTTCTTCCAATTTGATGGAAAGCTACTTAGTGCTGAATGACCAATATACTGCTTGCAGTTATTTTATTATTATTGATGGTGCTTACATAATATAAACCATTCGCCAACCCTTTTAATGGAATATAAATTTTTGGCTGATTATTTAATAGCTTTATATTAAATACTTCAAGCCCAGATTCATTACTAATTACAAGTGTTTGCTGGATGTTAGTTTGAGACACTTGCACTGTTACAAAATCCTGGGCCGGATTTGGATACAAAGCCAATTGAGTTGTTTGGGACTTCTGTGTTCTTGAAGATGCATAAATTGGACTTGATAACATACAGCTGCTTGTATCAATAACTCTGGCAAAAAACTGGGCAATACTATCTGCTATTTCCCATGTGTTTGGTAAAATATCATGCGATCCAAGCAAACTGGGTACTACATGTAGTTTGTAAGCGGCTGGATAATTTATGCGATCTAATTTTGAATTAATCCAATTACTACCATAACCTATTGGCCATTTTGAACCGGGATCAGGATCCATCAAACCATTATAGAATTCAAATGGATAACCTACATTAAACGAAACTATATAGTCTGGCGATACATGGTATAAATATAATGCTGGTTGACGGGGGCCACTTATTATATTGGTGTCAAGTAATGCACCTGCAAGTGCTGCTACTCCTTTTACAGAAGCATCATAGCCGGATGTTGTATTTTGCGATCCATCAATTTTGCCAAGATTGCTCCTTTTATAACAGGCAGCGGCCTCATAATCAAAGGGAGCAGGATTATGCGTCCGATATGCTAAATCATCTTTATCTTGTGGTCCATTTATCTGCGTTATTACGTAATTACCAAACCACCAAAATCCGCTACTTGTCCAATTTGGGTTGGGAGCATCTGCAATTGTATTACACAGTGATGATTTTTCACTGGTTTTATCCATCAGACCTGCCGCTAAAGCTGTAATAGCACCAGCACTGTGTCCGCCAATGAATACATTACAAGTACTCGTACTATCTGCTAGATGGTTTTGTTTCATAAAACGTATTGCTGCTTTAGTATCTTGTTGTGCTCTGTATAAGGCTCTTACAACTTCTGCCGAGTCTGAGACATAAGCTCTTGCTATTTCTGTCCAGTCCAACAAGACTCCAAGACCTGTAGGTTGTGGGAAGCTCACTCCATAATTAAATTTATGGTGCCCCTCACGGTATTGTATAGAAGCCGCTACATAGCCTCGTTTGGCAAATTCCTGCGCCATTACATTCATATGGTATTCATTGAAATCAGTATTTGAGGAAAAGCCACCTCCATGTATAAAAATAGCCACCGGCCTTTGAGTATTATTATCACCCATCGGCTTATATATATTCATTTTTAAATCCACCCTGTTGCCACAATAATTTAATGCCTTTGCATAGACTACTGCCGAATCCTTTCTGATGGCATATATTGGCTGAGTATATGGAAGACTTTGTGCAAACAACACTATGTTAGAAATCAAAAGAAATAATGAAAACGATAATAAAGTTTTGTAATTCATCATTAAAATATTTAAGTTAAAATATATATTAAGCAAAAAATAATACTGATGAGCGAATATAATATTTTAGAGCAATATAAGTATATCAATGAGTAAAAATTTTCCATTAGAATCGTGAAGTATTGCAGATTTCTTAATGCTTCAAATTATTTGAGAATGCACTATATCGTATTGGTATTCTTAAGTTTTTATAAAGTAATTTATTGCGGAATAAATCCTAAATTAATCACTGCTTATAGGTTTCTTTTTTCAAATTTATTTGAATAGTCTTTATTTTGTTAAGTCTTCCAAAATACATCTATATAAATATTTTGCAATTCTTTTAATAACAAATTGAAATTATCTTTACCCTTTATTTGTTATGAAGAAAAAAACTTTAGTACTAGGCGCATCCTCAAATCCTGAGAGATACAGCTATCTGGCAGTTGAGAGATTGATGTTAAATAACCATCCTGTAATAGCAGTAGGCAATAAGCCGGGATTAATTGGTACTGTTACCATTGAAAAAAACATTCCATTATTGAAAGATATAGATACCATTACCTTATATCTGAATAGTAAAAACCAAGAAGCCTATTATGATGAAATGATAGCCCTTCATCCAAAGCGAATAATATTTAATCCGGGTACAGAAAATGTTGCATTAAAAAGTATTGCAGCTGCAAATGGTATTGAAACAATAGAGGCCTGTACATTAGTTATGCTAAGCACCGGGCAGTATTAATTTTTTATCATAAAGATGTCAAAATAATTTTTACAAACATTATTGATATTTGTCTAGATACACTTCATAATTACTGTTAAGAAACGTATGAGCAGCATAAACGTACCAGTATTTTACACATATACAGCTTTGTTGAAGCATCAAATCTGAATACATATGTAATGATAAAAAAATGGGCCCCTACATTTGCTGCAAAAATATTTTATGCATAGCTGCTATGTTACAGATGCCATACGTACCCCAATAGGAAAATATGGTGGAACTTTATCTACGGTAAGGCCAGATGACTTGCTAGCTTTTGTTATTCAGAAACTCATTGAGAGAAATCCAACTATAGATATTGACACCATTGAAGATGTAATAGCAGGATGTGCAAACCAAGCAGGGGAAGACAATAGAAATGTAGCAAGGATGGCCGCTTTATTAGCAAAACTTCCAGTTTCTACTGGAGGCATTACTGTCAATCGTTTATGTGCAAGTGGTTTGCAGGCTATAATGGATGCTGCACGTGCCATACAATGTGGAGATGGTTTAACATACATTGCTGGTGGAGTAGAATCAATGACCCGTGCTCCTTTGGTAATGGGCAAACAATCTCAATCATGGGGGCGTCAGACTGAGCTTTTTGATACTACATTAGGTTGGAGATTCATTAACCCCGCACTCAGTGCATTACATCACCCCTATACAATGGGAGAAACTGCAGAGAATGTGGCTAAGCAATGGCAAATTTCAAGAGCGGAGCAGGACGCATTTGCACTGAATAGTCAAGAAAAATATGCGGCCGCTGAATCAAAAAATCTGTTTGAAGCCGAACGGATTCCAGTTCCTGTAAAACAAGGTAAAGTAGATTCACTATTTTGTGCAGATGAACATGCACGCAGCACCACCCTCGAAAAATTGGCCTCACTATCACCAGCATTTCACAAAGAAGGCAGTGTAACTGCAGGAAATAGCTCCGGCATAAATGACGGTGCATCTGCTTTGATATTATCAGGCGAAGCAGGCCTAAAACATAATCAACTACAACCAATGGCCCGCATTGTTAGTATGGCCATTGCAGGTGTGGATCCTTCTATAATGGGCATTGGACCTGTGCCCGCTACTCAGAAAGCGTTGAAAAGAGCCGGTTTGCAAATAAACGATATTGATTTAGCAGAAGTGAATGAAGCATTTGCTGTGCAAAGTATTGCCTGCTTAAGAGAGTTGAATATAAACCCGCATATTGTAAATGTAAATGGGGGAGCTATAGCTATTGGTCATCCATTGGGTTGTAGTGGTGCCCGTATTAGTACAACACTTTTGTATGAAATGAAACGTAGAAAACTAAAGTATGGTTTGGCTACAATGTGCATAGGCGTAGGTCAAGGTGCTGCCATTATTTATGAGAATTTAGAAAGATAGTTTAGGGCATCATTGCCAAACGGATGGATTGGACACAAGCTGTTTTTTATCATTTCAAAAATTTGCACAGGTGTTGCCATACAATTACATCTAAATCTTTCATACATCATCACATAATATATTGTAATTTTCATAGAATTTACAACAGCATAACCACTTAAGTTTTTTTGTCAAATTCGTTTGTATCAAATGAAACCATTTGTTGTGATAACATCAAACTGTATTTATAAAAAATCATTGATTTATCTTTATGAATTGCATTAAATATTTGATCCCAGTTATCCTATTCCATAGTTGTTCACCTATAACTAAAATTACTTACAATGAATCACAAGAAAAACTTGCGAAATTTGAACCTGCAGATAATGATTGTCTATTTTTTATTGGTCAGGATTTAACAGCTACAGGAGGTCTTAAAGGATATACTCAAGGATATGTAGATCAGCTTCCAACTCCTACTGGCTTTACAGTTTATACAAATTTATCACCCGGCGCATCCTCTTTTGGCTTTTCCCTGAAAGGGAATGATGGCTTGTTAACCATTGACAACTGGGGAAGTGGAGATAATTGTGCACAGTGTTATTTAGAAGATGAAAATTATCAGTATGCTGTTATGGCCATCGGTTTGTCTATTGTTGGCAATGAAATGGCAATTGTAGCAGGTCAAAGAAATCAATTTATTCAGGCGCTTGCATCTTGGATAAAAGCAAGTAAACGACCGGTTTTTCTTCGTATCGGTTATGAATTTGATGGGTGGAGTTGGAATCATTATAACAGGAAACAATACCTTGCCGCTTGGAAAAAAATTCATCAGATATTTTCGGAAATGGAGGTGAGCAATGTAGCTTTCGTATGGCAGTCAAAAGGAAATGGCAGTGGTCAGGATGTTCTTGAAAAATGGTATCCTGGTGACGATATTGTTGACTGGTGTGCTTATTCCTATTTCAATAATCCAGATGAGGAAATGTTACATTTCGCTAGGCGGCATCATAAGCCAGTATTTATTGCCGAAGCTACTCCTGTACTTCATAATGGCGTAACATTTTCTAATTCAAAACTTACTGATTCTGTCATTGCAAAAAAAGCATGGCAGGAATGGTTTCTGCCTTTCTTAAAAACATTACAGAATAATAAAGATATCATCAAAGCTTTTGCATATATCAATACAGATTGGGCATCTCAGCCTATGTGGGTGGCAAATCCAGTATTTCAGCAAGTAGATTCACGTATACAGATGAGTGCATATATTACAAGCAAATGGTTGGCAGAGATGGAGCAGCCCCGATATTTAAAACCGGATACATCACTTTGGAGTCGTTTGGGTTTTATTTCAAAAGAATGAAAGTGCTATATTAAATTTTTAAACCACCGCTTTATGATCTGAGGTAAAATATATTAAAATACCAAACTACCTCATAATCATTTTTCCTACCACCTGGCAGCAATTTTTATATTTAGCATTCGAGGAGTAAGCCTGTTTGGCAGTGCATAAGTAATATTTTCAAAATCTTTTACTAATTGATAGCTAATTGTATTTGGTCTATCTATCACATTAAAAATTTCTACAGTAATCCATAAACTCTCAAAGTTTTTAAAGGGAGAATGGCTCCTTCTATTTTGTTTTTCTTGAGATATAAGCATAGCACTCATACCAAGATCTATACGCAGGTATGGATCAATTTCTAATGCATTTCTATATCGTACAGAACCTGGAATATTGAACGGCAAATTACTGCCATATAACAAATTTAAAAACCCTTTAAAATTTTTGTTGGTACTTAAATAATCTTGAAAAAACATTCCAACGTTAATCAGTCTATCAGTAGGTCTACGCAGCCATCCTACTTCATTAATGCTGCTGTCTGCTATTACTTTATCTTCGGTACTTGAAGTAATTATTTCTCCAGCCTCATTGAAGTATTGAGTAAAAAAATCATTATTAATATTTTCTCTGCTACGCAGAATGCCTATGCTTACCCAACTTTCAGCATCTTTTACAAGTTCGCCATAAAATCTTGTTTCAAAACCAGCTGTCCATGCTTTTGCACTATTCTCTCCATAGTATCTAAGTCTTACATTATCTATATCATAGGGAACTACATCCCACATATTTTTGTAAAATATTTCTGTGGTAAGTCTGCCCGGTCTTTGTAAAAATTTCAAATTGTAATCAGCGCCAATACTCACCTGCCAGCTTTTTTGCGCTTTTAATTCGGTATTGACAGAGCCATCAAAACGCCGCATTTCTCTATAAAATGGAGGCTGCTGGTAAAGGCCTGCACTTGCCTTTAATACTACATCTTTTTTCCAGTTACCAGGGTGTATAGAAAATCCAATGCGTGGAGAAATAAGCAACTCCGTGTTCAATGTATTATAATTATATCTGATACCAGTTTGCACGGTGAATCTGGAAGAATCGCCCCATTGCATATTATCTTGAATGTAGCCACTCACACGGGTTACATTAAGCGTAGCGCCACCATTACTTGCAGAAAAAATGGCAAGATTTCCTGGTGTATAAGGCAAGGAATAACCTGCCGAATCCCGATATTCAAATTCATTGAGTCTGTCATTAATCTGTTGCTGATCTATTCCCTGCCCCCATTGAATAAAATGCTTTCCAATAGTATGAGAAGATTTTATATGAGCACTAAGCATATCAATGTTTAAACTGTTTCGCCCATAATTCTGATTCACTCCTGCACCCAAGGGGTTTGTAATTAATCCATAGTTATCACTATTTTCATCAAAATCTCTTTCACCAAAAAGATAAGCACCCGTTATATCAAAATTCTCTTGTTCATCATCATTGAAATAACTCAGCAATAATTTGTAGGTATTCTTAGTATTGGGCTGATGTATTAATGTAAGCCCTCCAAAAGCTGTTGTATATTTACTTCTCTCACTACCTTCAAAAAATATATCCAAACCAATACTTCCACTAAATACAGGAGAGAAGACTGATGATGTTAGACTTGCTTTTTCTGGGAAGAATGTAAAACGGGTGCCTGCATAGTTTCCTAATGCTTCCACACGCCATTTTTTTGCAAACTGCCAGGTGAGTAATCCCTGTACATCTGCACTGCTTGGTATATAGTTGCCCTGTGTGGATTGTGTGCTGAGCAGGTTCCTGTTGTTCCTATTTCTTGCTCCTACTACATAGGTTATTTTTTTGTTGGGCGATATGCCTTCCAAATGTATGCCCTGCTCTAATAAACCTAAATAAATGGAGCCTCCAAAATGACTTGGTTTTCTATAACTCACATCTAATACAGAACTTATTTTGTCTCCATATTTTGCCTGAAAACCGCCCGCATAAAATTTTACATTACCTGTCATTTCAGGGTTTATAAAACTTAAGCCCTCTTGCTGTCCACTCCGTACCAAAAATGGCCTGTAAATTTCAAAATCATTTACATATACAAGATTTTCCT
>CAXYYO010000050.1:0-20279 GCA_964293305.1 uncultured bacterium | reverse complement strand
CTAAGCAATACAGCGATTTAACAATACCTTGCAATCTAAATACCTAAACCTATTAATAAAAGAATTTAGAGATATTAAATCTCCATTAAAAAATATTAAACTTGAATTAAAAAATTTCAAAGAGTCCTATCAAATAGAAAACGAAATACATGTACAGACTGGGAGTCATTAATTTATACATTTATGGAAAAAAAAGTTATAACAAAAAGTTCATTAAAACCAAAAAATTCAATAACTAAAATAACTAAGCCATCAACTACAAAAAAAGATGGCTTAGAAAGTTATGAAGTCTTATTGCAAAATAATAAAGAATGGGCTGCGGATACAGTAAAACGGGACCCGGAGTTTTTCCATCGCTTGGCCAATGTACAAATGCCAGAGTTTTTATGGATTGGTTGTAGTGATAGTAGGGTGCCGGCTGACCGTATAACAGGTACACAACCAGGTGAAATATTTGTACACCGCAATATTGCCAATATGGTTGTACATACTGATCTCAACCTGCTTGCAGTATTGGAGTTTGCAGTCAATCACCTAAAGGTAAAACACATTATTGTATGTGGCCACTATAACTGTGGGGGTGTAAAAGCTGCCATGGGTACACATAACTTAGGAATCATCAACAAATGGGTACGCAATATCAAAGATGTATATCGCTTACATAGAGATGAAATAGATTATCAAACGAAGCCAAATGAACAATTGAACCGATTGATTGAACTTAATGTACAAGAACAAGTATTGAACTTGGCGAAAACAAGTATTATCCAGAAAGCATGGAAAGAAGAAAAGCGCCCATACCTACATGGCTGGGTGTATAGTGTGGAGGATGGGCTTATCAATCCCATTTGTGAAATGGGGCATGAAGATCATATTGATCCGTTATATGAGTTTGATGATTTATAATATCAATACAACTAATGTTAAAACATAATGACTCTGATATAGATAATATCATAGAGAAATTAAAACACTTATTGCCTTCGCAACAGGCACTTAGGGATTTTGTTCATCATAATCCTTTGCATTCATTTCAACACCTGAAGTTTTATGAGGCCATTTTTAAGGCTAAAGAAATTTTTGGATATCAGGTACACTTGCAACTCTCTGAATACAGAGAATTATATAAGACTGGGCGCATAAAAAAAGAAATTCTATTAAATCTTATTGCTGCTAAGAAGGGCCAGGAAGAAGCGTGGAATCATAATCTGCTTGAGAAAAAGTATGATATTAATGTAACACCTCGTGTAGGGCTTTTAAGGAAGAATTGGAAATCAGAAAGAAAAATTAATCTGGAAGATGCCGTACATCCATTACTCTTTCGTATCCTATGTGCTTTTCTGGACCAAGGAATTGCAATTAATACATTTCCTGTTGTTAATAGTAATTTTACAGATAGTTTAAAAACATTAGAAAATAAAGGTGTTTTTAGTTTTTTTAAAACAAAAAAAATTAAGCAGCTTTTTTTATCAGGGGATTATACAATTAGAGAGTTACTTAAAAGAATTGTTGGTAATGATGCTTATTATGAGCAATATTTGTTTGATCAACAATTTTGTCATCCTGGTTGGTCAGGATTTGTGGCTGCCGTAGAAGATAATCCGCAAACATTACTCAGCACAAAGCAAATAAGACTGGAAGAGTTGATAGCATTTGAGTTACTACTTGAGTTGGATAATCTAAACGAAATTTTTGGTGATAATTGGTTGCCATTATGCCACAACATAAAGTCAGAGCCAATTGAAATAATGGCAAAAGTGCCATCTAATGAACTTTCTGAGGTTATTGAACTATGGCAGACTGCCTTTGAGTGGAGCTATTATGATTCAGTTCTAAAAGGTATCTTGATATCAAATGAAAAAACTAAAATGGAAGATGCGAGTAGTAAGACTCACCCTTCCATGCAGGCTATATTTTGTATTGATGAAAGGGAGGATTCTTTTAGAAGACATATAGAAGCTGTTGATAAGCAATCTGAAACCTTTGGTGCTCCTGGCTTTTTTGGTGTTGAGTTTTATTTTTTGCAACAAGGCAGTAAATTCTATGATAAATTATGTCCTGCACCCGTCACCCCCAAATTTGTGATTAAAGAATCAGGAGCTGTGGAGCATAATTTGGTGGACCCCATTTATACAAACCTTACACATGGTATGTTTTCGGGCTTTGTATTAAGTATCCTGTATGGATTTTGGGCATTTTTCAAAAAATTTTTCCTGCTTTTTAGTCCAAAAATGAGCCCTGCAATATCTAATGCATTTGCTCACATGGATTCTAGTTCCACTCTAACTATTGAAAATAAAAATGTTGACGATGTAGAAAATGGATTGCAAATTGGCTATACAATTGAAGAAATGGCAGACAGGGCTGAATCTTTCCTAAAGAATATCGGATTGGTTATCAACTTTGCTCCAATTGTCTATTTAGTATCGCATGGCAGTAGTAGTGCAAATAATCCACATCATGGTGCACATGATTGTGGTGCTTGTAGTGGAAGACCTGGTGCCACTAATGCTAGAGTACAAGCATATATATTAAATCATAATCTTGTAAGAAAAATATTAGAAAGAAGGAATATTTTTATTCCTCCTAGTACTCAGTTTACAGGGTGTATGCATGACACAGCTGCTGATGTTCTAATTTATTATGATACAAATATTTTTAATAATGCTAACTTGATTGGGCACGAACAAAATAAGCAGCACTTTGAGCTTGCACTCAATCTTAATGCAAAAGAGAGGAGTAGGCGATTTGCTTCCATCAATACCAAAAAGAAAATGGAACAAGTTAGAAAAGAAATACTCAAAAGATCTGTTTCATTATTTGAACCTAGACCAGAGCTTGGACATGGTACAAATAGCATAGCTTTTGTAGGAAGAAGGCAAACTACTAAAGGAATATTTTTGGATAGAAGGGCTTTTTTAAATAGCTATGATTATTCAATAGATCCAAGTGGTGAAATATTAACAGCGGTTATGCGCCCTATTGGCTTAGTATGTGGAGGAATAAATCTGGAATATTATTTCTCAAGAGTAGATAATATCAAATTGGGGGCTGGCACAAAACTGCCTCATAATGTAATGGGACTTTTTGGAGTAGCAAATAGTAGCGATGGAGATTTAAGACCGGGTTTGCCCTGGCAAATGATAGAAGTTCATGACCCACTCCGACTTTTGGTAATTGTTGAACAAGTGCCAGATATTGTATTAAAGGCCATACAGTCAACAAAAGAAATTTACGGATGGTATATCAATGAATGGGTACATTTATTGGCACTGCATCCAATTGAAAAAGTATTTTACTATTTTAAAGATGGTAGTTTTATTAAGTATATTCCTATCACTCATTCAAATGAAATTGGGACAATAAAAAACTTGGAAATTTTTATTGAAAATGCTAAAGAAATGGAAACCAACCATATAGTTCATGCTACGGAAGAAAACTTACCTGTTTATTTACTTGATTGACACGCTTCCTTCATTTTAATATCTCAATAGATTCATTATACATATTTAGTAAAATGCATATAAACCAACTTCTCATATTATTCATCATTATACCTGGTGTGTCATTTATATCAACACTTTTTTGGAAAAACAAAAATGAGCGTCCAATAGGCGCAATAGTGAGGTTTGCTAAAGTTGCAAATATGCTTTTGTCATTATTCTTTGCCACATGGTGGGCACTAAATGGATTTAATCCAATCAGCTACCACAGTGCCACTATTTACGAAACTGAAAGATTTGTTTTTGCTATAGAATTGTATTATGATGAAATAACAGCAGTTTTTAGCATTGTAGGAAGTTTCCTGTTTTTTCTAGTTTCTACTTTTAGTAAATATTATATGCATCGGGATGAGGGGTATAAACGATTTTTTTACACAATCCTGCTATTCGCCGTAGGCTATAATTTTATTATTTTAGCTGGGAATTTCGAAACACTATTCATCGGTTGGGAAATTAAAGGAGTGTGTTCTTTTATTCTGATTGCATTTTATAGAAATAGGTATTTGCCTGTAAAAAATGCTTTCAAGGCCATTTCATACTATCGAATAAGTGATATTTCGCTCATGTTGGCTATGTGGATGATGCATCACCTTACACATCAAAACATTGTATTTACAAAGTTGGCCGAAGCCAAAGTTATTGCACAGGATTTCGAACAGAATGGTATGGGTTTTTTTATTGTTATATTATTGATTATACCTGCTATGATCAAATCTGCACAATTACCTTTTACAGCATGGCTACCCAGAGCAATGGAGGGGCCCACAGCTTCATCAGCAATTTTTTACGGCTCTTTGAGTGTACACATCGGTGTATTTTTATTGTTACGTACTCACCCTTTCTGGGAAGAAATGGTTTGGGCTAAAGTTGCAATTATAGTCGTGGGTGCTACAACAGCTATTATAACATCATTAATTGCAAGTGTACAACCCACTGTGAAAACACAAATTGCATATTCTTCTGCAGCTCAAATAGGGCTCATGTTTATAGAAGTAGCAATCGGCTGGCATTGGCTTGTATTAATTCACTTTGCAGGCAATGCTTTTTTAAGAACTTACCAGCTTTTGGTTTCACCTTCAGTTTTGAATTATCTTATTCATCAACAAATTTTTAAATATACACCTCCATTACCCAAAAGGGTATCTTCGTTTGTGGCTTCATTATATATTTTGAACTTAAAAGAGTGGAATTTAGATAGATTTATGTTTCGTTTCTTTTGGAGCCCTTTTAAATGGATAGGTACACATTTAATTGTATTAAATAATAAATTTATTCTATATGCAATTTCTATTGTTGGTTTATTGTTTATAATTCTTGGCCTTATGCAGTCTCAGGAATTTGCCATGTGGTATAATTATCTATCATATCTTAGTATATTTATTGCGCTTGCCGTTCTTCTTTTTGCCTTTGCGTACAGGGCATCAGCTATTAGAGCATGGTTCTGTATTATTAATGCACACCTATTTATTGTAGCGGCAGTAATTTTTAATGCAGAAAAAATATTACCTATTGAAATGGTTTTTTATTTTTTTGGAATAGCACCTGCTTTCTTAATTGGCCATTTCTGTTTGAAAAAAATTAAAGCTATTGATAATGATATATCACTCAATCAGTATCATGGATATGTGTTTGAGCAGGAAATAACTGCCTTGTTTTTTTTATTTTCAGTATTAGCAATATTGGGGTTTCCCATAACATCTGCCTTCATAAGTATAGATGTATTTTTTACTTATATTGATTATTCAAATTTTGCTTTTATTATTATGATGGCCCTTTGCTATTATTTTATAGAAATATCGGCATTTAGAATTTTATTGCGTGTGTTTATGGGTCCTCATAAAAAACTATATCATCCTGTAGCATTGCGTTCTACATAATTCTATAAATTTTAAAAGTATGTATTTGTAATAATTTATATAGATATAACTACAGCAGGAATATTTAATTATATACTATGCTGTAGTCCCTGTTACAGATTATTTTTATAAATTTTACTTTATTTATTAAATTTTA
Organism: uncultured bacterium; assembly: GCA_964293305.1. Lineage (GTDB taxonomy): Bacteria > Bacteroidota > Bacteroidia > Chitinophagales > Chitinophagaceae > CALAGJ01. The sequence goes on along the minus strand of CAXYYO010000050.1, from coordinate 14,763 downwards.
TAATGGCTGCTGCTGCGTTACACAATGTACCATACCTCCATTTTCGTACAAGTTTCTAACGTCAATTCCAACAACTGTTCTTGTAGGATAAATAGTTTGAATAATTCCGTTTGCTACTGCATCATTTGGGTCGTTGTAGTTTGGTACTAATACTTTACTGTTTGCAATATAATAGTTTATATACGAACCTTTGTAGCCTAAATTTATACCGTTTGTCGTTAGCACATTATTCTGTGTTAAAGGAACTTTTAAAAATGTGTAAGGTGTTCCGTCTTTCTTTTTTGCAGAATATAGTTTGTCAATATCAGACTGTTTTATATCGTAATCTAATAAATCATTTTGTTCCATTGTTACGATTGTGTTTTGGTTTCCGAAAATTGCAAACCCGTCAATATGTTGGTCGGTTACATCAAGACCTGCTTGACCGTCAAGCCAAATGAAATTTGTTTGTCCTAAGTATTTTGTGAAAATTGCTTCGGCTTGTGCCTGTGTCATTCCTGGATTTCTATTATTATTTAGAATAGAACTTTTACAAGCCATTAAAGTTCCGTTACCATCCATTACAACACTTCCACCTTCGTTTGTCATAATGGAATTTATATCAACTATAGTTTTTCCTTGGTCTATGGCAACCTTTGAAGGAATGAGATCACAGTTTGCAGATTGAATTAAAAATCCCGTTTGGTCATCAATTTTATTTCCCCAGCCATTAAATCCCCAATCTTGAATTACAAGATTTCCGCTTTTATCTTTTACATATATAGGTCCGTTATCTCTAACCCAAACATCGTCTGTTTTGAAAATTTTGAAATCTATATTTGCTAAATCTATCCCTGCATTATTAAGCAATGCTATTATCCTGTCTTTTTCTGTTTCATTGTAAGCTATGATGTGAACCGCTTCGCCAGATACAAGGACTTCTGTCATAGCTACCCATGTGGGATCTAAACTATTCCTGTATTCAAGACCATATTGAAACTCATGAGGCCACTGTAACCAAGTACCTTCATGTAATTCACTTTCTTCAGGCATAGTATATAGCATATCATCTACTGAAACTGTAGTTTCTTCTTTGCAAGAAGCGTAGATTATTAAAAGTGTAATAAACAATATTGTTCCTTTTTTCATTTTTTTATTTTGTATAAAACAACTGTAGGATTTTATTAAATTATTCCAGACAGTAGTTCCCTTTTTTGCAGATAGAAATATTATTCTATAACCATTTTAAACTATAAAGGCTGTTGTTGTGTTACACAGTGTACCATACCTCCAAATTCATACAAATTGCGTACATCAATTAAAACAACAGTTTTGTTTGGATAAATACTTTGCAAAATATTTTTTGCAACATTATCGTTTGGATCATTATATGAAGGCATGAGTACTTTGCCATTTGCTTCATAAAAATTTACGTAACTACCTTTCTCTCCTAAATCTTTGCCACTTATTGTTACTACATTATTTTTTGTAAGCGGGAGGTGTATGATGTTATAGGGCACACCATCAGCATCCTTTGAAGCATAGAGAGTATTAATATCCGCCTGAGTAAGGTACCAGTATTTTAGATCAGCATTATTCATTGTTACGATTGTATTTTCAGTTGCAAACCTTGCAAAGCCATCAATGTGCTGGTCAGTAATGTCTTTACCTTTTACCCCATCTAACCATACGAAATGTGTAACACCCAAATTAGTTGTAAAAATTGCTTCTGCCTGTGCTTGGGTCATGCCCGGATTTCTATTGGCATTCAAGATAGAACTGCGGGTGGCAAGTAGCGTGCTGTTTCCATCCACTTCTAAGGCACCTCCTTCTACTACCATAGAGTTATTAAGATTTATAACCGGAACCCCTGTAGCGGTGCCCACTTTTTCTGGTATTAAATCACATTTTCCTCCTCTGAATTTTCCACCCCATCCATTAAATCCCCAGTCTTCAATTTTCTGATTTCCAGATGCATTTCTTACATAAATTGGTCCATTATCTCTTACCCAAACATCGTTTGTTTTAAAGAGTTGAAAATCTACATTACTCAAAGAAACACCTGCGGCATTCAGTTTACTGATAATCCAGTTTTTGTGTGAGAGATTATAGGCAATAATATGTACTTTCTCTTCTGTTATTAATTCTTTTGTCATACTAACCCAAGTATCAATCAAATCATTGCGATACTTAAACCCATATTCGTATTGGTGCGGAAATTGTAGCCATGTGCCTTCATGCAGCACTCCTTCATGTGGCATGGTATAAACTATGCTGGTAGGATTTGCGGTCTGTTGCACATTGCTTGAAATATTTTTATTTGAAAATGACATTTGTGTTTCTTTTTTACAATTAGTAAAAAATATTGCACAGGCAAAAACAGTAAGCGATGTGATTTTTGAAATTAACATTTTAATTTTTTTATGGTGAAACAAATTGATATTGGATTTTAATGAGTCAAAATTGTACCAATAACACGCTTTTAAAATTAATTTCTACCAAGTACCGATAAATTGGAACGAATTGATTATATCATAGTATGAATATTTGGATAATAATTGTATTTCCACCGGATACATATTTTTTGTTAGAAGGAATTAAATATAGGGACATTAGATTTCTTCTAAATTTCAACCCCACATATTCAAATCCAGTATCATGTATACAAGTGTGCCAGTAAAATTATTCAATTGGTGTAGAATTTTTTTTGATAGCGTTTTCCAAAACCTGCAAGCCTTCCTGTAATTGTTCATCAGTTATTACTACAGGCGGCAGCAACCGGATACAATTGCTGAATAAACCAGCCCTTATAAGGATAACTCCGTTTACTATTGCTTCTTTTATTACAGCCATAGCGGTTTCCATATCTGGCTCTTTTGTGGCTCGGTTCTTTACAAATTCTATCAATTGCATAGCACCTGAACCCCTTACATCGCCAATGCAGGGATATTTTTCCATCCATGCAGTCATGGTCTTGTTTATTATTTCTCCAACAGCAATACTTCTTTTAAGGAATGCATCGCTGCTGGTAATTTTTACGGCTTCAATAGCAGCTGCACAAGCTATTGGGCTGCCACCGTAAGTGCCTCCAACCCCGCCTAAATGTGGCGCATCCAGGATTTCCGCTTTTCCGGTAATGGCACTAATGGGTAAACCTCCTCCTATAGATTTTGCCATACAAACAATATCGGGTATAATGTGTGTGTGTTCTATGGCAAGAAATTTTCCAGTGCGCCCTGCTCCAGATTGTATTTCATCAACAATCATTACAATACCATGTTTTGTGCAGGTTTCTCTTATTTTCTGCAAGAAGGATGTGGGGATAGTTACAAAACCACCTTCGCCCTGTATAGGTTCAATGATAATAGCAGCGAGTGATTCAGGGTCAACTTGCGAAATAAAGGCAGTTTCCATTTGATTAATACAATGTTGTTCGTATTCAGCATTAGTCATCTGTTCAATTTTACGGTACATATTGGGAGCAGGTATACGGTATATGTCGCCCACAAAACTGCCCATGCCTTTTTTAAACAAGGCATATTTACTAGTTAAGCTTAATGTGAGCAATGTACGTCCGTGATAGCCGCCTTCAAAACACAATACAGCATTTCTTTTTGTATAATACTTAGCACAGTTAATAGCATTTTCCACAGCCTCACTTCCTGAATTAGCAAGTAATGTTTTTTTGGGGAAATTGCCAGGGGTTACACTGTTTAACAACTCAGCCAGCTCAATATAAGATTCAATAGTGGTAACCAGACTACAGCTGTGTGTATATTTTTCTAATTGCTTTTTTACAGCGTTTACCACCTGCTGGTTGCTGTGGCCTACATTCAACATTCCAATACCGCCTGCAAAATCAAGCAGTGTATTACCATCTACATCCTTTACTACAGCACCATCAGCGGTTTCTACCACATAATCAGTGGATTTGGCAAGACCGGCTGGCAATGCATTTTTGCGACGCTCTAATAGCAGGCTACTCTTTGGGCCTGGTATTGCAGTTTTTAATTGTATGGTACTCATAAATTTATTTTTCTGTCTATTAAATTTATTTTTTCGTTTTGCAAATACAATACAGCTCTCTCATTGCCACTATTTGGCTCGCTTACATTTTCTTTCATAAATCTGGTAATAGTTAAACAATCTTTTCTAAATTAAATTGTTTGATTTTTGGCTAAAGAACTTGTGGCCACTTTTAAAGTCAAAAATTGTTCTCAAATACTAAAATCTACAGCATTTCGGATTTGTAATCATCTTCAACGGCAAACCCTGTTTTAAAAGAAGGATTGTGGCCATCTTAACTTTGTGAGCTGCCTTATTGATTATTTAAAATATCTTAATATTCTTTTTGCATTTTCTGAACAACTATATACCACCTATACTTATTAATTTTTTTTCCATATACTCATACAAACCTTCACTGCCACTTTCATGCCCTTGCCCACTTTGCTTCCAGCCTCCAAAAGGGGCTTCGGTACCGTGAGGCGCCCACTCATTAATACCAACTATTCCAAATTCTAATGCTTCGCTTGTTCTAAATGCTGTCTGTAAATTATTGGTAAAAACATAAGCTGCCAACCCATATTCGGTATTGTTTGCCCTTTCAATTACTTCATCAAAATCCTCAAATGAAAATATGGGAAGGATAGGGCCGAAAATTTCATTTTTTGAAAGCGTAGATTCGTCCGTTAGATTGCTGACAACTGCGGGCTGAAAGTAGTACCCCTTTTTTTTATCTTCTGGCACATAGCCTCCTGTTAGTACCTTGGCGTATTCATTTTTTGATTGTTCCATCAATTGCAACACTGCATTACGCTGCTTTTGCGTAATCAACGGTCCAATTTGCACAGCATCTTCAAACCCGTTTCCTACTTTTAATTGTGAAACATAGTGCGCCACTTTTTCCGCAAACACATCATAAATATTTTTCTGCACATAAAAACGCTGTGGGGCAACACATACCTGTCCGTTATTGCGAAACCTTGCTACGGATGCCATTTTTGCAACAGCATCTACATCTACATCGTCAAAGATTATTACTGGTGCATTGCCTCCCAATTCCATGGCAAGTTTTGTATTCGTTTTAGAAGCGCCATCCATTAATATTTTACCAACACTGGTGCTGCCTGTAAAACTTATTTTTTTCAATACTGGATTATTGAGCATTTCATTCCCAATTGATTGTGCATTCCCTATTAAAACATTCAATACACCCTTGGGCAAGCAGGCTGCTTCTAATGCCTTGGCTATGTGCATAGCAGATAGTGGAGTTTGTTCTGATGGTTTAGCAACTACAGTACAACCAGCTGCTAATGCAGCAGCCCAAGCTCTTGCAGGATTATAAGCAGGAAAATTCCAAGCTGTAATAACGCCGATAACACCCATTGGTTGGTATATCACGCTCATTCTTTTATCTGCTCTTGCGGATGGTATTACTTTGCCATAAGCTCTTTTGCATTCCTCAGCATACCATTCAAACAGGTTGGCTGCCACGGCCCATTCACCTTTTGCTTCTGCTATGGGCTTGCCAGATTCCAGCACCATATCTTTAGCAATGTCATCATTATTGTTGCGTAAATAAGTAGCTGCTTTTTTTAAAATATCAGCACGGTAGTAAGGAGTTGTTTTGCTCCATGTTTTAAAAGCATTGTGAGCGGCAAAAATTGCTTGTCTGCAATCTTTATAACCAGCATAGCTGATATCGTTAATCACTTCTTCATTCGAAGGATTTATAAGCGTTACTTTTTTTTCATCAATAGCATTTGCCCACTCTCCATCTATAAACTGTTGTATAATTTTCATCCCTTAATTACAAATTTTTAAGTGAATAACTGTTGTTGTATTGATATTATCTGCCTGTTAATTCCTTTAAACCGTTTTCAATAATATCCAAGCCATCATGTAGTAAAGTATCATTTATTACCAGCGGACTAAGTATTCTTATCACATTTCCGTTTACACCGGCACTGATTACAATAAGCCCATGTGAGGCGCAATAACTGATAAGTTTTTTGCATAATTCACCATCAGGCTGATGTGGGTCATTATCCTTTACCAGTTCAAAAGCTATCATAGCTCCGAGTCCACGTACATCTCCAATGGCAGGATATTTTTGTTTCATTGCATTAAATCTCTTACGAATTGTTTCGCCCACTTTTATGCCCAACGAATTAATATCTATTTCTTTCATGTAATCAATTGTGGCAATGGCTGCCGCACAGCAAACCGGGTTTCCAGGGTAGGTGCCACCGATAGTAGATGGTTTACAGGCATCCATAATTTCAGCTCTACCTATAACACATCCAATTGGCATTCCACTCCCCATACTTTTAGCCCAGGTAGAAATATCTGGTACAATATCGTAATGCTGATAGGCTGCCCATTTGCCTGTGCGTCCAAAACCACTCTGTACTTCATCCAGAATAAGCAGAATGCCATATCGGGTACACAACTTCCTTAACCCCTGCAAATATTTTTCAGGAATTACATTAAACCCTCCTTCACCCTGCACAGGTTCTAAAACAATAGCTGCCACCTGTTGTGTAGGAATATTTGTTGTAAAGAATGTTTCCAAATTTTTCAAGTGGATATCGGAAAATTTATCCAGACTCATTGCTTGTCCGCTTCGATAATAATCAGGATATGGTATGCGGTATACTTCCGGAGCATAGGGGCCACACCCCAATTTGTAACCTACTTTAGAAGTCAGTGACATGGCCATCATTGTGCGGCCATGAAACCCATTGTCATAACATATAATGGCCTGTCTTCCGGTAGCCTGCCGGGCAATTTTTACTGCATTTTCTACACTCTCAGCACCAGAGTTGGTGATCATTACCTTGGTGGCATTACCATGAGGGAATAGCTGAACTAATTTTTCTGCTAACTGCAGGTACAATTCATAAGTTGCCACATTAAAACTGCAATGAATTAATTGCTCCGCCTGTTCCTGTATGGCCTTTACCACTTTCGGTGGGCAATGACCAGCATTCACTACTCCAATCCCACCAGCAAAATCAATCATTTTTTTCCCATCAGCATCTATTATAATAGCATCTTTGGCACTAACAGCAGTTGATGGATTAAAAATGCCAATGGCATCTGGAACAAATTGTTTTCTTCCTGCCAATAATTTTTCTGATTTAGTTTTTCTCTTTGTCATGTCAATTATATTTCTGCGACGATGATTTTGGTATTTACAAATTCTAAAATACCCGCCCTCCCCAATTCACGGCCGAAACCGGATTTCTTTATTCCACCAAAAGCAACCGTGGATCGCTTTTTACCAATGTGTTTATGAAAACGGCACCTGTATTAATTGCCCTTGCAAGTGAAACTCCCTTTTCCACATCTTTAGTCCAGATGCTCCCTCCTAAACGGTAAGGAGACTGATTAGCTTTTTCTATTGCATCCTTTTCTATAAGCTCATCCCTTAAAAAAGCGATGCATTGGATGCATAATATTCACAGCAGGATGCACACTTTTCGATTTCAGCAATCGCTTCTTTTGTAAGCTTACCCATTTCTACTGTAATCAATTTTGCCAATTCTAACTTTTGTTGTCGCAACAAGGACGCTACATTCAGTAAAACTTTGGACCTTTTTGTATCACCTTCTTTTCGCCAAACAGGAAAAGCATTCTTAGCATTTTCTAGCTTTGCCGAAATATGAGAATCAGTCATTATAGGATATTCTGCAATGACTGATTGGGTAAATGGAAATATGGATTTTAAAACGGGAGTCATGCTTTATTTCTGTTGAAATCTTTTGTGAATTTGTATATGCATTATGTCAAAAGAAACAAGAGTACTTTGATGAAAAAAAGGTTTTCCTCTAACTGGTTGATTTCTGGTATAGTCTTCATGATAGAGGTCATGAAAAGAGTTTTTAGGTGGGGATTGTGGCTTGAGGCCTTTATAGTGATATCTTAGGGAAGCAATAGCTCCATTAAGGGAAAAACTATAGTATTTTATACTAAAACATCTAATTTTGATTGTCTGGAAATTATATAGAATGTCAAGTCTTTCTCCCCATATTAAAAAAATAGAACAAGCTGCCTTTTGGGTTTTTATTTGGCTGTTTGTATTTGATTATTTTTTTCTTCAGGACAATTGGTTGGAAGCAATAGCAATTACAAGCTTAGATATTTTACTTTATGCTGTATTAATTTATACCAACCTGCAGGTGTTGATTCCCATTTTTTTAGCAAAGAAAAAAAACATGCTTTATGTTTTTGTATTATTCACAACTATCATTTTATACATTTTGTTTTTGCGTATAACGGGGCTTGAAAAAATTGTGTACAATTTTGCTGGCTGGCGCAATGTGTTTTCAATGGTGCTAAACACTACATTATTCCTACTGTTATCATTATTATACTGGTATTTTAAGCAATGGCAGTTAGAACGGGAAGGGCAGTTGGTGTTGCAAAATCAAAAACTTGAAGCCGAGCTGAATTTTCTACGCTCCCAAATGAGTCCTCATTTTATGTTTAATGCGCTGAACAATATTTATTCCCTTTCTCTGCAAAAGCATGATAATGCTGCCCCTATGGTGGCAAAACTCTCTTCACTTCTCCGTTATATGTTGTATGAAGGCAATGGCGGGAGGGTTTTTTTAAATAAAGAAATTGAAACAGTACGTCAGTATATTGAATTGAACCTATTGCGTAAACTCAAATCAACCAATGTTGATTTTTATATTGAAGGAAATTTAAAAGGCTGGATGATTTTACCTATGCTGCTTATTACGCTAGCTGAAAATTGTTTTAAGCATAGCAATGTTAATAATGAAGAAAGCGCATTTATAAAAATATGTGGTGAAATTCATGATGATGGTAAGCTTATTTTTACAACAGAAAATAGCATACCTGTTTCATTATCTGAAAATGAAATAGGGGGTATTGGCTTGCAAAATGTACGTCGTCAACTAGAATTAAATTATCCAGAGAAATATATGTTTGAAACTGAAAAAAGTGAGAGTGTTTTTAATTTGCACCTAACAATACAATTGAATCAGGCATGAAAAAATACACCTGTATAATAGTTGATGATGAAATATTGGCCCGAGAACTGATGGCCAATCATATTGCCAAAATTCCCTATCTGGAAATTATTGCTTCTTGCCCTGATGCCATTAGTGCAAAGCTTGCACTTCAACAACTACAACCAGATATCCTTTTTCTGGATATTAATATGCCCGAGCTTACAGGTATAGAGTTATTACGTATGCTCCATAAACGGCCTGCCACCATTATTACAACAGCCTATTCTGAACACTCTGTAGAAGGATACGAACTAGAGGTGCTTGATTATATATTAAAACCTATTGAATTCGACCGTTTTTTTAAAGCTGTGGCTAAAGCAGTTGAATGGATTGATTACCGCAGAAAAAGTTATAATGAACCCGCTCCTGCTAATATCAACGAACTGGCTATCCCTTATTTTTTTGTGAAGGCTGACTACAAAATCATAAAAGTTATTTTCGATGAAATACTATTTATTGAGGCATTGCAAAAATATGTACGCATACAAACAAAAACAGAACGTATAATATCCCTTATGTCAATGAGTCATTTGGAAGATATACTACCCGCTGGTTTGTTCTTTCGCATCCATCGTTCATATATAATAAACTTAGACAAAATTGACAGCATTGAGGGAAATATTATTCATATACAAAAGCATGAACTGCCATTGAGCAAAGCTCAAAGGGAAAGTTTTCTTGAATTACTTCGAAGCAGAACATTTGGAGAACACAAGCCCAACTGGTAGTTATTACAATGAGCATCATTTAGTGAGGGTGCCTGCACAGTGCCGAACAAAGAGCAAGGCGCCAAAGTGTGCGACGCAACTGGGTTTCTTCGTAGCAAAGCAGTTGAACCCATAATTGAATTTGCGCACTAAATGTTGCTCCCATTAATATATCTTTATTCACTAACATTTTTTGCCTGTGATTTTATAAGATGTTATCGCTGAATAGATAATATTATTAGTATGAGCAAAATTTAGGCAGGTCTTTATTTTGAGCCAAACTTCATTACTACTATGAAATAAAATTGACCTGTAATTTTTATGCGCTCAAATATTATTATTGTTAGATTTTTCTGTTTGTGGCTTTCCTTTTTTTTGGTGTAAAAAGCGCTGTATTGTAGAATTTTTATTATAGTTTATGCAGCAGGCGCAGTAACTTTACTCCGGTGATACATACACTCTTTTACGATGCTCTCTTCAGATTTATCTACCGGATTATTTTTGTTAGATTGAAATTTTATCCTGATACATAGAGCAGGATTTTGTAAATAAATCATCATGAATCCAGAATTATTATGGGATAGTCTACTAGCCATAATACATCATTGGTTCTGTCACTCCCTTATAAATTCTTTTTAATGGCAACCTGGTATATGCAATACCGATAATACGCCTTTATGATCTGAAGGCCAAGGCAAATCAGATGCGATAAAAATATCTGAGGTTCTTTCTTTTACTACTTTATTCTTTACATAGCTTTTTACTGGCCCGGCTATCATTGCCGATGATGAATACATGCCATCACCCTTAAAAAATATAAAATCTATGCGGTCACGTTCGTCAGATTTAGTGATCCAGTTTGTATGGCCAACACCATTGGCAAAAGAAGGCCAGGTGATTCCAGGATGTGTTTTTTCATTGGGATTTACCTCACGGTAGCTATCTGTAAATCCAGCATCTTGCAACATTTTTGTATTTTGCCATTCAAATACTACACCGTTGTGGTCATATAAATTTTCTGTGGTAGTTGTCCAGTCAAGGCAAGAGGCTTCATTAAAATCGCCACACAAAACAATAGGCAGCGTTTTGCTTTTAGCCCATTGTATAAAATCATTTATGGCTTCATCTCTTTGTGAAGCGAGATTATACCGCGAAATTCTTTTTGTATTGGTTACAGGATCTGGTTTACCGTCTTGGTTGTCATCAATCATATTCCAGTCAGGAGAACCTCCATTATAACCTCTAGGTAAATACAAAGCATAATGTGTGTAATCCAAGTGGGCAGAACACAGAAATAGATCTAATCCCTCAATATTTAATGTATAAGCAGCTATACTGCTATTGATTTTTACACTTTCTGTTATATCATATTTGCTGATGAGACCTACAGTGGTGCCATCTACAAAACTTCCATTATAGTAATATCCTTTTTCCTCCAGCTCATTTATAATTTTCGTAATCCAGTCTCCCGTATAATTCCTGACTTCTACAAAACTTACCACATCGGCATTGGATTCAATAATTATATTGGCTATTTTTTCCAAACCATTTGAAACGCTAGTTCCTTCCTGCCATACATTAAACTGTAGTACACGCAAATCAAAAGCATTATGAGAGGCATTTACAGATAGGTTTATATTAGATGCTTCTATTATTTCGGTTGTTTTATTACATGCCAATAAAAAAACAACAAAGTATATTATTGTGCTATAAAATATCTTGTATATCATTAGTCTTTATTTTTTAATTATAAAAGGATAGTGAAAATATATTTGTACGGCAAAGTAAACAATTTGAAAGTATGGGTCAAATGGAGAATGCGGCAGAGGGGTTACACTATAAAACATAGATACACCAATGCAAAACAATACTATGCCGATTTTATACTCAAAGTTTGCCTTATTGGAAAACAGGAATTCAATAAAATAGATGGCTTCGGAGGATTTGTTTTTGAAATCTTAGGATACCATACAGGTGGGAAAGATCTACTACCATGCTTAAAATATTTTTTTAAAAAATCTCTTCTAAAAATCATGCAAACTTTGTATTCTAACAATTTTAAATGAATGCTTACCAATCAATTTTCCAACGGATGTTTTTACCATTATTGTATAATCACCTTCAATTAAATGTGATGTATTGATGCTTATGTTAGAAATGTCAACACTATGAATATAAGAATTTGCATACACCTGTCTGCCTTTGCTGTTACAAATTTTATAGGAAAGAGTTTCCTTTTTTTTCAGAGCAATCTTTAGGTTCACCACATCATTTACTTCTTCAGGATATACCAGACATTTTGCGGTTTGGGCATTTATTGTTGTATCAATAGCCTCATAAAATCTAGGCTCTACGTAAACTTCTTTTCCTCCCAATAATGTAAGGCAAACCCTTGTGCTGCCTATTTGCTCCACAGGGATGTTAAATATATCTCTGTCAGTTACTATGAGGTCAGCATATTTGCCTGTTTCAAGACTGCCCGTTACTTTTTCTTGCCTCATAGTATAAGCTCCATTTATGGTATAGCATTTTACTACAGCATCTACATTGGGCAATTCTTGTGGTAACCTTGTTAGAGCATGTTGCATTCCAACAAATGGGCTTAAAGCACTCACATCATAATCGCTGCTTAATGTAACAGTAGCACCAGTATGATAGATTGATTTTAGTGGAGCGAAAACAGAAGCCCTTTTTTCACCAATTACGAAATCATTATCATGCCATTTCTCTGGATTGGTAAATGCGCCAGCTACTTGTATATCAGCAATTATATTTAGTTTTTTAAAGCGCACATAATCGCTGGTATCCACAGTTTCCAAATGGGTAATTCTGTGTCTAGTTCCAATATCACCATTGATGGCCCTAGCCCTTTCAATGGCATTAAGTGATTCGCTTACCCCCCTGTCCCCAATGGCATGTATATGAAAATCATAGCCATATTTTTCCAATGCTGTTATCAGTGTTGCCATTCTACTCTCTGTGTTGTAATTTAACCCTATGTTATAGGGAATGCCTATGTCAATATTGTATGGTGATAACATAGCAGCAGTTGTATTAAAGGTAAGTCCATCGGCATACAATTTTACTTCTGTTATTTTTAGCAAATCATCTCCTCTGTCATATAGTTTTTTCAGCGCATCAATCAAGCTGTCAACTGGTGTGCCTGGATATCCCCAAGGTGTTAATACAACTCTTGCAGTAAGCAGGTTGTTGTCTTTTATTTTTTGCCAGGTTTGTATAAAATTCTGTTTCCAATAAGTTCTTGCTTCGCAAAATGATGTGATGCCATTTTTTGCTATAAGTGGTAAGCCGGTATCTACAAGTCCATCATAGTTTTCTTTTTCAATAACAGGGTTTATAGCAATTGCCATTTGCAAAGCTATATCACCTGCATTGTCCATTACAATTCCGGAAGGCTCGCCAGTACTGTCTTTCATAATATGACCACCCACTGGGTCGGGAGTGTTGGCATAAAAACCCGCTGCACGTAGGCCGGGGGTATTCAACCATGCAGAGTGCGAAGTAGCTTCCCATACAAACATTGGATAGTCAGGGCAAATTTCATCTAGCATTTTTCTGGGTGTTTTTTTTGATTGGAGCAGCACGTATATATCATGGCCAAACCCCATTTTCCAACCGTTTGAATTGACAGGTATTTTGGCTTTTTTTAATTCCTTTACATAGTCTTCCGGATCAGAAATGCCTTCTGTAAAAAAGAAATCTCCAATAGCGTTTGTAAACGCTTCCAAGGGGTGCATGTGTACATCATGGAGGCCAGGTAAAACTAGCCTTCCGCCTAAATCATCAACCCTGGTTTTTTTATCAATGTACACTTTGGCACCCATATTTGTTCCTGTAAAAATTATAATCCCATTTTTAATAGCAAGTGCTTGATCGAATTGATTATCCCCTTTATAAATTTTTGCATTTACAAAAACTCTGTCGGCAGTTTGCGCCATACCCAATTCGTGTATAAAAAGTAGTATGATGCTTAGTAGTATTTTTTTTAGAGAATGCTGCATTTGAACGTAGGCATGTATTTTAGACCTGATATGAAGTAGTTTAGATAGAGCCATTATTTCTTTAATTCTAACACATTTTTTTTAATGACAACCTCTGTTACGCCACAATTCATTGTCAGTTATTGTATGGCATTAAAGTACAAAAAATCCTTTCTGATTAACCCAAATGAATTCTAATGATGACTTTATTTTTCGTCACCAATATATCTTTTCATTATTGGTGCATAAGTATCAATTCTTCTGTCGCGTAAAAAGGGCCAATATTTACGATAATGGTCGGATTGTCTTAAATCTAAGCTCTCTACATGTATCACTTCATCGTTGTGCGGTGCTTGGAAAAGAATACTGCCATATTGATTGGTTATAAATGAACCACCCCAAAATTTTGTACCCGCTTCTGTACCCACCCTATTTACACTTACCACACATATACCATTAGCTATAGCATGAGATTGCTGAATGGTTTGCCAAGCATTGTACTGGTCTGTATTTGTTTGTTCATCTTGATGCAGGTGCCATCCTATAGCTGTTGGATAAAAAATTATTTCTGCACCCATCAAGGCAGTAATTCTTGATGCCTCAGGGTACCATTGATCCCAACAAATAAGTACACCGAGAGTGGCGTATTTTGTTTTAAAAACTTGATAGCCGGTATCGCCTGGTGTGAAGTAAAATTTTTCGTAATACCCAGGGTCATCAGGTATATGGTTTTTCCTGTATTTGCCAAGATAGCTTCCATCTGCATCAATAACCGCAGTTGTATTATAATACAGACCAGGTGCCGCTTTTTCGAAAAGGGATAACACCAATACGGCACCTGTCTCATTTGCTATAGCAGCGAATGTTTCTGTTATTGGGCCAGGTACCGCACTTGCTAAATCAAAATTGTTATAATCTTCTACATCACAAAAATATAATGATGTGAATAGCTCTTGCAGGCAAATAATATTTGCCCCTCCTTTTGCCAATTCATAGATTTTACTTTTTGCATTTTCGATATTGTCAGAT
>CAXYYO010000049.1:0-22580 GCA_964293305.1 uncultured bacterium | reverse complement strand
TTCATCAGCCATATAGGTTAGTTGCAGTTTTGTGGTAAAATCTACATCGATCCCATTTTTTGTGGCTGGTATCCATGATGTACTTTTTCGAATCATTTTCAGCACATCTTCATCAATCAGAATATGTTCAGACGTAGTAAGGTAAGTGTTTCGATTGATAATTTCTCCTTCTTTAGAAACCAAGAAACAAACAATACAAGTGTATGGACCTCGGATATATTTATTGATATTATTATCTTTTGCAATAGTATTATGTATATTACTAAAAATGTAAGCATCCCAACTTATATATCCAAATGTTGGTTTAAATTTAGCAGGATGAAAATCTGGACTACCATCTGGATTATTTTCGCTTAATGTATCATTAATAAATTTTTCGTTTTGAATAACATCATGCAGAAATTCAACCTGCTTTACAACTTTGGCATTTACATAAAATTTCCAAATTCCTTCTTTTTGGTTATTGAAAATATATCCAGAACTATCAATATCACCCAGTTAATTATACCAACAAAAAACCCCATGTCCAGTATCGTTTTTTGCATCTTTATAAGTTTCCTGATAAATCATAGGTCCCATTACATTATAAAATCTATTGATAAAAGTAGTATCATCTTGCTGCTCTATTCTGAGTATATAAACAGCATCATTTTTATCAGAAATATTTTCTTGTTTTTCATTGAAAATATAATCAGAAATAATTGGATACTGAGCTTGTAGATTGCTACAAAAATTAAATGTAATCGTAGATAGCAAAAGGGATATGCTTATTCTCATTTTGCGAAGATATATCTATTATTTCTTTTGCATTTAATGATACCCCTCATTATATTTCGAGGTGCATTCGGCAATAATTTAATTTTTAACATCAGCATTCCTACCAAAAAATAAGCCACCAAGTAAAGTTTCCTTTCTCGAAGCATTAAAAAATATAAAGTATGCGACTAACCAGAATATGGGAGCAAATTATTCATGTCAGGAAAAGACGCTTGCACAAAATAGAATCTGTCCGTATACAATAGATAGACAAGGATGAATATTTGATTCAACCTATAACTCGAAACCTATGCAACCATCAAATCTGATTAGAAAAAATTTATAGTAATAATAGAAATATTTATCCTATAAATTGATGATATAGTACCAAAATAAAAAATTTAGAAAAAAAACAAAAGTTGCCAAAATAATTCTCCCATTTTTTCTTCTGGACTGAATAACCTTTTTGTCCATTTCATTTCGAATTTGAGAGTCAGAATGATATTGCTCTGAAACACCAAAGGTAACAGGGTGAATTTGAAATTTCATAATATTGGATTTAAGTAAATAATTCTACCGTGCAAAGTTAACAAGCATGCTTTATTTTGGTTTGAAGCTATCATTAAATTTAGATTAAAAGAATAGCCCAATAAGACAAATCCTAAATAAATTTCAAACCAAAGATGTCGGAGTAGGTATAATGGGATTAAACCTTCGATACTACAAACTCTAAAATTTCCCCCGGCTGACACTTCAATGCGGTACAAATAGCTTCCAATGTACTAAATCGTATAGCTTTTGCCTTTCCTGTTTTTAATACCGAAAGATTGGAAAGCGTGATATCTACTTTCTGTGATAATTCATTGAGCGACATTTTGCGCTTAGCCATCATCACATCCAAATTTACAATTATGGGCATGCTATACAGTTAAATCGTTTTCAGATTGTAATAAAACACCACGTTCAAATATCTGTGCTATAAAAAAAATGATGCCTGCCAAAAATAGAAATTCACCACCACTCCATGTGTAAGCTACCGGCACTCCTCTTTTCGTCATCCAATCGGCACTTCCTTCGGCAATGATTGAGATAATTCCAGCACCAAGTGCCACCCTGCTTATAGCCGATATCAATGCAGCAATTTCAAAACTAAATGGATTGCTCATGTCTATTACAAGAAAAATCTTTATCACTAAATAGGCCATACAAGTTTTAAGAATCAAGATGCTGATGATAAATAAAAATATATAAATATAATAATTCTTGTTTGCTTCAAAAACAGCTGACAGGTCTAGCCCCATATACAAATTTTTAACTGCCTCCGGATTTTTAAAAAGGCTTACAAGAAATGATAAGAGCGTGGCCCCAGTTTCAATACAAAGTCCAATAAAGATGATCCAAAAAACAATATGTACCAATTTTAATATAACTGAATTACTCATTTTCATTGAATATATTTTTTGCAAATAAAGGTAAATAATTATTGATAAACAATAAATATATATTATTTATAATTAATTTACCCCTTCGGGGAATGAGTGATAAGTATAAAAGAATGATGGAACGCTGAGCATGATAAAAATCAAATTGAGTTGTAAATGCTTACTGATTCTTAAAACAATTGAATGCAACATTTACCAAATTTGCATTGATTTCATAATTTTACCAAATCATTTTAATCTATATACCTACAAATAACAATAAAATGGATAAAATAAAATTATTTCTTAGCGTTGATATGATAAAAAAAATAGGTGCCATATTATTTTTAATTGGTATTCTTTTAGAGAAATTCGATTATAGTTTTCTCAAGTATATTGGCTTATCAGTTGAATATATTGGTATAGCTTGTTTAATCTATTGGGGGATTAAATATAAAAAAGGGAATAAGTATATCTGGCTTTTATATCCCATTTTAGCCATAGCGTTTATAATTTATGCGCTTATCTGATACAGAAAATTCATTACTGCTATTTTTGAAAATAAATAGCCGTTATTTTATCTCGTGAAAGACTAACTAAAAACTTTTTAGGAGATAAATCTGTAAAGTTTTTAAACCCTATCCAATCCAAACCAATCCGCTTTCTGAATAGCGTATTCAAAATTTAGTTTATCGGGTTCTCCGTGATAGGCTACTACTATTTCTCTTTTTTTAACTCCACCTATACGCTGCATAGCTATTTGTGATCGAATATTTTCGGCACCGATATGAAACAATACAGTATCC
Source organism: uncultured bacterium (assembly GCA_964293305.1). GTDB lineage: Bacteria > Bacteroidota > Bacteroidia > Chitinophagales > Chitinophagaceae > CALAGJ01. The sequence goes on along the minus strand of CAXYYO010000049.1, from coordinate 19,597 downwards.
ACATATTGATAGGCATGGGCCAGCATTAATTGCTTCATTGCTCTATTTATTTGTTTGCCCCAATATGCTCTTGCAATAAATGTATATCCAATTAAAACAGCTGATTGCTCAGCATCAAAATCATAAAACCTTGTAGAGCCAATTATATTTCCATGCGCTACATCCATTACTAAAAATGCACCTTTAGACAGCATGGCACCTTCAAAATAATTTTCAAATGCCGCTCTTTGGTACCTGTTTTTATTTGGATGTTGTTCCCATATCAGTGGGTCAGCTGCTACCGCAAATAAAGCTTCAAAGTCAGCAGATTGTAAAGGCTGTAACCTTACAATATCATTGGAGAGTATAGGTTGTAATTGCATAATGTTCAAATTTAAATTATTTATCATCTTGCTATTTCTTTAATTAATTTAAAGTTTTAAACTTTAAATAGATCAAAAATCCATCATTTATTTTTCTCTCTATCAATCATTCCCCGAAGGGGTACAATTATAAAGCTATAAAAAATCAATTGAAGATTTTTGGACTTAAAATTCACAAGTCACTTGCAGTTTTTCAGCAAGCAATTTTAAGTCTGCTATAACAGCATCTGCTACGGGAATACCATTATGCATTCTTTCAGCTTCGCAGATGCGCTCAGGGTCGCCGGGTATCATTACAGGTATGTTGTCAATTAATGGAGTGGTGGCACGAAAGCGTTGTATCCATTGATCCATATTATTTTTAAATGATTCGGTAGTTTGAAATGCATCTATTCGCATGGCACCAAAAAAATGACCAATGCCTTTGCCGGGCATGTTATCAGGTAAGGGTACATAAGCTGGAAATGGTGGCACCCAAGGACCATAGTTTGCGCCACTCAGTACCCCGCAAAGAATATCTACCATACTTCCAAGTGCATATCCTTTATGACTGCCATGTTCTCTATCACTACCAAGCGGAAGCAAGGCCCCGCCTTTTTTTAGGATATGTGCATCGTTGGCAGGCATGCCATCCTTGTCCTGTACCCATCCATCCGGGGTATCTACATTTTTTTGTTGCAATAATTCCAGCTTACCGTTGGCAGCGGTGGTTGTAGCCAGATCTGCTACAAAGGGAGGTTCTTTACCTGCCGGCACTGCTATAGCAATTGGGTTTGTACCCAGCATACGTTCCATACCAAATGTAGGAGCAACTAATGCACTTGCATTAGTCATGGCAAAGCCTATCATATCATGCGTTAAAGCCATCATAGCATGATAACCCGCAATACCAAAATGATTACTTCCTTTTACGGCTACCCAGCCAGTACCGCAATTTCTTGCTTTTTCTATGGCAATATCCATAGCAAATGGTGCAGATACCAAACCAAGTGCATCATCAGCGTCTACAACTGCTGTAGATGGAGTTTCGTGTATAATAGCAAGCTGCGGATTTGCATTTACTCTTTTTACTTCCCACAGCCTTACATAGCCGCTTAGCCTGGCCATACCGTGACTATCAATGCCTCTTAAATCTGCTGATACCAATGTTTTTGCTGCTGTATGTGCATCTGCTGATGTGCATCCAATAGACTGAAAACAGGAAATGGCAAACTCTACAAGTTGTTGATAAGAAACTAACTGCATAATGATTAATATTTTTTAATTCGAAAACTGTTTTAATGTTAAGCATGGCTGGCAAATTTGTATTTGCCTTGCTATTCAGTAAGAAAAGGATTTTCTATGGCATGGTTAAATTCCTGCCAAAGTGTGGATACAATGTCTGCTGCTGGTTTTATATCATCAATGATAGCGCTTACTTGTCCTATCTCCAATTCACCCTGCTGCATATCACCTTCAAACATACCTTTTTTGGCCCTGCCTCTTCCCAAAATTTTTTGGAGTGCTTCAGATGTGGCTCCTGCTTTTTCTGCGGATTGAATTTCTGTTGCAAATGCATTGTGCAGTAGTCTAACTGGTACAATATTTTTCATGCTGAGCATGGTACTACCTTCCTTTGCAATAACCACAGCATCCTTAAAAGATGGATGAACAGATGCCTCTTCAGCACATACAAATTTGCTGCCCATTTGTACCGCTTCTGCCCCAAGTATCATGGCAGCCAACATTTGACGACCGGTAGCAATACCACCTGCTGCTATCAGTGGAATTTTTATGGCCCGCCTCACAGCGGGAATGAGCACCATTGTGGTGGTTTCTTCTCTACCATTATGACCTCCGGCTTCAAAACCTTCTGCTACTACAGCATCGCAACCCGCAGCCTCGGCCTTTTGTGCAAACACACTACTGCTTACTACATGCACCACTTTTATACCATGAGATTTTAGTATGGGCGTCCATGTTTTTGGATTGCCTGCACTACTAAATACAATGGGTACTTTCTCATCTATTATTGTTTGTACATGCTGATCAATATCAGGATATAGCAAAGGTATATTTACACCAAATGGTTTATTAGTAGCAGCCTTGCATTGTTGGATATGATACCTGAGTACATCAGGATACATGCTGCCGCTACCAATAATTCCCAACCCCCCCCCATTGCTTACAGCACTGGCCAATCGCCAGCCGCTTGCCCATATCATACCTGCTTGAATGATGGGATATTGTATATCAAATAAATTGACAATTCTCTTGCCCGCCGTTTTGTAAGACTGCATGATTATTTTAAAACATTGATGAATAAAACAGAAACAGAATGACTATAGTTCTTCTTTCCATTCGCCCATTTTCTGACGAAGGGTATTTAATTGCTCCGGTGTAAGGAGGGCCATTATTTTTTGCTTTGCTTCTTTTCTTGCTTCACGTATTTCTGATTGCTCTCCGCCACCCTGCTTTAGTTCTTTTCTTTCTTGCCGAAACTCCATAAAAATATTTTTTATAGATGATTCCTGCTCCGCAGAAAGATTTAATGCCGGCTTTGCCATTTCAAATAATTCTTTAAAACGTCCACCAGCTTTTGCTCCGCCACCTCCTGATTTATTTCCACCACCACCGGTGATTTTTCCAAATAATTTCCCCAATAGTCCCATAATATAAAATTTTGGCTAAAGTAGGGAAATGGGTTGTGTAATGTTTGTAAATATCAAGAACGATTTTTCATTTTTTTGCATCTTTCCTAGCTGCTCCATTTTACAAAATGATGCTTTCAAAAAAAAGACTGCCACAATGGGCAGTCCTTTCAATATAAATTTTTCAAACTGTTATAATACTTCCATCTGAATAGTTTTTACTATGATATTATCACATACTAGACTTACAAAATATAGTCCATCAGTATATGAATAAGTATCTATACTCATTTGACCATTCCCTTTTTGTTGTATATCATAATGAGCTACTTCTGCGCCTTGTGCATTTTTACATATCAAATATGCTTTTGCCACAGATGCAGGAATGGTGTATTGAATTTTTGTAATTCCCTTAGCCGGATTGGGGATATTTTGAGATAATGCTGCTCCTATCATTTTTGTAGATGAACCAGATAGTGTTTGAGTAATGGGCTGATTACCTTCTAAATCATCTAATCTTTTTGACAATTTTTCTATCAGCTCATTTTGTTGTAGAATCATCTGCTGCTGCTCTTGCATACCCTCAATGATAACAGGTATAAGCTCTGTATAATTCAAACCAAGGTAATCAATAGCATCTGCAATTTTTTCCTGCTTATCATCATACTGTGGTGGAAATGATTGATTGCTCACTAATTCTGGAAAAACTGTTTGGAGCTCTTGTGCAATAAAACCAAAATGCTTTCCTTCCGCTAAATTCATATTACCAAATTCCCCAATTCTAAAATCATAGAGTGCAGGTTTAAGTTGCATTAGTTTGTCCAACACGTTATTCAATGGTTTGATATTCTTTTTTAATTTTTTATCTGATGTGTACAAATAAGAACCAGTACCACCAAAATTCCCATTGCTATACACACCATATTTTGTACCACTGCCACTTACAGTACCATATACTCCATAATTTAAACTACCACCACTAGCTTTACCATATGCTCCATAAGCAGCGGTACCACCAGTAGCTACTCCCGATGTACCATAAGCTGTACCACCGGCACCATTACTATGTCCATCCACAGCTATAAAATCTGATTCAAAGTATCCGGCTGTAGAAGTGCCATTACCGGAAGTACTTTTACAATATAAACCCCTTACACCATAATTGAAAATTGAATTGACATTCACCCGCATGGCAGCTTCATCTGGATTTAAAAAATCGCTGGTTACATAGGCTGTTACATGGTCTCCGGATACATGTAAAGGATATTGAGGCGCACTTGTGGTTATACCAACTCGCTTATTTGAAAGGTCTATTGACATTACATTTACACTGTCTCTGAGGAAGCGAAACTTATCGCCATTATCTTGGTATTGGAGACCCCAATTTGAAAATGAAGATGAATGAGACAAGACCATTCTATCTGCATTTATAGAACCAGATGCAAACATGCGAATCATTGGATAAATAGTGCCTAAGCCTGCATTTGAAAAAGTAATACCGTTTGACCTACTGCTCCAGGTAAGGTTTCCTGTTAGTGTAAAAAGCCCCAGGCTATTAAAGGTACCACGGGTTGTATTGTTTGTTTTGAATTGCAGATCTACTGCATTACTTGTACCTACATAAGATGTGGCAGTGGCATTTGCATTTCCCGTAAGATTCCAACTTTGTGCATGTGATAGTTGAATACTTATTGTAAAACAAAGCATCATAAATGTTTGTTTTGAACGCATTAGTTTTTTCATTTTATTTCATTTTATTCAAAAATATTTTTATTATTTTTTTGCGCATGGCGCAATGAGTGAGTGGTTGTTATAAATGAGTGAAAGGAGAAAATGGGCTATTTTCATAGAAGGTTAAGGCATGTGATTCAATAATTATTTATCCAATCTATAAAACCCTGTTCTGCATACTGCGTGAGGGATTGAAGTGGAAAGCCCGGAACCATGAGGCACGAATGGTGAGGACTTGTAGCGTAAAGCCCGGCCCATAGGGACAAGCCCAAAAAATATCTTCAACAAACTTAAATGTAGTTAAAATAAAGGGTGTGCAGTATACAATGGAAATTACATTTTGCTATTCCCTTATTTTGCACCCATGTTAAAGGGCAAAAAAATATTGCTGGGCATATCAGGAAGTATTGCTGCGTATAAGTCCATTTTACTAGTGAGGCTACTTACAAAAGCGGGTGCAGAAGTTAAGGTAATGATGACTCCTGCTGCGCATCATTTTGTATCACCGCTTGTACTGGGCACTTTAAGCAATAATAAAGTGATTACTGAATTGTTCAATGAAGATCAATGGTCAAATCATGTAATGCTGGGCCGGTGGGCCGATGTAATGCTGATGGCTCCGCTGAGTTGTAATACTTTATCAAAAATGGCTAATGGTGCATGCGATAATTTATTGCTGGCAGTATATCTTTCTGCTACATGCCCCGTGGTAGTGTCTCCTGCTATGGATGAAGATATGTGGCACCATGCGTCTACTAAAAAAAATATTGAATGGCTGCAAAGTATCGGTCACAAAGTAATACCGGTGGGCAATGGTGCGCTTGCTAGTGGCTTATATGGGGAGGGCCGTATGGCAGAGCCAGAAACGATTATACAATTTTTAGAAGAAAATATTTTCAGAGGGTCTGCGTTAAAAGGTAAAAAAGCAATGGTAAGTGCCGGCCCTACCTATGAACCTTTGGACCCTGTGCGATTTATTGGCAATCATTCATCTGGCAAAATGGGTTTTGCACTTGCAGAAGCCCTGTATATGCAAGGCGCAGAAGTTGTATTGGTATCTGGCCCATCTGCACAAGAAGTGGCTTATAATGGCATAGTGGTAAAAAGGGTGCAAACAGCAGCCGAAATGTTTGAAACCTGTACAGCCATGCATGCGGAAATGGATATAGAAATAATGAGTGCCGCTGTGGCCGATTATTCTCCTGAAACTAAGCAAGCTGAAAAAATCAAAAAAAGCGGCAATGCCATGCAGCTAAATTTAGTAAAAACTAAAGATATACTTGGCTGGTTGGGTGCCAATAAAAAGCATCAATATTTGGTAGGTTTTGCATTGGAAACAAACAATGAAAAAGAATATGCTCTTGGAAAATTGCAATCAAAAAATGCTGATATGATTGTTATGAATTCCCTGCGGGATGAGCGTGCTGGTTTTGGACATGATACCAATAAAGTTACCATATTTACGGCAAATGGTGGGGAACAAAGTTTATCATTGGCGGATAAATCTATCATTGCAAAACAGATTATTTCAAACATCATTCAACAGATACATGAAGCATAAAATCAATATTTTTATTATTATTTTTTTGATAGGCAATTGTGCTATGGCACAGGAGTTTAACGGAAGGGTTACTGTAAATGCACAGCAGATATCCAGCTCTATAGATAAAACAATTTTTACAACGCTTCAAACACAACTCACAGATTTTATTAACAAGCGGAAATGGACCCCAGACAACTTCCAACTTCAAGAGAAAATTGTGTGTAATTATTTGCTAAATATCAATAGCACAGAAGAAGAAAATATTTATAATGCTACACTAACTGTACAAGCTGTAAGACCTGTATATAATAGTACTTATCTGGCTAGCCTACTCAATTATCAAGATGCTGATATTACATTTAAATATGTACAGTTTCAACCCATGGAGTTTAATGAAAACAGGGTGCAGGGTAGTGACCCACTTGTGGCTAATCTAACCGCAGTATTTGCATATTATTCTTATCTGATAATTGGATTAAACTATGATTCATTTAGTCCAAAAGGTGGTGAAGATTATTTTAAAAAATCGCAAAATATTGTGAATAATGCTCCGGAAAATTCAAGCATATCCGGATGGAAATCTTTTGATGGCATTAGGAACAGGTATTGGTTGGCTGAAAACTGGAATAGTAGTAAATATAATGAACTGCATGATTTAATATATAACTATTACCGTGCAGGTTTGGATGCCATGTTTGAAGATAAAGACAATGCAAGACTGGGTGTATTGGATGCCCTAAATCTAATGCAACAATTTAATCAGCAATACCCAAACACTATGGCTTTGCAAACATTTCTACAAGGAAAATATCAGGAGTTTGTTGGTGTTTTTAAGAAAGCTGATCCTGCCTCAAAAAATGAAGCAAAAGAAATTTTAGCTACTATTGACATAACAAATAGTGATAAATACAGACAAGAATTGAGATGATAAAAAGGATAAAATATTTTATCGTTTTCAGTTTCCTTTTTATGGCTTGTAGCAATGAAAATGAAATCCCCAAAAATGTGATACAACCTAAAAAGATGATTCCCATTATGTGGGACTTAACCAAGGCTGAAACCTTTTGGGAAAATAGAAAATACAGAGACTCCACACTTACAAAAGATAGTTTATATCATCTTTACAATAGGGTGTTTAGCTTGCATAAAATTAGTAAAGATCAATTTTATAAAAGTTTTACCTGGTATCAAAAACATCCTGCAAGTAACAGAGCTTTATTGGACTCTATGAATAATATGGCCCAGCATTCCAGAGAAATGAAATATAGCAGTAAGCCAAAAATTAGTGATAGCTTGAAGTGAATGATGAAGAAAATCATATATGATTTTCTTCGATTTATTTTTCTACTACAACAGTTCCTTATCTGCTTTTATGACATTATACAAAGTATCTCTTTCGGCAGGTATTCTCTTGGCTTGTTGAATCAGCGCTTTAAGCTCCTCAGTTGTCATAGCAGGATTTTGTTCCTCACTACCCGCCATGCTATAAATTTTTGTGGTATCATCAATGGTGCCATCCAGATCATTCACACCAAAAGAAAGTGTCATTTGAGCTTGATTTCTACCCAGCATAGGCCAATAGGCTTTTAGGTGTGGAAAGTTATCCATATAAATTCTGGCAATAGCATAAAGCTTCATATCCTCCACCAAAGTAGATTCCGGAATATGACTCATATCATTATCCTTATTTCTAAATTTAAGTGGTATAAAAGTATTGAATCCACCAGTTTTGTCCTGTAAAGTCCTGAGCCTTTCCATGTGATCTATGCGATGTTTCGGTGCTTCTATATGACCATACAACATGGTTGCGTTTGAATGCATGCCCAGCTCATGAGCAGTTTGATGAATGAGCAGCCACCCATTTGCATCCACTTTATCAGCAGCAATTTGTTGCCTGATTTCTGGATCAAATATTTCTGCACCACCACCTGGCAGGCTGTCTAATCCTGCTTCTTTAAGGCGCTTCATACCTTCCAACACATCAACTTTTGCCTTGCGAAACATATAATCCAATTCAACAGGTGTAAATCCTTTTATATGCAACTTTGGACGGTGGGCTTTAATGGCTTTTACTAGATCCACAAAAAAATCAAGATTCATTTTTGGATGCACCCCTCCCACAATATGCACTTCTGTAACGGGCTGATCGTCATATTTTTTTACAATATGCATCATTTGGTCCATACTCAGCTCCCAACCTTCATCCCGCTTAGCATATAGCTTACTATAAGAACAAAAATTGCAACTAAACACACAAACATTTGTGGGTTCAATATGAAAATTTCGATTAAAATATGTTATGTCACCATGTTTCTTTTCTCTGATGTAGTTTGCAAGCATACCGCAGAAAGAAACTGATGCATAGTTAAAAAGATACAGGCCTTCTTCGGGTGTTATTCTTTCTCCATTAAAAACCTTTTCAGCAATTGATTGCAGATTTTTATCCGATTCGTTGCTCAGTATTTCGTTGATTGCTGGTGCTATTTCCATCATTTCTTTTTCCTTTCCATTCATTTATATATAAACAAAAACATGCACAGTTAGTTACATATCGTTTACAATTTTTTTATAACTGGTTACAACTCCTTTTATTAAAGATGAGCTAAACCCTTGATGTTCCATTTCATTTAGTCCGGCAATGGTGCAGCCTTTAGGAGTTGTTACTTTATCAATTTCCTGCTCAGGGTGTGTGTGTTTTGAGAGTAATAATTCAGCGGCACCTTTAACAGTTTGTGCAGCTATGAGTGAAGCTGTTTTTGCATCAAAACCAATTTCAATACCACCTTGAATATTTGCCCTGATGTATCTCATGGCATAAGCAGTACCACAGGCTCCTAATACGGTAGCTGCATCCATCAGTTTTTCTTCAATAAAAACAGTTTTACCTAGGTTATTAAACACCTCTTCCACAAAAGCAGACTGAGTGTTGTCAGCATTTTCACTACATATACAGGTTATGCTTTGTTGAATGGCAATAGCTGTATTTGGCATGGCACGGAAGAGGGTAAATCCATCTCCCACAATTGATTTAATATCATCCATCCATACGCCGGTTATCACACTACAGATTACATGCCTACCAGCTACTAGGTTTGGCTTCAAGGATTGTAATACTTCTTTTATTTGAAATGGTTTTACAGCAAGCAAAATAAAGTCTGTAAAAGAAAGTGCATCATTATTATTATCAGACACCTGCACACCCTGACATTTGAGGTGCTCAAGCGTATTTATATTTCTTTTGGTAATAAGGATATTTTGAGGTGCTATAAATCCACTCTTTATAAGTCCTTCTGCGATAGCAGTACCTAAATTTCCTCCCCCAACAATGGATATTTTGTGGTTCATTCTTGTAAACTTGGTGCAAAGAAACACAATGCACGTTGGTTTACATAAATATGGAGAAGATATTCACTAATCCAATCTTGGATTCTTTAAAAAAGACAATGAAAATTCAAAAAAATTAAGCATCAATTTCACCCAACTTCCGTATCGAAACGATCCACAGATTCAATACCCGGCAAGCTTTTCAAGCGATTAGTAAGTACTTCTAACTGCTCTTTGTCTTGTACAAATATTTTGATTAAACCCTGAAATATCCCGTTTTGACTCTCAATGGAGATGGCGCTGATATTGATACCCATATCTCCACTGATGATATTGGTTATTTTATTTACGACACCTACATCGTCCAAACCAATAATTTTAATACCGGTTAAAAAGGATACTTCCTTATTAATAGCCCATTTTGTTTTTACAATGCGATGTCCATAATTAGCCAGCATTTTTGTAGCATTCGGGCAGTTAGTACGATGTATCACTAAACCCTTGCCCACACTCACAAATCCAAAAACATCATCCCCTGGTATTGGATTACAGCATTTTGCTAAATTGTATTTTATTTTATCACTACTTTCTCCAAATACCAAAAGCTCTCCCTCTTTTTTTGCTACTGGTTTATTATCAGAAAATGCCTTAATTTCAGTTATTATTTTTTGTGGCTTTGGTATCTCCAACCGATCACCATGTACCACTAAATTTTTGATATCCGAAATATCTAACCGCTTTGTTGCAATTTGGTAGAATAGTTCTAATTGATTGAGTTTCTTATAGTACCCAACCAATTCTTCAATGTTAAATTGGCTGAAAGCAGCACCAATACTGTTTAATTTTCTTTGCAATTGGTATTTGCCTTCGTCTGCAATTTTTCTTTTTTCCTCTCTGAGTGCGTCTTTTATTTTTGCTTTTGCCTTTGCAGTTATTACAAATTTCAACCAATCCTCAGTTGGCTTTTGCTTTTGACTGGTTATTATTTCCACCTGATCCCCACTGCGCAAAATATGGCTAATAGGCATCAATTTATGGTTCACTTTTACCCCTATACACTTACTACCCACTGCACTATGAATGGCAAAAGCAAAATCAAGTGCCGTGCTGTTTACCGGTAGCATTTTGACATCTCCGTTGGGGGTATATATATAAATTTCTTCTGCAAGAAAACTCAGTTTAAAATCTTGCAAAAAATCCACACTATCTGTATCTTGGCTACTGATGATTTCTCTTATTTGTGAAAACCATTTATCAAAACGATCCTCCGAATTATTGCTACCGGTATCTTCTTTGTATTTGTAATGAGCTGCCAGCCCTTTTTCTGCTATATCATTCATGCGCTTAGTGCGCACCTGCACTTCCACCCACCTACCCTGTGGGCCCATTACAGTGGTATGTAGTGCTTCGTAACCATTACTCTTGGGTTTACTCAGCCAGTCCCTCAATCTTTCGGTACTGGGCTGGTATTCATTGGTGATAATGCTGTAAATTCTCCAACATTCTTCTTTTTCTGTTGGTCCATTTATATCCAGTATAACTCGAATGGCAAAAAGGTCATACACTTCATCAAATGTTACACCTTTCTTTTTTATTTTATTCCAGATAGAATGGATGCTTTTTGGTCGGCCATATATTTCAAATGGAATACCATTCTTTTCCAATTTTTCCTTGAGCGGTTTGATGAATTCATTAATATATCTGGTGCGCTCCCTTTTGGTTTCAGACAATCGCCTGGCAATTTCTTTATATTCCTCTGGCTCCATGTATTTCATGGATAAATCTTCCAGTTCGGTTTTTAGATTGTATAAACCCATGCGATGTGCTAAGGGTGCATAAACCCATACCGTTTCGCTTGCAATTTTAAGCTGCTTTTCCCGCTTCATATAATCCAGTGTGCGCATATTGTGCAGGCGGTCTGCTAGCTTTATCAATATAACACGAGGATCATCAGTAAGGGTTAATAATATCTTCTTAAAATTTTCTGCCTGAGCAGATGAATTAGCGTCAATTACATTTGAGATTTTTGTAAGGCCATCTACAATTTTTGCAATTTCATTATTAAACTCGCTCTTTATATCTTCCAGGGTTATATCTGTATCTTCTACTGTATCATGCAGCAAGCTACACACAGAACTGCGAACACCTAACCCAATTTCTTCTACACAAATCATTGCAACCGCAATGGGATGTAAAATATACGGTTCTCCACTTTTTCTGCGCATGCTTTTGTGTGCTTTAGCTGCCATTTCAAATGCAGAGCGTACCACACTTTTATCATTCTTTTTTAGCTTGGGTCTGAGTGCCCGCAAAAGGCCACGATAATGTCTTAAGATTAACTGCTTTTCCTGTTCTTCATTCAGATTATAAACCGGAATAATCGGATTATCTATTACCTGCTCCTGTTCCATATTACGAATATAGTATAAATGCTTTTTGAAACCTTCCTTTGATGAATTTATCGCAGAATAAATTTTTACAAACACCATTAAATTCTTCCAGCTGAATGTTTAACTTGGCAGCCAAATACATCTATATGCGCATCATCAGCTACAATGTAAATGGAATAAGGGCTGCTATCAAAAAAGGATTTGCAGATTGGTTAGCAACTAAACCTGCAGATATTATCTGCCTTCAAGAAACAAAAGCTACAGAGGAAGATGTGGACCTGTCAAAACTGGAAGTAATAGGTTACAATCACTATTGGTATAGTGCAGAAAAAAAAGGATATAGTGGGGTATGCATTTTATCACTTGAAAAGCCCGATCATATAAGGTATGGTAATGGTGATAAGCAAAGCGATTTTGAAGGAAGAATCATTCAAGCTGATTTTGGAAATACAAGAATTATTAATGCATATTTCCCTTCTGGCACCTCTGGAGATGAACGTCAAGGGTACAAATATGAATGGCTTAAAATGATGTCAACATATCTCGATAAGGAACGCAAGCAAACACCCGCAATGGTGCTTTGTGGGGATTATAATATTGCCCATAAGGAAATTGATATTCATGACCCAAAGGGAAATAAAAAAAGCTCAGGATTCCTGCCGGATGAAAGAGCCTGGATGGATTCCATGCTGAACAATGGATGGATAGATACTTTCAGATATCATCACCAAGAGCCAGATAGGTACAGCTGGTGGAGCCAACGTTTTCCATCAGTCAGATTACAAAATAAAGGCTGGAGAATAGACTATATATGCGCTACTGATGTACTGTCAAAAAAAATAATAGCTTCTGATATCTATCCCGATATAAAACACAGTGATCACTGCCCTGTATATGCTGAAATTGATGTATAGTGTAAGAAGGAGGTATTCATTTTTTATGGTAATATTTTATTGATATTCGTACTAAGAAATATTTTCATTTTTCTGAAAATATTGTTCAGCAGCCCCTAACGATATTTCAAAATCATCATCCTGCGAAAAGCTAAAGCATAAGTTTTGTTGCATGAGATGATCTGCCAAATACTCTTGTTCTGATTGTGCAGGAGTAGGTATAAAAATGCATTTCATACCAGTGTTTATCATTTCCATTATGGTAGTGTATCCACTCCTACTTATTAGGTATTCTGAAACTTGCAGAAGTTGCTCAATTTCTACAGTTGAAGCATAATTTATAACGTTACAATGCGTTGGAACTTGAATAGTCTGAGCGTGCACAGGGTTTGGAATGCCACGCAGAAGCACCGATGGCTGTGTATGGCTATGCATCCACTTTAATAATTTTGTTTCAAGGATTGTACGCTGAGGCTCTGGGCCAGACATTATGATTAACCACTTATTAGCGATAACCTTTTTTTCCAAAGCCTTAATTCTGGTTAATGGTCCTATATAATTTACTGGAATTCTAGGCATTTGTTTTGGATGTGCAAGTGTGCCTGCTAAACCGGGCCATCCTGCATAATCCGGAATCCAACATACATTAAATCTATTGATAAAAGCATAATTGATCTGCTGCACAATTCGTTTGAAAAACTTTGGTACTTGAATCTCCAATTGATGTGTTATGAATACAGAATATGCCTGATCTGAATAAAAGCCATATCGGTTGTCAGAGATAACGATGTCAAAGTGATGTTTGGCCATAATATGTTTCAGCCATTGATGCTCTTGATACATTTGAAATAATATTTTTGGAATCTGCGTAATAATAACAAGAGGTAGCAAACGTTTGCGAAACGAATAACTGATTTCATATCCTTCCAAATCTAAAAAACTTATGCACTTAAATTCTTTGAGAAAAATGAGTTTTTGACTTGCATTACAGGCTATTGTAATGTCATTATTATTTGCCAAAAGCCAGTGCAGCAAAGGGATACAACGTGTAGCATGACCAAGCCCCCAGTCTAATGGTGAAAGTAAAATTTTTTTATTTTTTATAGAAATGTTCAAAATAAATTTAAAATAATATGAATAATTTGGCCAAAGTGAATACTTTTAGCAAATAACAAGATGCAAATAACGAACAATCTTATTAGCACACTGTTATAATAGACCTAATAGTAATTTTAATAATCATAATAAATTTCTTAAAATTACTCCTTTAAAAAATGTTTTAAAAAATTAAAAACTAGTAAGGTTATGACCCCCCGTAACATTGACCTGCTGGTGTTTACAAAGAGAGATTCAATGAATCAAGATGAACTCCAAAAAGAAATTGAGTTGATCAGTGATTTATTTTATTTTGTTGAAAATTCTGATGTGCTTTGCAAAGTGAATGAGGTAATTGACGTAAATCAATACAAGATATTGAGCCGTTCCTCCGAAGTGAAGCAAGCGCTAAGAAATTCTCACCACAAGCCCTTTGTATTTATCTGCAACAAAAATTAAATTTAATTCCTGCTGCCCTTGGAAAGTGAATTTATTTTTGGCTTGTTTATTTACTTATTGTAATTGTTGGAGTGCCAATTCCAATTGTTGTAAGAATAAAGCGATGTCATTTGTATGGCATGTTCCCACACTTAATCTGTACCATGGGGAGTTTACACTACCTCCAAAAGCAGAAAATGGGACAATGGCAAGTTTAGCTTCGTCCAATAAATAATCTGTTACATCTTGTTGACATTTCAATAGTTTGCCATTTGCTGAAAGGCCAGTTAAATCAAATTTTACAGTAAGATAAATAGCAGCTTGAGGGGCAATGGCATCAATTTTATAACCCTTACTCTTAAGGATTTGTAAACCATCATATATTGATTTAAGTCTCCATTCTAGTTTTTCCTTAAAGTCAGTAAACCAAACTTTAAGCCCATCTTTTCTTGTAAGAAAAATAGCGGTGGCTTTCTGTTCTGCAAGAGGTGCCCAAGCACCCATATGGCTTAATAATGCTTTCATTTTTGCAATAATATCGGCCGGGCCTAAAGCCCATCCTACTCTTACACCTGTTGCCGCAAATGATTTACTGATACCATCAATGAAAATGGTGTAGTCCTTCATTGCAGGATTTATAGAAATAGGATTATGGTGTTTTGTAGTACCGTAAGTAAGTGTCCAATACATTTGGTCAAACATTACATATAATTTTTTTGCAGCTGCAGGGCGTCTTGCATTTTCAGCAATCACCATATCACAAATCTTTTTCAAATCTTCATAAGGAAGTGTAGTGCCAGTAGGATTTTGAGGTGTGCAAAGACATAGCAGTGTAGCGTCTTGTATGAATGGTTCAATGTCTGAAGCCAAAGGCATAAAATTATTTTCTGGGGTAGTATCAATACAACAATGAACTGCCTCATTCATTCCTGTGTAATGGTTGTTATTCCACGATGGCACGGCGTATATAACCTTATCCCCTTTATCCACCAAGGTTTTAAATACAGTATAAATTAATGGTCTTCCACCAGATGCAATTAGAATTTCATCCATTGCATATTGTATACCTTCATATTCTTGTAGAAACGATAATACAGCTTGTCTTAATTCTAAAATACCATCAGCTGGAGGGTAGTTGGTATAATGATGTTCATAAGCCTCCTTTATAAGATTTTCAAGTTCTCCGGGTATGGGAAAAACTAAGGGATCAAAATCCCCAATTGTGAAATTATAAATATGTTCTCCTTTGCGTTTTCTTTCATTGATGGCATTGCCAAGTTTCACAATTTCACTACCTATCAAATTCTCAGCCAGTGTACTAAATTTCCTCATTTTATTGATGTGAGTCGCAAATGTAAGGATTCATTATATGTAGAAAGAATTCGGTTGATGATTGAATAATGACATTAAACTCGGATTAAACAAATATTTCTACCTTGCATGGGGGTACACTTAAAGTAAACTGTCATTAATAAATATAAAAAGAAAACTGGGCAATTTGAGTTTTACAGATTACAGCATTTCAGGCATTGAAAATTCATTTGAAAAAATGTACACTTCCCATTTCAGAGGTATGTATAGTTATGCATATACTTTTTTAAAAGATGAAGTGCATGCTGAAGAAATTGTGCAATCCGTATTCCTAAAAATTTGGGAGAAAAAAGATAGTTTACAAGTGAAGCAATCCATAAAATCCTATCTGTATCGCATGGTGCACAATGATTGTATGAATATGCTGCAGCATGAATCCGTGAAAGCAAAATATATAAAAGAAAAAAGCTATGTCATGAAAAATGAAAATGAAAGTACTGGCAAGAAAATGCAGGCCGCAGAGTTGGAAGAAAAATTCAGCATTGCGCTGCGTGAATTACCTGAGCAATGCCGCACCATATTTCAGTTGAGCAGATTTGAAGATATGAAGTACAGAGAAATAGCACATCATTTAGGCATTGCAGAAAAAACAGTAGAAAATCAAATGGGCAAAGCCCTAAAAATATTACGCTTGAGGTTAGCAGATTTTTTAGTATTGGTTATAACAATTGTTACACTTTTTAAAAAGATATAATTTTTGAATAAACAGCTACATATAAATGATGATCTTTTAGTAAAATATTTACTAGAGGAAGCTTCGCAGGATGAAATCTTAGCCATTAATACCTGGCTCAATACATCTGCCGAAAATCAAAATTATTATAACCAGTTAAAGCAAATATGGCAGCAAAGTCTTGAACTGGCACCTACAATAGTTATTGATGAAAAGCAGGCCTGGCATAGGTTTCAAGAGCGTATTGCCACATTGCCCGTAGGGGGAAAAACAAAAGGCTTTAGCCGCTTGTATATCAGTAGAAAGCAGTGGATAGCAGCTGCTGCCCTATTTATATTGATAGCTTCTGGCATGCTCTTTTCGTTGTACAATACAAAAGAGCCTGTTATTGCCATGATGAATACAAAATCTGATACCCATGTTTTAAAAGACACATTAATGGATGGCAGCATCGTAACACTCAATAAAAATACCACACTCAGTTACCCACAAAAATTTACCGGACCAACCAGGAAAATATCTATAAAAGGTGAGGCATTTTTTGAAGTAGCTCCCAACAAAGAAATGCCTTTTATCATACAAGCAAATGAGGTAACGATAACAGTGGTGGGCACTGCTTTTAATGTCAAAAATTATGACTCCAGCACAGAAGTAATTGTAGAATCCGGCATAGTAAAACTTAGCTATAACAACAATACCATTGAGCTTACAAAAGGGGAAAGAATCTTGCTACACCAGCAGCAAACTGAAATAAAAAAGGAAAAAATTTCAAACAGCTTATACAACTATTACCGCACTGGTATCATTACTTGTAATGCCACTCCCCTTACTGAGTTAATAAACACATTAAATACTGCATACAATGTAGATATAATACTTGAAAATAATGCAATGAATCAACTTCAGATTACATCCACCTTTGATCATGAAAGCATAGAGAATATTCTCAATATTATTGGTGCCACTTTCAATATAACAGTATCCAAAACTGACAGTACTTACTTGCTTCAGACCAAGTAATCAACACACAGACTATTATTTATGAAAAGAATATTAATCCTATTTTTAATACTAAATATTGCGCAGCAAAAAAAACTTCTTGCGCAGCAAAATATGCTGCAACAAAAAATAGCGTTT
The DNA here is from genome assembly GCA_964293305.1 of uncultured bacterium. Taxonomy (GTDB): domain Bacteria; phylum Bacteroidota; class Bacteroidia; order Chitinophagales; family Chitinophagaceae; genus CALAGJ01. The sequence continues at coordinate 2,010 of CAXYYO010000049.1, read as the reverse complement.
ACAGTTTCCAGAAAAAAATTGAGTGCCGTACTTCAGCAAATAAGCAGTCTTGGCAATTTTTATTTTTCTTACAACAGCAAAATAATAAAGGGAGATAGTTTGGTATCTTTTACGTGCAGTCAGATGCCAGTACATGAAGTATTGGAACAAATTTTTAATCATACCATCGATTATCAGGCCGCAGGAAAATATATCATTTTGCATCAAAGAAAATTGCCACCACTCCCACCCCAATTACCCATTACTACCTACACTATAAAAGGGATTATAAAAGATGAGCAAACCGGTTTGGGCGTAGCCAATGTGAGCATCTATGAAAAAACAAGATTGTACTCCACCCTTAGCAATGCAGATGGGTATTTTGTACTAAAAATAAAATCAAAATCTCAGCGGCCACTACTCAGTGTAAGCAGAGAAAATTATTTTGATACCAGCATTGCCATTGAATTGCCGCCAAAAAATGATGTCATGGTGTTTATAGAAAACAAGTATCCAACGGTGCCAGATACTGCTACCATCACCATTATTTCCCCTACAGATACCATTCCTGTAATCATTCCAGATTCTACCATCCGCATTACACAAACCGAGGCCCCTAGAACAGATAGTATAGCTGCTGCAGAAAAAACTGGATGGGCAAAATTTGTATTGAGCAGCAAACAAAGGGTGCAGGCACTCAATCTCAAAAAGTTTTATACCACACGTATATATCAACTATCCCTTGTACCCGGGCTCAGCACACATGGCAGGCTCAGTTCGCAGGTAGAAAATATTATTTCCATCAATGCCATTGGCGGATACACAGGTGGCACAGCTGGCATAGAAGCAGGCGGTGTATTCAACATCAACAGACAGCATACAAAATATTTACAAGCAGCCGGTGTGTTTAATGTAACTGGTGGCAATATGAATGGGCTACAAGCAGCAGGTGTACACAATCATGTGATAGGCCGTACTACAGGTTTACAGGCAAGTGGTGTTAGCAATTTCAGTGGACAGCAGTTTACCGGCATGCAAGTAGCAGGCGTTTATAATCATACCACAGATACCATGCACGGGGCGCAAATAAGTGGTGTGGCAAACTATACAGGCCGCAGTACCAAAGGAATACAAATAGCAGGTGTAGGAAATATTTCAGCTCAAACCATGCAAGGCATACAAGTGGCCGGTGTATTTAACTACGCCAAAACAATGAAAGGACTCCAAATAGGTCTTATCAATATAGCAGATAGTAGCAGTGGGTACAGTATCGGTTTGATCAATTTCGTAAGAAAAGGCATACACCAGTTGAGCCTTTCCACCAATGAAATTACCAATACAAATATTGCCTTCAAATCAGGCAATCCAAAGTTGTACAGCATACTGCATGCAGGATATAATTTTAGCAATACCAATAAAGTATTTTCTTATGGCTATGGCATAGGAACCGTTATAAACCCTGGCAGAAAAATTACTATACAACCGGAAATACTCAGCCGATATTTATACACAGGTAGTTGGAATAATTCCAATATACTCAACAGTGCACATATCAATCTACAATTCAATATTGACAAACGTTTTGCACTCTTTGCAGCCCCAGTTTTCAACTTATATTATAGCAATCAAACAGCAGGAATAAATGGCTATCGGTTTCCAATACAACCATCAGGATATCCTACCATTATACAGCAGGAAAAAGTGCATGCTTGGATAGGTTTTAGCTTAGGGTTGAGTTTATTTTAGACACAAATTACAAAGCCTATTTATTTCAAATATTTTTTGGTTCACCCTACACAGATTTTCAGTAATCTTCTAATAAGAATTATTTTTCTACCCCTTCGGGGAATGATGATACACACACCATTATAGCGAATAAAAGAAGCAATCTTCTTTAATGTGAGGAAGCTCAACTTCTCTGCGTCATTTCGAGGAGGCACGACAAAGCAATCTATGTCAATAATCAGAAAGATATCGACTCAGAGTGTAAGCAGATAAAAGTAGAACAAGGCAAAGGTAAAAAAGACCGTT
>CAXYYO010000048.1:0-23174 GCA_964293305.1 uncultured bacterium | reverse complement strand
CGTACCCTGTCACAACTGGCATACACCGCTTTAAGAATAGTGGCATTATTAAATTCTGGAAATGCCTGCCATAAACAGGCAATTAATCCATTGATATTTGGATTTGAAAAGGAAGTACCACTTGCATAGCTTGGTCCAAAGCTGGTATATACTGCGGTGTTAGAACCAACGGAGGCAATATTTGGCTTTATCTTTCCGGGATATCCATAACTACTGAAATAAGCAATATTTCCATTTACATCAGTGGCAGCTACAGCACATACACTATCTGCATCAGATGGAAATCCCAAATATTTCCAGCTGTCGGCACCTGAGTTGCCAGCACTGTTGGTTACAATCATTCCTTTTTGTGCAGCATAAGCGGCACCCATACTACACATGGTGGTATTGTTATAAAAATCACTGTAAGTATGGTCTAGTGCAGCGTTATCAAAACGGGTATAGCCTAAAGAACTAGTTATTAAATCAGCGCCAGCACTGTCTGCATATTCTGCACCAGCTACCCAGTTATGTTCTTCAATAGGCATTTCAGTAAATACATCTTCTGTACGCATCAGAAAAAAGCTTGCTTCAGGGGCCGTGCCAACCATAACGCCTGGCACATTGCTTCCAATTACACTTAAGCAGTATTCACCATGTGAATCATCTTCATTAACCGATCCATCAAAGTTCACAAAATCTTTTTCACCTAAAAATCGATTACCAGCCCTTGCACTATCAAATGCTTTTACCGTTTTATATTTGTAAAATCCGCCATCTAAAATGGCTATCTTCATACCCTTACCTGTAAATCCTTTGTTGTGTAAAAATTCGCCATTGTGTATATGAACTTGGCCATAAGCATTTCCGTAATCATACCGATTTTCCTTTGCTGGTGCAAATGCAACTTTTAATTCGGTGGTTGATGATAATGTTTCTTTAAATTTTTCGACTGGATTTTCAACTGTCTCTGTCAGATTTCTAACGCCATTGGCACCTTTTACAAAAGGAAGGGCTTTTATGTTATTAATGGTAGCTACGCTATTACAACTTATCAATATTTGATTGAGCCATTTACTTTGGCTGATATACACTACAGCACCCTGTGCTACAACCTGATTGATATAATCTGGATTTACGGGAAGATCAGTTTCATCTATGGAAATTTTATATTTGTATCTTCTTACTAAAGCAGCATGGCTCAGATACTCATTTGGTTTTGTAATGCTGTATGGAGAATTGTTTTTGTCTGTAAATACAACCACCCAACGGCTAAACTGTGCTTGAGACTCCTGCATAGTTGTAATGATTACAAAACAGGCCAGCAAAATTTTTTTAATCATGGCAATAAAATTTAGCTGCCAAATGTAATCCCTCTTTACAACAATTTAAGCACTGTTTAAGTAAAATACGCTGGATTGTATTATTTGTATTCTAATAGCTGCAAAGTGATACCGTAACTATCATCTTCATAACGGGATGGCGGAGGAGTGGTTTGCCAAGTCCAGTGTAAAAACTCTTTGTAAATAAGGCCAATATCTCTGGCATAAATTTCTTTAGAATAGTTGCGCTGCTGATAAAATTCAGGATCAAAAGGAAGATCTGGTGAAGTTTCATCTCTTTGAAATACCTTTACGGTATTTGGATAAATAATACCTCCAATGGTTTCTGTACCACCTATATTTTGATATTGATAATTCCAATTGTCTAAATAGCGAAAAGCAGAACCAGCGCTGTAGGTATCAATATAACTATTACCCTGCCAGGATCTACCTTCGCTTACAGGAGTAATGAGTTTGATAAATCTTAAATTCTTATCATCCAATAATTCTAATCCTGTGGATGTGGGGGTAACCGTATAGCTTAATTGATACTGCCAGGGATTTGCCCTTAATGTGTCAGTAATAAAACGCAGCACTGTATATACAAGTCTGTTGTTATTATCTCTAAATGTATCTGCGGCTATGCTGTCTTTGATATGATAGGAAGAAGTTATTAAGGCTGAGCCAAAATTAAATGGACCGGTACTATCCATTCTGTAAGTCCATGATTTACCAACAGCCAATGGATAATAATCAGATGCTGTAATAAAGGGAACTAAATTACTATCCTCTTTACAACCATTCACACAGACAAAGAGCATCAGGATTTTAATATAAAGTTTCATCTGATTCATAGATGTTGTAAAATTAGGTAAACGATGGTTGAAAAAATTTATTGTGGCATTCAATCAATTCCTAAATTAATCGGTGCGCCAAGCACGATTATCGAACCGGAAGTAATTCCACTTTTTTATTTTTTTGAGATAATACTAATCCAAATTCGGTTTGTCTGTTTGTGGGGTTGTAAATGGGCTGTATCTGCATGGATAAGTCATCAGATACATCAAAGTCTTTCAGATTACCAAACACTGTAGCGTCCACCACATTTAATCCCCATGCAAGTAAAAAATACAATACGCTATAATCTCTATCTCTTCTAAATGTATTTCTATAAAATTCTAGAGAGCTTGGATCACTGGTAAGCCCTTGTAGTTTTGGGTCTATTTCATTATATCTATCCACATTTTCATCTACAACAAGATCATAAGCAAAACGGCATCTTTTATACCATGAGTTATTATAAAAATAGGTACCTGCGGTAATGCCTAATGCGGCGTAAACAATGGGTATTTTCCAATATTCTTTGTTATAAGCTTGACCCCATCCGGGAATGATGGCACTGCGTCTTGTAGCTATACTTGCATCGTGTGGAGGTTTTAAAATTTTGGCAGTTGCACTGGTATCATTTTGCAATACCGATACGCTATCCAAAGGGATTAATTCTGTTATAGAAGTATCGCTTGCCGTATCGTTTTTTACTTGTGCATCATTGCGCATAGCGCAACATAGAAAAAATAGGGCAATTGATATTTTTCGTAGCATTATATAATGGATACCTGCATACGCTCCAGCACTTTATTTAATTCTTCCAGCGAATAGTATTCAATGGTAATGCTTCCTTCGCCTTTATTGCTGTGCTTTAGCTTTACTTTTGTTTCGAAATGAGATGCTAAGGTATCTTCCATTTTTTTGAAATGTACAGGCATGGAAGATTTTGTGCTAGATTTAACAGATTTGTCGCTACTGCGATTGTATTTACGAACCAGTTCTTCCGTTTGACGCACACTCAATCCCTTTGATTTTATTTCATTGTAAATAAGTATCTGTGTGTCGATGGTTTCAATGGTTATAAGTGTACGAGCATGCCCCATGGAGATGATGCTATTTCTCACTGCCACTTGTATATCAGGAGGGAGTTTTAAAAGCCTGATATAATTAGTAACGGTACTTCTTTCTTTGCTCATTCTCTCAGCTACCTGCTCCTGGGTGTAGTTGAGTTCATCCATCATCCGTTTGTAGCTGAGTGCTACTTCTATACTATTTAGATCTTCTCTTTGAAGATTTTCCAATAGTGCCAGCTCTAGTAACTCTCTGTCATTGGCTTGGCGTATATATGCGGGAATATCTTTTAGCCCTGCAATTTTTGCAGCTCTAAATCTTCGTTCACCTGATATTAATCTGAAACGTCCATTTTCTAAATGAGAAACTGTAACAGGCTGTACCACATCAAAACGCTTCATACTATCTGCCAACTGCTTTAATGCATCTTGATCAAAATCTTTACGTGGATTTTTAGGGTTGGTTTCAATTTGCTCAAGACTGATACGAATAATGCCTGTAGCATTTTCAATAACGGATGGCTTCAGTCTTCCTGTAGTTGTTTTTAAATCTGCATCTATATGTTGAAGTAGGCTGCGTATTCCTTTGCCTAAGGCATCTTTATGTTGCTTTGGGGTACTCATTCAAATTTCTTTTGTCTTAATAAATAAAATTTAATTGTTACGGTTTATTCAATGATTTTTTCTTCCATTGACATTTTTGTGAGATTGTTTTTTTGGAGTACTTCCTTGGCTAAATTGAGATAGTTAGCAGCCCCTTTACTTTCTGCATCGTAAAGTATTACTGGCTTACCAAAGCTGGGTGCTTCACTCAGTCTTGTATTTCTATGAATAATTGTATTAAAAACCATTTCATCAAAATGTCTGCGTACTTCATTTACAACTTGATTGCTTAATCGAAGTCTGCCGTCATACATTGTCATTAATATACCTTCAATTTGCAAATCGGTATTTAATCTGTTTTGTACAATTTTTATGGTGTTGAGTAGTTTGCCTAAACCCTCCAATGCAAAAAATTCACATTGCACAGGTATGATTACACTATTGCTTGCAGTTAATGCATTCACAGTTATAAGTCCCAAAGAAGGGCTACAGTCTATGATGATAAAATCATATTTCTCTCTAATGGGATTAATTAAATTTTTTAGTACATTTTCTCTTTCTGGATAGTTGATCATTTCAATTTCAGCACCAACTAAATCGATATGAGAAGGTATCAAATCAAGATTGGGAATATTGGTTTTGAGGATAACATCTTTTGCCTGAGCTTGATGTATCATACAGTCATATAGACTTGTAGTTACGTTGTGCAAATCGAAACCTACACCTGTGGTTGTATTGGCTTGTGGGTCTGCGTCAATTAAAAGAGTGCGATATTCTAATACGGCTAAACTTGCTGCTAGATTAATAGCAGAAGTGGTTTTTCCCACACCACCTTTCTGATTTGTTATGCCGATAATTTTTGTCATGTACTTATTTACAATTAGTTGATTTGCGATATATAGTATTAGATAGTTATTGTATTTCCAATTGCAGGTAAAAGTAATTCTGCACCTGCCTCCCTAAATTGCTCTTGGGCAAGATTAGTATCAATTACAATATAACCAAAAGTGTTGTAATGTACACCAATCACTTTATTGCACTGCACAAAATTTGCAGCTTTGATGGCATCATCCACATCCATCGTAAAATTATTCCCGATAGGGTAAATACAAAATGAAAGTTTGGCCCAAAGTGGTACTAGCTGCATATCTAAGGTGAGTGCTGTATCTCCACTATAATAAAAACTCCCATCATAAGTCTTAATAATAAAGCCCATTGGATTTCCTCCATAGCTGCCATCCGGTAGTCCACTACTGTGCTGCGCTATAACACATTTTACAGTACCAAAATCAAATTGCTTACTGCCACCCGTATTCATTGGATGAATATTTGTAAGTCCTTTTTTCCCCAGCCATTCATAAATTTCCCAGTTACATATAACCATTGCTTTTGTTTGCAGGGCAAGTTTTATTACATCAGCAATATGATCATTATGTCCATGAGAGATAAAAATATAGTCAGCCTCAATTTTTGTAAGATCTATATGTTGTGCCAGCTCATTATGTGAAATAAAAGGGTCAAACAGCAGGCGATGTGTACCTGTATGTATTAAAAAACACGAATGACCATAATAAGTAAATTCCATAGCTGAATTTTTCCGGAGGGCGGCAAAAATAATTTTTTAAGTGGCTTAAAAACCTAAAAAAATAAATTCATGAAAAATAAATGATAAATACTTTTAGTAATGCTTTATTTTTCATCAATATGTTACTTATTTACACTTGGAAAACTCCCAATTTCAATTCTGGTATTTGTGGATTGTTGTTAGCTGCGGTAATACCTTCAGCTATATGCATACGTGTGTCAGCCGGGTCAATGATGGCATCTACCCAAAGCCTGGCAGCGGCATAATGAGGAGTCATTTGCTGATCGTATTTACTTTTTATGCTATCCAAAATTCCCTTTTCCTCTTCTGCACTTACCGTTTTACCCTGAGCTTTTAAGCTGGCTACTTGAATCTGCATCAAGGTTTTTGCGGCTTGTTCTCCACCCATTACTGCAATTTTTGCCGATGGCCACGCATATATAAATCGAGGGTCATAAGCTTTGCCACACATGGCATAATTTCCTGCACCAAAACTATTGCCCATTATGATGGTAATCTTTGGTACCACACTATTAGCCACAGCATTTACCAATTTGGCTCCATCTTTTATGATGCCTGAATGTTCGCTGCGGCTACCTACCATAAAACCTGTAACATCCTGTAGAAAAACCAATGGAATTTTCTTTTGATTACAATTTAAAATAAAGCGTGCGGCTTTATCGGCACTATCATTATAGATAACGCCACCCATTTGCAATTCGCCTTTTTTATTTTTTAAAATCAGGCGTTGATTGGCCACAATACCTACAGCCCAGCCATCTATACGTGCATACCCACAGATTATAGTTTTACCATAGTCAGCTTTGAAGGGTTCAAAATTTCCTTCATCCACCAAACATTCAATGACATTGAGCACATTATATGGCTTAGCATTTTTTTCATGCATGAGCCCATAAATTTCACCATTGATTTTAAGCGGAGGTTTAGAAGCAACACGGTTAAACCCAGCAGTAGCTGGCATTCCAATTTTGCTCATTATTTTTTTTACCTGATCTAAGCATGCTTCTTCGGTCTTAAATTTATAGTCAGCTATGCCACTTAGTTCCGTATGCGTTACGGCACCACCAAGTGTTTCTATATCAATATCTTCCCCCACAGCTGCTTTTACCAAATAAGGGCCAGCAAGAAAAATACTTCCATTGCCTTCCACCATCAGTGTTTCGTCACTCATGATTGGAAGATAAGCTCCACCTGCTACACAGGCACCCATTACAGCAGCAATCTGTGTAATTCCCATTGCGCTCATACGGGCATTATTTCTGAATACTCGTCCAAAATGTTCTTTGTCGGGAAAAATTTCATCCTGCATAGGAAGAAAAACACCGGCGCTATCCACTAAGTAAATAACCGGCAAATGATTTTCCATTGCTATTTCCTGTAGTCTTAGATTTTTTTTACCTGTAATGGGGAACCAAGCACCTGCTTTTACAGTTTGGTCATTGGCCACAATCACACATTGCCTACCACTTACATACCCCATAACACCTACAGTGCCTCCCGCCGGACAGCCGCCTTGTTCTTCATACATTTCATACCCTGCAAAAGCCCCAATTTCTATTAAAGGTTTATCTGTATCGCAGAGATAAGCTATACGTTCACGGGCTGTGAGCTTATTTCTTTCTTTTTGTTTGTCTGTTGCTTTTTTGCCACCTCCAGGCTTTATTTTTTTCTCAAAAATAGTACGGTAATCACTGCAAAGCAGTTTCATCCAATCTTCGTTTCGATTAAATTCTATATTCATTTTGAATTAATGGGTGGCGAAGATAGGTAATGTGTAAAAAAGCTAACGGTTGTTGTTAATTGATGATGAATATATTCGTAAAATATATAGATTTAATAATCTAATTGAGTGTCATAACAAAGAGGTGCATTCAGCGTATTGCCAATGACTACCTTTTTAAAACAGTATTTAATGTTGAAATACTTAACGCTATTTAAAATAATGTAAATGAAAAGTAGTATCCGTATACGGACAGTCTGCATGGTAGCGAAAACTGCTGATAAACCGTACTATTCAGCAACAAATATTGTACGCAATCGTACACAAATATTCAGCATCTATACCTGAAACCCTTTACCAATGGTAGTTTATAAATTGGCATAGTGTAGAAGCAAAGACTAAGCCTACTCTATAAAATATTTGCAGCACTTGCCATCTTAATCAGTTGCCTTGGTTTATATGGATTGATTCGTTTATGGTTGTAAAAAAACAAAGGAAATTGGCATTAGAAACGTGTTGTGTGTAAGTGTATCTGGCATCATGTATTTATTTGCAAAAGAGTGTTTGCCTTGCTTATTATTCTTGCATTTGTATTGGCCATACCCACAGACTTGTAAATGATGTAGGACTGGCTCAAAAATTTTGTGAATAGGATAGATATTGGCATTGGTGTATTTGTAGTAGCCATATTGTTATCCGTTGCTATAGCTTGGATGACGGTTGGCTATAAAGCATTTAAAGCGGCTAAGGCAAACCCTGTAAAGAGTTTGAAAAGTGAATAGAACCTGCACTTTGTTACAAGATTTGAACAAATAGCATATAGAAATGGGTTGCTTTTCCCAACCATGATTGATGTAACTAAATGGTTTGTATCATGCATCTGATGCAATGTTTTACTCACTATGCTTTGTTTGGTTTTCCCCGCAGGGGGAAATATAAATAAATGACAAATATTTGATAACCATTGCATATAAATAGTAGTATGATTATTTTCTTGTATCCCTGAATAATGGGGATAAAATTTTGGATTTAATCCCCCTGAAAGATGATATAAATTTGGGATTGACTGAGGGTGCTATATTTTTGTATCTGATGCATTCGCTTTAGCGGGTGCTTTATACATAGCAACTCAAAAAGCGTATTATCCGGATGGCCCGTAAAAAAACAAAAAACAAAAGTCGAAAAATTTATTGGATTATAATTTCCACTGTTTTGCTTTTGGTAATGTATATCAGTTGGCAACTGTGGCAGCAGCATACCACAAAATTTGTGCACTATCCAAATTTTGGTATTGACATGCCTGTAGGCTATGAATTGCATGGTATTGATGTAAGCAAACACCAGGGCAGTATCTGGTGGCCATCTGTAAAAGCTATGAAGGAAAAACATATTCAGATCAGTTATGTTTTTATAAAGGCAACAGAAGGCTATACCCTAACTGACAAACAATTTAATAAAAACTGGAAACTGGCCCATGATGTTAAAATAACTAAAGGCGCTTATCATTTTTTTGTGGCTGGCAAAGATGGCAAAAGACAGGCCGAACATTTTTTGGATAAAGTAAACTTTCAAAAAGGGGATCTACCGCCTGTACTGGACATTGAAGACCTAAATGGACATAGTGCCGAATCTGTTAGAAAGGAATTAGATGAATGGTTGGAATTGGTATCAGATGCCAGTGGTTGTATTCCTATCATTTACACAAATGCAGATTTTTATAATCGATATCTGTCTGGGTTTTATGATGACAATCCACTGTGGGTAGCTCATTATTATGAACAAAGAAAGCCTGATGTGGATCATCCTTGGGTATTTTGGCAGCACAATGACAGAGGAAAAGTAGATGGCATAAAAGAATCTGTAGACTTCAATGTATTTAGCGGAGGTGAGGCAGCATTTAAAAAAATATTAATCAAGTAATGGAATATATAACACATTTAAAAAAAGATAAGGTACTGGCAGGTATTATAAATGCGCCAGTGCATGATCATCTTGTTTTACATAAAAATATTGCCCTTAGATTAATGGCTGCAATTATGAGTCAGCAACTTAATACAAAAGTTGCAGCTTTAATTTTTGATAGATTTTTAAAACTTTGTGGAAGTAAAAATCCTTCGCCTAAAAAAGTATTGCATTTTTCTATCGATGATTTACGTACTGTTGGACTATCAAATGCAAAAGCAAATTATGTGCACAATGTGGCCGCATTTTGTATTGAGCATAAAATTACAGACAAAAAGTTAATCAGCATGAATGATGAGGATATTATAGAGTTACTTACACAAATAAAAGGTGTAGGTAAGTGGACGGTTGAAATGCTGCTGATGTTTAGCTTAGGTAGATTAGACATTTTTGCTATGGATGACTGGGGTCTGCAACAGGCCATCATCAAAATATATAAAATAAAAACTACAGACAAGAAAAAAAGAAATGAAGCTATTCAAAAAATTTCAAAAAAATGGGCTCCCTATAGAAGCTATGCCTCCCTTTATTTATGGCAGTGGAAAGATGAGTAGTAAATAAAAAATGGTTTATTATTTGCTCTGCTATATTTGTATTTCAATTTAATAAAATGATAAACTATTATTAAGATGATAAATGAAATCTTATTTTCAGTGTGCTTATTGATGAGTGCCTGTATAACCCCACAAACGTCCAACGGTACGGACACAGAAAAGGGAATTGAACAAAACTCAATTGACACCACAACATATACACAAAATTTAAAACCTCAAATGGCTGGATTGATAGCTAGAAGTTTTGATTATGTAGATACTATTAATCCGGATATAAAGATATTGGGTATAGTGAATGGTATTGTGCTAAAAGCATCCTGGAGAGATATACAGCCAGATAATGGCTCAACCATAAAACATCCAAATGAAATAGACCAGGCTATTGCTTTTGCCAGAAGAATAAATGCTGAAAATCCGGGTTTGAATTTAAAAATAAAACTAAGGGTACATTGTGGGGTATTTTCCCCAGAATGGCTAAAGAAAAAAGTAGGATCATTTAATATTGAACCATCCAATGATTATCAAAGTGATAATCCTGCTGATACAAAAGTTCCTTGTTTTTGGAAAGATTCTTATCAAGCTGCTTTTGAATCATTGCAAATACAATTGGCCGCTTTATATGATACTGTACCTGAAATAGCTGAAGTGGTAAATGGTGGTACAGGTGTTGTGTTTGCTGAATCATTTATGCGCAGAGCTGGCACAAAAGGCAAAGCAAAACTAAATACTATAAACTATCTATCGGCGGGCTATACCGTAAAACAAGATGAGGCATCCATAAAAAAATCAATTAGCGCAATGCGTGCTTGGAAACAAACAAGAGTGAGTATGGCGTTTAATCCTTTTGCAGCTATCAATAGTGCAAATGATGTAGCTGATGATGCTCAGATAGCCATTTCCATCATGGATTTCTTTATAAAAACACTGGGTCCACAAGCCATTATGGGCAATAATGGCCTTAGAGATAATAACGCTGATAATGCGGACAGATGGCAGCCCGGTGGGGATATGTATACCGTTTCCAATGCCATGAAAAATTATCATGAAAAAAATGGTAACGGTGTTTATTACCAAACTGCTGCGGGTGGTAAATTGGGGGACTTTTCTCGTGTAATAGAGTTGGGCGTATCTCTGGGAGCAGGCTCCATAGAACTGCCTGGTGGTTCTGCTTCTTTTTTAAGAAATTATACTTTAGAACAATTGAAAAAATTTGACAAAGCGTTAGAGCAGCAGGCTGCTCATTAATCATATTTAAAAAAGTTGTATTGATCAATAAAGAAAAAAAAATTGTAGTAGCTGAAAGAGCAATACTTGTAGGTGTTATCCAAAAAAATCAAACAGACATTCAGGTAGCAGAGTACTTAGACGAGCTGCAATTTTTAGCTGAAACAGCGCAAGCAGAAACCGTAAAGCGCTTTGTGCAAAAGCTTTCACACCCAGATAGCCGCACATTTGTAGGCAAAGGAAAGTTAGAGGAAATAGAATTTTATATACAATCGAAGGGAGCGGATGTTATTATATTTGATGATGAACTTACTGGTGCTCAAATCAATAATATTGAGAAAGCACTAAACATAAAAACAATTGACCGTAGTGATCTTATTCTTGACATATTTGCCGCAAGAGCAAAAACAGCACAAGCAAAAGCACAGGTAGAGCTTGCACAATATCAATATATTTTGCCGAGATTGAGAGGTATGTGGAAACATTTAGAACGACTTGGAGGAGGTATTGGTACACGTGGGCCCGGAGAAACTGAAATAGAAACAGATCGCAGGATTGTAAGGGATAAAATTTCTTTGCTGCGCAAAAGATTATCTGAAATAGATAAGCAATCATTTACACAAAGAAAAGACCGGGGTGAATTTATTAGAGTTGCACTAGTTGGATATACAAATGTGGGCAAGAGCACCATCATGAACTTGCTAAGTAAAAGTGAAGTGTTTGCAGAAAACAAATTATTTGCAACATTGGACACTACTACCCGTAAAGTAGTGTATGAGCAAACCCCTTTTTTGCTAAGTGATACAGTTGGCTTTATTAGGAAACTGCCACATCATTTAGTAGAAAGTTTTAAAAGCACTTTAGATGAAGTGAGAGAAGCTGATATACTTTTACATGTGGTAGATATTGCTCACTTGCAGCATGAAGAACAAATAGGTGTGGTAAATAAAACCTTACAAGATATTAAAGCTTTTGACAAACCCATACTAACCATTTTCAATAAGATGGATTTATATGAAAAAAATACTTACGACGATTGGCTTGATGATGAAGTAAAGGCTGATTTAAAAAAAGAACTTTATGAAAAATGGGAATGGAATACTGATGGCAATGCTGTTTTTATAGCTGCTACAGAAAGATTAAATATCGAAGGCTTAAGAACTCAAATACTGGAGCGGGTACAACAGCTTTACAAAATACGATACCCCTATAGATCGCATTTTTTTTAATGCAGCAAAAGCAATTAAAATGGATACGTATAGCTGTTTCTGAAAACGAACTCCAATGGAATGAAAATGGCATTTGCATTATTGAAGCAAATAATAAAAAAATTACCATAGCTTTTTTCAATGATGTTTTATATGCATTTGCACACAAATGTCCACATGCAGGTGGCATACTAGGAGAAGGAAAAATTACAGGGAATGGTTGTATTGTTTGTCCTTTACATAGATATAGTTTTCATTTGAAATCTGGCTTTACCACAAGCGGTGAAGGGTATTTTCTAAAAACTTACCAAATAGAAAAAAGAGAGGATGGTATTTATCTGGGCTTTCCTAATGAAAGCTGGTTTTCCTAAACCAATGCAACAAAATATTGCTCAAAAATGGACTTAATACCCATAGCAATATCATTCCCCAAAAGGGAAATAATAATTTTTACTTTCTTCATACTCTGTGCCCACAATATTCCCAACTACCAATACGATAACTTCAGAAAGGACGAGGCTTCCCTTTAAATCCTGTTATAAATTCACATTTTGAGCAAGATCTTGGAAACGATTTTTTGAAACGATAAAATGGATGAATACATTCAATTTTGTTTTGAAGTAACGAGTACAGTCCAACCAAACGCAGCTGTTTTTATTGATGAATAGACAATAAGCGGATTACAAATATATGTGGCATACAGAGCTTTACTCTGAGTGTATCCTATTGATACAAAATCACAAATCCATATTTCAGTATTTCTACCTGTCCAGTATATAATGCATCCATATTGCTCATGCCCCCATTTTCAATAGCAATATGCCATTCCCCTTCGGGCAATGAAATCTGCTGATCTTGATTGCTTCCATTGAATCCTACAAATATTTTATTCCAACTATCACCTGGTACATTATTCAATGAATAAGCTACTGTTTGTGATGGTGTGTTCTCAAGAAATACGAGATGTTTTACAATGGCTTCACTTGTGGTAAGCCGAAAGGAAGGATGCTGCTTGCGCAAATAAATAAGATAGGCAACCTTGTCTGTTAAGTCCCTATTGTCAGTTTTCAAATTCCAGTCTATTGCATTAATGCTATCTGGTGATTTGAAAGAATTCTCAACTCCTTTTTTGGTGCGTAAAAATTCTGATCCAGCGGTAAAAAAAGGAATGCCCTGTGAGGTTAGTACTATAGCAAAAGCCAATTCTTGCATACGTTTTCTTTCTGCTTCATCATTCTGCGAAGCAGAAATTGCTAACTTATCCCATAGAATATGATTGTCATGACACTCACAATATGTGATGATTTGCTGTGGGTTTGTAGCATATGCTTGTTGCTTTACTTGTGGATGATGGCAGGATGCTACAACACTAAAACGAATTGCATCTTCTACACCTTGCTTACCACTGATGAATCCTTGGTCGTAAGGATTAAATACACTGCCTTTTATGGCATTTCTAGCATCATCACTAAAAACGGCTATCCCGTTTAGTTGATTTACATTATTTTTTACTGCACGTTGTTCCTCTGCAAGTGGGCTGTTGCCGGCCGTCCAGCCCTCACCATATAATAGAATATTTGGATGAATTTTTCTTAGTGCTGCCGCAATGATATTCATCGTTTCAATATCATGAATACCCATTAAATCAAAACGAAATCCATCCACATGATATTCCTTTACCCAGTAGCAAAGACTTTCAACAAGAAAACGTCGCATCATGGGTCGCTCACTGGCGGTTTCATTATTGCATCCACTGGCATTACTAAAACTTCCATCAGCATTTTGTCTGTAATAATATCCGGGAGCTAATTGATTAAAATTTGAATTTTCTGTAAACATGGTATGGTTATATACCACATCCATTACTACCTGCATGCCATTATTGTGTAGCGTTTTTATCAGTTCTTTAAACTCTTTAATCCTTACATTCCCATCAGCGGCATTTGTACTATAAGAGCCTTCTGGAGTATTATAATTCAATGGATCGTAGCCCCAGTTATATTGGGGTAACGCTAATCTTGTTTCATCTACTGTGCTATAATCAAAGCATGGTAATAAATGCACATGACTTATACCTAAAGATTTAATATGGTCTAAACCTGTAGAAAGGCCATCTTTGTTAACAGTGCCAGATTCCGTAAGGGATAGAAATTTTCCTTTATGGTACATTCCGCTTTCTACATGTATGCTAGCATCTCTTATATGCAATTCATAAATAACTGTAGCTTCATGCTTCATTTCAACATGCATAGCTGCATCCAAATCCCATTTTTCAGGGTTTGTTTTATTTAAGTCTATGATCTGAGCTCTTTTACCATTGGTACCCACAGCTTTGCAATATGGATCCGGAACAGTATCACTCCACCTATTATTAATTCGTATGGTAAAGGCGTAAAACTTTCCTTCCAAATTTCCATCTGCACTGTAAAGCCAAGTGCCAGATACATCCTGATTCATTTTATATATTTTTTCAGGATGTCCGTATAAACCATCGTTGTATATAAGTAGGTGCGCCTCCTGCGCAATGGGGCTCCAAATACGAAATTGGCTATATGATTGACTATAGGTTAAGCCAAGATCATTGCCTCCATATTCTGGCCACTCTTTGTAATCATTTTGTTGTGCATTTGCCATGTTTTGTAGAAAACTTATTACCATAAGGGGCAGAGTTAACTGTTTCATTCAAATTATGTTTGCAGAATAATATTTTTTTATGCACTTTCTGAGCATAAAACTTACGCAAAGGTTTTAAAAGAAAATGAATATGTTGATAGAACATACTCCGGGCAAATATGGAAAAAAATTTCATGGTATTATCACTAACAAGAAAGATGTGATACCGAGGCTTAATAAAAATTAAAGTTGATAGGTGTGCGGCAAAATGAACATTATGCTAAATTTTTTAGATGGATAAAAGAAAATTATATCAAAGGAGAAAGGTTTACCTTACAGTAACATTTCAACTGCTTGAAAATGGGCATTTTAACCCGTTTTTTTTTTATTAATGTAGAACCAGTCCTTTTTTAGAAAACCATTTAGAAATTGTGAAATAATTTGACTAAATTGCATCCTTCAGAAGTTTTTAACTAATATTAGATTTTATGAAACAGTTTAACACCCTCAAAAGCCTGCTTGTATTTTGCATGTTTATTTTAACATCCACAAACGCAAAATCCCAGAACGCATGCTCAAAAACAATTTTTAACCCGAATGCAGATTTCACCAATAGGATGTTTTCGGAGTCAGAAATAAAAGCGAAATTTAATATTTCTTACCGAAAAAAAGGTAACGAAGCAGTAGCACCAGATATCCAGTATCAAGATGATTGTGGCTCAAGTTTAACCTGTAGTACAACTGGTGCGGATTTGAGGTATGATATGTACTATCCTGGAAGCCACAATTACTCTGGTTGCCCACTTCCAGTAGTAATATTATTTCATCCTGGTGGTTTTTCTGATTGTTCATCCAAAGGGACTGATTATTATAAAACATATTGTGTAGAATTTGCACGTCGTGGTTTTGTAGCAATTAACTTAGAGTATAGAAGAGGAGTAGATATTGACGAAACACAAAGCGATAGAAAATTTTCATCTGCAAGTCAATTGCTTGCTATTTATCGTGCAGTACAAGATTTGCGTGGGGCTATTCGCAGTGTGATAGCCAGAGAATATGACAATAGTTTCCCAGAGATTAATATTGATGTAAAGAATATTTTTATTGGCGGAGCAGGTACAACTGTATTGAATACTGCATACTACACTCAGGAAATGTTTAATGAAATAGCACCAGGGGTGCAAACTTCCTTAGGTAAGTTGGATGAAGATTATTATTATGGTTCAAAATCTATTCCAGTTGATGTAAAAGCTGTTATGAATTTATGGGGTGGGGTATTTGTACCATTTGACAAAAGTTTTGCAAGATACTTTTATGAAAATAAGAAAAATATTGCCCCGCTCATTTCTTTTCATGGAGCATTAGACGGCTTAATACCTTTAGAAGAAGCTCCAATTTATATTCTTGATTCCCCTTTCAATTATCAGAGTTATCGTGTAAGTTCACCGTTTCGTTTATTGAATAAAAATGGGGATGATGCCGATTTATTGTATGTCGGTTCCAAAAGACTATACGAATTCTTTAAGGATAATCTTGACATATCAACGGAATTATATGTTGATTGTAAAATGGATCATAAAATTTCTAGAAGTTCAGGATTTGGAACAGGTGTTACAAATGTAGATTCTGTGCAAAACTATATTGTTGGCAGGTCAACGATTTTCTTCCAATCTGTCGTAAATAAATTTGCAAAAAATCTTAAGGATTCAAAATTCATTGATTGCGAAAATTACCGAAATGGATCATCAATTTCGGACAATAACGATAACTGTAAAGCATTGGATAAGTGTGAAAACATTAAAGAGACAAGCAGCAAATTTTGGGAGCAAAAGACTGTTACAGAAAAACAAATTCTATGCACCACCAGTTTCATAAATAAAAAGCTGCTTATAAATCTTAAAACTGCTGGGCTTGCAACTTTAGAAGTATATACACATAGTGGCCAACTAGTTAAAAATGTAAAATCTGAAACTAGTTTAGTTACAATCGATTTTAACGGAATGAAATCGGGAGTATATATGATAAGAATTGTTCAAAATGGTAATGTCCAAGTTGAGAAAATACTAGTGCAGTAATTGTTGCACATCATATTGTATTAAAAACCCCGCCATTGCGGGGTTTTTAATTTTTATTTAAATCATTTTAACCAGGTTCAACACTCGAAATTACTACAAAGTGAATGACTAAATTTTGTTTAAAATTTCTATTTCGATGTATTATGTAAAGGATTCCAGATGGATAAATCACGGCCCGTCATTTTCTCCAGCTCGGCTATATCAGCTTTGAAAACTTGCCATAGCCAATTTCTATCTTCACTAGAAATTTTAGGAACTTCTTTAACACGCCACCTGTTTTTGAAAATATTTTTAATACTTTTAGGAATTCTTTTGGCTATAAATCTTGTACCCTGTACGCCTATCAATTTATTGCTTACCCTGTTAGCCTTTCTATCAAAGTAAAAATTTGCAACTTCCTTATTTGGTATTACGAAATCCGAATTAACACCAATATGTTCAAAAAGGGATTTCATTGTAGCATCAAAGTCATTTTTAAGATCTTCCATAAAAACAACTTTAATTTGATCGGGGCTAAAACGTATTTGCCAATTTTTTATAGTCTGTGCATACATACCAGCTTGCAAATATGTGCGCAATCTGCTTTCTCCTTCATCAAAGTTTCCGATACTATTCAACCAAGTTGTACTGCCAATTTCTCCTTCAAGATTTGTGTTGGGCATTTGTGTTATATTCATTTCCATTGCTGCTCTAAAGCCTGCTTTTTCAACACCCATCCCTCTTTGCATGAGCCAACTGCTAAACGCTCTGTCCATTGGATTACGAAAGCAAAGTATTATTTTAGCATTTGGATAATGATGTTTAATACGGTCTGCTGTAAAAGTAAGAAAAGAATATACTGGTGTTGCTTCACCTATAGCTTTTACACTTCCAGCCTCTTCAAAATATTTTTCGTAGAAATCCATCCCTTTGTCATAGTCTCTACTAAAAAAAAGTGTTTCTTTAACTTTACTGGTGTAGACTTCGGGATGCTGACCCAAATAAAAATGCAGTGAGGTACTTGCACATTTTGGTGGACCAATGATAAAAAAATTAGGATGCATATATTTTTATTAAAATCAGTGCAAAAGAAGGAGATTTCAATGAAAAATTATTGCTTAGTCAAATGTAAATAGATAGAATTGATTTATTTGTTCATGGCATTCCATAATAAATCCTTCAATTCAAAAAGATTTTTCTGTTGTATGGATGATATAAAAATGTTGGGAATATGATCTGGTAATTCTTTGCATATTGCCGATTTCAATTCATCGTCTAACATGTCCGATTTACTTATTGCAATCAAAAAATCTTTGTGCAAAAGTTCAGGGTTGTAAGCTTTTAATTCATCTAATAATATTTCAAATTCCTTTCTATGATCTTTACTATCTGCAGGTATTAAAAATAATAAAACACTGTTTCTTTCAATATGTCTAAGAAACCTATAACCCAATCCCTTCCCTTCTGCGGCGCCTTCTATTATACCAGGTAGGTCAGCCATACAAAATGACTGATTATCTCTGTAAGAAACCATGCCTAATTGCGGCACTAATGTAGTAAATGGATAATCTGCAATTTTTGGTTTTGCCGCTGAAAGAACGGAGAGTAAAGTGCTTTTACCTGCATTTGGAAATCCAACTAGTCCCACGTCTGCCAACACTTTAAGCTCAATTAATTTCCAGCCTTCAATTCCTAATTCTCCTGGTTGGGTATGCTCTGGAGCTTGGTTGGTAGCAGTGGCAAAGAAAGCATTTCCCATACCGCCTCTTCCACCTTTTTGAAGCACTATTTCTTGGCCTTCTTCTAAAATTTCTGCTTCCTGCAATCCTGTTTCTTCATCTCTGGCAATTGTTCCCAAAGGCACTTCTATTATAATGTCTTTACCATCTTTACCTGTACTATTATTTTTAGAACCCCCTTCGCCATGTTCTGCTATTACATTTTTATAATATCGTAAATGCAATAAAGTCCACATCTGACTATTACCTCTTAAAATAATATGACCACCTCTCCCCCCATTGCCACCATCTGGGCCACCATTTGGGTTAAATTTCAACCTTAAAAAATGCTTACACCCTGCACCACCATTGCCACTCTTGCAAAAGACCCTTATATAGTCAATGAAATTTGATTTCTCCATAACTCGGTAAAGATAGGTTTGGAGATGTTGTTTTTATTGGTCTGTATTTATTTTACGTTAGTAAAATCTTAAATCATGTATGTTGAATAAATAAATAGCTAATAAAGGGAATTGATGAATGACCCCCATATAAGTATATTTTCAAATTATAGCGTAATTTGAGCCAAAATTTTAAAATGAAAAAGTTGTCATTATGTTTTTCCTTATTTGTTATCATACTAATTTCCGTATCTGCTATACAGCCCAATGCCACATATAAAAACCTACAAATACTACCTCAGAATATTAGTGAGGACAGTTTAGATATGTATATGGAAATGTTTAGTGAAGGTCTTGGTGTGAACTGTGCCTTTTGTCACGTAAAAATTGATGAAAATCAATGGGACATGGCCAGCGATGAAAAAGAAGAAAAAGAAGTGACAAGACATATGCTACGCATGATGTTTGACATTAATAAGAATTATTTCAGTTTTGAGAATGAATCAGGAAGCAAACCTTTGGTTGTAACATGTATAACATGTCACAAAGGTAGACCACATATTGAAAAGGCCGAAAAGGATAATTACTAGCGAGAAACAGAATCTTTATTAACAATTTCTACTTTTACATTAGCGATTCCAGCATTGTAAAATTCTAATTTTTTGGCAGCAGCCTGCGTAAGATCTAAAATTCGTCCCTTTTTATGCATAGCAGGTGCCATCCGATCATTTACCTTTACAATTATCGATTTGCCATTGCGAATATTGGTTACTTTAACCCATGTATTCAAACGAAAGGTATTACTTGCAGCAGTCATACCAGAATTTCTAAAAATTTCTCCTGTTGCCGTTTTACGTCCATCAAACTTTGAGGCATAATAACTTGCTTTTCCATTATAAAAATCCCCTGTGCCTGAAAAATTTTCTGATGAACTTTTATCCTTTTTTTGCTTTGAAACTTCGTCTAATGTTTTATCTACTGCATTTAAAGTATCCATTTTAGTAGAATCTAAAAATATAATTGAATCTTTTAAAGGAACAACTGTTGTATCTAAAAAATTGGAATGATCTGATGATTCAGGTAGTGCCTGCTTGGCCACCGGAACAAAAGAAAGCATTAATAAACTCATCACAAAAATAAATAACTTTTTCATTTTCAATTATTTATTAGTTTTAAATTAAATAAAATGTCAGCCATATTTTAGCATATTGTGTTTAACTGACAAATAGTTTTCAAGGTTTCACTCTTTGTTCAATAATGATGCCAAAGACCTTCTAACGAAAAATTTCTTATCTCCTCTCCTACACATTACATATTTTATTTTGAAAACTCAAATCAGTTCTTTATACATTTGCAGCGGCCATAAAAAAATGATGGGCCAAAAGTTCCCGGGGTGCGTCAACTGTGTTGAAGCTGAGATTATACCCGTAGAACCTGAACAGGATAATACCTGCGAAGGGAAGGCGCTGTATTACTGCACTTTTATCGCAAAGTCCTGTTCCATCCTGTATATATACGATGAAACAGCAATTTTTGATTACAACATTTCTTTTGATTGCAATCCTGAATCATGCTCAGGAAAAAACAACTTTTGTCTTTACTGATAAAAAAGGTGTACCAATACCCGGTGTGTCTGTTGGAATACAATGGAATAACTGGAATACAGAAACAAACCAAACAAATGCTGATGGTAGCATTGAATTTGCAAATATTCCATCTGGGAGTCCGTGTGTTTTACATGCCTCTCATGTAAGTATGAAACAATTGGATACCAGTATTATCATTAATCAATCTGTTTTCACTTTTTTGATGGATGAATCAGATTTATTTTTAGAAACCTTGGAAATAAAAGCGGTAAGAGCTGCTGAAAAAAGTCCATTTGCAAAAACATCGCTCAACAAAACGAATATTGAAAAACTTAATCTGGGTGCAGATATTCCTTTTGTTTTAAATCAAACACCCTCTGTTACCATTAATTCTGATGCTGGTAATGGAGTAGGATATACTGCTATAAGAATAAGAGGGACGGATGCAACCCGCATAAACGTTACTTTAAATGGCATTCCCTATAATGATGCAGAGAGTCAGGGTACTTTTTTGGTAAATATTCCAGACATTATTTCTTCCGCTTCATCTGTGCAAATACAACGTGGTATTGGCACTTCTACCAATGGTGCCGGCGCATTTGGAGCTACAATTAATTTAGCTACAAATGAATTTAATGAAAAAGGGTATATTGCTTTAAATAATAGTATTGGTTCATTCAATACCTACAAAAACACCTTGCAGGCTTCAAGTGGCTTGATTGATAGCCAGTTTACAGTAGAGGCAAGACTTAGCCGCATATCTAGCGATGGATATGTGGACAGGGCCAGATCGGATTTATATGCTTGGTATGTATCTGGTGCTTGGATAAAAAAGAATTCATCATTAAGGCTGAATGTATTTTCGGGAAATGAGGAAACCTATCAATCCTGGTATGGTATCTCAAATTCTATATTGGATACTAACAGAACCTTTAATCCTGCTGGCACAGAAAAATCGGATGAACCTTACAATGATCAAACTGATAATTATAAACAAACACATTATCAATTATTTTTTAATCATCGCTTTTCAGATAAATTATCAGTGCAGCTTACAGGGTTTCTTACCCGTGGAAAAGGCTATTATAATGAGTACAGGGCAGATGTAAAATTGAAAGACTATGGCCTAGAAAATCCGGTGGTGGGTGCAGATACCATTTACAGATCGAATTTAATAAGGCAGCTCTGGTTAGATAACTATTTCTTTGGAAATGTATTTACACTTCAATACAATACTTCCCATACAAGTTATACAGTGGGTGGTAGCTGGAGCAGATATAATGGACAACATTTTGGCCTAGTTAAGTCGGTAGATGCTTTGCCCACCATTGCTGATGAAGAATATTATAGACACCCATCTTTTAAAAATGATGCCAATGTATATATTAAAGCATTGCATCATTTATCCAATCAATGGATTCTATTTGCTGATGTACAATATCGCACAGTGCTGCACCAAATGGATGGATTCAGGGGTAATGGTGATTTATTTATCAGAAGAAAATTTGATTTCTTCAATCCAAAAGTAGGTGTGAGCTATGCAAAAAATGGTTGGTCTGTTTTTGCAAGCTATGCATTGGCGGGCAAAGAACCTAATAGAGATGATTTTGAAGCTGGCACTACCCAACAGCCCAATGCTGAGTACCTACACGATATAGAATTTGGTATTGAAAAAAGAAGCAACAATTGGAATACAGGTATGAATTTTTATGGCATGTTTTATAAAGACCAATTGGTGCAGACCGGTCGTATAAATGATGTGGGCGCTTACACCAGAATTAATGTGCCAAATAGTTATCGAATAGGTATGGAATGGCAGGGTGCTTTGCGTATCAGTAAATGGATGAATGCTGCAACAAATTTTACCCTTAGCTCAAATAAAATAAAATCCTTTACAGAATATGCAGATAACTATGATGTAAACTTTGAATATATAGATCAAAAAGCCATTATGCATAGTAATACTGCTATTTCATTTTCTCCTTCCATCATCGCCGCAGGCACAATAAATTTTCTTCCATTAAAAAATACTGAATTGAGTATTTTAAGTAAATATGTGGGCAAGCAATATTTAGATAATACAGAAAATGAAGAGCGTAGTTTGGATGCCTATTTTACTAACGACCTACGTTTTACGCTGGATGTGTTTTCAAATAAATGGAAGGGTAGCAAATTCATTGTGCAGGCCAATAATGTTTTCAACGTAATGTATGAGCCAAATGGATATGTGTACGCATATCTTTATGATGGAGTAGTTACAAGTGAAAATTATTATTACCCAATGGCAGGAATAAATTTTATGGTAGCTTTAAATATAAGGTTGGGCAGGTAGGTGCCTAACCTCCACCAATCATATCCATACCACCACTGCCATCGGCTTTATTGCTCTTACGTTTGAAAAGGGAAGTATCAAACTTTCCAAAACGGTAGCTAAAATTAATGCGCAGTACTTGCGGGTCTCTACGTCGAAAATTATCTTGTGCTATATATATACTTTCGGCGTAGCTGGCTTGTACCATTGTTCTAAACACATCGTTCATACTAATTGTAATGGATGCAGTTGTAGCATTCTTAAAAGTCCAGTCTTTTTTCACTGCTATATCCACACCATATCGTGGTTTTATATAACCTTGAGCTGTGCCAAGATTTCCACCACCCCACATAGCACCACCACCACCACCACCTCTACCAGCACTGCTTGAGCCACTACTTACAGGCAATACAGT
>CAXYYO010000047.1:0-23610 GCA_964293305.1 uncultured bacterium | reverse complement strand
CCATAAATAAAAAATTAAGAAAAAAATATAATTAATATGTCAAAAAAAAAAACCATCAGGATACTTAGAATAGCAGTTGCAGGGCTGCTCTAGCAGACATTATTTTTCAAGTTGACAGGAGCCGAAGAATCAGTATATATATTTTCTACTCTTGGTATGGAGCCTTGGGGTAGAATTGGTACTGGGGTTATGGAACTCATTGCTGCTGTACTTATATTAATTCCTTCATTTACTGGTATTGGCAGTGCAATGGCTATTGGCCTAATGAGTGGAGCTCTTTTTTTTCACATCACACAATTGGGTATTGAAGTACAAGGAGATGGAGGTTTACTATTTACCTATGCACTCATCATATTTATTTCATCAGCCATTTTATTATTTTTTCATTTTAATCAAATTACTCGATTACTTCGCATCAAATTTTAGTGTATGAAGGTTTATATAGCTATCCTTTGTTTTTTATTACCATTTTTTGTTCAAGCACAGCAATCGCAACATTCCAAAACTGAATGGTTAGATATAAGTGGAACAATTGCATCTAAACAATCTGCCCTTTCAGCATCGTGGGTGTATAATTGGGGGATTGGAAAATCCAAAAAATTAGAATTAGGTTTAGGAGCAAGATTAACTTTATTTGGTGGCGAAAACAGAAATTATACAACTGCCCCTGCCAAATTAGCCCGCACCAATACAACGCCTTTTTACATTGTGTTGGCAGGTCAAAAAACTTGGTTTTGGGATACACTTACAGTGCAAAAACCATTTTCTACATCTATCAACCTAAGTGGTAATGCAGGATATCATATCACTCCAACTTTATATGCCGGTCTAAACATTGATATAATTGGATTTACTATTGGCAGCAAGTCTGCGGCTACACTTCAAAGTGAGGGCACTCTTACAGCAGAACCAATTGCAAAACCATATCCTTTTAATTTATTGCTAACCGGCGACAATGATTTAGGCACACTTAATTCAGAATTTTATCTACGATATCAATTTAGTGATCAAATTGCTGTAAAAGGTATTTATCAGTTTCTATTTAACGAATACCAAACCACAACAATCAAACAAACGGCACCAGATGGTACAGAAGTTACAAGATTTAGAAATAAGGTAAATGCTTTTGGTTTGGGCCTTGTTTATTTTTTCTAAATTGTGTTAGAATTATAATCTTCTACAAATAGCAAATTCACATAACAAAGGTTTCTTATCCTTTTTATTTACTCCCATCCTTTGACAACTTCAATTAGATTGAAGCAAAATCCAATTCCATTCATGGCCTTGTTCATTCAATGTTTTCCATAATATCAACCTTCACTTTCTTTACATTTGCTGCCGCAAAAGATTATTATGAGTGAAGAACGCAGCCTCAATTTTATTGAAGAAATTATTGAATCGGATTTATCGGCAGGTAAGCATACGAAAATAAGAACCCGCTTTCCACCGGAGCCAAATGGTTATCTGCATTTGGGGCATGCCAGTAGTATTTGTCTCAACTTTGGTGTGGCTGCTAAATACAATGGCGTTACCAATCTCCGGTTTGATGATACCAATCCTGCTACAGAGGAAACGGAATATGTAGAGAGCATAAAAAACGATGTGCGTTGGCTTGGATTTGAATGGGATGAAGAACGCTATGCCAGCGATTATTTTGATCAATTATACCAATATGCCATCACACTTATAAAAAATGGCAAAGCTTATGTGGATGATAGTATAAGTGCTGATATTGCCATGCAAAAGGGCACACCTACCACCGCCGGAGTAAGAAATGAATTTGCCAATCGCACTGTGGAGGAAAATCTTGAATTGTTTGAAGCTATGCGTAGTGGCGCCTATCTTGATGGGGCAAAAGTACTGCGGGCAAAAATTGATATGACCAGTAGCAATATGCTGATGCGAGACCCCATTATTTATCGCATTAAACATGCACACCATCACCGCAGTGGAGATGCATGGTGTATCTATCCTATGTATGATTTTGCACATGGACAAAGTGATAGCATAGAAGGTATTACACA
The DNA here is from genome assembly GCA_964293305.1 of uncultured bacterium. Classification (GTDB taxonomy): domain Bacteria; phylum Bacteroidota; class Bacteroidia; order Chitinophagales; family Chitinophagaceae; genus CALAGJ01. The sequence continues at coordinate 21,586 of CAXYYO010000047.1, read as the reverse complement.
TTCTATATGCACTATGGAGTTTGTGCCACATAGGGAAGTATATGATTGGTTTATTCAGGAGTTAAACCTATTTCCTTCTAAGCAATATGAGTTTGCAAGAAGAAATATCAGCTACACGGTAATGAGTAAAAGAAAGCTGCTTCAGTTGGTTAATGAAAAACATGTAAGTGGCTGGAACGATCCACGCATGCCCACCGTCAGCGGCATACGTAGAAGGGGATTTACAGCGGCCAGTGTGCGTGCATTTTGCGATCGTATCGGCATAGGCAAAAGGGACAATATGGTGGACATTGGTGTATTGGAATTTTTTGTACGAGAAGAGTTGAATAAAACGGCGCTGCGCAGAATGGTAGTGCTTGATGCCATAAAAGTTGTAATTACAAATTTTGAAGGAGATGAAATTTTACTTAGTTCTGAAAATAATCCTGAAGATCCCAATTCTGCACACCGCCAGCTTGCATTTACAAAAGAACTGTGGATAGAAAGAGAAGATTTTATGGAGCAACCCCCTAAGAAATATTTTAGACTATCTCCGGGCCAAATGGTAAGGTTAAAAAGTGCTTTCATCATAAAATGTGACGAAGTAATAAAAGATAATGATGGAAAAATTATAGCATTACATTGTACCTATATACCAGAGAGTAAAAGTGGTGCAGATACTAGTGGCATACAGGTAAAAGCCACCCTACATTGGGTAAGTGCTGCACATGCAATACCTGTGGAATTAAGGTTATACGACCGCCTATTTACTGTGCCGTCTTTAGATGATGTTGAAGGGGATTTTAAAGATTACATCAACCCAAAAAGTCTAGAAATAATACCAGCAGCATATGCAGAAACTGCCTTGGGCAATGCACAACCTGGTGAAGCATTTCAATTTTTGCGTAAGGGTTATTTTTGTTTGGATGAGGATGCCACAAAAGACAAACTCATTTTCAACAGAACCGTAACGCTCAAAGATAACTGGGCAAAAGAACAACAGAAATAAAGGGCGATTTCATTTGATTGGCATGCTATAACAAAGACAAAAGAAAATACAGATTGTAATTTTATTTTAAGTTTTATCCCTTCGGGGAATGTATGGCCACTAGGAATGCTTGCATTACAAATTGATGCAAAACCAAACAAGCAATTTTTTTAAAAATGACATTGCAAGAAAAATTTCATCACCACTTATCCATACAATTTCCTTTTCTAAAAAAGGAAAACATGGTATATATGGCTTGTAGTGGTGGATTGGATAGCACAGTGCTGCTGCATTTACTTCATCATGCGGGTTTTAATATAACAGCATTGCATTGTAACTTTCATTTGAGAGCGGATGAAAGTAATAGGGATGAAAATTTTGTACGCTCCATCTGCCAAGATTTGAAGATTCCAATTGATGTGCTGCATGCAAATACCGAAGAATATAGCATTACGCATAAAATATCCATACAAGAAGCTGCAAGGGAAATAAGGTATAACTGGTTTCACGAAATGGCAAAGTCAACAGCAAATAGCTATGTAGCCACAGGCCATCATGCAGATGATGCAGTAGAAACTTTTCTTATAAATGCAAGCCGTGGTACAGGTTTAAAAGGTTTATTGGGCATACCCTATATTCAAGGCACAATTATACGGCCATTATTGCCGGTATATCGAGATGAATTATTGGCTTATGCCATAGAAAAAAATATAATATGGATTGAAGACAGCAGCAATTCAAAAGACACTTACACCAGAAATTTTATAAGAAATAAAGTACTACCTCTCCTTGCAGAAAAATTGCCACAGGCTTCAAAAAATATTTATCAAAGTATTACCCATTTACAGGACGCATACGCCCTCTATCAACAGGCGCTTTACATCCATCTAAAAAAGTTATGCATAGCAAAGGGCAGTGAAATGCATATTCCCGTTTTACTTTTATTACAATCAAAACCATTGGCTACTATAGTTTGGGAAATAATACAACCCTATGGCTTTAATGCAGGGCAGGTGCAGGACGTACTTCATCTTTGCCATGCACATAATGGTGCTTATACAGCATCCGCCACATATAGAATATTTAGAAATAGGAAGTGGTTGATTATAGCTTCCCTACAATCTAAAGCAGCTGATCATATATTGATTGAAAATAAGGAGGAACTAATAGAAACCATTGCAGGTAAGCTGGAAATAAAGCAAAAACAAGCAACACAAATTGTGCAAGCAGACAGATTAACTGCATGTGTAGATATGAAGTATATCAGTTTTCCATTGATACTCAGGCCTTGGAAAACGGGTGATTATTTTTACCCACTGGGAATGAATAAAAAGAAAAAAATCAATCGCTTTTTAATTGACCTAAAACTCTCTGCCACGGCGAAGGAAAAAGTGATGGTATTGGAAGCTGATAAAAAGATAATTTGGGTGGTGGGTTTACGCATAGACAACAGGTGTAGAATAATAGAAAATACGGAGACCATGCTACAGCTCAAATGGATACCAGAATAAAGAGTAGAGGATACCTATCAACATTATTTATTTTCTTGAAAATAGGTGTTAGTGTTTTTCGTTTTCACCCATTTAATCCGGACAATGCTATTCATTACCCGCAGGGGAAAAATAATAATTTATTGGTGGTAGATTGTTCTATTCTTTACCAATTACAACAAAACTTTTGCTAACTGATACCCCTTCTAAGTTTACAACTGTAAGTTTATGTGGCCCCAATGCAGGATGTATTTCCATCTGATGAAAACCTTCCGTAGTTCCAATAAATTCATTGTCAACATGCCAGAATAATTTATCTGTACTGCTTCTGCTGGTTGCTTTAAATATGGTAGCACCTTCATCACCACTTAATTCAACGGGTATAAAAATTCTTGCACCATTATCAGGATAAATGATATCGAGTGATCTAATATTTTCTTGTATGCAGCCAGCCATGTATGGTGGCAATGTTTTGTAACCGGGATGTTTTTGTTTGTAATAATATTCAATAGTGGGTGGCATTATGAGCCAGTTGTTATGATGCATTTCAGAAGGGCTCATACAATTTTCTGTAACCCTATATGTATCCGAAGGATCCATATTGATAACTCTGTGCCAGGGGCAAATGGCAGTTTTTTGCAAAGCAAGTTCACTCACCTGACTTGAAATAATATTATTACAAAATGGGCCTGCTTTGAAACCCGTTTCCTTACACTCATTGATATATGCTATATCATATTTTGGAGCATCAAACCAAGGTGTGGGAGGTAGTAATCTAAATAATTCAAAAAGCACAGGTGCTGCGGTGGATATACCTGTAAGGCCTGGTCTGCCTTCTCCGCTTGTATTTCCTGTCCATACTACTATGGCATATTTTGTATTAAATCCTAGAGCCCAACCATCTCTGAAACCAAAGCTAGTGCCTGTTTTCCAAGCAATTTTCTGTGCACTTTGAAAAGATGTCCATAGCCCTTCTTCTCCTGGTCGCATTACTTCATTCATAGCGGAAAAAGTTTGCCAGAGTGCTGTATAGCTAAACAATTGGCTATTTGCAAATATCTGTGTTTCCTTTTTCTTTTGCATTGTAGAAAGTCTGGGCATAAACCATCTTTTATCATTCCATTTGCCTTTATCATCCTGTTGGTGTAAATACATTCTTGCCATAGAAGCATATACACCACAGAGTTCGAATGGCTTTATTTCGCAACCACCAAGTATGAGGCTCATACCATAATGATCTGCTGGTTTAAGAAGGGTAGAAAATCCATATTGATGAAGCATATCATAAAAACGTGGATACCGATATTGCTGGAGCATTTTTATGGCAGGAATATTTAAACTACGTGCCAATGCTCTGTGTGCCGGCACTGCACCATCATATCCTAAATCAAAATTTTGAGGTGTGTATCCATTGAGTTGTGTGGGTATATCCGGAATAAGTTGATTGGGTAAAATGACACCATCACTAAGCATGGCTGCATATAGCAATGGTTTTAATGTACTGCCAGGGCTACGGCTGCTTTGAAGCACATCCACATGACTTTGCAAGCTACTGTCTGTAGGTTCATATACATTTCCACTATAAGCAATTACATCACCAGTTTCTATTTCCATTATCATAGCAGCTATGTTTTGAATACCATTGCCACTTAGATTTTGCTGGTGTTGTTTTGTAATATTACAAAGCCTTTTTTGAAGTTGTACATCTATCGTAGTTTCTATGATATGGTCTCCATCAATTTCATTTTTTGCTGAAAGATTTTTGTAATACTGAAACACATGTGGAGCTTCCTGTGGAAGCGGTAATGGTGCACCGGGTAATGGCTCATACATGGCCAACTGTGCTGTTTCTATATCAATAATATTTTTTTCTAGAAGCTTTTGTATTACACGGTTTCTTTTTGTCAATAAGGCTTCGCTATGTTTTCCGGGGTGCACTAAGGATGGCGCATTTGGCAATACGGCAAGGGCAGCCATCTGGCCCCAACTTAGCTCTTCAGCCTTCTGTCCATAATACCTCCAAGCGGCGGCATCCAGCCCAACTACATTAGCACCAAATGGAGCATGAGATGCATATAAACCAAGTATTTCATTTTTACTGTAGGTACACTCTATTCTTAGTGCTAAAGCTATTTCAATACACTTCGCATATATGGTTCGATTCGTAGGCTTACGGCTAAGACGTATAACTTGCATGGTTATGGTGCTTCCACCACTTACTACAGATTTATTTTTGATATTCTGCACCATGGCTCTGCAAAAAGCAAATGGATCTACACCTATATGATACCAGAATCTTTTGTCCTCAAAACTAGTAATACAGGCATCAAATTTTTCCGGAGTATTTTTCCTTTCAGGAAATCTCCACTGTCCATCAGAAGCTATGCCCGCATTGAGTAATTGGCCCGATTTATCATTTATAACAAGACTTACCGGTTTTCTAAATAATGGCCCATGTATGGAAGAGATGAATAGGCAAATTACAACAACAATGGTGAGAATTGGAAAGTTGCTTAAAATATTTTTTTTTAAATTGAAATAGATATTGCTGCTATCCATCACCTCAAAAATATCAGAAGAATTTTTAATCAATTTGAATTTTTAAAATGCTATATCCAATCTTGTATGGTAGTCATTTAACTCAGATATTGCAGTTGACTTTCTAATGAAAAGTTGGAAGGCAATATAGGTCCGTGCTTGAGGTTGATTTTTGGCTGAAGAAAAAGTAATCTAATTTAAAATCAAAAATTTTTCTCAAATGCTTATGTGTGCTGCATTTAAGCTTTGTAATTAATATCATTTGCAATCTCTGAGTTAAAAGAAAAGAGGCAGCCAAAATAGGGCAGCCTCTTTTTAAGAACATAATATTTCCATGTAGTATCTGTAGAAACGACAGATTAACATTTATATTTTAAACATCCATCCATGTGTATCTGCTACTTTACCCTCTTTGATATCGTTCATCATGGCACGAAGTTTAGGAGCTACAGTATATTTTTCCGGATTAAATTCCATAACAACATCTCTATAACACAATTCTTTTATCATGGCTACTGTGGCGGCTGTGCCTAAGCCAAACATTTCCTTAAAACTACCATTTTCGTATGCTGCTACTACTTCATCAATATTAATTGGTCTTTCTTCCGTTTCAATACCCATATCACCTAAAAGAGTAAGTGCACTATCCCTAGTAATTCCTTTCAAAATAGTACCTTCTTCTAATGATGGAGTTATTACTTTATTTCCAATTAAAAATGCTACATTCATCATACCAACTTCCTGCAACCATTTGTGTTCAAAAGCATCCGTCCAAAGTACCTGATCATAACCTTTTTGTTTTGCTTCTGTAGCTGCAAGCATACTGCCACCATAGTTTCCCGCATTCTTTGAAAAACCAACACCACCGGGGCATGCACGTGTATAGGTTTCTTCCACCATAATCTTCATAGGTGCAGTATAATAAGGCCCGGTAGGACTTAAAATAATGATGAATTTATAACTTTCAGATGGGCGTACACCAAGCAGTTCATCAGATGCAAACATAAACGGACGGATGTACAAGGAATGATCCGGGCGGGCAGGCACCCAATTGCTATCTAAACTAATGAGCTGCCTCATACCTTCAATAAAAATTTCTTCAGGTACTTCTGGCATATTCATCCTTGTGGCGGAAAGATTGAATCTTTTCCAGTTTTCATAAGGTCTAAATATGGCAGCTTCGCCTTCATTATTTTTATAGGCTTTTATACCTTCAAAAATACTTTGTCCGTAATGCAATGCACTTAAACTTGGTGATAATGATATAGGCTGGTAAGGTTTTATTTGGACATTTGTCCATTCCCCATTTTCAAAGTCAGCTTCCAGCATATGATCTGTAAAATATTTTCCAAAGGGTATATTTTCTAAGTTTAGGTCATTAAGTTTGCTCCGTTCTGTTTTAATAACGGCTATCTCAAATACATCTGTCATAAAATAGAATTTTTGCAAAGAAAGGTAAAATGAAATACAAAACTAACAACCATTATTTTTCTAACTGTGCATAAAAAAACATTACCACTATCATTGCTTGTAGATTTTTACAAAGACTCCTTAGTAATACCAGGGCATACAAAACATTCCAAAGGAAAAAATACATCAAATGAATCACCCATTGCACCTCTGGAAAAAGTTTCATCAACAGAGACTCCAATTCGTTTTTTGGGTGAAAACAAAAAGCATATTGTAGTATTGGTGCACACCTCAAATTATCCTTACTTGGCGGATAACAGCCTAGAGTTACTCACTAAAATGCTTGGTGCTTGTGGTTTAAATATGGGGGATATTGCTTTAGTAAATGAAAATAATACAAAGCAGGAATGGCGTATAATACAAGATGAATTAAAACCAGAAGTAGCGCTATTTTTTGGGTCAAAAATCTGGCAGCAGCAGCTCCCATTCGCCATGCCCAATTATCAAGTGCAACCACATGGATCTACTGTTTATCTTACTGCACCACATTTAGATAGTTTAGATGGCACTTCAGACCTCATTAAATCAGAAAAACAAAAAATTTGGTTGGCCTTACAAAAAATTTTCAAAAAGAAGTAATCATGGATAGTCATTATATTTTTGCAACCAACAATCCTCATAAAGTTGCAGAAATAAAAGCTGTATTAAATAATCGAATTGCCATCATCAGCTTACTAGAAGCAGGCATCGTAGAGGATATACCTGAACCCTGGAATAGTTTTCATGAAAATGCCTTAGAGAAAGTTACTGTTATCCATAAACTCACTCGGTCAAATTGTTTTAGTGAAGATACAGGGTTGGAAGTGGACATATTAGATGGAGCCCCTGGAGTAAAAAGCGCTAGGTATGCAGGCGAACATGCAACGGCTCAAGATAATATAGTAAAACTGTTGGAGGCCATGCAATTTGCCACCAATAGACAGGCCAGATTTAAAACAGTAATTGCACTCCACCAGGAGGGTCAAATTTATTATTTTGAAGGTATATGCGAAGGAGAAATTTTACAGGAGCCAATCGGCAATGCAGGCTTTGGTTATGATCCTCTTTTTTCTCCGCAAGGAGCAAATGGCAAATCGTTTGCATCCATGACTATGGATGAAAAAAACAAGTATAGCCACCGAAAAAAAGCTGTAGAATTATTGGTAAACCATTTAATGAAAGAGTCTTCATAGGCATATTTTATGAATTTGCTGGTTGTATAGTTTGTATGAATTTTTATTTGCACTTCGTGCAATAAGGAAACGCCATAGTTTGAACCAACACTCAAACCCCTTATCTTCGCACTTTAATGAAATTGTCCATTAAAAATCTACTTGGTATTAGGGATTTAACACCCACGGATATTAACCTTATTCTCTCCACAGCCACTCAGTTTAAAGACGTATTACAAAGACCAGTAAAAAAAGTGCCCAGTCTTAGGGATGTTACCATTGTCAATTTGTTTTATGAAAACAGTACACGAACCCGTATGTCATTTGAACTGGCTGAAAAAAGACTTGGTGCAGATACATTAAATTTTTCCACTTCTACATCCAGTTCAAAAAAAGGGGAAACATTACTGGACACAGTGCATAATATACTCAGCATGAAAGTGGATATGGTGGTTATGAGGCATAGTGCCAGTGGGGCACCACATTTTCTATCAAAACATATTCCTGCAGCTATTGTAAATGCTGGTGATGGTATAAATGAACATCCTACACAGGCTTTACTAGATGCATTTTCTATGCAGCAAAGCAAGGGCAGCTTAGAGGGGCTTAAAGTGGCCATTATTGGGGATATTATGCATAGCAGAGTAGCATTAAGCAATATCTATCTATTGAAAAAAATGGGTGCTGAAATTACATTGGCCGGACCTCCTACCCTCATTCCAAAATATATAACTGCTGCTTTTGATGTTCGGGTAGAATATGATGTAATGAAAGCATTACAATGGTGTGATGTAGCCAATGTGCTTCGCATACAATTGGAGCGTCAAAACCAACCTTTATTTAGTTCTCTAAGGGAATACAACCTCATGTATGGCATAAAAAAATCAATGCTAGAAGAATTACCAAAACCCATTACCATTATGCATCCCGGCCCCATCAACAGGGGTGTGGAAATAGATAGCGATGTAGCAGATGGTGACCACTCCATCATACTTCAACAAGTAGAGAATGGAGTAGCTGTAAGGATGGCCGTACTGTATTTATTGGCTGGTAACAGAGCATAATTTTCCTTACTACACTACTTGCGGTTTTGCAGTAAATTTACGTTCGCCAATTTGCTGACGCCACATTGCATAATACAAACCTTTTTCTTCTAGCAGTTCCTGATGAGAGCCCATTTCAACAATCTGTCCTTTTTCTAATACATAAATTTTATCCGCATGCATTATAGTACTTAGCCTATGTGCAATAAGTACTGTAATCTGCTCTTTGAGTTCCGAAATCTCTTTAATTGTATTCGTTATTTCTTCTTCAGTTATAGAATCCAATGCAGAAGTAGCCTCATCAAAAATGAGTAGGTGTGGCTTGCGCAAAAGGCTCCTTGCTATACTGATTCTCTGCTTCTCTCCTCCACTTAGTTTTAAGCCGCCCTCCCCTATCATCGTATCCAATCCTTTTTCTGCACGTGCCAATAAATTTTGACAACTTGCTTTGTTTAAAGCATCATCCAATTCTTCAACTGTGGCGTCAGGTTTTACAAAGAGTAGGTTCTCTTTGATAGTACCTGCAAAGAGTTGTGTATCCTGCGTTACAAAACCAATCTGGCTGCGCAGTTCATCAAAATCAATATCATTTACTGCTATATGGTTATAGGTTATTTTACCATCATTAGTTCTGTATAAGCCAACTAATAATTTTACAAGAGTGCTCTTACCACTACCACTTGGACCTACGAAGGCAATAGTTTCTCCTTGTTTTACAGTAAAATTGATATGGTCTAATGCTTTAAAATTTGCAGTCTTGTGCTGAAAACTTACACCTTCAAATGCAAGATGCTGTAATATGCCAGATCGTATAGGTTTTTCCGGTATTGGTTCAGGCAATTTTTTCATCAGGTTATCAAAATTGATGAGTGATGCTTCTGCCTCTCTATAAGTAATGATGATATTTCCTATTTCCTGTAAGGGACCAAAAATAAAAAAAGAATATATCTGCATGGTAAACAACTGACCCACGGTAAGTATGTCCTTGAAGATAAGATACATGAGTAAAAAAAGAATGACCTGCCGAAGGGTATTTACAAATGTGCCTTGTATAAAACTGAGTGCCCTTATACTTTTTACTTTTTTTATTTCTAATCCCAGAATTTTATAGGTGTTTGTATTTAATCTGTTTACTTCCTGATCAGTGAGTCCAAGACTTTTTATTAATTCAATATTTCTTAAGCTTTCTGTGGTGCTTCCAGCAAGGGCTGTGGTTTCTGCCACAATATTTTTCTGAATACTCTTTATGCTTTTACTGAGTTTTCCCATCAGCACAGAAAGCAATAATATACCTATAATATAAGCCGGAGCAATACTCCAATGGATGCGAAACGCATATATCATTACAAATACCACACCCACAACAAGCGCAAAAAACAGGTTGATAAAAGTACTGATAAACTTTTCTGTATCTGTACGTACTTTTTGCAGAATAGAAAGGGTTTCTCCACTGCGCTGATCTTCAAAATCCTGATAAGGTAACAGCAGTGAATGTCTTAAACCATCAGTAAATATTTTAGCTCCAAATTTTTGGATTACAATACTTACCACATAATCTTGAAAAGCTTTTGCTATACGACTCACCATAGCCACGCTCATACTTGCAAGGAGAAGCCATAAAATACCTGTTATAAAATCATTTTCTGTGCGGGGGCGGGTTTCTTCATTATCAAAGAAATGAGGATGTTTTCCAAATTCGTCTATCACTTTTCCAAATATGATAGGATCTATAAGTGAAAAACATTGGTTGATGGTAGCCAGCAAAAGTGCTAGCAAAACCAGTGGTCTATAAGGCTTGAGGTAATGCAATAATATTTTCATTGAAATAAGATTAATTTTATTTGTATGACCAAAAAAATAATTTGCAAAATAAGCCAGATTCTACTTACAGGTAGCCAATACTTGTTGAATAGTTTTATTGTTTGGAATTGTTTCCGCAGAATGTACTTTAACAAGAATCAATAATTTCTCTTATTGGATAAGGAGATTTTTTATTTTTGCATCGCATGGCAGAGCAAATAATACAAAATAGAGTAGCTTCAAGTGGTTTAATTACCGTTGATTTGGCTTCTTATTTCCCTGCGGGAAATGAAGTAGCTATCTGGGATATGAAACCATACCTTTTTATGGGTCTTATTGTAAAAGAAGCTGATTTTAGAGCTGCTCTGCAACAAATAGATTGGAAGGAATTTCAAAATAAGCATGTAGCCATTATCTGCTCCGCAGATGCCATTATACCACATTGGGCATGGATGCTTGCTGCTACTTATTTACAACCAATTGCCGATTCGATTTATTTTGGTGATGCTGACGCAATGAAAACTACACTCCTACTTCAAAAAATTGAGGCAATGGACACTGCAGATTTTACAGACAAACGTGTTGTAATAAAAGGATGCGGTAGCATACCTGTACCCGCCTCGGCATATATGGCAGTAACTGCAAAATTATTACCTGTGGCCAAGAGCATTATGTATGGAGAACCATGTAGTACCGTTCCTGTTTTTAAAAGAAAATAAATTTATACCCTGTCCACAGCATTACATATAGACGATTTTCTACTACAGTCAAAAAAATATCCTGTATTAGATGTGCGTAGCCCTTCAGAATATGCACATGCACATATACCCGGGGCCATTTCATTTCCACTTTTTAGTGATGAAGAAAGGGCCATTGTGGGTACACTTTATAAGCAAACGGGCAGACAGGAAGCTGTTAAAGCAGGTCTTGAGATTTTTGGGCCCAATATGATATCTTTGGTGGAGCAGGCAGATGCCATAGCAACAAAATACGATTCAAAAGTTTTATTGGTGCATTGCTGGCGTGGAGGTATGCGGAGTGGCGCCATTGCATGGCTTTTACAACTATATGGCTTTGAAATATACACACTGTCTGGAGGTTATAAATCTTTTAGAAAATGGTGTCTTGCTCAGTTTACTAACAATTGGCCACTAAAAGTTTTGGGCGGTTATACTTGTAGTGGAAAAACGGATATATTGTACACCCTTGAGCACAAGGGGGAAACCATTATTGATTTGGAAAAAATGGCCCACCATAAAGGCAGTGCATTTGGAGCTTTGGGTGAGGATCCACAACCTACACAGGAAATGTTTGAGAACAAACTATCCTTAGCGTTTTGGAATGTATATTCCCAACAAAATCCAAAACCTTCATGTATTTGGATTGAAGATGAAAGTCAAAGAATTGGTAATGTAAATTTGCCAATTGAGTTTTTTAATCAAAAACAAACCAGCCCTTTATTTTTTTTAGAAATACCTTTTGAAACCAGATTGGAATACTGCATTACCAATTATGGCCATTTTCAAAAAGAGGAACTCTTAAATGCTATTCTTAGAATAAGCAAAAGGCTGGGTGGCCTTGAAACAAAAACGGCAGTAGCAGCATTAAATGAAGATGACTTTAGCAGCTGTTTTACCATTTTGCTCAAATACTATGACAAATGGTACTTGAAAGGTCTTAACAGAAAGGAAAACCAAGAAACTTTAATGCACAGGGTGAATCTGGAAGCGCAGCCAGATTTTTTTAAATGATAAATGCGCCTTCCTCTTTTATTTAAAAGCCAACCACTGTGGCCTGTCTCGTTATTATAAATGAAATTAATTCATCTAACTGAATTGTTGCTCTATTACAAGCATCCTGTATATCATCTCTTGAAACATTAGCGGCAAAGGATTTTTCTTTCAATCGTTTTTTTACCCCTTTCAAATCCATTCCCTCATATCCATTTGGACGCATTAAAGAATAGGCATGAATTAGGCCACTTAGTTCATCAAAAGCATAAAGCATTTTGTCCATAGTGGTCATAGGTGCTACGCCAAAATAGGCAGGCCCATGACTGGCTATGGCATGTAGTATTTCGGGATCTACATTTCTATTTTCAAGCTCTTCAATAATTCGTTTACAATGTTCTGTAGGCCATTGATCCCAGTCAGCATCATGCAGCAATCCTGCCATTTCCCAATGCCATTGCAGGGTATCAGAAAGGTTTTCTTTTTCATGGGCCCAGCATTTCATCAAGTGGCCTACCTGCTGCATGTGTAGCCTCAGCCTTGCATTTGGCACCCAATCCATCAGTAACTTATTGGCCTCCTCTCTACTTAAGCTTTCACCCGCATTTTCATCCTTACCAAATACCTGTCTGTTTAAAAGCAATGACATGAAATATAAATTTTATTTAGAAATCATCTTCGTTTAGTTCATCATCATCAGTAGTATTAAAATTCATAATACCACCCATTAAATCTTTGAATTGTATATGACCCTCTATATTTTTTTTGCTGATAATGGAATATGCTGCTAGTCCAAATAATACAAACTCCATTAGTAAGGCGGTTTGCATTTCATCCCCCTGTTTATAATATTTTTTTACGAATGCATTTAGGCCATCTACCCTGTAAAGCACAGTTAGCCTATCTATATCCTTGATGTCTGAAAAAAGATCCAATTGATTGCCCGCATCAAACCACCTCACTATTGCTTTATAAGGATTTTCAGCTGGCTCCTGTTGGCTTCCTTTCCCGGTATTTCTTTTTTTCTTTTGCTGCTCGGGATTGGGGAAATATTGCACAAACAAAGTTCTAATGGACTTATCAAGTAAATTCAAGGCTACCTGAAATGGCCCCTCTTGCTCACCCTCATACACCAATTCTACCTTTCCTGTAATGGCAGGTATTATACCTGACAAATCACTCAACCATACTTGTGTTTGCTCCTCATTATAAATTATAGCTCTACGCTCTGCAGTACTCATTAAATTTTCAAATGCTGCTATAGAAAGCCTCGCACTTACACCACTTTTTTGATCTACATACTCACTCCCTCTGGCCTCAAAAGAAACTTGCTCTACCAATCTTTTCAGGAGTTCATTTACAACAATACGATTTGTTTGTTCGGGTAGCAATTTTGCTTCCTGTCCAGTTATGAGCAAAGCGTTTTCAATTGATTTAGGATAATGTGTGAGTATCTGACTTTGAATCCGATCTTTCAATGGGGTTACTATGCTACCTCTATTTGTATAGTCCTCCGGGTTTGCCGTAAACACAAACAATACATCTAAGGGCATACGCAATTTAAAACCCCTTATCTGGATATCGCCTTCTTCCAAAATATTAAACAACGCTACTTGAATGCGTGCTTGCAAATCGGGTAGTTCATTGATGACGAAGATACATCTGTTGCTGCGTGGTATGATACCATAATGAATCACCCGTTCATCTGCAAAACTCAATCGCAGGTTGGCAGCTTTAACAGGATCAATATCTCCAATCAAATCCGCCACACTCACATCTGGTGTAGCTAATTTTTCGCCATAGCGCTCAGAGCTATGTATCCATTGTATGGGTGTATCATTTCCATGAGTAGCAATTAAATCCTTAGCATATTTACTCAATGGTTGCAGTGGATCATCATTCACTTCACTACCAGCCACTATGGGTATATATTCATCCAATAAGGTCACCATTTGTCTGGCCATTCTTGTTTTAGCCTGGCCTCTAAGCCCAAGAAATAAAATATTATGACGGGATAAAAGTGCACGCTCTGTTTCGGGAATTACAGATTCCTCATAACCAATAATTCCTTGAAAGGGATGCTTTTGTTTGGTTAACTCATTTACCAAATTATTTCTTACTTCATCCTTTATTGATTTGGATTGATATCCTGATTGTATTAACGCTCCAAGCGTTTTAATATGCTGCATATTTGTTGTTAGATTTGTAAAATAAAGGTAACATAAATTTTGTAATACAGTTCGTTCAAAAAACGAACTATTAATGTATATGTTTTGATAATGCTACCTCAGTGTTTTTGATTTTCCACTTTCAAAATCCTTAAATACAAAACTGCCCAGTTTATCCAAGCCTGCAAAAAATGCTTTGCCATGATTCATTTCTGTAAACTCTTGTACAAATTTTTGCAGGTAAGGATCAGAAGCTATCATAAAAGTGGTAATAGGTATCTTCAATTTTTTACATTGCGCAGCAAGATTAAGACATCGATTTACTACCTTTCTATCTAAACCAAAACTATTTTTATAATACTTGCTACCAATTTTTAAACAGGTAGGTTTTCCATCAGTAATCATAAAGATTTGCTTATTCGCATTTTTTCTTCTGCGTAGTATATCCATTGCCAATTCCAAACCAGCCACAGTATTGGTATGATAGGGTCCCACTTGCAAATAAGGCAGGTCCTTAATTTGTACGGGCCATGCATCATTTCCAAAAACCACAATATCCAAAGTATCTTTGGGATACTTGGTCGTTATTAATTCACTAAGAGCCATAGCCACTTTTTTGGCTGGTGTTATCCTATCCTCTCCATAGAGAATCATAGAGTGAGATATATCAATCATGAGTACTGTAGAAGATTGTGCTTTAAAGTCAGATTCTTTAATGTGCAAATCATCTTCCTCCATTCTAAATGAATCAATGCCATGATTGATTTGTGCGGAGAGCAGACTTTGTGTAAAGTCAATTTGCTCTAGCATATCCCCAAATTGATAAGGTCTTGTTTCAGGATTTATTTCATCCCCCTGCCCCGGTTTAAAAGTATTGTGATTGCCCTGTTTTGATTTCTTTAGTTTACCAAAAATTTCTTCCAAACTTTTTTTCCTAATGGCTTGCTCCGTTTTAGCAGATATGGAAAATGCGCCAGACTGATTATCCTCATTCAGATAGCCATTCTGTTTTAATTCATCAATAAAATCGCCCATACCATAATCATCATTGGTAAGTTCAAATTTCTTATCCAGCTCATTCATCCATTGTAGTGCTTCAGAGGCATCTCCATTAGTGTATTGCAGCATTTGGGTAAACAAATCCAGTAGCTGGTCAAAGCGACTTTTATTATTATCGCCTGGCGAAAATTGTATAAATCTATTTCCAATCATAGTTAAGCTTGAGCCACAGGGCCACCGAAATTAAAAGGTATTTCTACCTGTTCCAAATCTTGTATGCGGCCATGATTCCCTTCATAGCGCTGTACATTATCTTCCAATGCTTTCAAAAACCTTTTAGCATGCATAGGTGTAAAAATAATACGGCTTTTCACCTTACTTTTTGGTGTGCCGGGCATTACATTTACAAAGTCTATGACAAACTCGGCATGGCTGTGGGTTATGATTGCTAGATTGGCGTAAGAGCCTTCTGCTACTTCCTCACTTATTTCAATGTTTAGTTGATTATTGGTGGGTTGTTGTTGATCTGACATGATATTTTTTTACAAAATTATGTGCTTCACAAAAAGGAAAAAAATAGAATATTGTTATATTACATAAAAGCCAATCAATAGTTGTCTTTCAAGTTGAATATTCCCAAAAATCTTTCAACATAAAATTGATAATTTAATATTTCAAAGAAAAGAGTTGGATTTTTCGCCCTACGGGCAATGAAGATGCAGGCTCCATCAAAGCGAAGAAAAGAAGCAATCTACATTATTGGGAGGAAACTCAACTCCTCTGCATCATGGCGAGGAGGCACGACAAAGCAATCTATGTCAATAATCAGAAAGACATCGACTCAGAGCGTAAGCAAATAAAAGTAGAGCAAGGCAAAGGTAAAAAAGACCGTTACACTTTGCTATCCATTAAAACCATAGAAATATTGAGGGAGTATTTTAAGGAATATAGGCCTAAACAATACTTATTTGAAGGACAAAATGGTGGAAAATATGCTGCCCGAAGCATACAGGCATTTTTTGGGGAAATA
Source organism: uncultured bacterium (assembly GCA_964293305.1). Lineage (GTDB taxonomy): Bacteria > Bacteroidota > Bacteroidia > Chitinophagales > Chitinophagaceae > CALAGJ01. The sequence goes on along the minus strand of CAXYYO010000047.1, from coordinate 5,200 downwards.
TGTCAAAAAGTAGGTATCAAAAAAAAGATAAACGTACATGACTTGCGTCACAGTTTTGCCACTCACCTTTTGGAAAATGGAACAGATTTGCGTTATATACAGGTCTTGTTGGGTCACGAAAGCAGCAAAACCACTGAAATTTACACTCATGTAACTACAAAGGGCTTTGACCAAATAAAAAGCCCTTTGGATAGTTTGGATTTATAAAACTAATATTTTTACAATATGATTTAATATTAGAAATACTTTATGAACCATAGACTAAATTTTAGGGCCACCAAAAAGGCAGCAGATATAAACAGAAATAAACGCATGTTTTTAAAATAAACGGGGGAACTTGCGTTTATTTAAATGTTAGCGGAAATGGCAGGGCGACCGTGCTAGACATCAACTTTCGTGCTGACAACAGACGGCAAATTGCCAACGCTTCACAAAATTAAAAGAGCTGCAAGCTGCCACACAAGCCAACGCTTTTGCAGCACATTTAATTTTGCCCAACCGCACCCAAAGCCCACCCACCACCCGACAAGTGGACGGTTGACACTTTGACGGCAACTTTTGACAATAACAGGTTTTAAAAAACTAACTTTACGACCTAAAAACGAATAATATATTAAAAGACAATAATGGCTAAAACAGCAAAGACAGAACAGGAAGAACCTTTGGAGAAAAAACTCTGGAAAGCAGCCGATAAGCTCCGTAAAAATATGGATGCTGCCGAATATAAACACGTTGCTTTAGGTTTAATATTCTTGAAATACATATCAGACGCTTTTGAAGAACAATATCAAAAATTAGTTGCTCTAAAAAGTGAAGGTGCAGACCCCGAGGACAAAAACGAATATTTGGCAGAGAAAATATTTTTTGTGCCTGTTATGGCTCGTTGGACTTACATACAAGGCAGAGCAACACAGCCGACCATTGGCAAAGACATTGACGATGCAATGGACGCTATTGAAAAAGACAATCCTTCTTTGCGTGGCGTTTTACCAAAAGTATTTGCACAAGAAAAACTGGACAAAGCCAGTTTGGGCGGACTTGTAAATCTTGTAGGTTCGGCAACTTTGGGAACAAAAGAAGCACAAAGTAAAGATTTATTAGGTCAAGTATTTGAGTTTTTCTTGGGAGAATTTGCTTTGGCAGAAGGCAAAAAAGGCGGACAGTTTTACACACCGCAAAGCGTTGTGAAATTATTGGTTGAAATGCTTGAACCTTATGAAGGACGAGTTTTCGACCCCTGTTGTGGTAGCGGAGGTATGTTTGTACAAAGCGAAAAGTTTATTAAATCACATCAAGATAATTTTAAGAAAAAAGGAAAGGTCGGCATAGCATTAAATGCTACTGACCGAATTTCTATTTACGGACAAGAAAGCAACCAAACAACTTGGCGTTTGGCAAAAATGAATTTATCTATTCGTGGTATTGACAGCAGTAATGTAAAATGGAACAACGAAGGTTCTTTTTTGAATGATGCTCACAAAGATTTGAAAGCCGATTATATTATTGCCAATCCACCGTTTAACGATAGCGATTGGAGTGGTGAATTATTGCGTGATGATGCAAGATGGAAGGTATTGGGCGAAAAGCTAACACCACCAACAGGAAACGCAAATTACGCTTGGATACAACATTTCTTATATCACTTAGCACCAACAGGGCAAGCAGGTTTTGTTTTGTCTAAAGGTGCTTTGACTACCAACACAACAGGCGAAGGAGAAATAAGAAAAGCATTGGTAGAAAAAGGCTTAGTGGATTGTATTGTAAACCTACCAACCAAACTATTCTTAAATACGCAAATTCCAGCTTGCTTATGGTTTCTATCAAGAAACAAAACCAGCGGAGGTTTTAGAAAACGTGAAAAGGAAATCCTATTTATTGATGCAAGAAATATGGGCGTTTTAATAAACAGAAAAAACAGAGAATTAACCGATAAAGAATATTTCTTAAAAAAGGAAGGGATAGAAAAAGAGGGAGACGTTGAACTAATAGCAAATACATACCACAACTGGAGAAACCCAGACGGTAATTACCAAGACGTAGCAGGCTTTTGCAAAGTAGCAACGATTGAAGAAGTGGCCAAACTCAATTATGTTTTAACCCCAGGCAGATATGTAGGTTTGGCGGACGAAGAAGATGATTTTGATTTTGTAGAGCGCTTTACATCTTTGAAAGCAGAACTGGAAAAACAAATTGCAGAAGAAGCAGATTTGAACAAAAAGATTGCTGAAAATTTATCTAAAATAAAATTACCTGTCAATGTCTAACGAAGATATACGCTGGATACAGCGGTTTAACAATTACCGTAAAGCATTAGCAAGGCTTGGCGAAGCTGTGGCTTTGGCAGAAGAAAGAGACCTTTCCGATTTGGAGCAACAAGGATTGATACAAGGCTTTGAATTTACTTTTGATTTGGCTTGGAAAACTTTGCAAGATTATTTGCGACACCACAAAAGACCAAACGATAATGGCGGGCCTAATGTAATTATTGAGCAAGCTTTGGCAGATGGCATCATTAAAGGTGATGAAGTGTGGAAAGCAATGAAAAAATCTCGTGACTTAAGTTCTCACAGTTACGATGGCGAAACCGCAGACGATATTGCCGAAAATATTTTAGATACTTACCACGGTTTGTTTATTCAGTTAGAAACACGGCTTAGGTTAGAGCAGATAAATGAAGAGAAGAACCTTTTTAACCCAAACGACACCGAATGAAATTTGGATTAGAGCAACATATTATTGATAAACTGATAGCCGTTTTTGAGGAACACTCAAATGTGGACAAAGCCCTTGTGTTTGGTAGCAGAGCCAAAGGCAATTACCGCCCCGACAGCGATATTGATATTGCTATAAAAGGACAAGACCTAAACACCGATGATATTATTGCAATGAGTGTGGCGTTTGAAGAAAAAGGAATTACTCATAAAATTGATTTGATAAACTACCATACTATAAAAGAACCTGCCTTAAAAGACCACATTAAACGTGTGGGAATTGAGTTGTATAGTAGGTGGAAAGAATTCAAATTAGGCGATATTGCAGATATTACTTCTAGTAAAAGAATTTTCTTTTCAGATTATGTTGCTTCTGGTATTCCCTTTTACCGCTCAAAAGAGATTATTGAAAAAGCACAAGGTGATGATATTTCAATTGACCTATTCATTACAAAAGAAAAGTTTTATGAGATTAAAGAAAAATTTGGAGCACCCAAAAATGGGGATATTTTAATTTCAGCAGTTGGAGAAAGAGCGGGAATTCCATATTGCGTAAATAATGATGGAGATTTCTATTTTAAAGATGGGAATTTAATTTGGTTTAAAAATTTTGATTCAGAAATTTCATCAAACTTTCTAGTTTATTATTTTAATTCTTCAATAGGTCAACAAAGATTAGAATCTACAATGATTGGCTCTGCTCAAAAAGCATTAACAATCATTGGATTAAAAAACCTAGAAGTTGCATTTCCACCCTTTAAAGAACAAACTGTTATTGTCTCAACACTTCGAAGTCTAGATAATAAAATTGACTTATTAAACCGTCAAAATAAAACCTTAGAGCAATTAACTGAAACACTTTTTAGAAGTTATTTCCCAATGACTAATGAGGAAAACAAGTATGTTGAGTTGGGTAATTATGTTGAGTGCATCAATGGTGTTTCTTATAAAAGTTCGGAATTAAGTCCTTCAAAAGTTGGAATGGTTTCTCTAAAAAGTTTTGATAGAAACGGTGGATTTAGCATTGATGGTTTTAAAGAATTCACAGGTAAGTTTAAAGAAAAGCAAGAAGTTGTTGAGGGTGATTTAATTGTTGCTCATACCGACATTACACAAGATGCAGAAGTAATCGGAAATCCTGCACTGGTTATTTCAAATCCCAATTTTGAAACTATGACAATTTCAATGGATATTGTAAAAGTCATTTCAAAAGTAGATTCGATTTCTATAGAGTTTCTCTATTTCTTAATGCGAACAAGGGAATTTAAAAGCCATTGCGAAGGTTGTGCAAACGGTTCAACAGTTTTGCATTTAAGTAAGCAAGCAATACCAACCTTTGAATTTCCCGAACCTGATAAAACCAATGTAGCTGAATTTACAAAACAAGCGAAAGAGATTGTAAACAAAATATTTTTAAACCACAGACAATTGAGAAATCTTGTGAAAACAAGAGATACCCTATTGCCTAAATTAATGAGTGGAGAAGTAAGAGTAAATTTATAAACCAAATGATGAAATATTTATATCAACTATTTTTAGCTTTCAATTCAACTTGGTTGATAGTTGTTGTATTTCTTGTTAAGGAAAAATACAGGTTTAATTTTTTGACTGACTATAACATATATTACTCTTGGTTGATTTTTGCATTAGTGCCAATTATATTCACTGCACTTAGCTTTTTGATTGCAATTAAGTTACCAAAAGATAGATTACAAAGTAGTTCGGTAAAAGAAATTGAGTTAGCCAATAATAATTTCCTACCAACTTACTTAGGGTATTTTTTTGTATCATTAGGAGTAGAAGACACTTCGACATTAATTGTGGTTTTCTTGATTATTTACATTTTCACATTCTTATCGCAAACACTTTATTTTAATCCAATATTTTTGCTTTTTGGATATCACTTTTACTTTATAAAAACTTCAGGTAATGTCAAAATATTTTTGATTACAAAAAAGCAATTGAAAACGCCAGGAGATGATGAATTTGAAAACCTAAGAAGAATTAACAACTATACATTTATTGAACTATAACGAAATGGCGAATTATATATACGGAAAAGTAAAAAGAAAACAGAATATTTTCAGAGTCATTGAGACCGAATCGGAGATTTACGAAACGGCTAATTTGACTTTAAATGGAGTTGAGTATAATCCAGCAACACTTATTGAAGATGAAGAACTCTATCAACTTACAAATTTTTCAAAATCAGGGTTTATATTGGATTTTATTCAAAACGATATAGATTCTGTCAATTACAATCAGATAGTTAAAGACGACCTAAAGAAGTTATCTTTTATCTGCACAGTTCAAGATAATCTTTATTTTTTTCAAACCATTAATTCCAGTTTTTACATAAGTAAAAAATGGTTCTCGATTGATGAATTAGCATTAGAAACCGACAAACCAATTATTACGATAAACCCATTTGCTGATGCCATTTATAATAAGCTAACTGATACTCTATATTTTAAAAAGCTTGCAGCAGT